>JBPRGG010000086.1:0-2301 GCA_051418075.1 Candidatus Cyclobacteriaceae bacterium M3_2C_046 | reverse complement strand
GTCAGTGACGTCGAATTGGTAGGGTTCAGACCAGGTTATTCCCAAAGGTTGTTCATTCAACCAAACCTCGGCCACATGGGATATATCTCCTAAATCAAGCAGAAACCGGGCTTCAGACCAGGCATTAGTATTAGGCACATGGACAAAACTTTTTTCGTAGCGCGCCTGACCGGAAAAATACTTTACACCTTTATTTTCCGATTCTGTCCAGGATGATAGTTCTCCCAAAACAAGACGTTCTGGCGCTCCCCATCCCGACGGAAAGAAAACTACCCAAGCGCCTTCAAGAGGTAAAACATCAGTAAAATTGGTAATTGATGAAGTATCCTTCTGTAACACCAATTGATAATTACCTTCATCCAGGATATTAAACCCCTTGGAGGTGTAACGAATCCGGGGAACATCTTTTCCTGTTTCTGTCGACCTCAGCAGGTTGAATTGAGATTGATCTTCACCTTTTTTAAATACAACAAAAGTACTTTCATAAGGTGCCAAAGTTAATGGCAGATAAATTTGCGAGGCATTATGGTGATAAATGGGAAGTGGTATGATTTCTCCGCTGACAGGATCCCATAATTCGGGAATTTTATCCTGTTGCCTGAAAGCACAATTACGGGAAATCCATTCAGATTTGGTATTTCTGATAAAATAAAAATCCAAATCGCCGGCCGAATAATGGATGTAATCCAAATGATAAGTACTGTCACCCGGATAACTGAAATCGGGTAGTACTTTCAACCGGTCAAGCATCTTAGCCGGCTGCATACCAGGGTAAATTTTTTGCTTCCCAGTTGTTGCCCATAGTTGATTCAATAAATCTTCTGATTCTTTGCTGTTATGGTTGGATTTGACATTTGCTATTCCAACAGGCCTTTCTCCCAAAATAATGGCCCCTTTGGCGACCAGATCATTTAATTTCAATAATACCTCCGGATTAATTTTCTTCTCATCATCCAGCACCATCAGCCGGAATTTTGCCCCAGTCGATGGAATTACAAGCTGACCATCCTTCACATCGAGTTGCAGCAGTATTTCTGAATTTACGATCTCATAATCGTAACCTGGTCCCGGGGTAAAACGGCTGTTTTTATGACCGCCATAGTTCGGAATCGTGTCCCCGTAATAGTAAAGGATATCTGACACAAAATCTGCTTCCTGGGCGATATATGAGATACGGGCCAGGTACTGGTTGAAAGGCCTGACTTTAGGCCACCATACCCTTTTATCGTTGTAATGGGTACCGGCGTGATAGACAATTCCAGGAAAACCGGTTCCCTCAGGGTTATGGGTAGAGCCATGCACTACTACCCGGTTCATGCCTTCACAAAATGCGCGGTCACCAAGAGGTTTCATTTCAAATGGGCCCTCCTGCCACTGTTGAAAAGTTGTGAAAGCCTCCATTTCTACAAATTTACGGCCATAGATATGGGCTGCCGCCGAAACTTCCTTCACAACCCTGGATATATCGATCCCTTGTTCATTGAAGCGGCTGTGATTAATCCAGAATTCACCCCTTGGAATATCCAGGCTTCCCAATGCTTTAATAGGCTCCACTGGTACATTATGTAAAGGTAACCCTGGTCCGCCAGCCTCACTATTATTTTTCAACCCGTATTGGTGGCAAATTTCCCGGGATTTTTTATAGAAATTATTAATCATTAAATCTGACAGGGTCCTGTAAACATGATAATTAAGATTGGCTACCAGATCCTGATGAAAGATAGAATCATTGAATAAAGCAGGCAGGAGTTTTGTAATTTCATACCCGTTGATCCTTTTAAATTCAGCCGGCAGCGATGTAGTCCAGGCAAATCCCTTTGCTTCGTAACTGGCCATATAAAGGCTTTTTAAGGCGGTTTGACTTAAATCTCCCAGTACGGATTCTAATTTTTCAAGGATATAATTAAAATGAAAGGCAGTTGCATCTGCATCATAATGGTCTACGATTGGCCCGGCTGAATTGGCACTGGGAATTTTCAGGTTTTCGCCGGAATTGGAACAAACATAGCGGTGAATAATCCAATTTCCCGGAGGCGCATCCCACTCCAGCCTTTCAGAAGCGGGGTCGAAAAAGCGGGAAACGTCTTTAATTTGAGCAGTATCGATTTGATTAACATCGGCGGGTAGTGCCAGAACTGCAATTTCCTGATAAAATTTGGGTTTTCCGTCATCATCAAATTCGATAAAACCTGGTTTTCCCCAGGCATCTATTTTGGGAATGTCCGGAAAAGGTAGTTTCAGTTTCTTTTTACCACTTCCATTAATCGATGTAGTGGAATAATAAATGGATTTGGCAGCATA
>JBPRGG010000085.1:0-2647 GCA_051418075.1 Candidatus Cyclobacteriaceae bacterium M3_2C_046 | reverse complement strand
TCTATGGCTACAGCCAAAGCAAAGGTAGAGAAAACTGACTATGGCAAAATAAGAATGTGGGCAGCATTGGGCTGGTTTATAGCCGTGTCTGCTTTCGGAATTGTAATGGATATGCTGGGTTTTGGTCCTGAGTCACCCTGGTTATTCGTGGTTTTAATCGTTTCTTTTGTCATAGTTTTTTTTATTTCACTCACCATAAAAGAAAGAAATGCGGAAACTCAGGATCGTTTGAAGTTTTCGCAGGTCAAGAAATTTCTTAAACAAGGCACATTTACTATTTTCCTGGTAGCTGTGGTATTTCACTATATCAGCATGGCCCCTTTCGGCACCTTTATCGGTCCGCTTACACAGGAGCTTGGGTTAAGCCAATCTATTCTTGGTCTTACAGCAGGCATGGCCACTGCCACGGAGGTGTTGGTGTTATTAGCTTTCGGGTGGCTGGCAAAAAAGATGCGGTTGGAAACCATCTTAATCATTGCCGTCATAATTACCGGAATACGGTGGTTTTTAATATCCATTATCACCACACCTTTAGCCTTAATACTTGTACAATGCCTGCATGGCGCTACTGCTGGTTTATTCATTGCCGGTGCTGTTACATTGGTGGGCAATCTGGCCCCTAAAGGAATGAAGGTATCAGGACAAATGCTTTATGGATTGGCAGGTGCTGGTTTAGGAAATTTAATTGGTACCAATATCACTGGTTTTCTGTATGACTATTTTGGCTCTATACAGCGAACATTCCTTATTGCTGCTTTTATTGAAATTGTGCCTATGATTTTGTTAGGCTACATTCTTTTATTCAAGAGAAAATAGATGTTTTATTTATCAAAGATATGAATATATGAATTTGTCTTTTCGCCAAAGAATTACAAAACCAGTTTCAGTTTATATTAATTGGGCTGCTTATGATGAGTTATCGGATAACATCAGGCTAAACGAAGCCATTGCTTTTGAGCAATTTGAACAGATGCTTCGCTTAAAAGCGCAGGGAGTACATTTTGATTATTACCTGATGGATTGTTTCTGGTTTTCAAAAGATGGAGGATACCGGGAGTGGCGCAAACCAGATTGGTCAGAAGAAGGCCCGGGAAGATTCCTGAATTTGTGTCAAGAGCATAATGTAAAACCGGGCATCTGGGTTTCCACTAATTTCCGGGTAGCCGGTGAAGAGTATTGGTTTTTGGATGTAATACCGGAATGGCAAGATTCATTGGCCACTCATGGCCGTTCTTTTTGTCTTTTTCATGGCGGCTATCTTAATCATTTCATGGAGTCTCTTCAGCTATTGGTAAATCAGGGTTTTAAAATGATAAAATTTGATTTCGCTGATTTTGATGCAGCTACTCCTGAAGTTGAAAAAACACATACGCGCGAAGAAATAAGAGAAAACAATATCAGCGCCTTGTTGAGTGCATTTAAAATTTTCAGGTACAAGAATCCTGATGTGTTATTTCTGGCTTATAATGGTTACGGTGGAGAGTACACGAATACCTCAATCCCCTTTACTCAAAATATAGACCTGAGATGGTTAGAAGTTTTTGACTCGCTATACTGTGGCGACCCCAGGTTTTCCGACATTCCGTTTGCCAACTTCTGGCGCTCTAAAGATCATTATACTGACCATATGGTAAAGCAATATGAATTTAATGGTGTTCCTCTAAAATCTATTGATAATTGCGCATTTATATTTGGAAATACCGGCACCTGCTATCATCGTGGAAAAGCCGGGTGGAAGGCATCTTTGTTACTTTCCCTTGCCAGGGGCGGTTATACGAATACCTATTACGGTGACCTTAAATTATTTGATGATAAGGAAGCCGAATGGTTCGCAAGCGCTCAAAAACTTTTCCACCATTTTCAGGAATATGGCAGAATAACCACTTTTGGTGGTATTCCGGGTGAAGGAAACTTGTATGGCTACCTGGCAGAAGACCCGAAAGGTGAAATAATAACGCTGGTAAATCCCGGCCAAAATGTTTTAGAATTTAACCTGGAGCAAGTTATTGGTAATAGTATTCCGGAGGCTCTAATCATTTTTGCCGATATGGGCTATGAGCCTAAAGTTGTCAACAATGTCTTATCTGTAGGGCCGGAACAAATGGTAGTTTTAGGCTTGGGGGAATATTCGGATCAGCAGTATTACCTGGGTAAAGGTGACTATAACGTAATTGTGGAAAAGCAGGAACTTAAATCTTTTACCATTGACGGGAACAGTTTTAACACTGAAATCGACTTACCGGCGAATCATAATGTTCAGATATTCATCCAGCAATTTGAGAAAAAAACAGGGCTGCCATTGCGATCCTCAGGAGGTGGAGAACCTCACGGTACAAAGCTGGATCAGATACTAAAATTAAGTGCTTCGCAAGATAATCATACTATCCCATTTAAATATTATCACGATAAAGCAATCTGGAGTGGCTTATCCTGGATGATTGCCGAAATAAAGAACAGTGATATAAAACAAGATAGCCCCTTGCAGCTCAATTTCAAAAGCACAGAACCTGACGAGGTTAAGCTACAAGTACAAATTTACCTGACCTAAATGTCTCTATAAGTTTACTAAAATAATAAGTTATGAAAAATCTATATCTGTTAATTGTTTTACTGCTGATGGGTGGTGTTGCGGCCCATGCTCAATGGA
>JBPRGG010000084.1:0-4639 GCA_051418075.1 Candidatus Cyclobacteriaceae bacterium M3_2C_046 | reverse complement strand
TGCAGGTAGAATGGCATATTGCCACAGGCCATTCAGGTTCAACCATTCTTTTCTTTCCATTATGGGTCGGGGATATTCCTGCCAAACCTGGTCAGGATTTATATTTTCAGCCCAGGAGCTTTTGATTTTTTCACCCTGAGGATTCCATTGTGCCAGCAAATTTGAGGACATACCAAGAATAGCCCATACCAATACTACTATGCTTGTTTTCGGATCTAAAACTTTTATAATCATATACCAGGTTTATCTTACTTTAAACAAGGCAAATATTTATAAAATCTACTACAACTAAAACCATAAAGCGGTAAAAATTATAATAATCTCATTATGAGGCAGATAATAGGGTCTTTTTTATTGATTTATTAGCCAGAAAGGAAAAAATAATTAGTTTGGCAAACAATTCCATTTTACAAAATTGTTTAACGTTTCAAAACAAACATTAAACAAAAATGAAAGCAATACTTTTAGATGTTTTAAAAATTCCGGTAGATGATCCGGTGGCATTTACCTTTTTTACAGGTTATATGGCCATGTTTGCCGCTGCAGTATTCTTTCTGTTTGAAAGAGCTCAGGTATCCATCAAATGGAAAACTTCCTTACTAATTTCCGGTTTAATCACCGGAATTGCAGCAGTACATTATTATTATATGAAGGATTACTATGCTGCTACTGGTGATAATCCTACTGCTTTACGCTACATCGATTGGACCTTAACTGTGCCATTGATGTGTGTTGAGTTTTACTTACTCTTAAGACCTGCGGGAGCAAAAATCAGCTTAATGTGGAAGCTGATCCTGGCCTCAGTGTGGATGCTGGTTTTTGGTTACATCGGCGAAGCCTTCACCGATGGTTCCATGTCCCATTCCGTGATATTCGGTGTACTATCCACTTTAGGTTACCTGTATATCCTTTACACAGCCTGGTGGGGTGAAGCGCGTAGCCTTTCCGTTAACAATGCATCACTGAAAGTTCAAAAGGGAATCAGGGCCCTGGCCTGGTTTGTATTAGTGGGTTGGGCTATTTACCCGATCGGTTATATGGCAATGCCAGGAGGGTGGTTGGGTCCTGATGGATTAGGATGGCTGAAAGTAGCAGATATGAATCTGATTTATAACCTGGGCGATGCCATCAACAAAATAGGTTTTGGATTGGTGGTATATAGCATTGCTATCAGTGAAACAGGAAAAGAAATTACTTCTATTACTGCCCAGAAAAGCAGCAAAGAAGAATTAACCGCTAAAATGAACTAAAAACTTTATTACTGACTTTGGGATTTGTCTTACAGGCTTACCCAAAGTCAGTTTAGTTAAAATTAATCAAAATGGAAGAAAAACCTTTTTACCGGGAAAGCCTTCAATTATTTGAAGCCGTAAGCCAACATGACTTTACCACTTTAGCATCTTTATGTGATGATGATTTTGGAATAGTAGATCTTAATGAAGAAGGAAAAAATGTTGTGATCAGAGACCGTAAAGGATGGGAACAATGGTTTACCAACTTGTTTGCCAAACTTAAACAAATGAAAGCTGAAACCTGGACCGAGATCACAAATTACGAAGCCTTAAAAGGCACAGATATGGGTTATAGTGTGGTTGATTTCGACCAATTGTTGAAATTAGAGCAAGATACCCTTCGGTTCAGTTGTATCACTACCATTATCTGGAAAAAAACCGAACAGGGCTGGAAAGAATCCAGGTATCATAGTTCATTGATCAAAGTGGCTAAAGATTAAATTAAAGAGGCTGTATAATTAAAATAATTTTGCCTGATATTTTTGAATGTTCTTACACAACAATTAAAATATTATAGCTGAAACAAATATTACTTTTTAAACAGCCTCATTTAAAAAACTAGTTCATAAAGATTTATACGCTTTAAAAAAATGATGATGATTTACAGATCATCACCATTTTTAGAATTCAATTCGATAAATTTCCTGATACCAGTCACTAAAGAATTTCATTAATTTATGTTAAATCTCTTAACCTTCTATGGGTTTCACAGCTATAATGTTATAGCCCCTGGCGCCAAAATAGGCAGCAGATTTGGCCACTCTGGCATCATTGAACACATCGAACTCCTGTTTTATCTGAACCTGTTCAAATCCGGCAGTAGTAATAACTTTTATATACTCCTCCCTGGGAATAGCGCCAGCCACACAATTGGTCCAAAGATGAACCAGATTACGTGAGGCTACAGGTACAGGTCTTTCCAATAAAACATCCGCTATCTGAAACCTTCCACCAGGCTTTAAGACCCTATAGATCTGCCTGAAAACCTGGGCTTTATCCAGACATAAATTAATTACCCCATTACTGATTACCACATCTATGGATTCAGAAGGCAGCGGGATATTTTCGGCCTGCCCGTGTATAAAATGCACAGTTTTCATTCCCATCATTGCAGCATTTTTTCTGGCCTGTTCCAGCATGGCCTCAGTCATATCTAAACCAAAAACTTCAACCAGGTGGTCTGTGTAAATGGAGGCTAACAAGCAATCCAGGCCTGCTCCACAACCAATATCCAGGATCTTTTCGCCTTCACTGATGGAACCTATTTGAAAAGGATTCCCCACCCCCGCAAATGGTCTGATGGCTTCTGAAGGCATGGTTTTTAAAATTGATTCCGGATATCCCAACCGCCGGGCCAGGGGCCAACCGGAAGTAAAATGAATCACATGGTTTTGATTACAAACCACATTTGTATACTCCTGTTGAACAGCCAGTTTTAATTCGTTTACATCTAGTTGTAATATTTCAATTTCATTGATGGTTTCCATGAGTTTTTATTTAAAAGGTTGAGTAACCGGCGTAAAGGATAAACGCCGGCACTTTCTAATTTAATTCCACTATCACAGATACTTTATTGGTTACAATATCGAACACTGGTGATTTTTGAGTAAAGGCATATAATTGCTCCCTTTGTTGAGCAGTGAGATCTCCTTCGATCTTGAATTTCACCCTGATTTGTTGATAACCATTCCGGACTTTATCATTCAGCCCCAAAAATCCCTGAACATCCAGGTCACCTTCCAACTGTGATTCCACACTATCCAGGGGAATGTTGTTAGCAGCAGCATGGAGCACCATGGTAGTAGTCATACATCCTGCTAAGGCATGCAATACAAATTCTACAGGATTTGCACCTTCATTATTTCCTAATAGAATTGGCGGTTCGCCATTATTAAACCGGTAAGGTTCAGAACGGGAAGTATCTTCCTGGCTTCCTCCATAAAAATCTTTAATAGTGGACTGATTATAGCCACCGGTTACCCATTTATTTCGGGCCCGGAATTGAAATTTAGCTAGTTCAGGATCTTCCTGCAATGCTTTTACAGTGGCAATAATTTCTTCGGATTTAAATCCATTGATTGATTTTTCTACAATTTCCATTTTTTTATTATTTTTAGATTAAACATGATGAAAATGGTTGTACATATGGCATGCCGTTTTGCATAAGTAATTGATTTTCAGTGGATTAATCAATTTATTTACTATTTTAATAATTACGATTTTTCGTTATTTCACCAATTTTCGTCCACCTGATCTCGTAAGTAGGTTATGAATTCAAAGCGTAATATTCCATCAGGACTAATGGTCTTAAAAAAGATCATGGAAGGTACTTCGGCTGATACAGGCACTTCCTTCTTTGAATCCCTGGTGAAAACACTGGCTGAAATCCTGGATGTTAGCGGCGTTTGGGTTACTGAATTTTTGAAGGAAAGTAACAGGCTGAGGGCTCTGGCTTTCTGGAGTAACGGCCAATTTATAAAAGAATATGAATACGATGTTCCAGGCACTCCCTGCGAACCTGTCCTACAATCACCTGATGAAGTTTGCCATATTCCCCGGAATGTTATCAAACTGTTCCCCAGGGATCCAGATTTAAGACCTGTGAATGCGGTTAGTTATATGGGATTGGCACTTAAGGATAAGACCAACTCCATAATAGGACATCTGGCTTTACTGGATGACAAACCTATGGAAGAACTGCCCGAAATATTTCCTATTTTTAAAATTTTCGCCTCCAGGGCTTCAGCAGAATTACAAAGATTATATTCCGAAAAAATAATACTGGAAAGTGAAGCAAAAATACAACGGTTACTGAATGGATCAGGAGAAGCTATTCTGGAATGTGACCGCAGCGGTAAAATTATCCAGGCAAATAATTCTGCAATTAATCTGCTAGGGATTGATTGTGAAAAGTTGGGTCAACTTGAGCTTGCAAAATATTTTGACCAGATAAGTCTACAAGCTATAAACCAATATACTCAAGATTCAACGGCCAGTGTCAGTTCAGTGTTATTAGAAGAAATCAAAGGCCTTAAGCCGGATGGTTCCATTTTTCCGGCCGATGTAGTTCTTTCAAAATATACCTATAAACATCAACCTTTTTTTGCACTGTTTATCAGGAACCTGGAAGAAAAAAAGCAGCAGGAAAATGAACTGAAACACCTGAACCTGCAAACCATCATCCTTCAGGAGAAAGTAAAGGCCAATAATTGCGATAAAATTATTGGTAGCAGTCCGGTTTTATTTAAAGCCATAGAATTGGTCAACCAGGTAGCAGCCACTGATACCACCACCATAATTTATGGGGAAACAGGAACAGGTAAGGAGCTTTTTGCCCAGGCCATTCA
>JBPRGG010000083.1:0-1899 GCA_051418075.1 Candidatus Cyclobacteriaceae bacterium M3_2C_046 | reverse complement strand
TGCAGGTAGAATGGCATATTGCCACAGGCCATTCAGGTTCAACCATTCTTTTCTTTCCATTATGGGTCGGGGATATTCCTGCCAAACCTGGTCAGGATTTATATTTTCAGCCCAGGAGCTTTTGATTTTTTCACCCTGAGGCTTCCATTGTGCCAGCAAAGGCATATGCAGGCTCAGGATAACCCATATAATAAATATCATTTTAAATTTCATGTCAGTATTTTTGCATTTTTTCAGATATGAATACTCAAATATTTATAAAAAATTCATGGCAACAAAATACAACCATCTATTAAATTAAAATATCCTCATTATTAATAAGATTTAGTCCTGCTTTTTAAAGATTCATCAGTCAGTAGTCAAAAAAACAATCAGTTTATTAAACATTTTGACTTTACTATAATGCTTAATTTTCAAACAAAGTTTCCATTTAGTGGATACCCGTGTCCGTTTTAATAAAACAAATACTAAAATTTCCGACTATAAAAATTGGGACCAAAAAATCATTATCCCATACCAGTCCTCCTGATTTCCTCTAAAAAAGTGGTCCCTTTTTTTACTTTTTGGGATTATTGATATAAATTGGATGGGTGATTGAGGAGTGATCAATCATCATTAAAATCTAAAATAACAATGAAGAATAACACAATCAATACTTTCATTTTTGTACTGCTGAGCCTATTATGGGCTGCCTGCAATCCATCTCAACCAAAAGAAGATCTGCCACCTCCCAATATTCTATGGATTACCAGTGAGGATAACAGTCCCTTCCTGGGAGCTTATGGCGATGAATTTGCCACAACTCCGGTACTGGACAGTCTGGCTTCAGTGGGGGTATTATACGAAAATGCCTTTGCCGCTGCTCCGGTTTGTGCTCCCACCCGAAACACCATTATTACAGGCATGTATGCTAATTCTCTGGGTACCGAAAATATGCGCAGCAATTATCCCATTCCTGATTTTGTAAAATTTTATCCTACATTTTTACAGGAGGCCGGCTATTACGTCACCAACAACGTCAAAAAAGATTACAATACCATTGATCAGCCGGAAGCCTGGAATGAATCCAGTAATGAAGCCTCCTACCGGAACCGAAAACCGGGTCAGCCTTTTTTCCATATTCGGAATTTCACCCGATCCCACGAAAGCAGTATTCATGATTCTATTCCCATGGATCAACTGGTTCATGATCCCGAAACAGTTCCCATCCCGGCTTATCATCCCCGCACACCTGAAATGAAGCATGACTGGGCTCAGTATTATGACCGGATTACACAACTGGATACCATGGTGGGGCAGGTGCTGCAAGAATTAAAGGCAGATGGGTTGGCTGACAGTACCATCATTTTCTATTATAGTGATCATGGTGGTATCCTTGGCCGAAGTAAGCGTTTTATGTTTGAATCAGGATTAAGGGTGCCATTGATTATCTATTTTCCTGAAATGTACCGCCACCTGGCTCCGGCACAGCCCGGCAGCAAAACAGACCGGATTGTAACGTTTGTAGATTTTGCTCCTACTTTATTAAGTTTAGCCGGAGTACCGATCCCCGAGCATATGCAGGGAAAACCTTTCCTGGGTGAACAACAGACTGCTCCCAGGGACTATGGTTACAACTTCAGAGGACGAATGGACGAAAGGTTTGACCTGGTCAGGAGTGTAAGGGATAAAGAATTCCGATATATTAGGAATTATATGCCTCATAAGATTTATGGCCAGCACATTGCTTATTTATGGCGGGCCCCATCTATGAGAAGCTGGGAAAGGGAATACAAGAAGGGGAACCTGAATGAAATACAATCCAAATTCTGGGGCCCCAAACCAGTGGAAGAATTATATGACATAAAAGCAGATCCGGACAATATCAATAATCTGGCCGATGATCCGGAATACCAGGAA
>JBPRGG010000082.1:0-3463 GCA_051418075.1 Candidatus Cyclobacteriaceae bacterium M3_2C_046 | reverse complement strand
GCTCTCAAATTTTGCCTTGTCTAAAGAAAAAATATGAGCAAAAATTTAGTAAGCCAATTTAATAATTACCACACTAGTTAATGTGATCGAAAAGTTTATTGACTTGAATTAATGCACCCGCTACACCTCTTCCTCCCCAGTGACTAGCTCCAACTACTCATTCAATTTAATGTCATAGAAACAATCAAACCCGCTGGTACCCTGGGCAAATTCGGCCATGTTTAAGGTTTACTGAATAAGTTTGTTTTTACGCTGCAAAACTATTGGGAAAGACATCATACCTGAATATGGGTAAGGTATAAAAATCCAACCGGCTAAATCTTAAGTAAATGAGCTGAATTTCTTAATATTGTTGTGGCTGGTGAGCCGGTATTACTAAAATAAAAATCAGCATGAGAATAGCTAAAATAATAATTTTACTTTATTTTATTTGCTCAGGCAGTGGTTGCCAGCCAACTTCTGAGCCCTTGTCCCAACCCAATATCATCTGGCTCAATTGTGAAGATCTAAGTCCCATGCTGGGAGCCTATGGCGATGCATATGCCACTACTCCCCATCTTGATCAACTGGCTAAACAGGGTGTTTTGTATCGCAATGCCTACACTTCGGCCCCCATTTGTGCCCCGGCCCGATCCTGCATGGTCACCGGGCTGCCAGCCACTTCCTTAGGTACCCAACACCTGCGATCTGAGCTAAAAAGGCCGGAATTTGTCAAAGCCATACCAGAAATGATGCAGCAAGCCGGCTACTTTACCAGTAATTATGGCAAAACCGATTATAATTTTGAGCCGGAAGGCTTTTTTGATTACTGGAAACAAGACCTGGCTCCCTGGCGGGCCCGGGCAGATCAAATACCAAGGCCTTTTTTCAGCTTCTTTGTTTTTGGTATCACCCATGAAGGCAGTGGTAATAACCTGGAGAGATATCAACGTTCTGTAGAAGACTTGCCACCATCGCTTTTTCATGACCCGGACCAGGCCCAGGTTCCTCCCTACTATCCTGATAGCCCTGAATTCAGGGAACTATGGGCCCATTATTATGATTGTGCTACAACACTTGATCGTAAAGTAGGTGAAATCGTGCAAAATCTGAAGGATGACGGGCTATACGATGATACTATCATTATTTTCTTTTCTGATCATGGCAATGGCCTGCCCCGCTACAAAAGGTGGCTCAACCATAGTGGTTTGCACGTGCCATTTATAGTTTATGTGCCGGAAAAATATCGATACCTGGTACCAGATAAACCTGGCAGTGAAAATCACCGGTTGATCAATTTTAGCGATCTGGCTCCTACCACTTTAAGCCTGGCTGGCCTGGAAATTCCCCCACATATGCAGGGAATTCCATTTATGGGCCATACCATTGGTAAACCCAGAAAATATAATCCCGCTACCCGAAGCAGGGCAGATAATATGTATGAAGTTTCCCGGGCCTTACGGGATAATAGATTTATATATATCCGTCATTACATGCCTCATTTACCTTATATTCAGCCAGGGTATATTTTTTCCGATAAAAAATTAAGTTTTAAATATCTGAGGAAATACCGGGAGGAAGGGCAGTTACCTCCGGCTGCTGAAAATATGTGGCAGTCCAAACCAGTGGAAGAATTGTATGATTTGGCTAATGATCCCCTGGAACTTAACAACCTGGCAGCTCAGCCAGCCTATCAAAACAGAAAAGAAGCACTTAAAAAAGCCCTTCATGAATGGATCCTGGAATCAAGGGATGTAGGATTCCTGTTTGAGCCGGAAATGATGATCAGGGGAAGATCCTCCACTGTTTATGAAATGGCTCAGGATCGGGACCAGTATGATCTGCCTGCTATTTTAAAGGCAGCCGAAATGGTAGGGACAGCCAGCCTGGCGGAATTAACCGCCCAGTTAGACCATCCTGATAATGGAGTTAGGTTTTGGGCCGTGATGGGTTTGCAGGCACTGGGAAAAGAAGCCCAAACTTCGGTAGAGGCATTAAACCAAAAACTATCTGATCCCTCACCCAGTGTAGCTATATTGGCGGCCGAAACCCTGTGCCATCTCAACGCCTGTTCATCCCGTGCTCTGGATGTTTTAGGCAATAATTTGCAGGATGACCGCCCCTGGCTGGCCTTACAGGCGGCTCGTTCGGTTGAATTGATTGAAGCAAAGGCCAAGCCCCTGGTACCGGTGCTTTACCAGGTTTTGGACAAAAATAAAGCCTTACCCGGATCTGAAAGAAGTTACAAGGATGGTAATTTCTCCGCTTTTACCAGCTGGTCAGTCAAATGGGCTTTGCATCATTGTGGTGAGTCAATAGATATCACCTGGTAATATTTTTAACCCTAAACAACAAGAATATGAAACTGGAAGTATGCGCCTATGACCTGGCCACAGCCCTGGCGGCACAATCAGCCGGAGCAGACCGGATAGAATTATGTGCCGGCCCCTCTGAAGGAGGCACTACCCCTTCAGCCGGTGCGATTCAGCTGGCCAGAAAACACCTGGGAATAGATCTTTATATAATGATCAGACCCCGGGGCGGGGATTTTATCTATTCTCCTCTGGAACTGATGCATATGAAACATGATGTGGAAGTAGCCCGTCATTTAGGTGCAAATGGGGTGGTATTAGGACTATTAGATCAGCAGGGACAAATAGACCAGGAAAATACGGCCAGGATGTTGGAATGGGCTTATCCCCTGAATGTGACTTTTCATAAGGCATTTGATTTTACCCCCGATCCCACACAAGCCCTGCAAGAATTGAAGTCTTTGGGGGTAAAACGTATACTTACTTCAGGAGGGCAAAATTCAACCATGGCCGATAAAGATAAGCTGCTTGGCTTAATAGGCCAATCTGAGGATAAAATAACCATCATGGCCGGGGGCGGCATTACTCCGGAAAATATGTTGAAGGTTTTACCTTTGATTGCCATGAAGGAAATTCATTTTTCTGCCCATAAAAAGATGGAAAGCCGACTTAAGGGGATGGGCTGTAATTATGAGCCCGACCGGGATAAAATCATCAGGATAAGGAAGATTATAGATGACTGGACCCATCAGAGTCAGAAGGTCAAATAGTTTATATAGCAATAATTTAATTGTCATAAGTAATTACTCCTATTCCCGGAATAAACAATTAGATAATGAAGTATACTTTGACGGATTACCCGACGACCGCTGACCGAAGTTGAATTTGCCTGAATCATGATTACATGATTACATCAGGACCATGATTATTAGCTAATCAAAAAAAGCGCTGGCCCGACTGAAAATGCAGATGCGACGGTGTGCCAGCCCAAGATGGCCCCCAGCGAAAAGGCCGCGGCAGGTGAGGGCTTTTTTTTCTGTCTTGATTTTTTTGGGTACTTTTTGCATCAAGGCAAAAAGTACCGCCCGTCTGGCCAGGACAAAAGATCAAATAAGGTAGCATGTAAATTACAAAACAGAATCCATCAATAACCATCTGAATAATTCCGTAGC
>JBPRGG010000081.1:0-65607 GCA_051418075.1 Candidatus Cyclobacteriaceae bacterium M3_2C_046 | reverse complement strand
GTAATGAGGACCATAAAACAGGGGCAGAGGCTGCTGCCTCCCTGAAGATGATGGTGTTAAATCAGTGTGGAGGAGGGTATATGAATATTGAAAAGAATCAAATGGTTCCTTTTGAATTTTCAGGTCCGGAAGACGATCAAGAGGTTTATTAAATGATCCGGGATTTAACTTCAAATGAGTAGGTCGCGAAAATTATATCCCGGTAAACTTCTTTTCTTCACGATGTTGCCAAAAAAAAAGAAGTGGGATACCAATCAGGGAGGGCAGGGCAAAGGCCAGAAATGGATTCATCAAGTCAAACCGGGTCACCATGGTGGATAAAAAAGCCGTGGTGGTGGCAATGTAACCACCCATCATGTTACCTATGTGCGACATATACCAATGAAATGATTTATCAGGTTTTTTTAGAAAAGGTTTCAGGTTGGTATAAGAAAGTAAAAGTCCTCCTGATCCAAAGCCCAGGGTAAGCACACTGGCACCAGATATTCCCTTAAGGGCAAAATAATACAGGCCAAGTCCCACAAAAACAAGGTTTGCCAAAGTATTGATGATCCCGGCTGCCCAGTCCTGCCAGCCCGGGGATTGGCTCAGGTGAAGTTTTTTGAGTTTTAAACTTCTGTAACCTGAAAAAACCGAATAATAACTAATAAAGGCAATCAGGAATAAAAACCTGTTATAGCGGAATCCGGCAATGATCAAGCCGGTAATGAACACCAGGGTCATGGCCCAAAAGTAGACCTTTCCTGATCTTTTGTGCACTTTTCTTCCTTTGCTGGAAAAGATGGCCATCAGCCCTGTAATTAAGGCCAATGCCCCAGCTACTATGTGAAAATAAAGTATGACAGATATTATTTGAGGATCCTGCATTGTGATTTTTATTTTTTCTTTGCCCTGGGTACATGGAACATTCGGTTAGGATAAAATACGAATTGAATAAAATTAAATTCAAATTGATCTACCCTGCCTTTTTTCCCATTTGTCAGTTCGATTTCCTGGAATGGATAGTAGCGCAGATTCGTCCTTAGTAGCCAGGTTTCCAGGGGAGAAGCCAGAATATCCCAGCCAAAAAGAATACCGGGGCTGATCATACGGCTGCGTATGGTGGATCCTACTTGATTTTGCTGTTCGAAATCACCGGTGGCCCATCTTTCAAAACTGAAACTGGGGCCAATAAATGGAACAAAACCTTTGAAATTCCAGCAATAGATAAAACCTTCCAGCGCGATAGATTGTCTGCGTATGATATTTTGCCGGCCGTAACTTTTCACTTTAGAGCTGTAATTTCGGTAACTGATACCGAAATGAGCCCCAGGATTGTGCAGATAATAGCCTAATCCCAGGTCCCAATTAATTACTGTTTTATGCCTGGGTAAGGATAGTGTAGGCTGATTGTTATAGGAAGGTGCCCTCAGAAAGAAAGCACTGCTGGGCGCTATGGCAAGTGAAATGCTATTAAGCTTTTTTTCACTCTGGAGCAACTTTTCCAGTTGGGCCGTCTTTCCCGAGATTTTCGATTTTTCGTCATGCAGGGTAACATCAAAATATTTTATCACTCCAATAGAGGCAAAAACCGGAGGTAATCTAAATTGATGCAGATCCTCCGGTGTTGCGTAAAAATCTCGCCGGTTGTCCGGCATCCATAAAAATTCTCCATTGAGCTGCCACTCCTTGAACGCGAAGGATAATCCTGCTTGTAGGGAGGTGGAAAAGAATTGCTCAGACCGTTGGTTAATTTCCGAATCCTCCAGGCTGAGTGCCATTTGGTTGAAGCCTAGCCCCACAAATGGCCTTAACCGTCTGTTTCTGATTCTCCAGGGGTAAAACCGGGCACTGAGGTCTCCACCCTGATTAAAACGGACTTTTCCTGACTCCCTTAAGGAAAATCTGCCCCAATGGGTGAGTGGCAAATTGATCTTGAAATCCCACTTACCCCAAAAATGCAAACCACCTATAGTAAATCGGGGTGTAACCATGGAGGGGAATGGCTGAGATAACCCTTGCCAGAAAAGAGTGCCGGATGTAGGAGTGATCAGGGTGTTCAATCCCAGATAGGTCTGGGCAAACCGATGCTGGGTTTTTTTCTCAAGGTAAACCTGACTCAATCCATCTACTGCATGTAATATCAAAATGAACCCTATCAAAAGCTTAAATCTTTCCATTTATTTTATTAAAACAGGTGAATGATGCTGCAAAAATGAAGGATTAACCACACATTTAGATCTGTTGAGCCGCTTTTGGTACCAACCGGCCTGATCCGGTATCAACTGTCATTCAAGATAACACCTCATGAAGCAATCCTGCCTTTGTCCTTGATACCGGAACTGTGAAAGGAAGATCTCGTATGACCAATTCGTAATTACGGGCATTGCCTTTTACTCGCGTGATTTGGCTAGTATTGACCAGATAACTTTTATGGGTTTGAAAAAACATATTTGGGGGCAGTTGATCAGACAAGACCTTGAGCCGGTTTCTGATCAATAATTTTTTCAGGTGATCCTTCCCGTCCTGATAAAATACTTCTACATAATTTCCTTCAGATCTAAGACAAACCACTTCATCCGGATTTACATTTAGTACAACTTTGCCATTTTCTCCGGCAAATTTTATGGTGTGCTTGGTAGCATCCGGTCTCTGCCGGTTTGCTTTATTGAATGAAGATAATTGTTTATTCCATTGTTCTGACCGCCTCAAGTTGGCTCTGAGGTGATTATATTGCTCAAAAAGCACCAGAATCGAAATAGGAAATATACTGATGGCAAATGTTTTTAATAATACCTGCACAAATAAATGCCAGGGGTGCTGCTGGCTTAAATCAAACATCAGGAAGGCCAGATAGATCAAAAAGCAGATCAGCAGATCCACAGAAAACAGTAATAGCAGTTCCTTTCCCAGGGTCCATTTTTCTTCCTTCATCCAGGCAGGGAACAATTTTCTGGCCATACCAACCACTAAAGCTACCGAAAGAGATGCAATGGATGCTAATCCGGCAGAAAAAGCGATACGATAATTTAAATTCAGGTCTTGTATTCCATAGGGTGCCACTAACAGTATCAAAAAAAAGGTAATAATTCCAGGCAACAAAATGCTATATGTGTTGTAGATAAAGGGATGCGGCTGCTGAATTAATTTCAAGGTCATTTGAAAGGGATATTTTCCATCCACAAAAATACCGAATAGATCTGATTTATCTATTTTGAAAAAGCCACTTTACCATTTGCCAGAGGTGCACCATTATTGGATTAGAGCTTAAGAATGGAAGACAGGGATAGCAACCATTACGGGCAAAGCTACTTTATGAAAGAGAGTTGCCAATTTGGGAACTCTCCTGATGTTATTTTCATAATTAATTTTTGATAATGAGAGTAATTGCAGAAAAGATTATAATATAAGAAAATTTTGGAAAAATGCGGATTCCGAGGATCAATTAAAAAACTAAATTACTCCTGCTGTAAAACTTCCACCGGATTCACCCGCATGGCCCGGTAAAACTGTGATCCTAAAGTCAGTGCCACGATGATTACCACCAAACCAAATCCGGTCAACAGTGACATTAAACCAAAATCAATACGATAGGCATAGTTTTGCAGCCACATTTCATTCACAAAATAAGAAATTGGTCCCCCAATCACATAAGAGATCAAAATAAGAATGAAAAAGCTTTTTCCAGTAGAAAACAGGATCTGTTTTCCACTGGCCCCTAATATTTTGCGGATGCCTATTTCCCGGGTTTTATGCTGCACATGGAAGATTACCATGCCCAGTAATCCCAGGCTGGCCAGGGAAATCACCACCAGGGTTACATAGCCCAGCACCTTGATCAGCGCTTCGAAATGCCCATAGGAAAGCCTCAGATCATCTTTATAAAAGCTGTAATCGAATGGTCTGGCTGTGTGTTTGGCCCATCCTTGTTCTAATCCGGCCAGGGTTTGTTTTTCCTGTTCAGTATTGATGGTTACAATTAATCGCCGCAAGCGATCAGGCAAATAACGCAAACCCATCGGTCCGATGGAATTATCCATTCTTTCATAGTGAAAATCCCTGATGATCCCAATTATCTCAACCGGATGATCATCCATTTCAATAATTTGTCCTATGGCCTGATCCGGTAGCTGCCAGCCCAGGTTTTTTACTGCTGTCTGGTTCAAAATGACATACTGTTCTTCCTCAGGAATATTCTCAGGAAAATTTCTTCCGGCTATTAGTTCCAGACCCATTAAGTCCAGGTATTGATGATCCGCTCCGATATAGCTCAGATTCATTGACTCCTGCATGCCTTCACGCTTATACTCAGTGGTGTTGTTGGTGCCCAGGGCGGGCATATGAGAGGTGGCTGCCACTGAAGTAACATTGGCCAGTTGGCTGAATTCACTTTTGAAATGATCAGGGGCCAATCCCTGCAGGTCAATTGTAACTACCCCTTCTGTCCGAAATCCATGATCTGACTTCATCACCAGTTGCATTTGCTGATAAAGGGCCAGCATGGTGATGACGAAAATGATGGAAAACGCAAATTGCACCACCACCAATAATTTTCTGATATTAAACCTTCTTTTATGCTTGCCAAATCTACCGATATTGATCGATTTTTTCAAAGCTACCAGGGGATCGGTAGCAGCAAAGAAAAAGGCAGGAACAAGTCCGGCTGCTAATCCGGTGATCAGGGCAAAACCCAGGAATATCCAGTAAAGGTAAGGGGTTTTATCAAATTGAAATGGTGCCCCCAGTGAAACAAACATATTGTTGAGCATGGGGTGTAAATATTCTACAATCAATATAGCCAACCCAAAGGCAATGAGGGCCATGATGATGGCTTCAATAATAAACTGAATGATAATGCTTTTCTTTCTTGCTCCCACCACTTTCCTGATGCCAATTTCTCTGGCTCGTTTGATAGCCCGTGCGGTAGTCAGATTGGCATAATTAAATGCCGCAGAGGACAACACCACCAGGGCCATACCCAACATGACATAGATGAAGACCATTGGTAGACCAAAACCGGATGTATTGCTCAGCAAAGGGCCGGGAGTGATATCCGTTAAAGGTTGGGCTATAAAAGTATATTCGAATTCGCTATCAGCTTCGTAATTGGATTGAGCGACCATATCTAAAACAGGCTGTATATCCTCAATTTCAGCTCTTTCTTTGATATTTACATACACATAAGTCATATAGATATGGTGCCAGTCTGTTTCGAATGGTTCTGTTTTACCTTCCTGCTGAAGCACAGGCAGCCTGGCCGTACTGGCCAGTGCATCAAATTTCAGGTGGGTTTTTCCCGGAAACGCTGCCAGCACACCGGTTACCACAAATTCGCCAAGCCCCTCTACCTGCATTACCTGGTTGAGCGGGTTTTCTTGTCCAAATATCTTTTCAGCCAGCTTTTTTGTCAGCACAATGGCATTAGGGGAGTTGAGTGCAGTATACCGATTGCCCTGACTGAGTGGGTAATCAAACATTTGCAGGAAAGAATTACTGGCATACATCCCATTAAAAGGTATTTCAGCTTCTTCCCATTGTGCCACGCCGGAAAAGCCTTTTTTGAGTGTGGCTACCTGCTCCACACTTTCGTGACTGCTCAATACATCAGCCAGGGGATAAGCGGTAGTGGCAGTAGACCACAGGTATTCTTTTTGCTGAAGCCTGTCAGTAATGATGCGGTAGATACCATGTCGTTTGTTGTGAAAATTATCATAAGCATATTGGTCAGCCACGATCAAAATAAGTAATAAACAAACTGACATGCTTATGGCCAGGCCAAAAACGTTAATAAACGAAATGGTTTTATTTTTACGAAGATTCCTCAGGTATATTTTGATGTAATTGAAGATCATAATCCCGGTGATTCGATGATTAACAGATAAATCGATGCAGACAATTCAATAAAGATGCCATTCAGCCATTCTTTTTCCAAAAGTAACAGGAGGGGCATCAGGTTTTAACCGGTAATGCCTAAACCGGACACTGTTGTTCGCTGGCGGGCAATTCCTTTCTTTTTCTTAATTATAAAAATTTCCGTAATTTTAAGTTTGACCAGATGAAATCATATGAAAAAGTTTGCATTCCTGGTGTTAACCCTATGTTTTTTTTACCAAATGCAAGGCCAGGATCAGAAAAATCTTAATATCGTACTTATTATGGCAGATGATCTGGGGTGGCGTGATCTTGGCTGTATGGGCAGTCAATATTATGAAACACCAGCCATTGATCAGTTAGCGGCAGAAGGGTTGCTTTTTACTGATGCCTATGCTGCTGCACCAGTTTGTGCTCCTACCAGGGCGGCTTTGATGACCGGAAAATCTCCGGCCCGGCTCCATTTGACCGCTGTATTTGACCGGGACAGGGGCGAAATGCCGCTGGTGCCGCCGGATTGGTTGAATTATCTGCCCCTGGAAGAAATTACTCTGGCTGAAAGGTTAAAACAATTGGGCTATACCACGGCTATTATGGGAAAGTGGCATTTGGGTGTAGAGGAAAAATATTGGCCGGAGAATCAGGGCTTTGATGTGAATGCAGGGGCCTGGAAAAGTGGCCGACCCGATTCCTATTTTCCACCATATAATAATCCAAGGCTGAAAGATGGTCAGGCAGATGAATACCTGACAGACCGTCTGGCTGATGAAGCAGTTGGTTTTATTCAGGAGAATGCATCCAAACCTTTTTTTCTTTATTTCCCTACTTATAATCCCCATGCACCCATAGAAGCGCCTGATGAAACTATACGACGTTTTGAGCCAAAGCAACCAGACGGAGGTCAGGATAATCCAGGTTATGCCGCCATGATAGCTCACCTGGATATGGCAGTGGCTGCTATCAGGCAAGCCCTGGAAGAAGCAGGAATCGCAGATCGAACCCTTGTGATTTTTACTTCAGACAATGGAGGTGTAAAAACCCTATGGGATTTGGAAATTACAGATAATGCGCCATTGCGTGGAGAGAAATTTCTGCTTTACGAAGGGGGGATTCGGGTGCCTTTAATCGTCAAATGGCCTGGACAAACACCAGAAGGCGAAACAACCAGTCAGATGGCTATCACTACTGACCTGGTACCTACCATCATGAGTGCCATAGAGCAGCCGCTTTTTGAACCAAAGCTGGATGGTGTGGACTTAACCGGTGTGTTTAGGAATGGTGACAAGGCAAAATTTACCCGCCTGCTGGCCTGGCATTACCCCCATTATATGCCCCGGCAGGATATGAAGCCCAGCAGCACCATTCGTTTAGGTGATTACAAAGTGGTCCACTGGCATGAAAATCATAACCTGGAATTATATAATTTAGCCCACGATTTGGGTGAAACTACTAACCTGGCTCCTTCCATGCCTGAAAAAGCGCTGGAAATGTATGATCTTTTGGAACAATGGCGGCAACAGGCGGGGGCTCAGATGCCCAGGCCCAATCCATTGTATAAGTAAAGTGGAGTCATTAAGCTGGAGATGATAATCAAACACAGGATAATTAGCGGCCTCATAAAGTTCTTCCACATATGGATTGACCAGGTACTCAGATTAACTAATCTATATTAAAAAAGTATTTTACTTTTTTAATTATTATATTTACTATTATATAATAAAGTTTTACTATATTTTATATTTTACTTTATGCTCAATGCCAAAATTCCTGATGGGCCCCTGGAGCTCAAATGGACCCAGTACAAAGCTACCTGCCGACTGATCAATCCGGTAAACCGACGTAAATATAAAATTATCGTGGTGGGAACCGGTTTGGCTGGCTCATCGGCAGCGGCCAGCCTGGCTGAATTGGGATTCCAGGTTGAGGTTTTTACTTTCCACGATTCTCCCCGAAGGGCCCATTCGGTAGCTGCTCAGGGAGGGATTAATGCGGCCAAAAACTACAAAAATGACGGTGACAGTATTTGGCGTATGTTTTATGATACCATTAAAGGCGGAGATTTCCGGGCCAGGGAAGCCAACGTGTATCGCATGGCTGAATGCTCTATGGCTTTAATTGATCATGCTGTGGCCCAGGGAGTTCCATTTGCCCGGGAGTACAGTGGTTACCTGAGCAATCGCTCTTTTGGAGGTGTACAAGTTAGCCGTACTTTTTATGCCCGGGGGCAGACAGGTCAGCAACTTTTACAGGGTGCTTATCAACAGCTGATGCGTCAAGTGCAGTTGGGCCATATAGCACTACATACCCGGCATGAAATGATGGATTTATTGGTATTTGAAGGCCAGGCTAAAGGAGTAGTGGTACGTAATCTGGATACCGGAGAAATTACTAATCATACATCAGATGCGGTCATTTTGGCTACAGGAGGTTATGGCAAAATCTATTATCTGTCTACCCTAGCTATGAATTGCAATGCCTCAGCGATTTGGCGGGCACATTTGAAAGGCGCTTTGTTCGCCGCTCCCAGTTGGACCCAATTCCATCCCACCTCCCTTCCACAACTGGGCGACTACCAGTCGAAGCTTACCCTTATGTCAGAATCCCTTCGTAATGATGGCCGTATCTGGGTACCCAAAAAAGCCGGTGACAACCGTGCAGCCAATGACATACCTGAAGCAGAAAGGGATTATTACCTGGAAAGGAAATATCCGTCTTATGGAAATTTGGCTCCCCGCGACATTGCTTCCCGGGCGGCTCTGCAGCAAATCAAAGCTGGTCATGGAGCAGGTCCATTGAAAAACGCTGTCTATCTTGATTTCAAAGATGCCATCCGGCGGGAAGGTCGTCAGGTAGTTGAATCGAGATATAGCAATCTGTTTAAAATGTATGAGAAGATAAGTGGAATGGATGCTTATCAACAACCGATGATGATCTCACCTGCGGCACATTTCAGCATGGGTGGATTGTGGGTCGATTATAATCTGATGAGCAATTTACCCGGGCTGTTTGTTTTGGGCGAAGCCAACTTTGCCGACCATGGAGCCAACCGGTTGGGAGCCAATTCCTTGTTGCAGGCTTGTGTAGATGGTTACTTTATTGTACCCCATACGGCCATGCATTACCTGGCCGGTCAATCTCCTGTAACCCAATTGCAGGATGATGTGTCTACTGTCATTCAGGAGGCAGAAGCCAGGGTAAACCACAGAATTCAGCATTTGCTGAAAATTAATGGAAATCGAACAGCAGAAGATTTCCATAAGCAATTGGGAAAAATACTATACAACCAATGTGGCTTAATACGCAATGAAGCGGATTTGACAGCGGCAAAATCATTCCTCAGGCAACTTAAGGAAGAATTTTACCAACAATTGCTTATTCCCGGAAATGACAAAAGCATCAATTTCGAGTTGGAGAAGGCAGCACGGGTAGAGGATTATTTACATCTGGCCCTACTCATTGTGGAGGACGCTTTGCACCGAAAGGAATCATGTGGTGCCCATTTTCGGGAAGAATACCAATCCAGTACCGGTGAGGCCAAAAGGAATGATGATCAGTATCAATACATTTCCGCCTGGGAAAGTATAGGTAAGGATGATTTCAGACTGCATAAAGAGCCGCTGGAATTTAAATATGTAAAAATTACCGAAAGAAGTTATCAATGATGAAGCTGACTTTAAAAATCTGGAGACAGGAAAACCGGAATGCCCGGGGTCAATTCCAAACATATGGCCTTTCCCAATTGGATCGTAACATGTCGGTGCCGGAAATGCTTGATGCCCTTAATCAGCAGTTGATTGTAAAAGGAGAAGACCCTGTTGCTTTTGAGTCAGATTGTCGGGAAGGAATTTGCGGTCAATGCGGATTTATTATCAATGGCCATATACACAGTCCGGAAAAAGGAACCACCACATGCCAGACCCATTTACGTAGCTTTAAAGACGAAGACACTTTAATTCTGGAGCCCTTTCGGGCCAGGGCTTTTCCGGTAAAAAAAGACCTTTGTATTGACCGGTCAGCTCTTGACAGAATAATTATTGCCGGAGGTTTTATAGGTGTTAACACCGGCCAGGCACCCGAGGCCAACAGTATTTTAATTCCTCATCAGTTGGCTGAAGATGCTTTTGATGCTGCCGCCTGCATTGGCTGTGGCGCCTGCGCAGCTGCCTGTAAAAATGCCAGTGCTGCCCTTTTTACCGGAGCCAAAATCAATCACTTAAACATGCTGCCTCAGGGAGAGCCGGAATCCAAAAGCAGGGTACAAAAAATGGTTAAACAAATGGACAAAGAAGGGTTTGGCTCCTGCTCCTTTACCGAAGCCTGTGAAGCAGTGTGTCCTCAATCCATTTCAGTGATTAATATTGTGAAAATGAACAGAGATTATTTATGGAAATGAAACCAAGTTAATCCGCTTGTTTTAACCTAAAAATAGTTTTAACCTGACACTGAAAAACCTTTATATCAGATTTAAGACGGCAATCACTTATATTTGTACCATCATGAAACTTTGAAAGCAGGATTAAATCTGTCCCTTGATCTACCTTAAAAAAAATACCGGTCCGGGGTATAAAGTATAGAAAAGAATTATAACGCCAATGAGGAAAATTTTACTGTTGATGTCAACTCTGACCCTTTATACGGCATGTGATAAAAACAACCGGTCTGAAAAGATCAGGGAAAGTTCCATCCCACAGCTAAAGGTTTCTTTCCTAAAAGCATACCCGCACGATATAAATTCTTTTACCGAAGGACTTCTTTTTCATGATGGAAAACTTTATGAGAGTACAGGTTCGCCTGATCTTCCAAATACCAGATCAATTTTGGGTGAAGTTGATTTGATAACCGGTAAAATTGATGTGAAAGTAGAACTCGACCGGGAAAAATATTTTGGGGAAGGGATTGTTTATTTAGATGATTGTTGCTATCAACTGACCTATAAGGCAAGAATCTGCTTTGTTTATGATGCCAATTCCTATGAGAAAATTCAGGAATTCACTATCCCGAGTGATGAAGGTTGGGGGCTTACAACTGATGGAAAATACCTGATCATGAGTGATGGAACCCATAAACTGACCTATTTGGACCCCTTATCCTTTAAGGTAGTCAGGAAGCTTTCAGTTACAGAAGATCATGTAGTGAAGCCAAATTTAAATGAATTGGAATATGTAGACAGCTATATCTATGCCAATATCTGGATGACTGATGAGATTGTGAAAATTGATCCCAAAGATGGTAAAATCATAGCCAAAATAGATTTAAGTACATATACCAAGGATGCGAAAGGAACCAATCCCAATGCTGAAGAAATGAATGGGATAGCTTACAATCCAGAAAGAAGTAGTTTTTTCATTACGGGAAAGCTATGGCCAAAATTGTACGAAATCAGGATAGAAAAGTAATTGCCGCCCTAATAAACTAAACTATTGCCTTAAAACTACAAATTTCGGTTACTTTAGAATATGGATAATAGTCAAGTAATACCGGATCACCTCCGGGATGTATTGCTCTGGTTTAGCAAAGATTAGTTTTGAAAAACAACAGATCAGGATAAACATTGCTTATTATTTTTAGGAAAAGACTATTATTGTGCCGGAGTTTAGGATTTGTATCAAGTTCTATTTGTTCCGGCAGGATATGATGCAGAGCCAAAGCATATAAATTGACAGAAGCAATAAGCAGGACCTATAAAACCAATAGCATGAATAAAAACGTACTATTATTCCTGGCCCAGGGATTTGAAGCCTATGAAGCCAGTGTATTTACTGATGTGATGGGGTGGAGCCGGGCTTACGGCACAGAACCGGTAGATCTGACTACTACAGCCCTGAGGCCAGAGGTTAAATGTACCTGGAATTTAATTATTCGGCCTGAAATGGAGTTTAATCAAGTTGATGTTCAGGATTTTGATGCCTTGGCTATTGCTGGTGGTTTTGAAAAGGCAGGGTTTTATGAAGATGCCTATGATGAAAGATTTTTAAACCTGGTACGTGAATTTGATCAGCAGGGAAAAAAGATTGCTGCGATATGTGTGGCAGCAATGCCAGTGGGAAAATCCGGGATCTTGAAAGGAAGAAAAGCGACCACCTATGATTTATTGGATGGGGCAAGAAGAAAACAACTGGCTGATTTTGGAGTAGATGTACAGGATCAAAGTATTGTCATTGACCAAAATATCATTACCTCTACCGGGCCATCCACTGGTTTGGATGTGGCATTTAGTCTGCTTGAAATGTTAACTGACCAGAAGAATGTTGATGTGGTAAAAAAATATATGCGATTTGATTAAAATTAATCCTCATCATTATTTAAATACAAGTTGCAGGCTGCAAAGCCAATAAACTTGATTGGTGATTGAAAAAATCTGATTTTGTTCGTTTGAGAGACAACTTCATTTTAAGTACCAGACTGGCTATAAAAGTAAAATTTCAGGTGATCTGGAAAAATCAATCATGTATTGATTATACAAAAAGGCCATATTGAAGCAGTTACACCCGTTTTTTAATTAATCAGGATAATAATTCTTGATCAAGTACTTAATTATTAGATCTGTATTCATTGGGGGTAAATCCCGTCTCACTTTTAAACATTCGGCTAAAATGCTGTGAATATTTAAAACCTAACTCGTAAGCAATGTCATTCACTGTTTTATTTGTATCGAATATTTTGTTCTTAGCAATAAGTATAATCTTCTTTTGAATGTACTCCCGGGCTGATTTTCCTGTTTCTTTTTTAACCAAATCACCAAAATAATTAGCCGAAAAATGCAGCCTGTCTGCAAAATAAGCTACTGAAGGCAGACCGGTGGTTTGAGGTTTTTCCGAGGCAAAATAATCGTTTAAAAGGCTCTCAAACCTATCTATTATACCTTTGTGGACATTGTCCCTGGTGATGAACTGGCGGTCGTAAAACCGTTCACAGTAATTCAGAAACAAGACAATATTTGAAGTGATGAGTTTTTTGCTGTGCTTGTCAACGCCTTGCTGAAGCT
This sequence comes from Candidatus Cyclobacteriaceae bacterium M3_2C_046, assembly GCA_051418075.1. GTDB lineage: Bacteria > Bacteroidota > Bacteroidia > Cytophagales > Cyclobacteriaceae > JBPRGG01. The sequence continues at coordinate 52,772 of JBPRGG010000081.1, read as the reverse complement.
CATAACTGATTTTTGAAAAACAGTCCAGTACAATCTGCCTTTCCCTTTCCGACAAGTGTAATGCTTCATTTACATGGTAGCTGAAAAAGTTATAATCAGTGATACTGCTGGCCAGTGTTGTACCCTGAATCAGGTCAGAATGAAACACCAGGGCATGGCCTTTGGGTTGATACACTTTTCCTTCATTTTCTATTTCCAGGACCTGACCTGGTGAAACAAAAACCAAAGTTCCCTCCTGGTAGTCATAGTAATTGCGGCCATATTTCAAATCTCCGCACTTGATGTCTTTCAAAAAAATACAATACAAACCATAATTAATTTTCACATTCTTTTCCTTACCCCAGGTTCTGGGGTTCGCTTTTGAAAAATCAATGATACTCACCAGTGGATGCAGGGTCTCATGATTATTTAAAGCATTATACTGACTTATGGTATCAAATTGGTATATTCCTTCCATCTTTCCCTTTTTATTTAAACAAATTTAGAGATTTAATTATTGCCAGAATGTATATAAATGCCGGTTCAGTAAAAATGGTAGTCAATTCCGTATTTGGTATACAAAAAACCAACCCGAATGATTTTAATTTGTAATTATATAAATGAAATTTAATGAAAAGTATTGATAGAAAGGTAGTAGTTTTAAGCAATCCTGCATTGTACTTTAAAAAGCACTTGAAATCCGTGAAAGTCTTGTTGGCTATAATTGTCATTATTGGATTATCAGCTTGTGTCAATTCAGACAATGCACTTATTATCAGTGATCAAGGCAGCTTTGCCGTAGGTGGTTCAGTGATTTCCAATTCCGGCAGGTTCGATCCATACAATCCAACCCCTGAAGGTCAAACTTACCGTGGTGATCATGCCTATGTTTTTTATCAAATTCCGGAAAATTCCCGTCAGTATCCATTAGTGATGTGGCATGGTTACGGACAGTTTTCCAAAACCTGGGAAACCACTCCTGATGGTCGTGAAGGTTTTCAGAACATATTTTTAAGAAAACATTACGCGGTTTACCTTATTGATCAACCGCGCAGAGGCAATGCCGGGCGGAGCACGGTTGTGGCCAATATTGAACCAATACCTGATGAACAGGGATGGTTTGGAACTTTTCGCCTCGGAATTTGGCCGGAGTATTTTGATGGTGTACAATTCGCTCGTGATTCCGCTACACTGAATCAGTATTTCCGGTCCATGACTCCAAACATAGGGACAATAGATATAAATCTTAATGCTGAAGCGGTTTCAGCCCTTTTTGATAAAATTGGGCCTGGTATTTTAGTGACACATTCACATTCGGGAGGAATGGGTTGGCTTACTGCCATTAAAAATCAGCAGGTAAAAGCTATTGTTTCCTATGAACCTGGAAGTGGATTCCTGTTTCCGGAAGGGGAAGTGCCGGACCCAAAACCAAGTTCAGGTGGAACCCTGGAAGCTGTAGGAGTTCCCATAGAAGAATTTATGCAACTAACTAAAATCCCTGTTGTAATTTATTACGGTGATTTTATTCCCGGGGAGCCAAATCCCAATCCAGGGCAGGATGGATGGCGGGTACGGCTGGAGATGGCCAAATTATGGCGGGATGCTGTAAACCGCTATGGCGGCGACGTAACAGTGGTGCATCTACCGGAGATTGGTATTTATGGCAATACCCATTTTCCATTTTCTGACTTAAACAATTTAGAAATTGCCGGCCTGATGTCCGAATGGCTGGAGGCGCAAGGAATGGATTAGTGACTGGTGGATTTAATTGAAAAAATTCAGATTAAATTCTTAAGAAAATTAAAAATGAAAAGAAGCATATTAAAAATCACGTTGATCATTTATATTATGCCAATGAGTCTATATATACAAGGCCAAAATAAGGTCAGCAATCCATTTGGTCTGGTTTATCAGGGTGCCATTAGTGAAAATGTGCCGGGAAAGGTGAATATTCATCCTGTAAAATATAAGCTGAATGGCCTTGATGTGGCAGCCAATGTTTACACACCGGCAAATTATGTCCCATCAAAGCTTTATCCGACGGCAGTAGTAGCTCATCCCAATGGTGGTGTCAAAGAGCAGGTAGCCGGGTTGTATGCTCAGCGTTTGGCTGAATTAGGGTATATCTCTATTGCGGCCGATGCATCTTACCAGGGTGCCAGTGGGGGTGAACCACGTAATGTGGATAAGCCAGCCAATCGGATTGAGGACATTCGCGGAATGGCTGATTTCATTATACAATATGAAGGTGGAAATACAGATCGCCTGGGTTTATTAGGCATATGTGGCGGTGGCGGTTATTCCTTAAAGGCAGCTCAAACTGATAAACGATTTAAAGCTGTGGCCATCCTGAGCATGTTTAATTCCGGAGAGGTAAGACGCAACGGATTTATGAATTCGCAGCTTTCCAGCATTCAGGAAAGATTAGAAATGGCATCTAAAGCACGTGCCCTGGAAGCGGCAGGCGGGGAGGTACTTTATGCTGCCAGTACAGAAATAACCGATGAAATGGCAGACAAAATGCCCTTTGATTTGTATCGAGAAGGACATTATTACTACCACAAAACCCATTCACATCCAAATTCCACATTCCGGTATACCATGAGCAGTTTACTCGATCTGATGGCATTTGATGCAGCCACAAATATGGACCTGATCAATCAGCCTTTGTTGATGATGGCTGGAAGCAAAGCCGATACCTTTTACATGACAGACCGGGCATTTAACCTGGCTACAGGAACAAAAGCAAAAGAATTATTCCTGATTGCAGGCGCTACCCATATTGAAACCTATTATGTTCCTGAATATGTAGATCAGGCTATAAAAAAACTCGATGAATTCTTTGATAAATATTTGTAAACCAAGTTAATTCAATACCATAAAAGATATGAGAAAAATTTTAGAAGGAGCACTAATGATTTTATTCATCGCTCCGAATTTAATCGCACAACACGCTGAGGTTGAACAGGAAATTATGAATCTTTCTCAACAGAAATGGCAATGGATGGCAGACAAGAATGTGGACCAGCTTGCTACACTTTTTCACGACAGGTCAAAATTTGTTCATATGAGTGGAACCTGGAATAAAGCTGAGGAACTTGATATCATTAAGACCGGGAGAATTTGGTACAAAAAGGCTGATGTTCATGATGTGGTGGTAGAAATATTTGACGATACGGCTATTCTATGGAACCGAATTACACTTTTGGCTATGGTTCGGGGTAATGAGGTGTCGAATCAATTTACCGTTACCGAAATTTATAAAAAACAAGCCAATGCTTGGAAATTGTTAGATCTGACATTTAGTAGTGTTAGGGATACGCATAGCATTGAACATTAGGATCTTCAACTATTTAGAAGTTGCCACACCATTATGTTAAAATCAAAATTTATAAAATTTTCCAATTTCACAGATATAAATAATTGTCAATATGAAAAAATTAATTTTTTTGCTTTTTCTGGTCATTATGAATTTACAATGGTCTCTGGCCCAAAATACCGAGGCTGAACAGGAAATTATTAATCTTTCCCAGGACAAGTGGCAGTGGATGGCCGATAAAAATGTACATAAACTGGACGATCTTTTTCATGAAAAATCAGTTTTTGTGCATATGGGAGGATCATGGGGAAAAGAGCGCGAGTTGGATGTAATAGAAAGCGGCCGGATCTGGTACAAAAATGCCGACATCCACCAAGTATCGGTACAAATAATGGATAATACTGCTATTCTGTTAAACAGAATTGATTTGCTGGCTGAAGTTGGTGGAAATGAAGTCACCAATCCATTTGAAGTCACAGAAGTTTATGTAAAGCAAGACGGATCATGGAAACTGGGATCTTTGTCATTTACAAAGCTATTTACACGTGATTAATAAGATCCTTCAATGGTAAAAGAAATTGAAAATCAGATTATGAAAAATGGAAATATAAAGTTTATACCATGAATAATTGGATGATAAAAGTATTTCTTGGATTAACTATTTTAAGTGGCTTTTCCCAGAGCCTTTATGGACAAAGTAAAGCCTCTACTGATCCGCCATTTACAGAAAGGCAGCAAAGTATTATACCCATTGCCTCTTATGCAGCCCAGGGTAAGTTGTCAGCCTTAAAACCGGCTTTGAAAAAAGGGCTGGATGGGGGATTAACCATCAATGAGATCAAAGAAGTCATGGTACATCTTTATGCCTATTGTGGATTTCCCCGTAGTATCCGGGGGTTACAGACCTTTATGGATGTACTTGATGAACGTAAAGCAAAGGGGATCACTGATAAAGAAGGGCCCGGAGCTTCGCCCATAGATGATGATCAAAGTAAATATGAACAAGGGAAAGAGAACCTGGAAGCATTGATTGGAAGGCCGTTGACCGGGCCACCAAGTGGTTATGCTGCTTTTACACCGATCATTGAAGTTTTTTTGAAAGAACACCTTTTTTCAGATATTTTTGAACGTGATGTACTGACTTTTGCTGAACGGGAATTAGTCACTATATCGGTCCTTAGCAGTATTGGAGGGGTTGAACCCATGCTTCATTCCCATTTGGCAATTTGTCTGAACCTTGGCTTAGCCCCTGAACAGTTGCATGAATTTATAAAAATCATAAAGATAACGGCTGGTGAAAAATTAGCCGATCACGCTCAGGCTGTTTTATATGAGGTACTCAGCAGATAATGCAAACATTGCAAACTAATTAAAAACTATTTAAACGGATATGAAAAATATTTTTCAATACTGCATACTTTTTCTGATCATACTGGTGGCCGGTTGTAATCCGGAAAAGCATGCGGAAGAAAAAACAGGACAAAGTGAAACAGTTTTCCCAAAAGGGAAAAAAACAGACAGTGAAAACTTTACAGGAACAGTATGGTTGCAGATGATGGGTGCCAATGATAGTACACTGCATGCCCGTTTTGGCAATGTAACTTTTGAACCCAAAGCCAGAACCCATTGGCACTCACATCCGGGAGGACAACTACTGCTGGTAACTTCAGGAAAAGGGTATTATCAGTCTAAAGGAAAGCCGGCCAGGTTATTGCAAAAAGGTGATGTAGTGGAAATTCCAAGAAACCTGGAGCACTGGCATGGCGCAACAGCTGATAGTGAATTTGGCCACATTGCAATAAGTCTTAATATGGATGAAGGTGGTGTGGTTTGGCTTCAACCTGTTACAGATGAAGTTTATAATGATATTGAATAAATAATATCTCCATAAATAAACAGAGAAATCCTTTTAGTCAGCCTTAAAAGCCTATTTTAGCTATCCCTGCCGAAATTCAAGGGGTTTTGAAGATTTTATGGAAATACCTGGAAGAGTGAAAAAAATCAACATGTTAGGCAGGCTGGCAATCTGTTGGTTGAAAGGAGCTAAAAAGTAATTAAAGTAGTTAGCCCTCCGGAAAAATGAATCCCGGTATCCAAATAAGGTTGAATTTGAATAGAGATAGTTTGATTTTTCCAGTCATCAATGGCCATATTTTTTATTTTGGCCACTTTCACTACATCCCATATTGATGTAACCAGAATGACACCAGCGGCTCCGGCTCCTGCAATCATTAATGTATAGCCATAATCAACTTCTCCAGTCAACACAGTAACTAATCCGGTAACGAAAAAGCCTGCTGACAACATTTCGCCACCAAAAAACAACAGCCCCCGGCCTGGCTCAGCCACATAAAAATGACCGAGACCAGGCAAATAAAAGTTCATAATACTGGCCGCCATAGGCGAATATTTAGGGTTCTGCAAGGCCTTTGGGTTATATTCTGAAAGACTGTATTGATCTTTAACCTGTTTATATTTAATCTGCTGGCCATAAGAACAGGGTGTAATGAGGATTAAAAAAAAGATGGATAGGGTTATGTTCTTCATATTTATAGTATCAGAATTTTCAGGTAACCTGAGTTTGGCAGATCGATAAACGCTTGTAAACTCCTTGTATTGACCTTTTGTACGAAATTACCTGATTTTTAAGACTATGTACATGGATATATAGAATATTTTGAGGGCTTTTATCAACTTAAATTCATTGTTTTTGACCATTAATTTTACCTTCTGAGCCATTGCAGTTTGGTACACCGCCTATCAACCTGCCAATGGATTGCTTAATTGTATAGATAAAAAAGAGCCAAAGGGAAAATATCACTTACTTTAACTATCAAACAAAAAAGCACCGGGAAAGGTGCTCCTGGTGCTTTTATTCAAACGGCTTGAATATTTATTTTAAGTGAAGATCAGCAATTATGTCCTTAATCTTTTGATCTAATTTCTCCGATACTTTATCAAAGTCATTATTATGCTCCAATGGCTCATTCACACTAAAATAAAACTTGATTTTGGGCTCGGTTCCTGAGGGCCTGGCTGAAATCTTGCTGCCATCCTCAGTGAAAAACTGAAGCACATTTGATTTGGGTAGTTCAACCAGCGCTTCTTTCCCGGTATTAAAGTCTTTACTTACTTGTTTTTGATAATCAATCATTTTCACCAGTTTGGCACCATTGATCTTGGCCGGCGGATCATTCCTCAGGTCAAGCATCATTTTCTGAATGGCTTCTTCCCCTTCTTTTCCTTTTTTGGTAATAGAAATCAGGCTTTCTTTGTAGAATCCAAATTTTTGATACATTTCCAATAACATATCAAACAAACTTTGCCCATTATCCTTGGCATATGCAACCATTTCGGCAATCATGGCACTGGATATAATAGCATCCTTATCCCTGACAAAATCACCCACCAGATAGCCATAACTTTCTTCCCCACCGGCAATGAAAGTCTTTTGATTTTCCAGGTTTTTGATGATCTCAGCGATATATTTAAATCCGGTTAAGGTATTGTAGCAATCCACTTCAAAGAATTGGGCTATTTTTTCTATGATATCTGTGGTCACTATTGTTTTTACTACATACTGTTGACCATCCAGTTTGCCATTTTCCTGCCATTTTTTTAACATATAATAGATGAGCAGACTACCAGTTTGGTTTCCATTCAATAGTTGAAATTTTCCGTGATGATTTCTTACTGCAATTCCAACCCGGTCTGCATCCGGATCTGTGCCAAGGATCAGGTCTGCTTGAATTTCTTCTGCTTTTTTCAGGGCCAGGTCCAGGGCTGCCGGCTCTTCAGGATTTGGATATACTACAGTAGGGAAATTGCCATCGGGTTCAGCTTGTTCTGCCAGTACCGTTACATTGGTAAAACCCATGCGGGATAGTACTTTGGGCAACAATGTAACACCAGACCCATGAATGGGGGTATAAATGATCCTGAGATCTTTTTGATTGCTGATGGCTTGTCTGGCTTCTGATAAGGACAAGGCTTTTTTCAGGTAAGCCTCATCTATATTTTCCCCGATGGTTTCAATCAGGGATTTATTTTTTTCAAATTTTACTTCATTAATATCTTTGATTTTGGCAACTTCTTCAATCACATTTTTGTCGTGAGGAGGAATGAGCTGTCCGCCATCATTCCAGTAAGCCTTGTAACCATTATATTCTTTGGGATTATGTGATGCAGTTAAAACCACCCCACTGTGACATTTCAGATGTCGAATGGCAAATGATAATTCAGGGGTGGGACGCAGACTCTCAAAAAAGTAAACTTTTATTCCATTGGCTGAAAAAACTGTGGCCGTGGTTTCCGCAAAAAATTGGCTGTTATTTCTGCTGTCATGGGCAATGGCTACTTTCACTTCCTGTTTAGGGTATACCCTTTTCAGGTAATTGCTAAGTCCCTGCGTAGCCATACCAATAGTATATTTGTTGATTCGGTTAGAGCCAACTCCCATAATGCCCCGTAATCCGCCGGTGCCAAATTCAAGATCTTTGTAAAATGCATCAACCAATTCAGTGGAATCTGAATCCGATAACAGGGTTTCGATTTTTTGCCTGGATTCCTGATCAATATTGCTGCTTAACCATTTTTCAGCTTTTTCTTTAATTAAATTATCCATATAATTTTTAGTTTGTATTTTAAAAAATTGATTGGAAAGAGCTTGACTCACATATTTTCCAATTATTTGTAAAAATAGTTGATTCTGAATTTTTAAAAAATTAATTTACGGTTTCAAAACATAATCGTTTTATTTTTTACTCAGAAGTGTCTTTTTTATTAATATGAACCTAGAAGCACTAAATCAGGCAATAGTTGAAATTGTCGAAAAAAAAATCAAATTAAGCCAGTTGGACTATGCCGATCCACGCTATGATCAATTGGAGGAATCTGTTCATGAACTGGAAGATCAATTAATTTCAGATTTTGGACCCTACCTGGAAGATGTCCTGAAAAAAGTTCATCAAAAAACCTGTCCGCAAAGCCAGGTGTTGCTGCCCACAGCTTATCTGGCTAATAAATACCAGAAGCAGGAGGGTAAAGAAGTTTCCTACGATGCGGAAGAAGGTGAAGGCGTGATCATAGATTGTCAGGATCATCCGGATAAGATAGTCAGAATGATCATGATACCCAGTCCACTCAGGTTGGTCTTAGTTACCAGCAAGGGCAGGGAAGAGGTTTGGAATTATCAAAATGAAGCTTAATAAAGTATATAGGGCTTCAACTCCTGGTATATTTTATGTATGGGTAATCCCATCACATTATAAAATGAACCCCGGATTTGCTCAATGCCAATCATTCCGATCCATTCCTGAATGCCATAGGCACCGGCTTTGTCCAGGGGTAAGTATGTTTGAACATAGAAGCTGATCTCCTGGGGCAGCAGTTTTCGAAAAACCACGGTCGTGGTATCCTTGAACGTAGTTATATTTCCCTGTTCAAGCAAAGCCACTCCGGTAATTACCTGGTGTTCCTGGCCTGAAAGCCTGTTTAGCATTTCAAAAGCCATTTCCAGGTTGTCGGGTTTATTGAGGATCTGCTCCTGACAGATTACCACTGTATCAGCTGTAAGTATCAGTGATTCCGGGTACTTATCCAGAAATGGCCTTGCTTTTTGATGGGCTAAATAGGGTGCGACCTGTACCGGGTCCATTTCAGAAGGGAAGGCTTCACGGGTTTCCATTGTTTTTACCGAAAAATCAAATCCTGCTTCCATCATTATCTGCTTGCGTCTGGGTGATTGTGAAGCCAGGATCAAGGGCTTTTTTAATTTCATCAGCGATTTTTTCACAATAATAAAAAAAAAGACCGATTCTTACACGATAAGGTGGATAGGCGAATAAATTAAAAAAAATATGTTATATTTAGGAGCAACCAGTGTAAGAAATACAGAATCCCTATGAGTTTAAATTGTATGGTAGTTGACGATGATGAAATGTCCCGAAGCATCATCAAACATTATATTGAAAAGACCAATCAGCTTCATTTACAACATGAATGCCAAAGCGCTATTGAGGCCTCTAACCTGCTCAAGGAAGGTGACACAGATATAATATACCTGGATGTAGAAATGCCGGAAATGACAGGAATGGACCTGATCAAGACCCTGGAAGAAGACTATGAGATCATCATGATTACCTCAGCCCAGGAATATGCTGTGGAGGCTTTTGAAAAAAGTGTCACCGATTACCTGGTAAAACCGGTAGAATACAGCAGGTTTATAATTGCTACGGATAAAGCCAGGAAGAATATTGAAAACCTGCAAAAGCAAAATGAGAAGCAGAAAGATATTTATGTGCGTTCGGAATCAAAAATGATCAGGATGAACCTCTCAGATATTTTATATGTAGAAGCTTTGGCCGATTATGTGATTTTTCATACTCCGAATAAAAAACACATCGTTCATTATACCATGAAAGGGATCGAAAAAAGGCTACCCTCCAGTTATTTCCGTCGGGTACATCGCTCCTACATTGTGAATACACAAAAAATTGAGGCTTTGGAAGATAATTCCATTATTATTGGCAGCAAGATTATTCCTGTTGGAGCATCTTACCGGGATGACTTTATTAATGGCCTGAATTTCCTGTAGCTTATTTGGGGATCGTCTGCCGGGGAGATTCCTCAGGCCATATACGTAATTGGAAGTATCGGAAAATACGAAAGATTATTAGTGCAAAGAGGACACCTAATGCAGCGCCAATCAATACATCTGCCAGGTAATGCACACCCAGGTAAATCCTGCTGTATGATACCAAAAGAGCCCAGACAAAAAAGTATCCCGTTTTTATGAATTGTTTATGCATAAGCAAATAGCAAAATGTGGCCAGACCAAAACTATTGGCTGCATGCGCTGAGGCAAAACCAAACCGGCCCCCACAGGAACCTATTAGATGAATGGAAAACATCATATCCGGATCATGGCAGGGACGTAAGCGACCAAAAAATGGCTTCATAAATGAAGAAGTGAATTGGTCAGCTAATACAATTACCAGAACTATTGACAAAATGACCGGTATGGATTGCCATTTGTAATGCCAGATCAGGAAAAAAAGCAGGATCCCATAAAAAGGAAACCAAAAATACTTATTACTGATCCAAAACATAATGATATCCATTAAAGGATGATGGAAGCCATTTAACCAGAGAAATACTTGTTGATCTAATGTTTCGAGTTTTTCTATCAGTTTTTCCAAGGCGTTAAACATTAATCCAATCAATACCTTTTCTTAAATATCGGAGTGTATGGGCTTCAACCGAATTCAAAGCTGGTGTAAAATCATATTCCCATTGGGCCTGTGGGGGTAAACTCATCAAAATTGATTCTGTTCTGCCATCAGTATCCAGTCCAAATTTAGTGCCTTTGTCCCACACCAGGTTAAATTCCACATACCTTCCTCTGCGAATATATTGCCATTGCTTTTCCTTTTCTCCAAATTCAGAAAACCTCTTGTCAGAAACCTGTTTTTGGTAAATTGGTACAAAGTTAAGCCCTACATCTTTAATAAAGGCAAAGATCTGCTCCTTTTCCGAATGAGATTGGGCAGAAAGCCGATCAAAAAATATACCACCAATGCCCCTGGTTTCATCCCGGTGTTTTATAAAAAAATAATGATCAGCCCATTCTTTGAACTTTGGGTAATAGGAGGGATGATGTCTGTCACAAATTTGTTTCAGATCCTGGTGGAAATGCCTGGACGCAACTTTATCTATATAATGTGGTGTGAGGTCTATGCCTCCTCCAAACCATTTTGTCCCTTCTGACATTTCAAAATAACGAAGATTCATATGGATGATTGGAACCCAAGGATTTAAGGGGTGCAATACAATGCTGATCCCGGTAGCATAAAAATCAGATGGCGCTAATTGCAGCGCGGTCAGTATTTTTTCAGGTGTTTTTCCAAATACTGCTGAATAGTTAACACCTCCCTTTTCAATCAGGTTTCCATGGGCAAATATCCGAGTTTTTCCCCCACCACCTTCTTTCCTTTGCCATTTATCCTCTCTGAATTTACCAGAACCATCTATTTCTTCTAATTGCTGACAGATATTATCCTGCAGTGTCTGAAAAAACGCACTGATCTGCTCTTTGTTCATAGTTTAAAAAGGATATCCTATTCCTATATTTAAAATTATATTTTCTTTTCTTACCAGCGGTGTATTAAATGGAGGATCATAATAACCCGGGTCCAGGATAAACCGTTTACCTTCCGGACGGGCTGGATCATATAGTTTCATACCTGCATCTAACCGGACCAATAGAAAAGTGAAATCCAGTCTAACTCCTAATCCTCCTCCTACAGCCATTTCCTTATAAAAATTCTCCGGGTCAAATTTTGCTCCTTCCCTGATAGGGTCTTCCTCTACTGTCCAGGAATTGCCTACATCCACAAATAAAGCCCCATCCAAAAATCCCACTATTTTTCTCCTCAATTCAATAGATGACTCAAAAATGATCTCAGCCTGCTGCTCAAACCGATAGTTTACAGCTCCGGAAGAGTCTATAGGAGTATAGGAACCGGGACCTAGCCTACGGGGGCGCCAGGCTCTGTTACCACTACTTCCTCCGGCGAAAAAGTACTTTTCATAAGGTAAAATATTATTGGCTCCGTATGGTAAAGCTACTCCCAGGTGAAACCGGTAAGCCAGGGAGGTAGATTGTGGCAAGGGCCGATAACGTCGAAAATCTGCATCTAATTTGGCATACTTATAATATTCCAGGTTGAAATCTTCTAACCAGGCGGTACCGGTCAGGTTTAAGAAAGTGCCTCCGTTTTCCAGGTTTAATTTTAGGAAAGAAGCCCGGTCAGGGTTGGTACCATAGCGGTTAAAATTAAAAATGGAGGTAAAACTGACACTATTTACGAATGAAGGCAGGAATGAATTGATCAGGTTGTTACCTACATCCTCAAACTCCTCCAGCCTGTCCCGGAATTCTTTACTTAGATTATTTGAATAGATCAGGTTAAGATCAACCAGGGTAAAATTAAAAAAGCGTTTGATGTCTTTTTGCCATGTATAGGAGAGGGAGGAATTAAAAGTAGTCCGTAAATATTCGGGACGATTGGTAAAAGAAGAACCGGCTACCACCCGGGTGTTGGGGTTGATGTTTCCCAACCTTCTTTTGGTCCGTTTACTTAAAGGTAATATAAATTGGGGAAATATCAGGCTGAAATTACCTCCGGCTTCCGTACTGCGATAGATTTCCCGGTCATTTGAGGCAGAAGGAACGCCTTCAATTCCTATTCTACCATTGATCTCCATATGTTCAAGCCCCCCAAATACATTTCGGTTCCTGAAAGTCAGGTTATAAAATGGACCAGGAAAACCCTGGGCAACGATAATACCTAATCCTACTTCATTGGAAGTAGTGAACTTCTTTAAAGGGCTGGCAAAAATATTAGCAGTAAATTGTCCTCCTGTGGTATCATAGTAAATATTTACAAACTTGAACATGTCCAGGTTGTTCAACTGGCGCTGGGTTTCGAAGGTGTTTTGCTGGCTGTACAACTCGCCCGGATACAGGAATAGTCGTTGGTCCAGAATTTTTTCCGAATACTTTTTATCATAATATTTATAGGTGACACCATTATAAGGCTCATATCCTCTGAGCAAATTCCCATTAATGATACCTTCATCTGTTACAAATATGACTGAATCAATCATGAATTGCTTATGGCTACCGGTTCTGGGTTCACTGATAACTGCTTCAATGGCCAGTCTTTTATTTTCAAGAGTATCATATACTTTGAAATTAATGTACTGTCTACTGAAATTGAAATAGCCATGGTCTTTGAGTAATTTATCAATTCTTTCCCGCTCCAGGGTCAGGTTGGCCTGGTCATACCGTTGATTTTCTCTAAGAAGACTTTGGTTTTCATGGGCTTGAATTAAACTATCAATGGTTGCATCAGCCGATCTGTATACAATGGTATCCAGCCTGTGTGGTTCTCCTTCCTGAACCTGATAAATTACCTTTACTTTCTGTCCTGATTTTTTTATTCTGTAATCAACCTGCGCATTAAAAAAACCTTTGGTATTCATATAAAGCTCCATCTGTTCGGCTGTAGTGAGAGACAAACTGCTGTCATAGATGGCCAAAGGTTCTCCCCAGCGCATTAGAATGTTTCCATCATTGAGGTCTTTTTCCAGTTTAGCTACTTTTTTTCTTTTCTTCTTTTCCAGCTTTTCTTGTTTCTTTTCTTTGCCGGTAGTCGCTATTTGCTGATTATAGGCTGCTTTTACCTGTTCAATTTCTGCCTGAATAGAATCCTGATCATATTCTTCAGCGCCCCATTCATAAAACCAAACATATGGCGAGACAGGGATTAACGGGAACTTTCGATTGGGTTCCTGCCGGTAAAACTGATTTAATTCTTCTTTATCAATTTTTTGTGTACCTTTAATTTTTTGGTTGCGTAAAAGGTATTCGTTTTCTCCTAACAAACTGGTGCCCATACAGCCTGATAGCAGCATTGAAATAAAAACTAAAATATAAAGTATTGATTTCAAATCGAACCCTTTAAAACCTAATGATATCCCGAACCAAAGCAAAGTTTATAAAATCTTTACAAATAAAGAAATACCGCCAGAAAGAACAAGCTTTTTTTGTAGAGGGAGCAAAAAGCGTGCTTGAATTAATAAACGCTGATTTTGATATAATAATGCTTCTGGGTACTCATAATTTTCTACAAAATTACCATCATCATTTTATCGATAGATCAATTGATGTGTTGGAGGTTTCCCCCCAGGATCTGGTTAAACTGGGCACTTTTAAATCAAACCAGGAGGCATTAGCTGTGGCTAAAGCCAAACCTAATGTGCCTTTAGCCCTGAATCAGCGCCTGACACTGGTGCTGGATGACATTCGTGATCCGGGAAATCTGGGTACCATTATCAGGGTGGCTGACTGGTATGGAATTCATGAACTGGTTGTTTCAAATACTTCTGCTGATCTGTATAATCCCAAGGTGTTAAATGCTTCTATGGGCTCTTTTTTACGGGTTAATTTGTTTTATGCGGATTTGTCCGAGTTTTTACCGGCTCAAAGTCAAAAACATATTATGGGAGCCTATTTGGAAGGTGAAAACATTCGTCAGGTTAAACCTCAGCCTCATTCAATAGTCGTCATTGGCAATGAGGCCCGGGGCATTGACACCTCTCTGCAGCCCTGGATTCAAACCAGGATCACCATACCAGGCAAAGGTCAGGCAGAATCATTGAATGCAGCAGTGGCAACCGCAGTAATTTGTGAAAACCTGTTGTACCCCAGAAAATTATGACGCTACTATAATTAATGCAGGACTCTCCTCCTGAAATTTTTCTTTTTTATATGATCCGTAAGCTTCAATATGATGAAATCCACTTTTTTTCAGGAACTCCCTTAGTTGTGCAGCTGTAATCGGATAGAGACGGGTCTGCTGTTCATAGTTTTGATTTGTTTCTTTGATGGTTAACTGGGTTTTAAATGTCAAATGTTGATCATCCGACCAGTCATATTTGCGGGAAAAGGTAATTTTTTTATTATCAATATCTGGCAAAGTTTTCACCTGATGGGCCAATATTTTGTCGTAATTTACCACTTGCAACACGAACGTTCCTCCTTTTTTCAGCAGATGCCTGACAGCCGATAGCAAATTATTCACCTGGTCAGCAGGTATATGAACCAGGGTATTTCCCAAACAGGTGATTAACTGAAACTGATTTTCAGAGAAATGGTGGTGGATCAGGGTCATATCCATTACCCTGAAATCAATATCCAGTTTTTCCTGAGTGGCTTTGATCTGGGCTTTAACGATCATAACCGGGTCATTATCCACAGCTGTAACCTTTTGATTTTGCCGGCCCAGATCCAGAGCTAAATCACCGGTAGCACAACCAATATCCAGGATATGGTTTGAGGCTTGACGATCGATCAACCAAAAAAGGAACTTTGTTTTATTCGGATTATGGGGGAAAATATAGGCATAAAAATCTGCCAGCCTGGAATAAAAACTCATCATTTCATGGTTAAATTTTCGTTTTGATTTTTTGATCCCTACCCATCCTTAATCCTATAATATTACAAAGATTAAAGCACTATTTGGTTTTCAGGGTGACCTTTTTTCATAAAACACTTTAAAGTCCTGTTTATAAGCTTTACTGGATATGTTATCTATCTAATTAACTATTTTGTAAATCCCTAAGTCAAGGTAGAATAAATATATTTTCCCAAAAACAGCACTCTGCCAAAGAATAATCAATGGGAATTAATCAAAAAAACATTAACTTAATTTCATGATTTTCAGAACTTTCCATTAATTTTACTCTAATCAATCTATTTTTTCAATCTAAACCCTACATTATGATCATTAAGAACCATTTACTTTTCCAGGATGACGGTCAGCAGGTTTCTTTTCATCGCAGTCCAAACCGGGGCAACAGGCTAAAGCCAAAATATCTGATCATGCATTATACAGCCGGATCGAATGCGGATGGTTCAATCAATTGGTTATGCAACAAGCAAAGTAAAGCTTCAGCCCATGTGGTAATTGCCCGGGATGGGAAGGTTACCCAGTTACTCCCCTTTAATGTTATCGCCTGGCATGCCGGAGAGAGTTTCTGGAATGGCTACGATGGCTTGAATAAGTATTCCATAGGTATAGAGTTAGACAATGATGGCAAGTTATCTCCCCAAAGTAATCGCTGGATCTCTCCCTTCGGAGCAGTTTACGATGATAGCCAGGTTTTATCAGCCAGACATAAAAATGATGGAGAAATGGCTGGCTGGTTGTTATATCCGGAAAAACAGATAAAGGCTGCTCTAGAAGTTGGCCTGGCCCTGCAAAACTATTACATTTTTTCAGATGTTCTGGGGCATGACGATATTTCACCCGGGCGTAAAACGGATCCAGGTCCGGCTTTTCCGATGAGTAATTATAAATCAGCCGTAATGGGACGAATGGCCGATCATCACCCCGTATTGCAAACAACCGTTAATTTAAATATCCGCAAAAGTCCCGATCTAGGAGCGGAAAAATTACCTGAAAGCCCATTGCCGGCAGGAACCAAAGTGGAACTGCTTAGTTGGAAAGGCATTTGGCGATTTGTAGATGTAACTGAACCTCTGGAGGGAAATTACGATATACAGGGATGGGTGCATGGGAAATACCTTAGGGAAGTTTAGTTTCTTTAGTTATCCTTTTTAATTAAATTGATCTATATGTCGGCAGTTTTATATACTTATAGAAATGGTCAAAAGCTGTTTCTGCAAAAGAAAAAAGATGAATACGTGATCAGGGCCTTACCCCGGCAGATTGACAATTTACCTGGTCAGATAAAAGAGCAGGTATCATCGGCCTCCACCAGGGTAAGAACAGACTATAAAGATCTGGAAACGGATATGAGCCAGGCCCGGATTATTGCACCTACCCATCATGCCTACCTGGTGGAAGAAACCGGGGAAGAATTTTTAATCACGGACCGGATTATTGTTACCTTTAACGAAAATATCAGCAGTGCCCAAAAGGATGAATTAGCGGCCAAATATGGTTTGGTGGTCAGGAAAAGGTTTTCACAGCTGGATTATATGTATCAGCTTACTGATGATACAGGTATGAACCCGGTGAAACTGGTGGTGATATTAATGGAAAATGAGCCTTTGGTAGAAAATGCAGAGCATGATCTCAACCAAAGAGCTCAGAAATTTGATTTGATGTTACCCACTGAGCCCTATTATGACGTACAATGGCACCTACATACCCGTCTGAATCACCAGTTTTTTGACAGCAGAGCCTCCAGCCGTTGTCAGGAAGCCTGGAAACTATTGAATTCGTATGGTTCTGGGAACGTGGTGGTAGGAGTTACTGACGATGGCTGCCGGTTGGATCATCCCGATTTTGATTCCTCCGGAAAGTTTGCCGGGTGGGGTTATATGCAGGGAGAACGCCTGGTATCCAATCAGGATGTAGAGGCTGATCCTGACAAAATGTATGAGTCTGGAGCCAATCACGGAACATCTTGTGCCGGTGTGATCGCGGGCGAAGCGGATGCTGTACTTACAGTCGGGGCAGCCCCCGGAGTCAGTTTGTTCCCCATTAAATGGCAATCAAGTGGAGGCAGCTTATTTGTCAGTGATTCTAAATTATTGACAGTTCTAAATTACCTGGCTGACAAAGTGGATATTTTATCCAATTCCTGGGGAAGCGTTCCCTATAATACATTTAGCAATCCGGTAATCAGAAAAATTGAAACACTGGCCAAAAACGGAGGAAAACGGCGGAATGGAATGATCTTTCTATGGGCTGCAGGAAATAATAATTGCCCTCTCAGCCATACTTCAGATATTGATATACCTTATACCAATGGTTGGAGCCAGGCTCCTAACGGCAGCTGGAAGTGGGTAGGTGTTAAAACATCTAAAATTTTTCGTAATAATCTGGTAGGTCTGCCCGGGGTGATGCATGTAGCCGCAATTTCCAGTCTGGCTAAAAGAAGCCATTACTCCAATTATGGAGAAGGTATTAGTATTGCAGCTGCCAGCAATAATGTCCACACCTATTATCGTCTGGAAGTACAAGGATTGGGTATCACTACAACTACAGGTGAACAGGACCTGGTGACCCATCAATTTGGTGGTACTTCCAGTGCAACTCCACTGGTAGCTGGAATTGCCGCATTGGTATTAACAGCTAACCCGGGATTATCAGGTTTTGAAGTGATCAATATATTAAAACGTACTGCTTCCAGAAATCTAAATATGGAAGGATATCCACCTACGCCTCCTGCAGCATTTAATCAGGATACTTCCTGGGATGTTTCTCCTGTGCCGCCTTTTGATGCAGGCGCTTTCCAGGATACAGGCTCAGAAAATGGCAGTTGGAGCCCCTGGTTTGGTTATGGCAAGGCAGATGCCTATGCTTCAGTTACAGCGGCGCTAAAAATGGAAAATAAAACTTCTGGCATTAAAATTATCAAAGAATCCAACCAGGTTCTGGAAATCCCGGATAATGATTCAGCCGGTATCATTTCTTTAATTGAGGTGCAGGAAAAAGGCATTCTCGAACATATCAGCCTCAAATTGGATATTGATCATACCTACCGGGGAGATCTGGTGGTCAATTTAACCGCGCCTTCAGGTAAATCTGCCTTGATCCATGACCGGGAAGGTGGAAGAAAAAATGATCTGAAGGGAGTTTTTAATATAGATAATTTAGCCCAACTGATCAACCTGAAAGGAACTGAGATCAATGGTAATTGGATGCTTCACATCAAAGATCAGGCCCGTTATGATAAAGGAAAGCTGAACTTCTGGCATCTGGAATTTGATATTGCTCCGGATTTTTTTAAAGAAGATTCACCCGCAATGGATATACCTGATAATGACCCGGCTGGTATAGAAACTTCCCTGAATATGGATTACCCCGGCAATGTGAAAGAAATAGAATTAAAACTGGACATTACTCATTCCTATATTCAGGACCTCGAGGTGGTACTGGAAGTTCCATCCGGGAAATCAATATTTTTGCATAACCGGTTGGGAGGCTCTTCAGATAATATTATTAAAACCTGCACCATGAGTAATACGCCTGCCTTAAATGATTTGGTGGATGATCCAATTGCCGGTATTTGGACGCTTAAAGTTTGTGATCTGGCTGGCTTGGATGTGGGAAAACTAAACCACTGGAGCCTGAAGATATTACCTAAATAAATCATTCAGGGAAGATGCTTAAATCTGTTGGTTCAACTCCTCGATCTTCTCAGCCAGTTCATCCCATTGTTGATGCAATTGCTCCAGGTTTTGTTGAGCAGCTTCATATTTTTGATTGGTGGAAGCTAATTGGTCAGGGTTTTCAAAAACCTCCGGTCTGGTCAATTCAAGCTCCAGCTGCTTTTTATCAGTCTCCAGTTTTTCAATCATTTGTTCCAACTCCTCCAGATCTTTTTCAGCCTTTTTCAATTGCTTTTTTTGTTCTTTATTTTCAGATTCTGTAATATTCGGTTTGGCTTCTTTTTTAGACTTTTCCGGAGTATTGCCGGCTACCGCTTTTTCCTCAGCTTTATGCTCCAGATTATTTTTATTAACCCAATAGGTATATTCTTCATAGGTGCCCGGATATTCCTTGATGGCTTTATCTTCAATATACCATATCTTGTTGGCTGTTTCAGAAATAAAATAGCGATCGTGGGAGACAATGACAAAGGAGCCTTCGTACTGCTGCAGGGCCTGGATCAGTATATTAACTGACTGCATGTCCAGGTGGTTGGTAGGTTCATCCAGGATCAGGAAATTGGCTTCGGAAATAAGCACCTTGGCTAATGCTACCCTGGATTTTTCTCCACCAGATAGTACTTTGATCTTTTTGTAAACATCCTCTCCGGAGAATAAGAATCCTCCTAGAATAGTACGTAATTCCTGCTCTGTTTTTCCGGTTCCGGCTTGTTTTAACTCTTCCAGTACTTCATTATCAGTATGCAGCGCTTCCAATTGGTGCTGGGCGTAAAAAGCCATATTCACATTATAGCCCTCTTCCCTTTTGCCTGAGATGGATTCGGTTCCAGCCAGTATTCTTAATAAAGTTGATTTTCCCTTGCCGTTGGCACCAATCAGGGCAATTTTATCTCCTCTTTCTATCAGGGCAGAGCTTTGGTCAAATATTTCAATAGGGCCATAGGCTTTGGAAACTTCTTCCAGCCTGATCAGGTATCTTCCTGACTGTTGCCTGAAATTAAAATTAAAATCTACCGATGGATTAGTATCTACCACATCATCCACTTTATCCATTTTCTCCAGTGACTTCACCTTAGACTGTACCTGACGGGCTTTAGATGCTTTGGCCCTGAATCGATTGATAAACTTTTCAGTTTGTTTTATTTTCTGTTGCTGGTTTTCAAAGGCATTTTTCTGAATTTCATTCCGGAGCGTTTTTTCCTGTTCATAAAAGCTATAATTGCCTTCATAGGTGATCAACTGCTGGCCGGTTACCTCTACAATTTTGGTAACACTATTATTGAGAAACAGTTTGTCATGTGAGACAATGATATAAGCCCCGCTGTAATTTTTAAGGTAATTCTCTATCCATTGGATGGAAGGCAGATCCAGGTGGTTGGTAGGTTCATCCAGCATCAGCAATGAAGGGCTTTCCAATAGAAGTTTAGCCAGCATCACCCGCATTCGCCAGCCTCCTGAGAACTCTTTTAAAGGCCTTTCCAGATCCTGGGTGGAAAACCCGATTCCCTCCAGAATTTCTTCTGCACGTGCTTGCAAGGTATATCCCTCCAGGGTCTCAAATTCATCCTGCAACCTGGTTAGTTTATCTACCATTTCATCTGAATAGGCAGTTTCCATCTGCTTTAAGATCTGATTGATCTTTTTTTGAATGGCCAGTTCGCGGGAAAAGGCTTGCATAGCCACCGTAAGAATACTCTCCTCAGATTCATAGGATAAAAGATCCTGGTTGAGAAAACCTATAGTACAATCATTACTCTTACTGATGCTACCCCCATCGGCAGTATATTCCTGATTGATCAAACGCAGAAGAGTGGTTTTACCGGTTCCGTTCAACCCAATCAGTCCAATCTTGTCACCGGCTTTTATATGAATGGAGGCATCCTGGTATATAGGTCTGCCTCCAATGAAATAAGATAAATTATTAATAGATACCATTGGGCAAAATTATTGAAAATATTGATTAACCTCATAAAGCTTTTACTGAATAGGAGAATTTAGCCTTTTCTACAACATTCACTGGATTCATTCTTTTGAGAAGGTAGAAAATAACACCTTGCCAGGCCTAGACATAATTCAAATAAGGCATCCATTCTTCCTGTACATAACCGGAAAAATCACGAATGAACATAATATAGGAAGGTTTGAAGGGATTTCGTTTAATCTCCATTCCTATTTCTTCCAGGGTATAATTCCCTTTTCTGGTATTGCATCTTCTGCAGGCTGTAACCAAATTATTCCAGGAAGAACGCCCTCCCCTGGCTTTGGGGATCAGATGGTCCAGGGTTAGGTCTTTGTTGGTGCCACAATACTGGCATTCAAAATTGTCTCTTTTAAACACGTTATTTCGGGTAAGTACAACCCCCCGGTAAGGCAATTTGATATACCTGTTCAAACGAATTACAGCCGGCATCGGATAACTACGGGAAATGGTGCGCAGGGTATGATTAAAGTTTTCTGTCAGTAATTCTGCCTTTTGTAAAAAAACCAGCAGAAAGGCTCTTTGAACTGTGCAAACCGTGAGTGGACTGTAATCCTGATTGAGTACAAGTACATGTTTTTGCATATTTAGTTATTTAAGTATGCGTCTGATATCCGTTAATCTATGGGTCAATTGTTCTGTTTCATTATTGATGATACCTTCTGCACTGATCTTATCCACTCTTACTTTCCCGGAAGCATGAATAACCTGCTGCTCATCCAACAAAATGCCCACATGAAATGATTGAGAAACTACATTTTCAAAAAACGCAAGATCACCCGGTAAGGTTTTTGAAAAATCGCTGATCACCTCCCCTTGCTTAAGCTGCTGCCGGCTATCTCTCTTCAATTGATATCCGCCCAACCTGAATACCATCTGAGTAAAACCGGAGCAGTCAATACCAAAAGGAGATCTTCCTCCCCATAGATAAGGGGTATTGCGATACCTTAAAGCCATAGTTTTCAGAAATTCAAATCCCCGCCTTTGGCCCAGACTTTTAGCTTCCCCATTAAAGGCCAGTTGCTCTTCCATTTTGAATAACTCATTGGTACTGATAGGTAATACACTGCCTATCAATATGTTAATGAAGTGTTTTTTAAAAAGTATCTGGGTGGTGATGTCCAGGCAAATCTTATAATCAGAAACATTTATTTGATCAAAATACTCCGTTGTAATTGGGTAATGCTGAGTGACATGTATCCATCCTTCATACTGATCAAAATAATTCTGTATCTTCAACCAACGTTTATCTTCCGAAATCTCAAGCACCTGGTAATGCTCCCCAAATAACAATTGGGAAATCATTTCACTGGCTTCGGCCGTGCCGGCTCTCACAGGTATTACACTTAATCTGCAAATACCTTTGTCAATATCCATCATGCTGTTGAAAATTTATTTAAAATTTTACCCTTTTCATTTCCCGGGCCAGGTCTTTTTGTTTTATATCCTCCCGTTTATCATAGATCTTTTTACCTTTGGCCAATGCTATTTCGAGTTTAGCCAGTCCCCGGTCATTCAGGAAGAGCCTGATGGGGATCATGGTCAAACCTTTTTCATTCATTTTAGATTCCAGCTTATTCAATTCCCGCTTATTCAACAAAAGCTTTCTGTCCCTTTTTGGCTCATGATTGGCATAAGTGCCTTCTTTATAAGGCGAAATATGCATGTTTCTGACCCATAGCTCCTCCTGCAGGAAAGTGCAATAGGCTTCCTGCAAACTGGCCTTGCCTTGCCTGATTGATTTAATCTCCGTACCCTGTAGCACAACACCGGCTACATATTTTTCCAGAAAATGATATTCAAAACTGGCTTTTTTGTTCTTTATATTTATATTATTGGAAAATCTACCTTCTGATGCCATAAAATTTTAATTGGATAATCCGGCTCAAATGAATCCTTTTGAACCATTATAAAAATCTTAAACCTTCTAAAGTTATTGTCAATTTTGATTAAATGCCACCATTTGAAAATAAAATAATCGTGAAATCTTATTTAAAACTTCATCCGGGGTGAAGGACTCACGGTCAAATCAGAAAATTGCTGGTTGAGGTATTTGTAGTGAGCTGCCATAGCAATCATGGCTGCATTATCGGTGCAGTATTCAAATTTAGGTATATAAACCTGCCAGCCATATTTTTGGCTCAGTGCCATAATGGTTTTTCTCAGGGTAGAATTGGCTGATACACCTCCGGCTATAGCAATCTGGTTAATATTGGTTTGTTTAGCTGCCCTGATCAGTTTCTGCATTAGCATGTTTACCAACGTATGCTGAATACTGGCACATATATCAGGCAGATTTTTTTGAACAAATTCCGGATCCTTTTTAGTATGGTCCCTTAGAAAGTAAAGAATGGCGGTTTTAATACCACTAAAGGAATATGCCAGGTCAGGCATTTCTGTTTCGGGAAATTTGTACTTTCCCGGATTTCCCTGTTGGGCATATCGATCGATCAATGGCCCCCCCGGATAAGGTAGGCCCAGCATCTTGGCCGATTTGTCAAATGCCTCACCCACCGCATCATCCTGGGTTTGTCCTAATATTTCCATATCCAGATAATCTTTTACCAGTACGATCTGGGTATGACCCCCACTTACAGTAAGACAAATAAAGGGAAATTCCGGTTTTGGATCTTCAATAAAATGCGCCAGGATATGGGCCTGCATGTGATTTACTTCAATTAAGGGAATATCCAGGGCCAGGGCCATGGCTTTGGCAAAAGAAGTGCCCACTAATAATGCACCTAATAAACCGGGTCCGCGGGTAAAGGCTATCGCATTTAGCCCTGATTTGTCTATATTTGCATCTTTCAGGGCCTGGGACACAATTGGAACAATATTTGATTCATGTGCCCTGGAGGCTAGTTCAGGAACAACACCTCCGTATTTTTCGTGTATAGACTGGGTGGCAATAATATTATTAAGTACCTTGCCGTTTTTAATAATAGCTACCGAGGTTTCATCACAGGAAGATTCAATGGCTAAAATTATTAAATTCATCACAATATCGGATTGAAATTAAATTCATTATATAAAGTTTTTAACAGCAGGATCATTGTAAAAGCCTCTATTTGGCTGATTGCGTTGGTCTTTAGTCTCCTCTTTGCCCTGATCATAGCTTTACACATTCCATCTGTCCAGACAAAAGTAGTAAAAAAAATAACATCCTATATATCAGATCAAATCGATCATCCCATTGAAATCGGGTATGTTAACCTGATCTGGTATGATAAAATGTATCTGAATGATGTAGTGATCAGAGATACACAGCATGAAAAGCTAATCACGGTGGACCAGCTAATAGCTGATTTTGATCTTCCTACCCTTTTCTCTCCCTCACAGATTCATTTGGATCAGGTCAAATTACAGGGTGCCCGGGTGGCATTAAAAAACAATGCCGTAAATGAGCAGGTAAACATTAGTTATTTTGTTAAAAAGCTACGACAGTGGTTATTAATCGGAAAAGGGAACAGCAAATCCAAGATTTTCTCCATCGCCCAGGTTGATCTGATCGATAGCGAATTTTCTCTGAATACCTTGAATAAAGACAGCATCCGAGACAAACGGTGGGATTACAGTCATTTTACTTTAAAGGATATTCAGGGCAAGTTTTCCAGTTTTAAAGTTCATAAAGACACTTTTGCAATCCAGGTAAACAGTTTAACCTGCCATGATGCTGAAACGGGCCTGGAAGTGCACAATTTAAGCTCCTATTACCGGATAACTGCACAGAACATGGTTTTTAACCAAATGGAACTTGAGGTAGGGGATAGCTACATTGAGAATGATATGATCTTTAAATATGATGCCATTTCCGGGCTAAGTTATTTTGAAGATAGTGTTGAAATTGAGGCAAAAGTCAAAAATTCCCGCATATATTCCGGTGACCTGGCCCTTTTTGCCCCGCTTTTTAATCAATATCATGATTATTATCAAATAGTCGGCCAGTTTGATGGTAATGTAAACCGTTTTACGGTAGAGCAGTTTGAGCTGGGTTTTGGAAATCAATCGAACCTGAGCGGATACCTTTCTCTGGATGGATTACCTGAATTCCAGGATACATTTATCGACCTTGATCTCCAAAAGTCACTGGTCAGAGCTAAGGATTTGCAGATTTATCTGAAAGATGATGAAGTATATCAAAAATTAAAACGGGCTGGATACCTTAGAATCAATGGTCGATTTACAGGATTCCCCAGTGATTTTGTGGCGCAGGGCCGCTTTTATTCTGATCTGGGCAAAATAGAATCGGACATTAATCTCAAATTACAACCTGAAGATGCTGAAACTACTTATTCGGGCAATTTAACCCTGACCGAATTTGACCTGGGTGCTGTTTTAGGCAATGAAGAACTGGTGCAAAAAGTCTCTATGCAGGGAAAGATCCAGGGCAAAGGAGTAACACCTCAATCTGCAGATTTCAAATTGAATGCCGGATTTAAGAAGTTTGAATTCAAAAACTATGCTTACCGGAATATTTATACTGACGCCCGATTTTCCCGTGAGCTTTTTATTGGTAAATTAAGTATTGATGACCCCAACCTGAAGTTTCAGGCCAATGCCCTGATCGACCTGAGAAACGGAAAAGATGAAGTAGATATTACGGCTCAACTGGATACCGCCAATTTAGCCCAGCTGAAATTGTCTCCATATAACTATTTTATCCAGTCATTCATGGACCTGAATTTTACCGGCTTAAAGCTTGATAGTATTGAAGGTGAAGCTCATTTTGCCAATTTGACCGTTCAGTTAGATGATCGTGCATTTTTCATTGATAGTCTGGATATCACCAGCCAGAAGAACGATGTAGAAAGGTTGATATTTGCTTCCTCTGATAATTTCACTTTCAATGCGGTAGGCAACTTCCAGGTTTCGGTACTTTTAAAAGATTTAATGGAGCAGGTAAACGAATATCAATTGACTGTTAATAACCAGGAACAAGAGATTCAGGATTACTACAGTGAAAAAAAGCGGCAGGAATACCAGGATTATTTCGTGCGTTATGATGTGTTTTTAAAAGATATCAATCCCATTTTAAACCTGTACTATCCTCAATCGCATATTTCCCCCGGAACGCGCTTCGACGGGGTGTTTACAGGCGGATATACCACCTTATTGTCATTCAATTCAGAAATAGATACGCTTCAATTGGGCAATTATTCATTTTATCAAACCCAGGTGGATCTGAAAACTTCCAAAAATTTTGATGGTCCCGAAATAGATGCCCATGCCAGGATCAATTCAATGCAGCAAGCTATTCAAAATAAGGTCAGGACTGAAAATCTGGAAACAGTTTTTAACTGGAAAAAGAAGCATATTGATTTTAACGTTTCTCTGGATCAGTATAACTCCACCAATTATGCTGCTATTTCAGGAGAACTTGACTTTTTGAATAATCGAACCCTGGTACATTTTAATCCTTCCGAAATGCAGGTGCTGGACCAGGTATGGAAATTCAATGTGAAAAACCAGATTAGTATAGCCAAAAAGGAGATTGAATTTATAGACTTTGAATTATTTTACAAAAACCAGAATATCTATCTGAATGGGAAACTATCAGATTCCCTCGACCAAAAATTGCTGGTAAACATTGAAGATTTTAAACTGGAAAACCTCCATCCGGTTACCAATCAGGATTTTTCCGGTGAAATAAACGGCTTCATGACCATCAGGAGCTTTTATGATGATCCTATCATGGAAAGCAATATGGATATTCATCAATTTAAGATCAATCAGTTCCTGATCGGCAATATCAATATCAAGACATTTTGGGATAATATTACCAAATATCTGAATATTGGTGTAGACGTATTGAAAGACCAGGAAAAGATCATTGCCATGTCAGGTTATATTGATCCGGATGATCCAGAAAAACAATTGCATATATATGCCTATTTTAACAATGCTCATTTGAGCATTGCAGAACCTTTTGTCGGGGATCTTTTTTCCCGGATCAACGGGGTTGCCAGTGGAGAATTTGAAATATCAGGTATGATCAATAGTCCTATATTATATGGCTCTGGCTTGATCAAAAATGGTCAAATGACCGTGAATTATCTCAATACCAGGTATGATTTTGCCGGAAATATTATTTTTGACGAAAACCGGATAGCCGTTGAAAACCTGAAAGTCAGGGATGATGAAAATCACCTGGCCAGTTTGAACGGAGGCTTTTTTCATGATGGGTTTTCCAATTTTGTAATTGATCTTACCGGACAGATGAATAATTTCAAGGTGATGAATACCACTGCCCGGGATAATTCCCTCTATTATGGCGTGGCTTATGCCACCGGTACAGTCAACTTCCTGGGGTCTCCTTCCAATCTGAATATTTCAGCCAATGCTGTTTCTGAAAAAGGCACAAAAATTTATATTCCGTTATCGGAGACTTCCACTATTGAGCAGCAGGAATTTATCCAGTTTATCACTTTAAACGATACCCTGAAATATGATAATGATGGCCAGGAAATTGAGAAAGTAGATTTGAAAGGGCTGAATCTGGATTTTGACCTGGAAATTACACCAGATGCTTATTGCGAATTGATATTTGATATAAAAGCCGGCGATATTATCCGGGGAAGAGGCAACGGTAAATTGAAGCTTCAGATTGATACTGAAGGTGACTTTAATATGTTTGGCGATTTTGAAATCCAGGAGGGTGCTTATAATTTCACCTTATACAATGTGATCAATAAAGAATTCCAGATTCTGCCGGAAAGCCGCATCACCTGGTCCGGAGATCCCTATCGGGCTGATCTGGATATAAAGGCTACCTATAATCAACTGGCCTCCCTGGCTCCCCTTTTTCAGGATGAAGTATTGCAGCGGCAACCAGATATTATCCGGAAATATCCGGCCAAGGTTATGCTGGATCTGGAGGGTGATCTTTTCTCTCCTGAAATTAATTTTGATATTGGAATTGAAGAATATCCCAACTCCATTATTGTCAAAAATAATGTCAATGGAGCCGAAGAATCGTATCCTTATTCCCTGGAGGCAGAAGTTAGTGCATTTAAAAACCGGATCAATACAGATGAGCAGGAATTAAAGCGACAGGTTTTCAGTTTGATGATACTACGCCGGTTTTCTCCGGAAAACTCCTTCCAGGTAAGTGGATCTATTGGAAATAGTGTGAGCGAATTCCTGTCTAACCAGCTGAGTTACTGGGCTACCCAGTTTGATGAAAACCTGGAAATTGATGTGGATCTGGGATCTCTGGATGAGGAAGCTTTTAATACCTTCCAACTGCGGCTTTCCTACACTTTTTTGGATGGAAGATTGCGCATTACCCGGGCCGGCGGTTTTACCAACCGGCAAAACCAGGCAGATCTCTCTACCATTGCCGGAGACTGGACGGTAGAATATCTTCTGACCCCGGATGGTAAGCTCAGGGTAAAAATGTATAATAAAACCAATTATAATTCCTTTGGTACGATCAATACTTCTACCACGGCCGGATTCAGCTTAATGCATACCCAAAGTTTTGACGAAGTGATGGAAATTTTCAGAAATGCCCGGGATAATTCCGGAGATATACCCTCAGAACCAGCCGAATCACAACCAGCCCCGGAAAATGCCATGAGGGAAGAAAACGATGAATTCTATTATTCCCGCACTAAAGATGATAAATAAACTTCCCTTTTTGATCATCATTTTTATAGCCCTGCTAAATCCTGTGATGGGGCAGGATATACCAGCAGAACAGCCGGATCAGGATACAACTAAATTACCGGCTGCCAGATTAAAAAAAACGTTGATTGGGGTAGGATTGGCTAATGTTGCTGTAATGGCCGGATTAAATGAAGTGTGGTATAAGGAACATCCCAGACAAAGTTTTCACTTTTTTAATGACAGTAAGGACTGGCTGCAAATGGATAAGATCGGACATTCATATTCCGCCTTCCATTTGAGTCAGGGGGGATACCATATTTTGAGATCGATGGGCCTGTCTGATCAAAAGTCAAACTGGATCGGCAGTATAGCTGGTTTTGTCTTGATTTCTCAGATTGAATTGTTCGATGGGTTTTCAGCTGGATACGGGGCTTCTTTATCCGATCTGGGAGCCAATGCGTTCGGTGCAGGTTTGTTTTTTTTGCAGCAATCTGTTTGGGAAGAGCCCCGGATTTATCCAAAATTTTCATTTCAAAGATCAGGTATGGCCCATTTGAGGCCAGAATTGCTGGGGTATAATCTGTATGAGGAGATGATCAAGGATTACAATGGACAAACTTACTGGCTTTCCTTTGATCTTGATGCGCTTATCAGCAGTAAAATTCCCGGTTGGTGTAACATCGGTCTGGGCTATGGTGTGCAAAACATGATTTATTCTGATCCTGAAAAAAATTTCGAAATTGGAATGGATCCTTACAGACAATATTTTTTATCCTTAGATTTGGACCTGAAAGATATCAAAACAAATAAAAAATGGTTAAAATATTTAATATATGGAATAAATATGATTCATATTCCAGCACCTGCTCTGGAGATGAGTGGCCGGGGCCTAAAGTTTCATTGGATATATTTTTAAACAGGTAAAGATGAATATAGGTGATAAGGTAAGACTTATTCATGGAAAAGAAGAAGGGATAGTCAGGAATTTGCTTAGGAATAACCTGGTTGAGGTGGAAATTGAAGATGGTTTTGTGATTCCGGTACTGAAAAATGAATTGACTGTAATAGCCAGGGAGGAAACCAACTATTTTAAATCCGAGGAGGTATCAGAAGTACCCAGTCAAAAACCAGGTCATGATTTGGTGGCTGACCAGGGTATCTTTTTGGCTTTTGTAGAAATAAATGATCAGCAATTGTCTTTGCATTTTATCAACAATACGGATTATGTATTACTGGTGAGCCTTTCCGGGGTGGAGGCTAAGCAATGGATCGGAATGGCGGCAGAGAAACTGGAAGCTAAAGGATCCTTTAAGGTCAAAGACTATTATTTAAAGGATTTTGATCAGTGGCCTGAGCTGCATTTTCAAATTTTTTATCATCGTATGGGTTACTATTCCCCCCGGGAACCATTAAAAAAAAGAATCAGATTTAAGGCATCCTCATTGTTTAAAATGAAGCAAACGGCACCTCTGATTGGTAAGAAGGCTTACCTGATCCAGATAGACAAAGACCAGGAAAAAATTGATCCGGAAAAAATCAAGGAAAGTTTGCTGGCAGCATCAGAAACCCAGATTGCCAGCTCTGATGTAGTGGAAAATATTGTGGATTTGCATATTGAAAAATTAGTAAAAAACCATCAGCATTTAAATAATGCTGATATTTTAAATATTCAACTGCAATATTTTGAAAAGAAGTTAGACCAGGCCATTGTTGCTGGAAAAGATGAGATTATTTTTATACATGGAGTAGGCAATGGTGTATTAAGAAATGCCATACATAAAAAGTTATCTAAATTTGAAAATATACAATATTTTAAAGATGCGATGAAGGAAAAATTCGGATTCGGAGCCACATTGATCAGGATAAAATAAAATTCTGAATTCAATGGGTATCATTATTTTTTTAAAGGATATATTTATTCAAACCTAAAAATTTAATAGATTAGTAAAATTGTTTTAATTATTAAATCTCTAGCACATGAACCTTAATGAATTCATGGAAAAATTTGCCTCCGAAATTGGCGGACAATATTCGGAATATGATAGTGACAAATCAGTGATCATTGTACCCTTAGACCAGAACCGGTTTCAGGCTGTTTTGGGTAATGTAAGGAGAAATGGCGAAGCAGAGCGGCTGGCCTTTGAATTTACCTCAAAAGTATGTGAATATAATGAAAAAATAGATTTGAAGGAGCTTCTTAAAAGAAATAACAGCTTTTTTTATGCCAAATTTATTATCATTGATGATATTATCAAGGTAGAAGCTTCCACCTTTTTAGATACTTCCAGCGAAGAACAAATGAAAGAGATGGTGGTTGAGGTAGCTAAAGCTGCAGATGAGTGGGAGTATAAATTAACCGGCCTTGATGTGAACTAATTCTTTTTTAAATTCATTTTAATGCTGAAATGTAAGCCATCTTATCGCTCTGAATTGTTCAGAGAGGAAAGTCCGGGCAGCACAGAGCACCGTACTTCCTAACAGGAAGGCTCCGATATTCATCGGGGACAGATAGTGCCACAGAAAATATACCGCCCTCCAACAGGTGGGTAAGGGTGAAATGGTGGGGTAAAGGCTCACCGCACTGGTAGTGATATCAGTGGCAGGGTAAACCTTACGGGCTGAAAGACCAAATAGGTTTCAATTCCACCTTTGGTGGAACAGGGTTGCTCGCTCTGTTTTCCTGTGAAAGTTGAAATGGGTAGGTCGTACGAACCTGGTGGTGACATCAGGTCCAGAGAAATGATAAGACCTGATCGCAAAGAGCTTTTAGTGACAGAACCCGGCTTATCGGCTTACATTTCTTTTTTTTAAACGTACCCTTCCTTACATTTGCAGATCCTGATATTTTTTAATTTGAAAAAATAATTGTATGCCCAAAATATTGATCCTGGATGATGAAAAAAGCATCCGAACCACCTTAAAAGAAATTCTGGAATATGAAAAATTCGAGGTAGAAGAAGCCAAAGATGGGGAGGAAGGCTTGTCTATGATAAAAAAGAACGATTATGATATTGTTTTATGCGATATCAAGATGCCCAAGATGGATGGCATTGAAGTACTGGAAAAAGCCAGTGAGTTAGGTATGGACACCCAGTTTATCATGATCTCAGCTCATGGTACCATCGAAACGGCAGTGGAAGCTACCAAAAAAGGCGCATTTGATTTCATACAAAAGCCACCTGATTTGAACCGTCTGTTGTTAACCATCAGAAATGCCCTGGATAAGTCTAACCTGGTCACCGAAACCAAGGTGCTTAAAAAACGGATCCTTAAGTCATTTGATATTATCGGTGAATCAGAAGCCATTCAAAATGTAAAGCGAACCATTGAAAAAGTAGCGCCTACAGAGGCCCGGGTGATGATTACCGGCCCCAATGGTTCTGGTAAGGAACTGGTAGCCAGGTGGATACATGAGAAAAGCAACCGGGCCAAAGGTCCACTGGTGGAGGTGAATTGTGCTGCCATTCCTTCCGAATTAATTGAAAGTGAACTGTTCGGCCATGAAAAAGGATCTTTTACCTCAGCTATCAAGCAGCGGATCGGGAAATTTGAACAGGCTAACGAAGGGACTTTATTTCTGGATGAAATTGGCGATATGAGCCTTTCCGCTCAATCCAAGGTGCTGAGGGCATTACAGGAAAATAAAATTACCCGGGTAGGAGGGGATAAGGAAATTTCTGTAAATGTCCGGGTGATTGCAGCCACCAATAAGGACCTGAAGGAAGAGATCAGGGAAAACAACTTCCGGGAAGACCTTTATCACCGGATCAGCGTGATCCTGATCCATGTACCGCCTCTAAAGGAACGAAAAGAAGACATCCCCTTACTAGTGGATAAATTCCTGGTTGATGTGGCGGCAGAATACGGTTCAGCTCCAAAGAGAATTACCGAGGCGGCTATTCACCAGCTTCAGCAATTTGAATGGACCGGAAATATCAGGGAACTGCGTAATGTGGTGGAAAGGCTGGTGATCATGAGTGAAGGAGAAATCACGGAAGAGGATGTAAACCGCTTTGCCGGAACGGCCTGAGATCAGATTACCATTAAATTACAGCCTCTGACATCGGAATTGTCATACCTTCCCAGCACCTCAAATGTTTGATCAGGATGCAACCGGCCCAGGTCTTTGGTTTCGATAAAAGCACAGCTATGTACATTGGCCAGGTCAATAATATTGATTCCTCCACTGTCAGGCTTGGTATAGATCATGAATGGGTCATTGATATCTCTCATCAACACCCTCATCCAGGATGGAGTCCGGAATCTTCCGGAATCCAGGGCATAAGCCTGCGACATCAGCTCAGTCATTCCGTATTCTGACTGTATTTGGGATAGAGAAAAGCCATTTTGCAGTATCTGATGAACTTCTTCCCGTACCATTTCCCTTCTTTTACCTTTCATTCCCCCGGTTTCCATTACCTTTCCCCTGAATTCGGGTAGCGGATAGTTTTCAGCCATATCAATCAGGGCAAAAGTAACGCCCAACAGCAGTAAGGTTCGCTGGTCTTTAATTTGCTTTATTTCCAGGGACAATTCTTTGAGGTTGTGCAGGTAAAAGCCGGAATGCACCGATTGGCTTTGGTTGATAAAATGATCTACCATAAAAACCAGGGAGGCGTTATTTCTTTCCAGGTAGGAGGGCAGCAGACCAAAAATATGATACCGGGATAAAGGGCCAAAAAAAGACTCAAAAATATGAGCAGACACTTGCCGGTAAAAAGTCAGGTCATAAATATAATGCTTGCTGGTAATGCTGCCGGTAGTGCCACTGCTTTCAAATATGGCTGCTTCAGGCCATTCGCCGGTTTTCACCGGGTAGGATTTGAAAAAATCGATCGGTAAAAAAGGTATCTGGGTTAACTTTTGGATTTTTGGGATATCTACCGGCAGATTGTGCAGGTATTGGCGGTAGATGGCATTATATTTAGCCTGAAAATGAAAAAGTTCCAGGGCTTTGTCCTCAAAATTGGCTGGTCCAATAGAAAATATATCATTTTGAAAACTTTTAAAAAAATTCATTCGTTTATAATTTGTAATAACAGCTAATCAGCTGAATTTTTAAGCAAAAGTACGATAAGTTTATATATGAAAAGATTGTTCGTTTTATTTGTTGCGGTTTTGGTCCTGCTTTCCTGTGAAAGACCACCTGAGTTGGAAAATATTCCCAGGATCAGTTTTGAAGATGTGGAATTCAAGGAGGGAAGCCGCTTCGATACCCTGGTGGTGAGTGTATATTTTGAAGATGGCAATGGCGACATTGGATTAAGGGGAAGCGGACCGGATACAGAGCCGCCTTACCACTTATTTGAATATGTCACTGATGATTTTGGAGAAAAAGTAGAGTTAGGTAGCAGACCCGGACTTCCTCCTTATAATAAGCTGGACTATGTGGTGGAAGAGGATGAAAATGGTGTAAATGATACCATTTTCATTGAGTTTAATGAAGACTACTTCAATTTTTTCGTTGATCTATATACTATTGAAGATGGCGTACCTGTTTTCTTTGACTTTCGAAAGCCGCCTTTCGAAGTAATTGGATTCTATGGCAGAATACCTTATCTGAAAGAAGGAGAAACAGATGATGATCGCCCTTTGGAAGGAACTATTAGATACAGAATGCAATCTGCAGCCTGGTTGAACACTTTTAGCCTGGATAGTTTACAGTTGAATGTATATATCAAAGACCGGGCCCTGAATAAAAGTAATGTAGTGGAATCGCCGGTTTTCACTTTATTGGGAATCATGGAGGATAACTGATCCTGGCTTCATAAGATTCATTTGGGTTTAGTTTCGCTAGAAATGGAAATAGAAGGTGAAAAATTTTTAGCATAATGAATTTTCAAGTCTCTTGCTTGAAAAAGTTATTTTATGGATAAACTCTTTTTCCTTAAATCCTGTCAAAAATTAATTCGAAGCTGTTATTCAGATTTCAGTAACTCTTTGGTTTTCTTTTGAACTAATAGATAAAAACTCCGCTCCAAATAGGTTACCTTTCCTGTGGTTTTTTATAAAGAATGGACAAGGGTTGTTATAAGCCACCTGAAACCAGCCTCAAATTGCTATAATATATTTTTCACCAAATAAACCTGATAATCATGGCCGAACAAACCAATGACCCTAAAAAAGTAAAAAAAGTAGAATACGATCAGGAGGGCAGGGTGATCACCACCTATGAAGATGGCACTCAGACTGTGTCTAATGATCCACCTTCTGACCCTATTCCTCCTCCACCCACTTCTTCCAGTTTGCGTTACAATGAACCCCCTGGTAGTATCAACCCGCCTCCACCGGTTGCATTGAGAAATTTTACCTATGCATCTTTAGGTGCTGCCGGTGTGGCCGTGACCCTGGCTGCTCTCAAATATTTGATCTGTGGCGGTTGCGGAAGGGATAAGTGAAAAGATCATGAAACCTGACTGATCGGTTAGGCTACGAAGTTTCTCTCATGATGGAGTAGGTTTAAATTTTAACCTACTCCGTCTTTCCTAACTCTATTTAATTAAGCCGAGATCGGGAATTGCATGAATTACTTTTATTTACTGGCGTTTTCTATTGGGGTGCATTTGCCCGATGATCTTATAACCATGTCTTTATTAGTTTCCTTACTTTCGCCACCCCCAAAAACCTGCCACTCCGGCCAATCCTATTCCTACCATCAAGCCCCACCAAAACATTTGTTCAGGACGGTTTCCGGTTAACTCTGTATATCCCATGGCCACAAAAGCAGCCCAATGAGCCGGGTGGGCCTGGTATTCATCGGCCCGGGCCAGGTAATCCAACTGAGCCTGGCGCAGAGACTGGTGAATGGTGTTTCCTTTACCAAAATTTTTATAAAAACCTTGCATCAGCTGAACGGTGGCCTGATCATCGATAGACCAGAGGGTCATCAGTTGAGCCGGAGTTCCCTGCAGGGCAAAAGCCCGGGCCATGCTGTATACACCCTCGCCTTGCTGGTATTTGCCCTGGCCGGTTTCACAGGCGCTGAGCACCACCAATCCCGACCTCAGGGGCAGGTTATACAATTCATAATAATACAGGCGGCCATCCTCGGCTAGGTCAGTGGTATCCTGCCGGAAGATCAGGTGGCTGGAAAGGTTATGCTCGGGGTCGGCCTGGGCATGTACGGCTAAATGAATGATATCATAATGGCCCGCTTCCTGCTTAAAAACCCCTTCATTGGCATCCTGTCCCTGATAATATCGTCCCCGGCCAAATTCACGCCGGATGGCAGACAATTCCCGGCTGCTGCCTTTAAGGTCTGACAGTCCGGCCTGCTTTGGACTATCTGAACTACCGCTGTAACCAAATCCAATCAGGGACTGAAGGGTAGTGGAATGACGGGACCATTGCAATAGATAGCGGCTGGAATAGGCATATTGCAGGCTGTAATCCCGGACCAAATAGGGCAGGGTTTTGTAATCGATGGTGGAATTGGATACTGACTGGGTAAGAAGGGCTTCAAAGGGTAACTGGTTGAGGGGACCTTCCGCGATCACCACCAGTTGAGGCCATTGAGGATCAAGATATGGTTGTACCAGCTGATCAAAAATAGTTCTGGCCGCCAGAATATATTGCTGATAATCCTGCCTGTTACTTTGTCCCTGGTTTTGCAGCTGTTGTTTGAGCAGATCTATGTTGTTGGTTAATTTTTGACTAAGCCCAATTTGATCCACCTGGTAATCTTGTGGATTTACCTGCAGGATATACAGATCCTGGTTGCCCCAGTAGTATTCCAGTAACTGGGTTTGGTGATCCTGGCAATAGGTTTGCAATTGATTAATGGTCAGCGGTTGAACCTTAAAAGCTTTGAAGGGAGATAGCTGCCGTTTCTCCAGTTTTTCCAGCTGTTGATAACAATCATACACCTGGCTGTACAGACTTGAAAGTTCTTTTTGGCAGGGATCCTGTTGGTTTTGCAATTGTTGCAATTTGAACTTCAGCTGGTTTAGCCGGAACTTGAGCTGGTAAGCCTTTTGCTTCAGGCTGTCCTGAGCCTGGTCCGGCCAGACAGCCTCTTCCATCAGCAGGCGGGCTTTGTTTTTTTCCATCAGGTTAAGCATCAATTCCACCCTGGATTGTTCCGGTTCAGCTAATTGCCAGGCATAGACACTTTTAAGGGTTTGTTCATACAGGGTCTGGCTACTATCGGCCAGGAACAACTGGGTGTCTTCGCCCCAATAGCTATAGCGGGTAAACTCCAGCAGGGAATCAGCCCGGAGGTAGTGCTGCAGGGAATTTTCTAAACTTTTCAAATCACCCAAAAGGTCATATTGCTGGTAATACATTTTACCCAGGTTGTAAAATAGGATATAGCTAAAAAATTCCAGCTGGTACTGTGGTTTAAAGCGGTTCCAGATGGGGCCCCAGCTTTCCACCGGGGATGGATGCCGGGCAAACAGGGCGGCAAAAGCCTGGGTATAGTAATGCCGGGCCGAATCAAACTGTTGCCGTACTCGATAGCATTCACCCAAATAATTGTACCCCCGGGCTACCTGCAGATTGGTTGAACCATAAAGCGAACGGCTTAAATTCAGGAAAGCACGATAATAATAAAAAGCCGAATCATAGTTTTGTTGGCGCCAATGGGCAAATCCCCGATACTCTTGGATAATGGCTACTTTATATGGATTCTTCTGCTTGTGGTAATGAACAAAGGCTTGATGCAATAAAGAAAAAGCGGAATCAAACTGATCCAGGTAAATATAGTATAATCCCACATTACCTTTAAAGGTTTCATGTTTGTTTACACTTGCTTTTTGACCATAAAATACAGCTTTTTGGTAGTTTCCCTGGTACCTGTTTAACGAAGACAATGATTGATAGGTGTAGGATAAGTATTTTTCCCGCAGCCAGTTCGATTGATTGAGCAGGCTGATGGCCTGGTCCAGGTAGGTGCGGGCTTTTTCCAATTCATTGATATTTCGAAAGGCATTGCTCAGGTAAAAATGAGCCCGCCAAAGCAGGGATAACTTCAGGCTTTGCTTATTTGTCGTTACTGGTTGGTCCTCCAGTACCTGGATCACCTGGTGAAACCAGTCCGCACTTTGTCCATAATCCCGGGCAAATAAATCGTTATAAATCCCCATCCCTTCGTAACAATAGGCCAGCAGCAGGGGCGGGGGGTGAGGCATGGTTTGCAGCAGTTCCAGGGCCTGCTGATAGTGTTTGATAGAAGTTTGGTACTGGTTCAGATAAAAGGCAGCCAGTCCGGCATAGATATGGGCTTCGGCCTGCAGGGTATCAGGCAGGGAAGGTTGTTGGTCCAATGCAGCTAACTGTTGTTGAAAATAAGTGAAAGCAGGTTTATAATCTACCTGAACCAGTTGGATAAAGCCTGCCTTGTTGCGGCAATGGAAATAGTGGGTAAGTTCGTTTTGTTGTTTAAAGGCTTGAGCAGCTTGTTGATAATAGGTTAAAGCCAGGCCATATTTACCCTGGTTGGTGAGGGAGTCACCTTTTTGTAAAAGATTACGGGGAGCAGATTGCCCCATTGCCATTACCGAAAGGATCAAACCGGCCAGAGTCAGCCTGGGAATGAGCCATTTTTTCAAGTTCAAGATCAAGACGAATTACAAACATTATTCACTTTCCTTCCAAAGGAAAGCATTAGCAATGATAAGGGTAAATGGAAAAATAGAAAAGCCTTTAGAAGGTTTTTTTGAGTGCTGGTTATAGGTTGTTTGGTAGCTGGTTTAACCACAGAGAAGAGGAGGAGGCTCAGAGGATCACAGGGGAAGGTTCCAAGCTACCAGATAACCTCAACCTGTAGATGGTTTTTCCGTTTTGCCATTGCTAAAAGGTGAACCCCTGGATACTACCCGGACCATGGCAGGGAGTTTAATGAGGTTTTTGTATTAGTACTGAGTGGTATTAACTCATTCTTATTTTGTCATTTGAAAAATGAAAATTGATAATTGGTTTAAAAAAAATGCCGCGAATTCCATTGTTATTCGCGTACAAAGTGCTAAATTTATTATAAAAAAAACCAATTAATAACAATTAAATATTAAAGAACATGAAAAATATTATATTTAGTATTATTTTTATTTTAATATTATTTTCCGTTAATTCTTGCAACAAAGTTTCTAACAGGATAAAAAATGATGAGTTCTCAATTAAGTTATTGTCAAATGATAAGTTGTTCATTGAATTTAATTTCTGTCAAAGTACTTGTACTATACCAGATCATCCAAATTATCCTAACTGTGATGATTGCGATCAAATTTTAGGATATTGTGAAGATGATTGTTATGGTGAATATATTATATGCACAATCAATTGTTCAAGCTATTAATTTAGTTAATTTCAACTAATATATTATGTGCCATTTTGTTATTATATTAATTGGTATTTTTATAAAATTAATAAATAAATCAGTGGTTTTTTTATTTCATTTATTGGCCATAAGTAATTTTATACTTTCTCCTGTAGAAAGGATATATGTTCATTTAGATCAGTTTCAATATGTGGCCGGAGATACGGTTTACTTCCAGATATATCGTTTAAATGATCAGAAAACGGATTTAAGTCAAAATTCTGTAGCATATCTTGAACTAATTGATCAGAACCTGGAAGTCCGGCAGAAACTAAGAGTTAAGCTGATAAACAGAGTGGGAAATGGAAGTTTAATCCTTCCTGTTTCTTTAGAACCGGGAGTTTATTCCTTCAGGGCCTATACCAACTACATGAACAATTTCAGTGAGCAATTTTTCTTTAAACGACAATTTTATATTCATAATCTTACAAAAAGTAGTACCATTATTTATGAATGGACCCAGATCAAAGCCAATTCAACCGGTGACCTGATTAAATCCGAATTTAAATTTTTCGATCTAGATAGTCTGCCGTTAACTGATAAAAAAGTAATTATATCAGTGTTGGATGATGGTAAAAAATTGATGGCGAAAGAAATGACCACTAGTGTGCAAGGGTTGATTAAATTGAACCATCAACTCAAAAACACATTAACTCAATGTCATATAGTATTGGAATTTGAAGAAGGAGAAAGCAAGGTCCGGCGGGAATACCTGGTACAAAAAAATGGAACAGATATTCTACAATTATTGGTTTACCCCAATGGTGGGAAATTGGTTGGAGGCCTGGAAAACCAGGTTTTTATTCGTTCAACCAATCAATTTGGACATCCAGAAATCATAAATGGGGCTTTATATAATCAAAATCAGGATACTGTAATCGAAATCAAATCAACCTATCCCGGGTTTACCCGAATTGTATTTACTCCTCAGGCAGATCAGTCTTATTATATTTTAGCAACTGATGAAAATGGAAATCAGGTAAAGGTCAATCTGCCTGAGCTCCAGTCGGGATTTAAAGTGAAACAAGTTGAATCTAAAGACACTATTAAGGTTAAATTTCAAACAAACTTTGAAAATTTTAGCCACAACAAGGGTAAATCAATTATTGTAAAAGTCCACCAACAACAGCAATTACTATATGAATTGACAGGAACGTTATCTTCACCAGTAGTGGAAATCAGCATTGATAAAAACACCCTAAAAGATGGTATTAATCAGCTATCTTTTTACCTGGAAGACCAGTTTAATTCATTTACAAAGATTTGGAAAAAGCCGGTTCAACGGCATCCAATATCCTTGGAAACTGACCAGACAGATTATGATAGTATAAACAAAGTTAAAATGGTTTTCAGCATCAAAAGTGATGAAAATGGGCTGTTTAGCTTTTCAATTGTGGAAGATCTGGGCCAACCTGACTATCAAATGAATATAGATAATTACAAGCATTTTTTGAGTTGGATTAAAGATCCTGGATTTGTTAATACCGCTTATTTAAATGATAGAAAGTTTGTTAAGTGGTTTTTAAGTTGTACTTCGCCGGATACACTAAAAGACAAAGATGTTGAGCTACAATATCCCATTGAAAATCAAGGACAATCTATCAGTGGCAGGATCACAAGGC
Organism: Candidatus Cyclobacteriaceae bacterium M3_2C_046; assembly: GCA_051418075.1. Lineage (GTDB taxonomy): Bacteria > Bacteroidota > Bacteroidia > Cytophagales > Cyclobacteriaceae > JBPRGG01. The sequence goes on along the minus strand of JBPRGG010000081.1, from coordinate 12,239 downwards.
CAGGTGGAGGAAATATAAATCAAAACACCTTCTTAATCCTAAAGGATGTTCTAGCAATAACAGGTTTAAATCGAATTCCACCTACTTCGATTATTCCGGATGATCAAGGATATTTTGTAATCAAAGATCTTCAACCTGAGGAGAATTTTACTGTAAGATTAGATGCAAGAACAACTGGTTATAAATCAGATAATGTGATGATAAAGATTAATAAACATAAACCCCCAAAATTTAGTAATCCAGCAATTTACCTGCCTTCGTTTTCTTTTTTAAGGAAAAAGTACCAGGATCATAATAAATATATTTCACATTTCGCTAACCTTGTATTACCGGAGTTTGAATTCAATTCAGATTTTAAATCTATAGACTTTGTAAAAGCATCTGGGTATGGTCAACTTTCGGTAAATTTCACTATTAACCAGGAATTACAGGTAAAAAGAGAAGGTGGTGTTTTATCTTTTGGTTCCACAATGGGGGAAAGAAGAATAATTAATAGTCCTTCACCTGGAATAACTCAAACTTTCATTTATATTCAAAATGAAAAAATTGTTGGCATTGAAAATTATTATGAAAAGGATTATTATGAGAAAACTGAACAATGGGATAGTGCACATGGACGTAGAGAAACATATTTGCTCAAAACCCATATTCCTATCGGGTTTTCTTCTGGTGATAGTTTGGATGCTATAATGAATAATAAAATCTCAAAATTAAAAAATAGAAAATACTGGCAGCCGAAACTGAAATTGACTAAAAATGAAGCTGAGCGGATACAGGTTTTCCTTCCGGATTATCCAGCTAAACATTCAATTAAAATAGAAGGAATAGATAATGCAGGGAATGTTTACAATAAAATAAAAACAATTTTCATAAAATAATAAATCGAATGTTTCGGAATCAGTCATTCCCTGATGGAACTCCAGCAAAGTGTGATCTATACAGTAGATAAAAAATTGAAAGTAGGAGTAGTATTGAAGTATTGACCTGTTTTTCTCTATAGATTCATGTTCAGCTGTTTTAAAAATAGTCGTGGACAAGCCAGTGTTTAGGTTTTTTTTGGATCAATTTATGGATACGTTCTTCTTAGAGCACAGCATATAAATTGTCCTGATCTACCCAAAAATCAACTATTTTTTGTTGATCATTACGACTAAAAAAGAAGCAATAGCATTTCTTCGATTTTGAGAGATTTCTGATGACCACAGAAAAAGGAGGAGGCGCAGAGAGTCACAGAGATGTTTGATCATTTTCTAAATATTTACAATATTTCTGACGCTGGGCAGATCATGAATTTAATAAAAATTCAGAACCTCAGAGATGTTGATTTCGGGAACATTGTTTTTTGAGTATCATCGAAATTTAAGGTTAAACATGAATTATTAATCAACCCATCCAGGATTGTGATGATGTCTTGTTTTTTTGAAATTACATTAAAGGAACCTCTCCGAGGTTCCAACCAACCTTTGAGAGGTTTATTAAGGAATCATCCCTATTTAAACAAAACATAGTTAATATCCAAGATTACCTTTAGAGCATTTTCAATTTTTCATTCCAGTGTAAAATCCCTGGTGCTGGGGAATTAGGCAATACATAAAAATTCGGAACCTGGGAGAGGTTGGAGGTTGATTAATTAATCATGTTTAATCCTTATCTACCATATCATAAAATATAAATTTATATCATATTTTAAATTGGAACTTAGGTCTATATGCATTTAATTAGCAAATTCAGATCAATTCTTAAGAATTAAAATGCCAAAAACTATAATATCATATAAAAATTATCCATGGGTCGGGGTTGTTGTATTATTACTATTACGCTCTTTTTCCAGTTTATATGCCCAGGAAACTGCCTGGAACCGGATAGCCAAACCGGGATACCAGGTATATGCTCCGGTCACATTAGCCAACGGAGTTTATGGTATCACCATGTCCGAAAAAGCCCTTATTGGCAACCAGGTCCAACTAAATGGTGTTTTTGATATTTTTCCCGGCAAAATGGTAGAAAGCTCGCTGGCCGCCATCGACTTTACCCATCTCGAACTCATTGTGATGGAACCTGATCAGGCTGAAACGGAAAGAGCTGATTTTTTGAAAGGCAAATCATTAAGTACGGCTAATTTAAACGAATTACAGGATTGGCAGCAGGAATTTAATTTCCGCCAGGGATGGTTAACCACCAGTTTCACCTTCGAAGGACTGGAGGTGGAACACACCCTGTATGCCCTCAAGCATATGATCCAGACCGGAGTCATCAAAATGACTGTTAAAGCCCGGCAGGATAAGTTTTTCAGTATCAAAAACATCCTATCCGTAAGTCATCCTTACCAGTTTGATCAATCCAAATACCTGCATCAATTGCGGGAAAGAAAGATTCCCTTATTTACAGTGTCAGCCCATAGTCCTACCGGCAAATATCTTTCCGCCACCACCAGCAGCTTTTTCTTCCCTGGGGAACAAGCACCTGCAATACAATTTGTAGATGATGATAAAAACCAGCCTTATCTGGGTTTCGAAAAGATGTTGAGAAAGGGAGAGTCGATTACTTTCTACCTGATCGGTTCCATGGCCACTACCGAAACCTACACGGATCCCATTTCAGAAACCGCCCGTTTAAATATTTATACCTATCTGACTGGTCCTGAAAAGGTGATCAGTCAGCACATCGACCGTTGGGAAAGCTTCTGGCAAAAAACGGACATTGTAATTGAAGGCCAGCCTGAGATCAATAAAGATATCCGGCAGATGATGTTTATGCTTAATTCCTTTGTCAACGGACAGACTGAGTTCAGCACTGCTTGTATGGGGCTTGGCAATGATTATTGGGGCTGGAAAGCCTTGTGGGATGCCGATTTCTGGATCTACCCGGCCCTGCTGCTGATCAATCCGGAAGCCTCCAGAGCCATGCTGGAATATCGTTGGGAGCGTTTGGAACAAGCCAAACAAAATGCTGCTGCCCACGGCTATCGGGGTGCTATGTTTCCCTGGGAATCCGGAGCCAGTGGTGAGGAACAAACCTCCCTGCTTTACCTGACCGGACCTTTTCAGCATCATATCACCAGTGATGTGGGGCTGGCATTCTGGCGGTATTTCTGCGTCACCCAGGATCAAGAGTGGTTGCAAATAAGGGGATACCCTTTGCTGAAGGAAGTGGCTGAATTTTGGGTAAGCCGGGTGGAGCAGAATGAGGCGGGAGATTATGAGATCAGGAATGTGGTAGGTTCGGATGAATTTGCCATCAATGTAGATAATGATGCCTTCACCAATGGAGGCGCCATTCAGGTATTGAAAGCGGCAGACCAGGCGGCCCGGATCCTGGATCGGGAACCTGATCCAAAATGGCTGGAGGTAGCTGACAAACTGGTGATCAGGATATTTCCTGATGGTACTGTGAAAGAACATGATACTTATCAGGGCGAAACTATCAAACAGGCTGATGTGAATCTGATTGGATTTCCTCTGGATGTGATCACTGATAAAAAAATCGTTCATCAAAATCTGGATTATTATGAAAGCCGGATCACCCCCAGTGGTCCTAACATGAGCTATGCCATGTTTGCCGGGGCAGCTGCCCGCTCAGGGGATGGACAAAAGGCACTAAGACTGTTTGAAAAAGCGTTAATACCCTATAAAAAAGGTCCTTTTAAGATATTATCCCTGCGTACGCAGGGAACCAGTACCTATTTCGGTACATCTGCTGGTGGGCTGCTCCAGGCTTTTATCCTGGGTTTTGGCGGGTTGCATTTCACTGCCGATGGTCTGGTGCAAAAGGATCCCTGTCTGCCTCCGGGATGGGGTGGTATCATATTTAAGGGTATTGGAAATGATCAGCAATTTGAAGTAAAACAATAGATATAAAAATGATAAACCCCAATATTATGAAGTTAAACTTAATTATAGGTGCCCTCATCCTGTTTTCCCTGATTGTACGGGGACAGGACCTGCCCCAGCCGGAAATAGTAACTCCGGCAGAAAACAATCTAGCCCCTTCAGATGCCGTAATACTATTTGATGGCAGCAGTCTGGATCATTTTGCCAGTGTAAAAGGTGGGCCAGCACCATGGAAAATTGAAAATGGAATACTTACTGTAGCTCCTGGAACCGGAAATATTCATACTAATCAGCACTATGGTGATTGTCAGTTGCACCTGGAATGGAAAACACCATCTGATGCCGCCCAAATGGAAGGTCAAAAATCCGGTAATTCCGGTATTTATATGATGGGAAAATATGAAGTGCAGGTGCTGAATTCCTATCAAAATGAAACTTACCCGGACGGACAAGCCGGCGCTATTTATAAGCAGCACATGCCCATGGTCAATGCTTCACGGGCTCCGGGAGAATGGCAGGTGTATGATATTATTTTTAAAGCGCCCCGGTATAATACCGATGGTAGTGAAAAAGAACCGGGTTATCTAACCGTTTTCCATAACGGGATACTGATCCAGTATCATGCCGATATCAAAGGTCCAACCACGGCGTATAACAAGGAACTGCCCGAAACCGCCACTCAAGGACCACTGATGCTACAGGATCACAATAATGAAGTAAGTTACAGAAATATATGGCTAAGAGAACTGGAATTATGAAAAATAACAGCAGAAGAAATTTTATTAAAAAAGTAGGTACTCTGGCCGGAACTTTTCTGGCTGCTCCAACCATCATTCCTGCTTCCGCATTGGGGAAAAATGGATTTGTAGCTCCCTCTGACCGGATAAATTTGGCCTTTATTGGGGCGGGCAACCAGGCAGGCAATGATGCCCGGGGTTTCCTTCAGGATGAAAGGGTCCAGGTCACTACCATTTGTGATGTGAATAAAAAAAGCGATGGCTATTGGAATGGCAAGGTAGCAGGAAGGGAATTCATTATGGAAATGGTGGATCAGGCTTATTCAGAAAAATTTGGCCATAGATATAAATCAACCGTGGGATATGAAGATTTCCGGGATGTTTTGCAGCGGGAGGATATTGATGCCGTGGAAATTGTGACTCCGGACCATTGGCATGCTATACCTGTGATGATGGCCGCAGCAGCCAAAAAAGATATATACTGCCAGAAACCCTTGGCATTGACGGTGCAAGAGGGCCGGGATATGAGCAATGCTGTGAAACATCATAATGTGGTGTTTCAGACTGGCAGCCAACAGCGCAGCAGTGAGCATTTCAGATGGGCCGTGGAGATGGTGCGAAGTGGGAAAATTGGTAAGCTACAAAAAGTAACCTGTGGTTTGCCCGGAGGTACTCCTGATTTTGGCAAGACTGCCCATTTATCTGAGGTGGTACCGGTACCTAAGGATTTCAACTATGACCTGTGGCTGGGACCTGCTCCGGAAGCGCCTTATCAACCTTGCCGGACCCATGTTAATTTCCGATGGCTATTGGATTATTCCGGAGGTATGGTGACTGACTGGGGTGGACATCATCCGGATATTGCCCAGTGGGCTATTGGAGCAGATGGCTCCGGACCAATACGGATTCAGAATCCCCGATCCAAATGGTCAGATCATCCCGTCTATAATACCGCCACCGAATTTTATTTTGAGGCTGTTTACGACAATGGAGTGAAACTGATCGTAAGTAATACCGGAGAGGGTATTGACATACCATTTGGTGTCCGCTTTCATTGTGAAGAAGGAACTGTGTGGGCCACACGCCAGGATCACAGTGCAGACCCGGTAAGTATTCTGGATATAAAGCTGGACGAAAAGGACCGTTTATATACCAGTAATAATCATTACCGCAATTTTATTGATTGTGTGATTTCCCGGGAACAAACGGCGGCCCCGGCAGAAACGGGCCATCGTTCAATTACCATTGCTCATTTAGGTAATATTGCCATGATGCTGAACCAGGACCTGGAATGGGATCCGGTAGAAGAAAAAGTGAAGGATAATTTTGTAGCTAATCAACTTTTAGCCAGGGAAATGAGGGAACCCTGGGATAATGTTTATTTGAAATACCGGGTTTAGGCCCTGTTTCGAAATATTCCTGACAGGTTTGATCTTCCAACGGCAGATTTTTGGAAAAACTACTGCAATAGTTGTATCTGAAGTACTTTTAGGACAAAAATCTCACAGGTTTTTAAGGCTTTTCGTAATGGTATTTTAAAAATGAAACCATACAAGTACATATGGCCCCTACTGGTATTAGGTATGCAATGCCAGCCCCAATCACCAGAAGAAAACTCCTCTTCCCGGACCATAAAAAATATAGTGGTCATCATCAGCGACGACCACAGCATCGAAACCATCGGTGCCTATGGCAATCAGCAAATCCGAACACCCAACATGGATGCTCTGGCCCGGGAAGGCATGCTCTTTCAAAATGCCTATGCCAACAGCCCCATTTGCGCACCCTCGCGGCAATCTATTTTATCCGGTAAGTACCCCCATGCCACCGGAGTAAGCCTGGTGTTTACGCCTTTTCCTGATTATGGCAATACTACCATTGCTGAAGTACTGCAGGAAGAAGGTTTTGCCACCGCCATGATAGGTAAAAACCACTTTAATAACTTCTTTTGGTCTGACTTGTACAAAGGTGATTATCCGACCTATGGATTTGACACCATTTTTTTCAAACGCCCTCAATATGAACAATGGCTAAAAAAAAATCCTATGCCAGATCTACTAGCATCTGCTGAAACCCGTTATTCTGACAAAGCGGCACATAAAAATCCGGAATACCAACCGGAAGCTGTTTATGACTCTTTTGCCATTGGCACTTTCTATGCCCGTGAAGCCATCCAATTTATGCAGCAACAAAAAGAAAAGAACCAGCCATTTTTCCTTTGGTTAGCTTTTCACGAGCCACATGCTCCTTTTAACTTCCCCCTGGAATATGCTGATAGCTACAATCCCGGGAACCTGCCTATGGGTCAACAGGGTCCTGAAGATGAACGCTGGGTCCCGGAAATGTTCCGCGATTTGACTGAGGAAGAACGCCGCGGTATCATTGCTTCTTACTATACTTCGGTAGAATATATGGATAAGAATATGGGCATGGTGGTAGATGCGCTGGATGAAATGCGTTTGGCGGAAAACACCCTGGTAATTTATATCAGCGACCAGGGTTATCACCTCAATGACCATGGCAGATTTGAAAAACATACCATGTACAAAGAGGCTGTACAGGCACCGTTGATCGTACGCGGACCGGGAATACCCGCCGGTACCCGTAGCGATGCCCTGATAGAACTGGTTGACCTGGGGCCAACCATCACAGACTTGCTGGGCCTGGCTTCTAACCAGGATTGGCAGGGCCAAAGCTTTCGCCCGGTGCTGACAGAAACAGGCAATGAACACCGTGAATTTGTTTTCTCTACTTTCCACCACGACAACAAGGCCATGGTGGCCAATAAGAAATGGAAATATATTTTCACTACCGGGCACCACGACCTGGATTTGAATTATAAAACAGGCTACGGACCTTCAGGAATTTATCATAAGTTGTACGACCTTGAAAATGACCCGGGTGAATTGCTCAACCTGGCTTATCAGCAAGAATACCTGGATACCCTGCGAAAGTTTCGGGATTTGATGCTGCAAAGGTTTGAACAAACCCATCCTTACGCCCAAGATTGTCCGGAAGAGTTGAATAAACTGGGCCAATTAGTCTGGTACTGTGAACCCAGGGATGCCGGCTCTACCTATGGTCCGCCGGTAGGGGTGAGAATTAAAGACTCCTTAAGGATTGATATTTATGATTAACAGCAAAGACGAATGAGCCAATTGATTGTCAAAATTAAATAAACCCGAAAATGAAAATATTTAAACCACTAACAAATGTTCTTTTAACATTAATTCTCTTATTAACCTTCAACACCAAAAATGCTACAGCTCAACCATTTGCCTGGCAGGAGGACCAGGCAACGGTTACAGAAACCGGAGCCATTCTTTGGAAACCGAAGCCATTTAAGGATAATTTGAGTGGACAGGAGGTTCGTTATATCGATTATGAAAATGGTGATGATGCAAATGACGGTCTCACAAAAGATTCCCCCTGGAAGCATCACCCCTGGGATTACCAGGCTTCCGGTAAGGCTAAAAATTCTTCCGGGATAAAAACCTATGTTTTCAAAAGGGGTGTTTTGTACCGGGGGCAGCTTTTTGCGAAAGAATCAGGTACCAGGCAACAACCAATCCGCTTAACCAGCACGGCTGATTGGGGAAAGGGAGAGGCCATTTTTGTTGGTTCTGTAAAACTTCCAGCCGAATGGAATAAAGCAACAGATAAGCATATTAATTCACCGGAACGACTGGCTGAACCGGAAAAAGTCTGGGCCCTGGACCTTAAAAAAATGGAGTGGTGGAACAATGGCAAACCTGGATTTTTTGCAGATGCCAGGGATAATAATAACAAAAGAAGACGTACCATTCAACCTCCTTTCATTGGTTTATTTACTATAAAGCAAGATGGTACTTCCCAAACCAATCACCTGGCCCGGGAACCCAACTGGCAACCAGCAGGTAATGAGTTTGCCCATGATTACTGGCCGGCATTCGATGGCAATTCAGAGCCATTTGAAGATGGGCAGGGCAATGAATTACTGGAATATGGTGCGCAGGATGAAGATTTGAAAGGCTATCCCGAAGATTATTTTACCGGAGCCATCGTCTGGAAAACCTATCCTTCTCTGATGGGGGGCGCTACCCCCACTGAACCCATACCTGAAACTATTACCGAGGCAAAATCAGGGCATTCCGTCAGTTTTTATAAACCAGAAGATGGAGCTTTGGCTTTAACAAATTTTCATGGCTTCAGTAAAGGGACCAGGTATAAAATTGAAAACCTTCCCCAGCATTTAGATACTGCCGGAGAATTTTACCTGGATGAGCAACAGGTTCTTTTTTATCGTCCTGAAGAAGGTGTGAGTCCAAATAAACTGCATCTTGAATTAAACATCAACGAAGGTAGTATTGTGATTGAAGACCAATCTAATATAGAATTATCCGGATTGGGATTTCGGTATATTGATGGTACTGCTATTATGTTGCGAGGTAGTTGCGAATCGTTAGTTGTCCGGCATTGCATTTTCAGCGACCTCATGAAGTATGCCATAGAAAATTCACTACGACCGGATAAAGTACTGTGGGCAGAGCACAATGATGCTGATATTTGGAAGCTTGACTGGATGAATAACATTTTAATTGCCGATAACCAGTTTTACAATATCTGGGACCAGGCGATCCAGTTATACGATGGCAGGAGTTATCAGAACTGGCTTCGCAGGAAGTCTAAATCCTGGCCCTGGGGGCAATTGGGATATGTAGAAGTGTTGAGGAATAAGTTGGAAGACCTTGGTATCCGGCACCAGGGAAGACGCTGGTCAGCTATTCCGGCACTCTCTGTAGTTCGGGCCGAAAGGGGTATCATAGCTGGTAACATTATTAAAAGATCAGTTGGATCGGGTATTATGGTTCAGGGTAAGGTAACTGCAGGTATGAAAGGAGCAGAAGTACCATTAAATCGAATTTTGGTATACCAGAATTCTACTGAGGACACTGCCCTGGGCGTAAATGATTACGGAGGCTTCTCTCTCTGGCAAAGCGGCATGATTTACATTTATAATAATAATATCGGAAATTCGACCGGTCATATGCCGGGTGGGATTTTTGGAAGCGGTCAACCAAGAAACCTATCCTATCCATATTATGTAGATGGCGGTTATAAAATAGTCGGATTTAACAACATTGTATGGGATTATTCCATAGACTCCGATGACCCGTTCCGCAGCAGTACGGCCGGTTATTTTTCGGTTTTTGGCTTTTTAAATCACTTTACCAACAATACGCTGCTGCGACATGGCAGAGCTTTGGGAGGCAGCAGTGGCAACCGCACGGACATAATTTCCAATGTATTTGCTGAAATTTCTGACGAATTCTTAAGAAATAACCGGGTTGAAAATCCTTCCCTGGTAGGCGGTGGTGATACAGGAGCCTCCGGCATTCTGGGAGTTCCGTCCCTGGCCTATGGCCGTAATTTCTTCCACGGTCCTGCAAAAGCAGGTGAACTGGTTTCCAGCAGTGTGAAAAATGATGTTCAGGTTCACCAGGATATAAAAGCCAGCTCCATAGCCGAGATGTCTGAACAAATGCAGAATTTCCCGGTGCGCTATGGACAATTAGGCCAACATATAGAAGAAAGTCCGGTAGTGGGCGAATTGAAACCTCATGGGCTGCGTGATAATGGCGCAAAAGGTGCAGACTTCCGTTTGAAAAAGAACTCTCCGGCGATTGATAACGGAGCTACTTATTTCATGCCCTGGGCTCTGGCCAGAAATGTGGGGGAATGGAATTTTACTGAAAACAGGGCAGACCCTAAGAAGGTAGTTGATTACTCTTTTTACATGAGAGAAGTTCATTTCAACCGTTTCATGTATTCTTGGGTACCTTACAACAGCATTCAATTTAACCAGGCTGCTTTGGAGGATTATGTTCCATCTCCTTCTGAAGATTGGGTAAATGGTGCTATGTCATTTGATGGAAATAGGTATGGCAGCGTATCAGATGTTGCTATGAGGGAAGATGTAGAAATTGTAATTACTCAATACATTACGGATAAAGGTCAGCGTACCTGGGACAGGTGGCAAAATATGGCAGGTAAAGAACAGTGGGCAATTCCTGAACCTGAAGGAGGGTATAGTGAAAAAGGAATTCCTCAATTTAGTAATGAGCAGGTAATGAGCTATCCGGGAGAAAAACGAAAAACCCTGATCAGCCAAACTGAAAACCTGTTGCTGGAGGTAAAATTTAAAACAGCGGCTGATTTTACAAGCGGCTACCTGATAGCCAAACATGATGGCAAAAACGGCTATTCCTTTTTTGTAAATGATAATGGGCAGGCGCAATTCCGGATCAGTGCTGATGGTAATAATTATGATGTACAAACAAAATCCAATGTCAATGATGGTGAATGGCATCATATAATTGCTGAGGTTGACCGGGCCAGGGGGCGAATGACCATTTACCTGGATGGAAAAACTGATGATGAAGTGACCACGTCACTGGCACCTGAAAAGTCAATCGATAACCAGGCTGATTTTGTAGTGGGTAAATCCAGTGCTGAAGAAAAAGGCTTTTTCAAGGGGGCCATCGATTTTATGCGGGTTTGTCACGGTACTTTAGCAGATGCCAAAACCACCATTGAAGAACTATATGCCTGGCAGTTTACTGATGGCCCGTTCATGTTCGATATGAGAGGTAAACCGGTCAGAGGTGCACGTAGAGATGCAGGAGCATTGGAGTTACGATAAAGAATTTGGACGGAAAAGGTATTCGGGTATTCGAATGAAGTAACTTTATTGATTCACTTATATGGAATTTAAATATTAATAATTTGAAATAAAATGAAAAAATTAATTCTGCTAGCCATTGCCTTAGTGCTGACGCTGAATATATTGAAAGCTCAGCAAACCGAAAACAGACCAAACATCATATACATCTTTACCGATCAGCAACATGCCAACATGATGAGTGCCGCCGGCAATCCATGGCTGGAAACACCGGCCATGGATTATCTGGCTGAGAATGGCATCCGCTTTACCCGGGCCTACACCACCAACCCGGTTTGTGTACCGTACCGGGTGAGCATGATGAGCGGTCGTTTTCCAAGCGCCTTCCGCGATAAGAATGGCGATATCGTGCGCAGTAACCGCATGGCAGGCAGCATACCCTCCATCACGGAAGAGCAGGCCAATACTACCCTGGCAGCTCATATGAAAAAATCCGGTTACGACTTGATTTACGGGGGCAAAGAGCACCTGCCCAAACCACTTAGACCAGCCGAACAAGGTTTTACTGACATCAGTGACGATGAACGGTTCAGCCTGGCCCTTACCGCTGCTGATTTTATCAAGAGGGACCATGACAAGCCTTATTTCATGATCATTTCTCTTATCAATCCTCACGACATTTGCTACATGGGCATCCGTGATTTTGCTTCCTCGCCTTTTGACAGCCTGCTGGTAAGAAAAGGAGTGAAGGAAATTGAAGCTTTGGACTGGGCACTTGAAAAACCTGCCGGTATTAGCGACGAAGAGTTTTTTGCTAATTATTGCCCGCCGGTGCCGCCCAATTATGAAGTTCAGGAAGACGAACCGGAAGCTCTGAACGCGCTGATCGAAGGACGGCCGTTTCGTAAAAAAATGCGGGAGCAATACAGCGACGAGCAATGGCGCATGCATCGCTATGCCTATGCCCGGCTCACCGAGCGGGTAGATTCCCAAATACAAATCATTCTGGAT
>JBPRGG010000080.1:0-28281 GCA_051418075.1 Candidatus Cyclobacteriaceae bacterium M3_2C_046 | reverse complement strand
GTCATGTGAAAAGCATTGTTTCTTAGGACTCTGATTTCCGGCATGTTTTTAACGATCCATTCACCTGCTTCATCCTGAAAGTCAATGGTTATCAATCTTACTTTTGCTGCTTTCTTTTCAAATTCTTCCGGATAATTTTGCCTGAATTTCCACAGTGCATGTGCCACAGTATTCACACCTCCCCAGCAATTGATATGTAGCAGTTGGCCATCCAGGGCCAGTAGCTCATCTATGATTAAATCAGCTCCTTTTGAATCAGCATAAGGAGGTGCCCCGGTCAAATGTTGTGGATCCTCATTGCCAGTTACTGTAATTGATTGCAAATATTCTACAGTGGGAAAATCAGGATGATGCAACAACAGGTTTTCTCGTACCTGAGCATACAATTCATAGGCATCATTGACCCATCCTAAGCCATGCCCATTTTTTTGCCATTTGCTATTAGTGGCAATTACACCTCTTAAATCAATGTCGGGAGTATACAGCAAAAATCTCATGAATGAGCTTCTGTCATCCACTTCACCATCCTGGGTAATTATTACTTTGGGCTTATCATTTTCCTGTCCTAGGATTAATGTTGTAGCGGTTAAAATCATTAATCCAGATAATACAAGCTTTTTCATTGTTCAGTCCTGTTCTGGGTTTATTTGTTGTTACATTCAATTAAAATACTCCGTAGTATATCAAGCTGGCTTAAGGGCAAAACGTGATTAAAAATCCATTATTATTTAAATCTGATTTTTGTTATCATTTACTTAAACCCAATAAAAGTCGTTACTGAGTAGCCTGGTGAATCAACTGTTAGTTTTCCATTTTTCAAATTATAAGTTCCTACATGCTCATATTGCTCGACCTGATAAGATGTGCGGTAAGCCTTGAATTGACGATACACCGTACCCGGAAGCTCAATCTCCAATCGTTTTTGCTTCAGGTTCGTTTGGTTTTCTGAAATATTTTTTTCAACTTTAGTTAAAGGGGAATGGGTTTTTTCTTTGTTATAATCCCTTAAAAGAAAGATATTAAAGAAAATTTACTTCCGATACCTGCCTCTCAACAGAACTCACATACATATGGAGATTGTATAATTCTTAATGAGTTGGCAACTCAAGCTTTAATTGGTAATTCAGAAAAATGCTATTAAGATCCCACTTTTTTAGTTAGAGGGTCAATTACGCTTTTCTGTTTGGCATTGCTGCAAGAATGTAATTAGTGTAGCTGTGGTTTTTGGAAATTTAATCATCTCGGCATATATATATAGCAGAAGTATCATTAAATAAACAGACAGATCATGGATTTAGGTTTTGAAATGATTTAAATAGCCATTGATTACATTTAAATTCTTCCTGAAAAAGCTCCCTGTATTATTTTTATCCTAATGGTTTTCAATCTTCAAAAGCCATTTTTTAGTTTGTATTGGTTTCAAAAAGTTTCAGTTAAAATTATCAGAAAATTCTTTTTCGATTTTACTAATAGTTCGCAGGCAAAAATTATCCGCCTTCCATTGCAATTATCCCCCAAAAAACGGATACTTGTACTATAACTAAATCGATTTAGAAGCTTTGGAAAACAGGAAATTAAAATCTATGACAGATTTGCTCTCCCAGTTGGATCAAGAACGGAAAGCAGGAAAAAAGATCGTTTTCACCAATGGTTGTTTTGACATCCTGCATAAAGGCCACGTGGCCTATCTTGCTGCTGCCAGACAACTGGGAGACCTGCTGGTACTGGGCCTCAACAGTGACGATTCAGTCAGTAAACTGAAAGGACCCAGCCGGCCGATCAATAACCAGGAAGACCGGGCTTTTGTACTGGCAGGTCTGGAAAGTATCTCCTATATCATGGTGTTTTACGAAGATACACCCCTCGAAATATTGTCCAAAATCCGGCCCGATGTGTTGGTGAAAGGGGGGGATTATCAGGTGGAAGAAGTGGTTGGCCGTGAATTCGCCGGTGAAACAATCCTGATCGATTTTGTGGATGGCTACTCCACTACTAAAATAATTTCAAAAATGCAGAACCCATGATTATCCTATCCGGAGGTGCCAGTCTTATCGGCAGCAACCTGATCAAAGGATTGAACGAGCAGGGAATCCAGGATACCCTGGTGAAGGATAAACTGAAAAATGCAGCCAGGCTCTTGAGCCTTAATAGTTTAAATTGCTGTGATTATTGGAAAGTATCAGTCATTTACCTGGTAAGTACCGAAAACCCGAGAAATGCAGGTTATAATAATCCTTTTACCTACCTCAAGAAGGGAGGGTAAAATATTTTAGAAACTTATAAAATCTGATGACTACCATACTCAAAAATTAAAAGCATGGTTATCAACGAATTAATTGAACATCAGAAGGTGTTTGAAGCAGTAAAAGCTCAGCTGCAGCCGCAAATTCAGCAGGCTTACCAATTGATCAGAAATGCCTTGATGACCGGAAACAAGATTTTCTTTTGCGGCAATGGAGGCAGTGCGGCCGATGCCCAGCACCTGGCGGCTGAATTTACCGGCAGGTTCAGGCGGGAGCGACGAGCCTTGGCTGGCCTGGCTCTGACTACTGATACTTCCGTCCTTACCGCTATCGGCAACGATTACCATTTTGACCAGGTATTTAGCCGGCAACTGGAAGCGCTGGCCAGTCCGGGTGATGTGCTTTATGCCATATCAACCAGCGGCAACAGTCCCAATGTGGTGAATGCCGTGGAAACAGCCAAACAAATGGAATGTATCACGATAGGCTTAAGCGGAAGCGGTGGAGGCAAAATGCAGGCGATCTGCCAGCTCAGCCTTTCAGTGCCTTCCACCGATACGGCCAGGATTCAGGAAATGCACATCCTGATTGGCCACATCATTTGTCATTTGATCGATCAAACAGAAGAATTAGTAAATCCCGTCAAGATATGAACACAGCAAAGCTTCAGGAACATTTGCAAAAATTTCCGCTACTTAAAATAGCAGTGATTGGGGATTTTGCCCTCGATTTCTATTATCAGCTGGAAAAAGACACCGGTGAAATTTCTATTGAAACCGGTAAAGTGGTACATCATGGATCAGAGGTGAGGACTTTACCGGGTGGGGCTGGTAACGTGGTGAAAAACCTGCTGGCCCTACAGGTGGGTCAGGTGCAATCCATAGGTATGGTGGGAGACGATATCTACGGCAGGGAGTTGCGGCATCAACTGCAAAAGCTTAAGGCGGATACTGGTTGCCTGCTGGAAATGCCAGATAACTTCACTACCATTACTTATACCAAACCACATTTCGAAAAAACTGAAGAAAACCGGATCGATTTTGGAAATTCAAATCATTACAGAGATCAGGACCTTGATCAATTGTTCCGGCAGCTGGAAGAGCGATTATCCGATTTACAAGCTGTGGTGATCAATCAACAATTTGCCCATCCGCTGATCATACCGGATAACATCAGCCGCCTGAATGACCTGATTGAAAAGCATCCTGAAGTCTTATTTATCGGTGACCTGAGAGACCATGGCCACCTGTTACGGGGAGCGATACTTAAATTGAATCTGGCAGAGGCTTATCGTTTCCTTGGCCGTAAAGATGTCATACAAAACAGTGAACAGGTTTGCCATGAACTGGTGAGGGCCATTTTTGAGAAAACTGACTGCAAAGTGCTGTTGACCAGGGGAGCCAGCGGCCTAAGCTACTTTGATGGCAATACCTATTACAGTCAAAATGGCCTCCTGGTAGATGGACCCATTGATCCGGTAGGCGCCGGTGATAGTTGCCTTAGTGGATTTATCACCGCTTTGGCAGCAGGGTTGCCGGTGGATGAAGCCCTTGAACTGGCCAATATTGCCTCCGTAGTCACTGTAAAGAAAGTACAGGAAACCGGCACGGCCTCACCGGAAGAAATCCTGGCCTTGAATCAAAGTAGCTACCCGGTATACCATCCTGATTTGGCAGCTGATGTCAGGAAAGCCAGGTGGCTTGAACCCACAGATATCGAGATGGTGGAGACGCTTCCCCCGGATCCTGATTTCAGGCATGTGATTTTCGACCATGATGGCACCATTTCCACCTTACGGGAAGGCTGGGAAGAAGTGATGCTACCGATGATGGTGGAAAGCATCTGTGGACAGGCCATCGACTCCATTTCTACCTTGCGTTACCAGAAGATCATGGTGCGTTGCCGGGATTTTATTGACCAATCCACAGGTATTCAGACTATTGTGCAAATGCAGGGGCTGGTGGAAATGGTAGATCGGGAAGGATTGGTGGCTGCCGGCGATATCAAAACTGCGGAGCAATACAAGGCCATCTACCTGGAAAAACTGATGCTGAATGTCAATCGCAGGATCGAACGGTTCAAAAATGGTGAGCGTAATCTGGCGGAATTTACCATGAAAGGTGCCGTAGAGATGCTGGAAAGACTGGCCGCCCTGGGCCTGAGAATTTACCTGGCCAGTGGGACTGATGAAGATGATGTGATCAATGAGGCTACTATCCTGGGATATGTCCATCATTTCGAAGGGGGTATTTATGGCTCCAGGGGCAACGAGATTGGTGATGCCAAGAAAAAAGTGATCCAGCGAATACTGGCCCAAACCGGGGCATCGGGCGATTCGATCCTGGTGCTGGGTGATGGCCCGGTGGAGATCAGGGAGGGTAGGAAAGCCGGTGCCTATTGCATTGGGGTAGCCTCGGATGAGGTACGTCGTTACGGGCTTAATGCATCCAAAAGGGCACGTCTGATAAAAGCTGGTGCACACCTGGTGATCCCGGATTTTACTAACTTAGCTGAATTGACCATGATAATTTCTGGCAGAGCAAATAAAATGGCCGGGGTGTACTAAGCCGAATGGGTATAGGGGAAAATGGTGGCTATATTTTGGCTGCTCTATTTCCAGCAAATTAGAATAATTAGGTTAAGGACAACCGGATATGTCAGTAACTTATGTTAAACTTAAATGTGTGGATGAAAAAGCCGTCACTTAACGATATTGCCACCCGCTTGGGCGTTTCCAAGACCCTGGTATCCCTGGTGCTTAATCACCGGGGGGCCGAAAATGGGATCAGTGCTGAAACGGAGCGAAGGGTATTTGAACTGGCTGAGGAATTGGGTTACCAGCCCAACCAGGTAGCCCGGGGGTTACGGTTGGGGCGGTCGAATACACTGGGACTGATCGTTTCCGATATTTCGAATACTTTTTTTTCGCGAATTGGCAGGGCCATTGAAGATGTGGCAGCCCAGGCAGGATACAACGTAATTTTCTGCAGTTCTGATGAAAACCAGGAAAAGGAAAATAACCTTATACAAGTGCTGATAGACCGAAGAGTAGATGGCTTGATCTTGTCCCCGGCCCAGACCAAACAGGCGGCCATAGAAAAACTTTTGAAGGAAAACTATCCGTTTGTTCTGATCGACCGGCATTTCCCTGATCTGGATACCAATTATGTCATGGCAGACAATTACCAGGGTGCCTGGCAGGCGGTGGATCACCTGTTGCAACAGGGTTACCGAAAAATAGGTCATATCACTGTATTTCACCGGCAGGTCAGTTGTATGCAGCAGCGATGGCATGGTTACAGGCAGGCGCTGGAAGATCATGGGATCAGCCACAATGAGCAGTTGGTTTGGGATATTAGCTGGAACCAGATGAGACAGGAAGTGGGGCGGGCCATCAGGGAAATGATCAAACCTCCTGACCCGGTGCAGGCTTTTTTTGTTTCGAATAATCGGCTGACCTTGCAGGTATTGGATATGATACATGAGTTGGGCTTAAAGATACCGGATGACCTGGCCCTGGTAAGTTTCGACGATGTGGATTACTTCAGACTGGTAGATCCGCCGGTAACCGCAGTAGCACAGGATGAAGAGAGGATCGGGGCGGAGGCAGTGCAGATCTTGCTAAATATCCTTTCGGGGAGGGAGGGAACAGCACAGGTGGTGGTGCCGGTGGAGTTGAAGGTACGGGCATCTTGTGGTAGCCTTCGCATACAACAAAGACCAGAAGGTGAGTCCAAACGCGGAACGGCCTGAGACCGAAATGGACTTTAGTCAAGGCCGGCTCAGGCGTGGCTGGCTCTGGAGCGAAAGGCTTGCAGGGTGGATAGTGCGCCCCAAATAAAGACGGAGGACTGATGACGGTGTACGGAAGTCGACCGAGGACGCAATGAACATGATATGAATATTTTAATAGATAAACCCAAAAAACGATGAAAATACCCAAAGACCAGGTAAAAGCTTGCCGGGATGAATGTGACCATCACCTGAGGCAGGAATTATTGCCTTTCTGGCTGGAGCGGGCCATGGATCAAGTAAATGGTGGTTATATCACCCATTTTGATGAACATGGAAATGATACCGGGGCGGATGAAAAATCTATGCTAGGGCAGGCACGCTGTATTTATACTTTTGCATCTGCCTGCCGACGGGGTTATTTGCCGGAAAAAACCGGGCCGCTGGCCAGAAATGGCGTAGATTTTTTGTTGGAAAAGATGTGGGACCGTGAAAATGGAGGCTTCTTCTGGATGACTGACCGGTCTGGAAAGGTGACCATAGATGCCAAGGTCCTTTATGGGCATAGTTTCGCCATTTACAGCCTTTCAGAATACACCCTGGCTACCGGAGATCCCCGGGGGCTGGAGTATGCAGAGAAGGTGTTCCAGCTGATCATGGAGCATTGTGCCGACTTACATTATGGTGGATTTTTTGAGATGTTTACCAGCGATTGGCAACTGAAAGGTCCCGGATCTGCCGGCGGTGACCGCAAGACCCTGGATGTGCATATGCACCTGATGGAAGCATTCACTACTTTGTACGAATGTGGCAGTAAGGAAGTACATCGACGTAAACTACTGGAAATCATTGGATTGCTTGAACAGAAAATTCTTCATCCAAAATATCGTACTGGTATTCCCCAATTTTTTGCCAACTGGGAAGTAGCTCCCCAGATCAAATTCGACATCGTATGGGGTTGGGACCGGTTTACCCAAGATGGCTCCAAAGGACAGGCGGAAGACAATACCAGTTATGGACACAATGTGGAATTTGCCTGGCTGCTGATGCATGCCCTTGACCTGCTTAAAATGCCACTGGATCAATTCCGGGGAACCATCGAAAAGCAATATGCACACGCCCTGGCTGACGGGATTGATTGGAAATTTGGCGGAGTTTTCGTAGAAGGTTCCCACGCCGGCGGTGTGTACGACCGGGAGAAAGAGTTCTGGCAAAATGCAGAAATGCTGATTGCACTGGCCCAGGCCTGTGTAGTATTTGATGCAGAAAAATACTGGCCGGTTTACCAAAATGTACACCGGTTTGTTTTCGACAAAATGATCAATCACCCGGTAGGAGAGTGGTGGCCTTTACTGAACAGGCAGGGCGATCCGATCTGGCGGCATATGAGCCATAACTGGAAGATAAACTACCATACGGTGAGGGCCATGGTTGAAACCATTCACCGCCTGAACCAACTGCTGGAATCCTGAAACAGATAAATGAAACAAACCTGATCCTGAAGTGGAAATAAATCTTCATCTAAGTGACTGGCTGATCGGAGGCATCGTGCTATTGGGCAGCCTTGGCCTGGGGCTTTATAAGGCCAGGCGAGGTAATGCCGGTAAAAGCAGCTCTAATTTTTTCCTGGGTGGCCGCCGCATTACCTGGCCAGTAATTGGGGCATCGCTTTTTGCCACCAATATTGGGGCCGAGCACCTGGTAGGACTTTCTGGTGATTCCTATCGCTATGGCTTATCGGCCGGTTCGGTAGAACTGACCACTGCCATCACCCTTGGTTTTGCCTGTGCCTTTCTGTTTCCCAATTACATCAGGAACAAGATCTTTACCATTCCCGAACTCCTGGAGATCCGGTACCACCGGCAAGCCCGGACCTTTTTTTCTGCCCTGATGCTGATCATCAGCATTTTGACCAAACTGGCTTTTACCCTTTTCGCCGGAGCCCTGGTGCTGAACAGTCTGCTGGGCTGGAATGTAATGACAACTGTTTTTTATATTGGCCTTATTGTAGCCCTTTTCACTATGATTGGCGGGTTTACGGCGGTGGCTTATACTGACACCATCCAGGCGGTGATCATGATTGTGGGTTCAGGCATCATGCTTTTTATCGGGTTGGATAAGGCGGGTGGCTGGTCGGGCCTGATGGCAGCTGCACCGGAAGCCATGTCAATTGCCCGGCCTTATGATGATGCCACCTACCCACTGTGGGGAATCATAGCCACTGCTTTTTATGCCGGCATTTTTTACTGGGGTATTGACCAGGTAAACGTGCAGCGGGTACTGGCAGCGCCCAACCTGAAGCAAGCCCGCTGGGGTGCCATGTTTGCGGTGCTACTGAAAATGCTACCGGTGTTTATTTTTGCCCTGCCGGGGGTGATCGCGTATGCGCTTTACCCGGGTCTGGAAGGAGATGAAACCAGGAATACCTTTGTATTGCTGCTTAATAATTTGTTGCCGGCTGGTTTGAGGGGGTTGGTTTTGTCATCACTGGTGGCGGCCCTGGTGACTTCCTTAATCGCCGTGCTTAATTCCGTTTCTACCCTGGTGGTGCGTGATTTTGTGCTGGAGGCCCGGCCGGATATTTCAGAGCGGGGTCAGGTGCAACTGGGCCGTTTGGTGATCCTGATAGTGACTTTGTTAGGTATCGGGGCTGCTTATATGGTGTATAAAAATGAAGAAGGATTGTACAAGTACCTGCAAACCATTACGGCTTACCTGGTGGTGCCGGTTTTCCCGGCCATATTTTTCGGGGCTGTAAGCCGGAAGGTAACTTTTGCCGGGGCCAAAGCTTCGGTGCTGGCAGGAATACTGCTGTCCACGCTTTTTGTGACCGATCAGTTTATGGGACCAGAACAAGGTCAGCAGTTTTTCCCATTTCTATATTATCCGCTCACCCTTAATTTCGGTTACCGGGGCCTGTGGGCAACGGTGATTATTACCGGGGTATTGTTTGGAGTCAGCGCCTATACCGAAAAGACCGACCCTGAAAAGCTGCAGCGCACTACCATAGATTACACCAAAAAGCCGGAGCCATTCCAGGGTCTGAAAGACTGGAGGCTGCAACTGGCCGTACTTTCTATGATTACGATTGGATTGTATGTGTGGTTAAGTTAGGGGGTGGAAAAGAAAGATTTAAGTAATAGTTGATTGTAATAAAGAAATTAGGGAAAGTAGAAACTTTAAATTACTATTGGACTTCTAAGATAAAATCTGAAGAATTGCTGGTAAGTGGTAAGATACATGGACAAATATTTTATAATAACAATTATCCTGATTTTAAGCTATCAAATTAGCCTGGGACAGCCTAACATCATTTTAATTATGTCTGATGACCAGGGCTGGGGAGATGCCGGATATCAGGGGCATAATGCACTTAAAACACCGAGTTTGGATGATATGGCTGCCAATGGATTGGTGTTTAATCGTTTTTATGCAGCAGCGCCTGTTTGTTCCCCTACCAGGGGAAGTGTTTTGTCGGGCAGACATCCTTATCGATATGAAATATACTATGCCAATTCAGGTCATATAAAAGCCGAGGAAAAACTGCTTCCAGAAATTTTAAAACAACATGGATATACTACCGGTCATTTTGGAAAATGGCACCTTGGTACTATGAACAAATTCTTAATGGAAAGCAATAGGGGAGGCTTACATAATGCGGTGCACTATGCTCCACCCTGGGCAAATGGTTATGATGTTTGCTTTGCTACTGAATCAAAAATACCTACTTGGGATCCCATGGTCAATCCATCTATATCTGTCAATGGGGCAAACAAATCCCAAGAGGCGGGAAACTCTTTTGGAACCTACTACTGGACTTCGGATGGTTGTATGGCCACGAAAAATCTGCAGGGAGATGATTCGCGCGTGATCATGGATAGGGTACTTCCTTTTATTGAACAGGCCCGGCAGTCTGAAACTCCTTTTTTTGCTACCATTTGGTTTCATACACCTCACTCGCCTGTGGTTGCCGGGGCTAAATATCTGGAAATGTATAAAGAATATTCTGAAGAAAAGCAACACTATTATGGTACCCTCACGGCAATGGATCAACAAATAGGTCGTTTGCGTCAGGAATTAAGAAGGTTGGGTATAGCGGAAAACACCATGATCTGGTTTTGCAGTGACAATGGACCGGCTGCCAAAGGTGGTGGGCCTGGATGGGATCCGGGAGATCGCCAGCAGGGTATCACCGGTGGCTTCAGAGGCAGAAAAGGTACTTTGTTTGAAGGAGGGCTAAGAGTACCGGGTATCCTGGAGTGGCCGGCTGTGATAAAGTCGGGCCGGCAAACAGATTTTCCAGCAGTAACCTCAGATTACTACCCTACTATTTTGGATATATTAAAGATTAAAGTAAGGCATCAACCTGTGCTTGATGGTGTAAGTTTAAAAAACCTGATTGAGCAAAAAGATGAGGCAGAGCGAAGTAAACCTATAGGTTTTAAATCCAGATTTGAGAGACAGGAATGGCAGGTTTGGAATGACAATCAATATAAATTAATTTATAAAACAATAGATCAGGAATACCTGCTTTTCGACTTAATCAATGACCCATATGAAGAAAATGATATTCTATCTGAAAACCCTGAAATTGTGGCAAAGATGAAAATAGCACTTGAGGCATGGAATATTTCCATTGAACAAAGTAAAAGGGGGGATGACTATTGATGAGTTGTTTTTTATAATTAATATAGAATGTTTTCTTCATCGGAATAATCTTTTAATGGCCCGGTTTTCCTATTTAAAACCGGCTTCAATGACTTCTCTTCGGGAGTTTTTCTGCCTTTTATTATTGAATAGAAGGTCAATCCTGCCTCACCCAAAACCAACGATGGCAAGGTAGCAAAGAAATTCCGGATTAATGAGTCACCTAACAATACGGGTATGACCACCGTATTTTGGCAAGGTAAAAATCAGGAAGCTTTATTGTATAATGGTGGTATGTTATGGCATGGAACAGGAAAGTTTTTTGCAGAATTGCCAGGTTTGCCACCGCCGGTAGGCGACAAGAAAATGGGGGCACTTTCACTCCATCTACATTCAACATATTACCACTCCAGGTGATAAAGAGTCCACCTTCACCCTCTGCATCACTCAGCACATTTAATCCACAAAATGAGGCTGCATCTAATTCAAGTGTTAGTTGCATTTTCAACTGATCTCCCCGAACTTGATCCAAAACAACATATCCAGTCATGGGACCATCCACCGGCAGACTTCTGGGTGAGATTTGTATATGATCTGTTCTTAAGGTCTTCATTAGTTCATTCATGTAGGTAGGCAACCAATCCCTGTCCCATCCCGGCATCCAGGCCATCAGGTACAGGTCACCTTTGTCATCCTGTATGGTTTCCTGGGCATAATAGTGACCGCTGTAGTCTACGATTCCTTCCTGTTGGGGAGTAAAAGAAAGGTTTTCTAAATCCAGGTTACCAATAAAATAGTAGCAACGATCTACCGAGATCCATTGATCTCCAATCGGCCGGATTTCAGGTACTTCAAAATTTCTGTTTTTATATTTAGGGTAGGTAAATAAATTACCTTTATACTCCCATTCCGTTAACTTTCCATTCGTAGTTTCAAAATAGGAACAGGTACATAGTTTCCTCCAGTAAATCGGCACAGGCGATCATAAATGTTCGGCCTTCTGCTGTGAATACAAAAGGATCGCGCCAGAATTAGTCGAAGGGCGGTAAACCAGGATGATCGAGGGTTAAAATCGGATTCTTACCTTCATGTTTCCAGTGTGAAAGTTGATCATTGGTGAATTCGGCTTTCCAGAATTGCATCGGTCCCACTTTACTTTGCGAGTAGAAGGCCAGTCGCTGACCATCTTCAGTAACAATAGTGGAGCCAGAACCAATAGCAGAGAGCCCAAGATCAAATGCAGGTGTAACCCCTGTGGGCATAGGTTCCCACTGCAGTAAATCTTTACTGCGGGCATGAGCACAATACCTGCCTCCGGGATGAGAGGCAAAAGGCTGTAAACCATAGAATATATGATACTATCCATTGTGAAATATCCCTCCATTGGGATCACCCATACAACCAACCGGTGGAATGAGATGAAAAGCTGGACGTAAACTATCTTCTTCTATGCCGGGTATAATACCGTGATGGCACGGTCGTTGTTATCGGGTTCCAACTTCCAGTTATCCCAGCTTTGGGCGGATGCTGAAATTCCGATTTAATAGGATCCAATAAATAGTAAAAAGCGCATGGTGATTTTGGATTTATGGTTTATCAAGATTAATTTTTTCAATGTAGAAAAGCAAGTAAGGTGTATTTTATTAGCGGTAAATGATTTTGTAATATAATAAAAGAATTAAGATAAAATATCTTCTTTACTTAGTGAATTTAGATCTGCTATTATTCATACCATACAAAACAGGTCAGAGATTATTAATTAATTAGACATTTTTACGGAATTAATTGTTAACTATTAATAAAAAGCCAAAATTTATGAAAAAATACTGCTACAAATTTTTTTTAATGTGGACGATCGGCATATCCTTATTTGTAAATGCTGATCTAATTGCCCAATCCAGAAATATAGAAGGGCAAGTAACATCTTTAGAAGATGGAGAAGCTATACCTGGTGTTAATATTGTAGAAAAAAACACTACTAATGGCACTGTAACAGATGTAAACGGTAATTATTCACTTTCAGTAAGTGAAAATGCTGTCTTGGTTTTTAGCTCTGTTGGCTTTACTTCAGAAGAGATTCAAGTTGGCAACAGATCAGTAATTGATTTGGCAATGGCCCCAAACATTCAACAACTACAGGAATTGGTAGTGATAGGATTTGGCACCCAAGACAAAAAAGATATTACCGGTTCTATTGCATCAGTTTCCGGAGATGAACTAAACAAAATACCTGTTCCTTCATTTGAACAGGCCCTATCCGGAAGGGCTGCAGGGGTGCAAGTAACTACAGGCTCTGGAATTCCTGGAGCTGGTGCAAGTTTACGAGTTCGGGGTGTAGGTTCTACTAACAATTCGGAACCCTTATATGTAATTGATGGGATTATCATTGGTAATGTAGACGGTGGTGGAAACACTTCCATAAGCCCACTGTCAATGATTAATCCGAATGATATTGAGAGTATTGACATATTAAAAGATGCGTCAGCAACTGCCATTTATGGAGCCAGAGCAGGTAATGGAGTGGTAATAATCACTACAAAGCGAGGTAAAGAAGGAAGTTTGTCCATTAATTTTGATGCATATACGGCTGTTAATGTTCTAGATCAGAATAACTTCGAGATGTTATCAGGCCCAGAATGGGCTCAGTATTATTCTGATATGATGATTGAAACCAACAATCCGGATTATGTAGGAAAGCCTTTTGTAGATAAAGTTTTAAGTGGTGCAGAATTAGAGACCTATGACTGGTTAGATTATGCTTACAGAGATGGCAGTATCAATAGTTACAATCTTTCTATAAATTCCGGATCTGAGAAATCTCAAATGTACGTATCTGCCAATTATTTTGATCAGGAAGGGATATTCCTTAATTCTGATTTGAAAAGATATACATTGCGATTAAACAGTGATCATAAGATCGGTAAAATCTTGAAAGTGGGTAATACACTCGCTCTTGCCCGAACTGAAGCAAATACTGTTGGCAACCTGAATCCCAACGGCAATACTAAGGACTGGTTAAGAAGGTTTTTATGGATTAATCCATATAAACCTATTTTTGACCCGGTCGATGGCGACTATGCTGGATTAAGTGCGCAAGATCCGGATGCTGAAGCTCAATTAGATTATATGAACGAACACCCGATTTGGAATTTGGAACAAGATTATGACCGGGAAAACCGGAATCGAATCTGGGGTTCTTTGTATGCTGATCTCACTCTAGCTGAAGGGTTGGTTTTTCATACAATGGGGTCTATTGATTGGAGCTTTAATAAAGATGAATTTAGGGGGCCTGCAAATACTATTGATGGAGCTGCTAACAGCGACGAGACTACTTCAAGACTAAACCTTAACTCCAGAGAGTCCAGAACCTGGTTTATTGAAAACACTTTACAATATGACAAGAACTTTGGTGATCATAATCTAAGTGTGATGGCCGGATACCAGGCACAAAATAACCTGAATAAAGGATTCAGTGCAGGAGCAGGCGCATTTGTTGATACAGAATATTGGTTTTTCAACAGACCTGTTTTAAATCAGGAAATCACCGACTCCGAAGGTAATATTCTGGCTACTTTTCCTTTAGCTATTCCGGGGGTTGGCAATTTTGAAAATGAGTCTGCTTTTGTGTCATTATTTGGTAGAGCTATTTATGACTATAAGGATAAATATTTATTAACGGCCACTATTAGAAGAGATGGATCTTCCCGTTTTGGACCAGAACAACGTTGGGGTACTTTTCCAGCTGTTTCTGCAGGTTGGCGAATTTCTGAAGAGTTCTTCATGGGCACTCTAAGTCAGGTATCTAATTTGAAATTAAGAGCCGGTTGGGGTGTAAGCGGGAGTGATAACACTAGACTCTACCAATGGAACTCTCGAATAGGTGCTGGAAGTGACCAGGAATATGTTTTTAACGGTGGTGTGGTTCCCGGTGCAATATTGACCAGATTAGCTAATGTATTTCTTAGCTGGGAAGAGATAGAGATGTTGAATTTTGGCGTTGACCTTGGTATGTTTAATCAAAGACTTGAAATAACCATTGATTATTTTGATAAAACAACTAATGGTTTGTTATTGCCTTTTGCTCCGGCTATTGAGGTAGGAGCTATTGATAATCCAACCGGAAATCTGGGAGAAATAAGTAATAAAGGTTTCGAATTTGCCTTACACAGTGTGAATATGCATAAGAATGATTTTAGTTGGTCTTCTGATTTTAACTTTTCTGCTGTCAAAAATGAAGTAATAAATTTACCAGAAAATGCTGATCGTTTTTCAGGACAAAATATTACAAGAGTAGGAGAAGAATTGGGAGCGCTATATGGATTTGAGACTGATGGTTTATTCCAAAATTGGGACGAAGTATACAGTCATTCTTATCAAAACCAAAGTGTTGAGGAGTTCGACGAAGACACAGGATTACCTACCTATACGGGTAATACAGATGATAATACCAAGGCTTTCAATACCGCTCCCGGAGATATCCGGTTTGTAGATCAGAATGATGATGGGTTCATTGATGCTGATAACGATCGGGTAATTATAGGAAGTACAATACCCGATTTCACCTGGGGATTCAACAATAATTTGAGTTACAAAGGAATAAATTTATCAGTTTTCTTCCAGGGTGTTCAAGGTGTAGATCTTTATAATGCCCTCAGAATGGGACAAGAAAGATCACTGGCGTTATTTGAGAATAAAAGGACCACCATTCTCAATCGTTGGCAAGGAGAAGGTACTAGCAATGATGTGCCCAGGGCTGTGTTTACCGATCCTAATGCGAACCAGCGAACATCTGACAGGGGTATTGAAGATGGATCATTTGTAAGATTAAAAAATGTGAGACTGTCTTATCAATTTCCTAAAAATTGGTTAGAATCTGTTGGGTTGACCAGAGGGGGTGTTAATGTTTATGCAGTTGGTACTAATCTGCTTACATTCACGAAGTATAACGGATACGACCCAGAAATCGGGCTAAGGGATTCAGATAATCCTGAAACTGCAGGTGTAGATAATGGTACATATCCGCTTACACGTCAATATACTATTGGTTTACAAGTATCATTTTAGATAAATTAAAATATCCAAAATAATGAAAAAATTTATAATTCCTATTTTAACGATTATTATTGTAATTGGCAGTTGCACTGATATGTTGGATCAGCAAGACCCGACTGGACCAACTGGAGAGGACTTCTTTAAAACCAGCAATGACTTGCAGCAAGCGGTTGTAGCAACTTATGCAGGTTTGACTAAGGGAAATTCACTTCATAGATCTTATATTGTTGGGTTCGAACAATTTACAGACAATGTCTATACCGGATCCAGCACAACCGATGGATCCACTGCTACCTGGACTTCATTCAATTATGACCCAACCAGCAATGGCATCAGGGCTCCATATATTGGTTTTTATCAACTAATAAATTCAGCTAACCAGGTAATTACAAGAGGAGCCGAAGCAGATGTATCCGGTGCAGAACTAAATCAGGCAATTGCTGAAGTAAGGTTTTTACGTGGATTTGCCTATTTCATGCTAACTCTAATTTGGGGAGAAGCGCCTATCGTGTTAGAAGTACCTGATGATCCCGCAGGTTTTGCAGTAGAAGCCTCCAGCGCAGAAGCATTATATAATCAGGCAATTGAAGACCTTGAGTTTGCAGAGAATAATTTATCAGCTACGCCAGCCCAAAAAGGACGTGTAACAAGTTGGTCAGCGAAAGCGATGTTATCCAAAATTTACTTATATGGTGCGGATGAATTAGGTAAATCTGAATGGTATTCAATCTCTGAACAAAAAGCGGAAGAAGTGATACAGAATGGCCCGTATGGATTATTTAATGACTTACCCACACCGGAAGAAAATCTGGTAGAAATTTTCCAAACATATAATGAAAATGGAAAGGAACATATTTTCACTGTTAATCATTTCAATAGTGGTGGTAACTGGAGTGATGGAAATGTGGCTTCTGAGTTTCCAATGGCTATGAACCCACGTCAAATGCGTAATCGTAACAATATGTGGGGTTTTGGCTTTGCTTACATATACGAAGCAATTAAGGAGCAATGGGATGATAATGATGCCCGTAAAGACTATACTATTTGGTTTCAGGATGAGCCCATTATTGTAAATGGTGACACTACCGGATTTTATGATCAGGTTAATCAAAATAGATGTTGTCACAGAGTAAATGGTATGGGCTTCCAGAAGTTTTGGTATCAGGAAAACTCAAAAAATGTAAACGGTAGATCTACTTTAGGCTTTCCGGTTTTAAGATATGCTGAGTTGCTACTTATCCACGCGGAAGCGGATCTACTAGCAGATGGAAATTTAAGTGCTGATGGACTTGCATCATTAAATGCAGTCAGAAATAGAGCCGGACTATCTGATTTCTCGAGCGAAGAGGTTGATATTATGACCATTTTGGAAGAAAGACGCTGGGAACTATTTGGAGAGGCTAAAAGATGGTTTGATTTTATGAGAAAAAGAAACTCGATGCCAAATCTGATTACTGATGCTTTTGCTGCTATCGTAGCAGGTGATACAGATAATGATGATAATGACTTTTCAGCATTTACTCCTGCAAGGCACTGGAAATTACCTTATCCTCAAAGTGCAATTGATAGAAATCCAGCCCTGGTTCAAAAACCAGTTTGGGCTGCATCTGATCAATAGAATATTTATATTTATAGTCCGCAACAAGTCCGACCTGTATATATGGGTCGGATTTTTTATTATGCGCCCGGCATGGGCGATAGCATAGGGGCATGTCCCGAACACGCTTGACAGTAGGAAGTGTTAGGCAAAGGCAAGGTGTCCATCGCGAGGTGGAATCTGAAGGAAGCCGGAGGCAAAGTCCCGGCCTGACCAACAGAAACTGCATAAAAGGCCAAAGTGAACCGGATGAGGTTGCAATACAAACCAAAGTCCGATATTGTCCGGAGTTCACATGGTAGATGCAGCAGGTATATGGGATGAAAGTTATCCTTCTTACCCGGGGAGATCCGTAAAAGCGACCGCATAAAAAAATTGATCATTGAATGGGCCGGGTCTCAAACCCGACAGGTGTTTCATGATTTACCCGCCGACAGAAGGTACCGGATTGACGAGTTAAATGGGATTTTAGAATGATTCGTCGAGGTGCCTGGAATCAGGGGTATATTCCCAACTCAATACTTGCAATGAATCGGCGTAATTGGCCAACAATAAAGACTGATCATTGATTTTTACAGCATCTCTAATCTGACTTTTAAGGAAAAGATTACAATCATAATTATCCACTGCTTCGAATGTTTCATCATTGATCAAAAATGCTCCCAGAAAGTTGTTGTTCCATCCCATAGCTACTTCCAGTTTCTCATTATTACCCATGCAGAGTATGTCTGGCTTTTGATCCTGATTGAAATCTTCTACAATAAACTTATTAACAGGTCCTAGCTGAGCTTCCAGCGGAAGTGAAATCATGTCAAAGTTTGCCTTTCCATCATTAATAAAGATCGCTGATTCCATGAAATTGATTTTATATTCTTGGTAATCTTCATTACCTAATTTCAGCAGGTCAGCAATTTTAACATTGGCAAATTGTTCATAATCGGAGTAGAATCTTTTTAAAGAAGGAACCTGAGCGATCAAGGCATCTCTTTGCGCCAAAGGATAGAGGTCTTTTTCACCATCCATGTTTTTTATATGCCAACCGATTAAGGGTTCAGGCGAGCCATCTTTGTCCAGGTCTACATTGAAAAGCTCCAGCGGCAAATTTTCTGCATATACATTATTTAAACCAATATTACCGGCTAAAATATCAGGGGCTCCATCTTGATTGATATCAGCGACTTGAACATTTTGCCACCACCCCTTCTGATGTGCAAATCCGTTAAGCGGTTCCAATTCATAGTGATCCAGATGCCAGGATAGTATCTTTATCGCCTGCCATTCGCCAGCCAAGATAATTTCCTCCACACCATCCCCATCCAGATCAGCCTGATCGGCGGATGCGATCATCCCTAATTTTCCGGAATTGGGTAAATATTGAGCGCTCACATCTAAAAAATTACCTTCTTCATTTTGCAAAAGATAGGATTGCGGGGAGCTTGGAAATTTTCCATTAACCATTCTACCGAACACCAGCAAATCCATATCCTGATCCTGATCGAAATCAAGAGATATAACATCTTTTGTAAAAGATCTCAGATCGGGCAATTGTTTTTGGGCAAGTTGGAATCCTTGCTTAGTATTTAAATATAAACGATCCATAAGGGTTTTATGCCCATTCATGAACGATACCCCACCACTGGAAACATAGAGATCAAGATCACCATCCTGATCTAGGTCAATCCATTCAGCATCCATGTCATCAAAATGTCCTCCCTTATCCATTTTAGCCACAGAAAATTGGTTGGTTGCAGTTTGCAAAAAGATTTGACCTTCCTGCTCTAATCCTGTGCAAACATAGAAATCAATCAGGCCATTGCCATCTATATCAGCTTTGGCAATTTGGGGAGCCTCTTTGGAGTAGGTTTGCGGTATCAGGGGTTGATTATAGAAATCCTTGTATGGCGTAGGAGGTTCGTGTCGCCAATCGACTTGAAAATTGTCAAGGTTAAATATGATTTTTGATTTTTGATCTGGTATTTGCTGTGTAGCAGGGTAGGTGCTCAGCTTAGATTGATGCAGCTGATAAGTAGTATCTATTTTAGGATGTGCAATTTTGATGGCAGTACGATCAGGCCAGATGACAACCAGCGAATCAATTACCTTTTGTTCTCCAAGTCCGAAGTGCAGTACCGGTTCCTGGTTTGATTGATAACCCTGAATAGGATATAGTTCTTCAAATTGTAATCCATCAGATGAATAGACATAGGCTTTACTGCCATAGGCGAATATGCCTTTATGATCAAATGGAATGATTTTCAAGTAGTGATTAGATTCACTTTTCGCATGATTTTTATATATCAATGCCGGGCTATTCAGCCTGTTGACCACTAAATCCAAATCCCCATCTGAATCCAAATCCCCATAAGCTATGCCATTGCTAAGGTTACTTTCCAGTAAGCCCCATTCCCGGGATATATCTTCGAATTTCGAGTTACCCACATTAGAAAATGCATAGTTGGAAAGATATATGGGAGGTTGATTATTGACTTTATTTTTATAATCCGGATCTTCCAGAAACTCATCAAAATACCCCATGGTTTTCTGGTAATAAACAAAATCCAGATTTGTAATATCCCGGGCATATCCATTAGCAACAATGATATCATTATCGCCATCCAAGTCGAAATCAGCTGCTACCGAACCCCAACTCCAATCAGTATTATGGATACCGGAAAATTGCGCCTGTTCAGAAAAGATCGGCTTACCTGACTGTGTAAACCCCTTATGTACATGTAAAGCATTGCGCATAAATTGTCTTTGGTAATTATAATCTTCCGCCATTTTGAACCTGGATATATTCATAGCCATCATCATTTTTTGCTTTCTTTCATTTGTCTCGGGCATCATGTCTAAAGTCAGAATGTCAGAAAGGCCATTGTTGTCAAAATCTTTGCTGAGTACCCCCATGCTATAAAAGCTTTGGTTTTGTAATATCTGATCAATTTGATTTTCAAATGTTTTATTGCCCTGGTTGATATAAAACACATCGTTGCTGATATGATCATTAGCTACATAAACATCGGGCCAACCATCATGATTGATATCTGTAACGGACAATCCCAGACTAAATCCTTCGTATATAATACCTGCGGAATCTGACACATTGATAAACTTGCCAGTTTTACCAAGCTGATTTTCAA
Source organism: Candidatus Cyclobacteriaceae bacterium M3_2C_046 (assembly GCA_051418075.1). GTDB lineage: Bacteria > Bacteroidota > Bacteroidia > Cytophagales > Cyclobacteriaceae > JBPRGG01. The sequence continues at coordinate 7,870 of JBPRGG010000080.1, read as the reverse complement.
ATAATTGGTCAGTGTTGCCGGCCGATCCATCATTTATTTTTATCCTGACTACATTCGGATTTTTATTGCTTGCATCGGTATTCACCAGCATTATGTCCAGGTCGTTGTCTAAATCGTAGTCGAAAAATGCAGCCTGAGTGCTGCTTCGATTACTTGCTACTCCATACTCAATTGCCTTATTCTGATAATTTGGAATGCCATTTTTATCAACTGATTCACTCACAAAAAATTGATTCTCTCTTAAATCCGGGTTATTTGATCCACCCACGCACAAATAAATATCAAGGAATCCATCTTTATTAATGTCGGCCAGGCTGATTCCATTGACCCACTTGGTAACCCTAAAACCGGATTTTTCGCTGATATCTTTAAACTTGAAATCACCTTGATTCAGATATAGCCTGGTAGGCACCATATTACCACCCAAAATCACATCTGGTAAATGATCATTATTGACATCTGCAATAGCAACACCTCCGCCCCGGTAAAAATATTCAAGATCCAGAATATTCATCGAATCATTTTCAACCAATTGATTAGTAAATTCAATACCGGAATTCCCAACCAACTGAAACATACTTGTATTTTGGTTACAACTCATCAGTAAAGTCATTACTAATAGGCGACCATATATCATCATCATTCTACTAGCCATAAATTGCTTTTTCATTTAATTAATATTACACTAATTCTTGAGAATACTGACCGGTTTTGTACTGATAAAATATTATTGTATATATATTATTAATAAAATTCCATCTCAATTTAATATTTTTGATCATTATTTCTAAAATACATTCTGGATTTATTGGATGAAAATGAGGTTATTATTTTTGTCGGTTGCTGTAATTATTGGGGTCGGCTGTCAAAAAAAAATTGAATGGCAGGCAGAATTCAAAAATGCAGGTACTTATTCATCGCCTCGTGCAGTAGATCTCAATCAAGACCAGGTAAAAGATATTGTGGTCGGTGCAGGGGGAAGGCAGGAATGGGAGCCTTCTGAAAATGGTGTCTTAGCAATCAACGGACGTGATGGAAGCTTACTTTGGAGGAAGTCTTGTAGAAATCAAATGGTGGGTAGCGCCATTTTTAAAGATCTTAATGAAGATGAAGTGCCAGACGTATTGATTGGTGGCAGATCAGCTCAATTTATGGCGATCAGTGGAACAGACGGGAAAATTATTTGGGAATATATGGCGCATAATCCGGCATTCGATTTCGAAAACGATACATCTGTGCTCAATTTTTTTACACCACAATTTGTGTCTGATCTTGATGACGATGGGATGGAAGATGTCATAGTATCTTACGGGGGGTTTGTGAAGGCTCCTCCGGAAGTTTCAATTAGACCAACAGGGTATTTGATGATATTTTCATCCAAAACAGGAAAGGTACTGGCCAAAGCGCCAATGCCGGATGGCAAGGAAACTTATATGTCACCGGTTGTCTTAACTAATGATACTTCGTCAAGGGTCTTTTTTGGAACCGGAGGAGAAACAGTCTCCGGTAATTTCTATGTAACGGATATTCACGATATCCTGGATGATAATATTTCCGAATATCACACGATCGTAACAGGAAAAAACAAAGGTTTTATTGCTCCCCCGATATTGATCGAACTCAATCAAGACAAAGTACTGGATATCGTCATTAATGGTTATGAAGGGATCGTATGTGCGATCAATGGAAAAAACTATGAAGCTTTGTGGAAGGTAGATGTAGGAAGTGACTTTGAAACACATTCCCAACCAGCGGTTGGCCAGTTGGTAGGAGATAAAACACCTGATTTTTTTGTTAATTTTGGTAAAGGGAGCTGGCCTCAAATTGAAAGGTCGATACAGTTAGTAATTGATGGAAAAACCGGTAAGTCTATAGTGGTCGATAGTCTGGGAAATCTGCAATATTCATCACCTATTCCTGTGCGAAAAGAAAATGGCACTGAGGATCTTATATTACACGTAATCAATGAAAACCATGCAACAAACTATGCCCCTGAATCCGGCATGCCTCAGTATATTTATAAAAATATGCTTTATCAATTCAATGTTCAAGGTGAAAAACCAATTTTAATGCTTGAAAATTCAGGCACCAATATTGGTTCTACCCTTTTACTGGAAGATATGGATAATGACCAAATCTTAGAACTTATTTACGTATATAATTCTACCCAGGAAGATCCATTTTTATTTAATGGAGTTCATATCTTCTGCAAATCTTTACCAGGTTATTCTTCGAAGTGGAATCAGTACATGGGTGCTTCCGGGAAAAGTGTTTACCTACCTTAATTATTTAGCGAAAAATGAAATATAAAACCAGACAATACCGGATAGATTTCTTGCAGAAACTATATAATTTAAGGCTTTTTAACAGTTTATATTAGCTAGGCACAGTTTAATTTTACAATAGCATGGTTCGAAGATATTTATTCATATTTCTCATTACTATCTTTTACAGTCGGGTTTTGGCTAGCCCGATCATAGAGCGATTTATGAATATAACCAGTGAGCAAGGACTTTCTCACAATAGCGTAAACTGTATTGTAAAGGATAAAGAAGGGTTTATATGGATTGGCACAGAAAATGGTTTGAATCGTTTTGATGGTTATTATATAGACAACTTTCTCTATCAATCTTCTGATAGCAATGGAATTGCTCATCATTCCATTTCCGATTTATTCCGGGACTCGAATAATCAAATATGGTTCACTACCAAAAATGATCATTTGCAAAAGATAAATACAAAAGATTTATCCTTTGAGACCAAATTTGACGGGGTGTTTGAAGACGAGATATATCATTTACAAGATATTACGGAGGACGGACAAAAAAGATTATGGCTTATTGCCAGTGAAGGTATCCTTACCTATAATTTAGTTACCGATAAAATAAAAAAGCTCAATATCATCTCAGGATTCGATTTCAAAAGTATTACGGCTATATTTCGTTCTGAGGATCAGATTTGGTTTTCTAATAATAACGGCCAAATAGGTATTTATCATTTTAATAATCAGTCATTTCAAAGCATCGATCTCAAAGAGCATTTTCACGAAGCTCAGAAAAAAATTTCTTCTTTATATTTCAATGAAAGTTTCATTTATATCGGCACCTTAAGCCATGGATTATATGTTTTTAATCATGACTTTGAACTGGTTAAACATTTGAAAAGGGGTAATCAACCACATGGATTAACTTCGAATTTGATTAAACACATTGAAGAAGATGAAGAAGGCAGAATCTGGGTGAGCTCTTCCATCAGAGGAATCAATATTTTAGAACAACCTGATCATACCATAAAGCATATTTTAAGAGACCGAACCGATTATACCATTTCCGGGGAAGGTGTAAATTGTTTGTATAAAGATGATTTAGACAACCTTTGGATAGGGACTTATATTAAAGGACTCAATCTCTGGCTGGGTAATGACCAAAATTTCACACATTTTAATTTACTAAAAGACTGGAAAGGACAAAATGTTCCCTCCATGGTGGAAGATCAAAAAGGTGATATCTGGGTTGCTAACGGAGGAGGTCTAAGTAGAATCAGTTCCGATTATCGTCAGGTTATTGATTATCAAGCCTTGCCAAACGATCCGATGCAAATAAAAGAAAAAAAGGTAAGGAACCTGGCAATCGATTCTAAAGGAAATTTGATATTGGGCACCCGGCATCATGGGCTTATCATTAAAAAAACCAATGATCAGATTATTCCGATAACGAGTGAAAGAATATTAGGAACCGATGAATATTTGCTTTCCATAGCGCATATCACCACAGATAATCAGGATAATATCATTATTGCATCCAACCAGGGTTTATTTATCCTGGAAAATCAGACCTACCGGGTTACCCGATATGGTCAAGATTCGAATTATGATCTGAACATAGGACTTGAAAATATTAACTTTACGTATGTTGATCAACAAAATAATTACTGGCTTGCCACGGCCGACCGACAAATTATTTATCTTAATACCAAAAGTAAAAAGTATACTTCCTATAGAATCGCCTTTCCATCGGCTTTTGAAGATGTTAAGGAATTAAATAATCTCCTGGTTACTGAAAAATATCTTTGGATTGGTACCAGGGGGGCAGGGTTGGCCAGGTTAGATAGACAAACGGCAGAACTGAAGCTCTTCACAACGGATGAAGGATTGCCGGACAATGACGTTAAGGCACTCCAAAAAGATAAAAATGGTGTTTTCTGGACCAGTTCCAACAATGGAATATTTAGCTTTGATCCTAAGTCGGAAAGTATTAATAAATTCACCATTAGCGATGGGCTACAAGACAAAAGCTTTATCATCAACAGCAGTTGGCAAAGTAGTTCGGGGAAATTATATTTTGGCGGCTACAAAGGTTTCAATTTATTCCATCCGGACTCCATCAAAATAGATCATTATATACCTCCTGTCAGAATTGCTGAAGTATCTGTTCAGGATAAAAATGGAGAGTCATTCTCAATAAATATGCATAATAATGAGGAACGAATTGTTTTGAAGCATCATCAACAGAATGTCTCTTTCGGGTTTTCCTCATTTAATTACAACAGATCATCCAAAATAAATTACGCCTATAAGCTGGAAGGATTGGATGAGCATTGGAATTACAGCTCAGTCGATGATAATATCAACTTTCGTAATCTACCACCAGGCGATTTTAGATTTTTAGTAAAAGCAGTGATTAGCGACTCATCCCTGGAAAGTAAGTTGGCTACATTTCCTTTTAGTATTAAGCAATCCCCCTGGAAGACAAACTGGGCATTTGGTATTTATGGGATACTTATTTTTGGTTTCTTATATCTGAGCCGGCAAATAACTATCGATCAGATTAACCTTAAAAATAGTATTAAAATAAATGAAGTGGAGGCTAGAAAAGCCCGGGAAATAGATTCCCTGAAATCCGAGTTTTATACCAATATTTCCCACGATTTTAAAACCCCTTTATCTTTAATTATAACACCTCTTCAAAAAATGTTTGATGAAAGGGATTTTATTTTGGATAACAAAAAAATTGAGTCGTTCAGGGTGATTCTTAATAATGCAGAAAGGTTACAAAAATTGATTAATCAAATCATTGATCTGACTAAAATACAAGAAGAAGGAATTATTTTAAATTACCATTACGAAGATATCATTAAATCCTGTAAAGATATCATCGGCAATTTCCAATTTAAAGCCGAATCACAGAACATAGATATTGAATTGAATTCATACCTCCAAAGTTGCTGGGGATTTTTTGATAAGGATGTATTGGAAAAAATTATTTTCAACCTTTTATCGAATGCACTCAAGCATACGCCACCAGGAGGCAATATATTCATCAAGATAAACATCAGCTATGATGATCATCACTTGCCCATCTGGTTTAATATGATCATTGCTGATAGTGGCAAAGGCATAGAATCAACTTTATTAAATAGAATTTTCGATCGATATTTTTCTAGTAATAGTCCTGTAAATGAAAAGAGTGATGGCATTGGTCTTTCTCTAGTGAAGAAACTTATTGAAATGCATAAAGGCCAAATTAAAATTAAAAGTAAACCAGAGCATGGTACCAAAGTACTTTTTCGATTACCCTTAAGTAGCCAGTTTTTATTGGATTCCGGAATTATTACCGAAAAGATTATGGAAGAAGGGACAAAAAATGACGACTATTTCGAGGTACTTGATACTGAGAAGAAGAAACCACTTTTATTAATCGCTGAGGATGAGCCCCAGTTATTGTCTTATTTGGTGGAAAATCTGAAAAATTCATATCAGATCCTGGCCGTAAATAATGGAGAAATGGCATTTCAAAAAGCCATTGAAAAGATACCTGATTTGATTATCAGTGATTTTATGATGCCGAAAATGAATGGTGATGCATTATTGCAGAAACTGAGGGGCGATGGGATAACTAGCCATATCCCATTCATCATGCTTACTGCCAAAGCAGAATTAAAGTCGCAAATAGACTCATATGCGAAAGGGGTAGATGATTATGTAACCAAACCGTTCAATTTTCTGTTACTACGGTCGAGAATCGTAAATTTACTAAAACTTCGTGATCAGTTGAAAAAGAAATACCAGAAAGGTAGTGATCATCAAAACAGTCCCTCATCCGATTTGTCGAATCAATTCATGAAATCTTTTTACGATATTCTGGAAGAAAACTATCAGGATCCGGATTTCAATATTGCGCAGATTGAAGAGAAATTAAATCTTTCGCATACCCAGCTTTATCGAAAATTAAAAGCCTTAACTAATTACTCTGGAAATACACTACTACGAAACTTTAGATTGAAGAAAGCGGAAAATTTACTCACTAATGGCTTGTTTAACATATCTCAGGTAGCTTATCAAGTGGGATTCAATGACCCTGCCTATTTCTCCCGGTGTTTTACCAAATTTATGGGGTTGTCTCCCAAAGAATATATAGAAAGACACCTGCATTCCTGATTTTCTTTAAGTGAAATATTTGTCCAATCAATTGCAATATTTGTCCAAATAATCAGGCAATATAAGGGTTAACTTTGAATAGAATGTAAACCTAAGTAATTATGAATGAGCATTATATAAAGGAATCTACTGTGATTCCCAAGTATAAAAAGGTAGTGAATTATATTATCAGAAAAATCAAGGATGGCGAGTTGGCATTAGGCGAAAAACTCCCCTCCATTATTGATTTAAGTCTTGATCTGGATGTTTCTAAAGATACAATCAACAAGGCTTATCTTGAATTACATGATCAACAAATTATTCAATCAGTACCCAGAAGAGGTTATTTTGTGAATAAAGATTTAAAGTTAGACCTTCCCAGTAAAGTGCTTCTCATTCTTTCAGAGGTCAACTTCGAAAATAAGTACATATACGATGAATTGGTTGAAAAATTAAATAATGAGGCTGAGCTTTTTACATACTGTTATTCCAACACGGATGGCATGATTCATTTTTTGAATAGTAAGCTGGGTGAATTTGATTATTTCATTTTGAGTCCTTTCAATACGCAGGATAAGTGCGATTTGAAAAGAATTGCTTCCCATATTCCTATCGAAAAGCAACTGTATATTAGTCATCCGAAAGATAATTTCCAGCTTTTTGATTTGGATTTGGTTGGTGAACAACTTTTTGAGATTTTCCAGAAGTATGCTGATAGAATCAAGACTTACCAACGAATCAGTCTGGTAATGCCGGAAAACAAGAATTTTCATTACCAAATGATCAAAGGATTTCAAAAATTCTGTGAAATAAACCAAATCAATTATTCATTGATGGATGGAATAGTTACAGAGGAAGTTTTGACCAACCATTTATTTTTTGTATTGGATAATGACGACCTTTTTAGTTTGTTAAAAGCGACTAAAAGTAAGCAATTTGAATTCGGCTACGACATTGGTGTCATTTCATTAAATGAAAAACCTTTTAAAGAATTCATCGGAATCTCCACTATACAATTCAATTTTCAGGAAATAGCTCAAAGCTTCTACAATTCCATCGTCGCAAAAATCGAAACGAACACATTCCTAAAGATGGAACTAATCGATCGCAAATCTTTTTAGGTTACTGGTTTTTGCGCAAGCTTATCGTCTGATTTAATGCAACTCGAAGAGAATCCTCTATGATAGCATGGTTTTCTATTAATAATATTTATATTTATGAATATTTTAATCATATCGATGGTATAGATATTTCACAAAAATATTAAGCATGGATCGAAGAAGATTTATAGAACAAGCAACCTTATCAACCGTGGCAACCGGCCTTTTTCCCTTGCAGACATTTGGTAATAATGCTGATAATAGGTATACCAAACTGCCTTTTTCCGGCATTCAGATTGCCGCCCATAGTTTTTATGACGAGGGTATGGATTATTGCCTAGACTTACAACAGGAA
>JBPRGG010000079.1:0-3967 GCA_051418075.1 Candidatus Cyclobacteriaceae bacterium M3_2C_046 | reverse complement strand
AAAATTCAAACTACCAATTATGAAGCGCAGAAAATTTATTAGAGTAAGTTCCCTGGGAATGGCTGCTTCAGGCTTTTCCTTGCCATTATTTTCACAAGTTAGCAAAGGACAAAAAGACCGGTGGGGAGAGTTGATGCCTTTGAAGGATTTTGGCAGTACCGGCAGAAAAGTGACTATGATGGGTGTAGGTGGCTTTCATGTCGGTAGAATGAGCGACACAGAAGCAGAAAAGACTATTGAAACCGCCATTGAAGGTGGAATCAGGTTTTTCGACGCGGCAGAATCTTATGTTGGCGGCGAGAATGAACGAAAATATGGAAAGTTTCTGACTCCGAAATACCGTGAAGATATTTTTCTGTTGTCAAAGACCAAAGCACGGGATGGCGAAACAGCCCAGGAGCATTTGGAGGGTTCTTTACGTAGAATGAAAACCGATTATCTCGACCTCTGGCTGATGCATCAGATCGACACTCCGGAAGAATTTGACCAGTTGCGGAAAAAAGGAATGCTGGATGTATTTATCAAAGCCAAAGAAAGTGGAAAGGTGAAGCATATTGGATTTTCAGGTCATCACCAGCCGAAAACTAACCGTTATGTATTCGATGAAATTGGTAACACTATGGAAGCTAATATGATTCCGGTAAATGTGTTGGATCCAAGTTATCAAAGCTTTATCAAAGAGGTGATTCCTGTTTTGAGAGAACGAAAAAGAGGTGTGATTGCTATGAAAACCCTTTCAGGTGGTGCGTTTTGGGGTGGTGGATTCGAAGGAGGACGTCGCAGTGATGAGAAAGTCATTGATAACATATCAATTAAAGATGCCATCCATTTTGCTTTATCAATGCCAATCGATGTGCTGGTGACGGGCGCAAAAGATTCAGCGATGCTACAGGAGAAAATCGATCTGGCCAATAGCTTCAACGGGATGAGCGATGCCGAGCAGGAAAGGCTGGTGCAAAAAGTGGCCGACTATGCCGGTAATTTTGTGGAATATTATAAAGTATAAATGGATCATCTATCGGAAAGAGATCTGGATCGCATCATCGAAATGGCCTGGGAAGATCGAACACCTTTTGAAGCCATTGAATTTCAATTTGGTTTACCGGAGCCGGGGGTAATCCGTTTGATGCGGAGAAATCTGAAAGCCGGTTCATTCAAAAGATGGCGTAAAAGGGTACAGCGCAGGAATACCAAACATAAGTACAAAAGAAATAAAACTTCCCGATTCAAAAGCAGTCGACAAAAGCAAATCAGCAAAAATGCCATTACCTGATCAGGAACTACCGAATAATTGAAACATTCGGCTCCAACAATTTTTTTAATGCATTATGAAACAATGGCATAAAATCGCCCTTCAGCTGGCTGGTTACTACAACATGCTCTATGGAGCCTGGATCCTGATTTTCCCATTTGCCTTTTTCAGATTAACCGGTCTTCCCGACCCGGTATATCCTGTTATCTGGCAATCGGTCGGAATGATAGTTGGTGTTTATGGGCTGGGCTATCTGATTGCTGCTCAGGATCCGGTTCGTCATTGGCCTATTATACTGGTAGGCTGGCTGGGTAAGATATTTGGCCCGGTCGGCTTCGTCTTTTATGCCCTTCAGGATAAAATAGAATGGATTTTTGGCCTGAATATTTTAACAAATGACATCATCTGGTGGGTTCCCTTCACTTTGATTTTGCTGGCAGTTTTCCGGGAATCTCAAAAAAGTGAAAAGACAGGAAATACTAAATCCTGGCAACAGTTGTTGAATTCATCGGGGTTTAATTCTTTTCATAATCAAAATATAGCGAAAATTCAATCGGAGGAACCGGTGGTGATGTTGTTCCTACGCCATTTTGGCTGCACTTTTTGTAAAGAAACCTTATCTGGACTGGCAAAAAACTATCAACACCTTCAGGGAAAAGTAAAAATCATATTGGTACACATGTCAGCTTGTGAGCGGGCTGAAGGATATTTCCGTCAATTCAATTTAAATGGGATCGATCATGTGAGTGATCCTGATGGTGTATTGTATCAGACGTTTAAACTTGATAGAGGTAATTATGCACAAATGTTTGGCTGGAAGGAAATAAAGCAAGGCGTCAGGGCTTTTCTGAGAAATGGTTATCTCCCGGGAAAACTTGAAGGTGATGGTTTCAGGCTCTCTGGAATTTTTCTAATCAATGACTTTAAAATTTTAGCTGAGAAAACAACAACCAGGGCTTCAGATGTTATTGATGTAAACCATTTTATTGAAAAACACTATCCGGAATCTGCTTTTTCAAAAGTATGACACACCGATTTTTATTATTTTTTTGAAAATAAATCATGCCTGGTTCTATTCTCAATCAGTCTATCAGCATCATAATACCCACCTTGAATGAGGCGGAATATTTACCTCAAACCATAAGTGCGATTTATTCCAATGCCCAAAATGTGGTCGAAATTGTAGTAGTAGATTGTGGTTCTGAGGACCGAACAGAAGAATTGGCTTACCAGGCTGGATTAACAAATATTCATGTAAAGGGAGAATTTAAAGGTTGTAAATTCATGGCCTTAAATTATGGAGCAAAGCAAGCCACCGGGGATGTGCTGCTTTTTCTGGATGCCGATTCTACACCTCCGGTAAATTTCGACCATTTGATTCTTTCCAGCCTGCAAGATTCTGAGGTAGTTGGTGGCGCTTTTCGGCTAAAATTTGATACATCTCATTACGCGATGAAAATAATTGAAACCATCAACCATTTCAGATATTCCGTCCGTCATCGTTTTTATGGTGATCAGGGGATTTTTGTGAGGAGAAACATTCACGAAGCCGTAGGAGGATTTCCAGCATTATCCATAATGGAAGCTGCTCATTATTGTAAAATATTAAAAAAGTATGGTCGGCTTGATCTTGTCACAGAGCAGCCCATGAAAACTTCTTCAAGAAGATTTATGGAGAAAGGGATCTTGAAAACATTTTTCAATGATGCTAAAATCTGGGCTATCGACCTGGTGGGATTAAGTACCCGTCGGTTTGCAGCCAACTATTGGAATTACAATCAGTGAGGTAGCTTTTCTTTAAAATAACCATATACCCAGGTTCCGAAAATCGCGCTGATCAATGGAATGATAATTACCGTAAAACCATTGCCAATCAATGCAAATAAAGGTCCGGGACAGGCGCCGGTAATGGCCCAGCCCAATCCAAAAATAGTACCACCAATGATATTGCCTTTATGAAATGACTTTGGTTCAATGGTGATCGGCTCTCCGTTTGTGGTTTTTATATTTAACCTTTTTATAAGTATGATCGACAGGTAGCCTACGACTACGGCAGTTCCAATAATTCCATACATATAAAATGAATCAAAACGAAACATTTCCTGGATTCTGAACCAAGAGATCACCTCTGATTTGGTAAGCACCAATCCGAAAAAAGTACCCAGGAGTAAGAATTTCAAATTTTTCATCATCAGATCAGGTAAGGAAGAAAAAGGTAGGTCATCATCAGACCACCGATAAAAAAGCCAACTACAGCAAATAAGGAAGCTTTTTGTAAATTGGACAATCCCATAATGGCGTGTCCTGAAGTGCATCCTCCTGCATAACGGGTGCCAAAGCCTACCAGGAATCCGCCAATCACCAAAAACAGAATACCCTGTACACTAAATGCATTTGACCAGGAAAATATCTGGGCTGGTAGAATTCCTGAAAAGTCTGAAATTCCCAATGCTTTTAGGTCATCAATGGTTTGCCGGGAAAGTTCCACCAACCCTTCCGCCGGGAAAATAATTTGAGCCAATACACCTCCCAGCACAATTCCTGCTACAAAAAACAGGTTCCAGCTCTCTTCCTTCCAATTATAATTGAAAAAGCTGATATTCGAAGGCACGCAGGCCGCACAAATGTGTTTCAAAGAAGAAGAAATGCCGAATTGCTTATTAGCTACAATTAATAAAAGGGGAACCATCAACCCAATCAAAATTCCTGAAACAT
>JBPRGG010000078.1:0-4777 GCA_051418075.1 Candidatus Cyclobacteriaceae bacterium M3_2C_046 | reverse complement strand
CTTTTTCAGCTTCTTCTTTTTCAGCTTCTTCTTTTTCAGCTTCTTCTTTTTCAGCTTTATTTTCACTTTCTGCTTCTTTACCGGCAATGGAAGATACTTCCACATCCTGGGATGCTGGTACATCGGTTTCTTGCTGCACTTCTTGCTCCGGGGAAACCTGTTCCTCAGAACTTTCAGAAGAAGATTCTCCTATAATTTCCTGCTCGGAAATGGGTTCAGTTTCTATATTTTTTTCTTCAGCGGAAGCAGCATTTTCATTCAATGGATGTTCCTCTAGCTTAGAGGCCTTTTTCTCCATGTCATCCTGCTCCAAATTTTCTACTGATTGATGATTATGTTCTTTATCTGCATCTGTTGGCTCAGACCCAATGTCATCATCTTGATCAGGTTCAGAAGATACTTGGTGCCCTTCTTTTTCTTCTGCTAATTTTTTTTGAATATCCTCTTTATTAATATCTTGCTGATCCATAGAACCTTTTATTTTAAAAGTACTTTCAGGATGATTAATCCCTGCCATATTATCGGGTATTTAACAATTTATCACTTTCTATTTAGACCCATTTCTGATCATAAATCAGGCAAATTTAAAGAAATAATGTCAATTCAAACGTGGATCAATGGGATAATTTGACATCATCTTATATTTCCCTCCCATATTATCTAACACCTTTTTCCATAAATCATTGGGATCATAATCAAATACCTCTTCCGCAGTTGGGTTTTCATATATGATCCAGGTCTTTTCTTTAAGCTCCATTTCTAATTGTCCACCGGCCCAACCGGAATAACCTACAAAGAATTTAAAGTTATCACGATTCAGCTGATGATTACCAATTAATATTTGCAGTTGCTCAAAATTACCTCCCCAGAATATGCCATTACCCACTTCTATACTTCCTTCCATCTGACCTGACCGGTGAATGAAATGCAAAGTGTCTTGTTGCACCGGACCTCCAACATACAGGATTTCATCGAAATCAGATACTTCATCCATCACATCATTATATTTCAGTAAAGAAGGTTTATTGAGAACGAAACCAAATGATCCATCTTCATTATGTTCACATAGCAAGACAACGGTTCTTACAAAATTAGGATCTGGCAAAAAAGGCTCAGAGATTAATAAATCACCTTTTTTTGGTTTTAATGCTTCCTGAAAATGAAAATAATTCATTATAAACGTTTATATAATCTATTCTCCTTTACGACTTTATTTTCTTAAATGTTTATAAAAACCTTAAAATTATTAAACAAATTTATTAAATCATTTGATCCACAATTTTAGGTTAAATTATATAACAAAATTTTAATAAGATGTTCTATTTTTTTTAACCATTAATTATTTCACATAGTTTAAGTTTACAGTGCTTAAATATCGTATAATTGTTAACCTGAAATGGGTGTGAATCCAATTTCTATTGAATTCAATCAACATTTGGCATTACTGAAAAGTTAAAAAGTTAGTTTTTTGAGCGCTTATGAAGATAAATTTAGCTGATTTAAGACTGGAATACAGTAAACGCGAACTTGATATAGCAGAGGTGGCCCCTGATCCATTTGAGCAGTTCCAAAAATGGTTGCAGGAAGCTATTTATGCAGGCATTCAGGATCCTAATGCTTTTTTCCTGGCTACCGCAGACACTTCCGGAAAACCTTCTTCCCGTATTGTATTGCTGAAAGGTATTGAAAATAATGCTTTTATATTTTACACCAATTACCAAAGTAAAAAGGGAAAGGACATCAGCCAGAATCCCCAAGGTGCCATCACCTTTTTTTGGCCCCAAATGGAAAGACAGGTCAATATCACCGGAACCATTGCGGTTGTAGCACCAGAAATTTCTGACCACTATTTTGACAGCCGTCCCCGAAAAAGTCAATTGGGAGCCTGGACCTCTCATCAAAGTCAACCTATCAGTTCCAGGAATTACCTGAAAAAAGAATTTGTGAAATATGCCCTTAAATATGTGGGACAAAAAGTCCCAAGGCCTCCACATTGGGGAGGATATGGCCTGAAACCAGACCGGATAGAATTCTGGCAGGGTCGTCCCAGTCGTTTACACGACCGTATCGCCTATAACCTGTCAGGACCGGAATGGAAGATCGAAAGATTATCCCCCTGATCATATGAAAGACCACGTTTATTTACAACGATATGCCTATCCCCATCAATTGATTAATAGTGAGCCAGACCCACGGTTGAGAACCATTGTGGTAATACCTGCTTTAGCTGAAGAAAAGCTGGACCAGGCCCTGCAAGCGCTGATCCAAAACAATCCTACCCAATTCAAAGTAGAAGTAATTGTCATTGTCAACCAACCCCGGGATTGCCCGGACCATATATTCCGGATAAACCGAAAAGCTTATGAAAATGCCCGGGAACTGGTCAGTCAAACAACTACCCCAATTGATTTCCACATCTGCTGGTTAAAGGACCTGCCCCCCAAAACGGCAGGAGTAGGACTGGCCCGAAAAACAGGCATGGATGAAGCCGTTCGCAGGTTTGACCAGTTAAAACAACTTCATCCTGATATCCATAATCAAGCAGTAATTGCTTGTTTTGACGCGGATTGCACCTGTGCCCCTAATTATTTGTCTGCCCTGGAGCAGCATTTTCTGGTCCATACTGATACGCCGGGGGCTTCCATTTATTTCGAACACCCCCTGGATGACTCCCTCAGTTACAGGCAAAGAGAAGGCATCACCAAATATGAACTTTGGTTGCGATATTATGTCAATGGCCTGAGGTGGGCTGGTTATCCTTATGCATTCTCTACTGTGGGTTCCTCTATGGCAGTTCGGTCTATCGCCTACCAGAAACAAGGTGGCATGAATAAGCGAAAGGCCGGGGAGGACTTCTATTTTTTACAAAAAATATTTCCCCTGGGAGGCTACACTGAGATTAATGCCACTGCGGTGTATCCTTCCCCTCGCTGTTCTGACCGGGTACCATTCGGCACGGGCAAAAGTCAGCAAAAATGGTTACAAAAAACAGACAACAGTTTTCCGGCCTATCACCCGGATATATTTTTGCACCTGCAGCAGTTTCTTAGCCTGAAGCATGAATTTTACAAAGCGTCCCAGGCAAAACAGGATCATTTGATTACAAAGTTACCCTCATCAATAGCTGAATTTCTTTCAATCAACCAGTTTAAAACCCATCTACAGGCAATCAATCGTGATTCTCCTCATTTAAAAACCTTTAACAAAAAGTTCTTTTATTGGCTGGATGGGTTTAAAATCTTGAAATATGTGCATTATGCCAGGGATCATTTTTATAAATCACCTGATATCAAGGATGCTGCAGGTTGGTTGCTTCAAAAAATGGCCCCACCTGCCTATTTCAATGACAGCCGACAATTGCTGGAAAAATGGAGAATTTATGACCGTGAAAATAGCTTTTCAAGCTGGCAAAAGGCGTATAATGAGCTGTTTTGAACCGAGTTGACTGGTAATTTCACTAACAGGCATGGTAAATATCCCAATCAAGGCGTTTTATTTAATTTAATTTTTTATAACTATGAAAAAGACAAAAAAAAGATCAAGTAATGTAGAATATCTAATAAGATACAAACAGTTAATTTTATCATTGGAGACCTCCCACATCCACACAAACCCTTACATACTCGCCGTAATCCCTCCATCCACAAAAACAATCTGCCCATTCACATAACTACTGGCCTCAGATGCCAAAAATACCAGCGTACCGATCAATTCCTCAGGATCTCCCCAGCGATTCGCCGGCGTACGATGGGTCAGCCATTGGTCAAATTCCTTATTTTCATATAAACTTCGGGTCATTTCTGTTTTAAAATAACCCGGTCCAATGGCATTAACCTGAATATTATGCCGGGCCCATTCCGTAGCCATAGCCCTGGTCAGCATTTTTAAACCTCCCTTGGCAGCAGCATAAGGTGCAATGGTATTTCTGCCAAGTTCACTTTGCAAAGAGCAAATATTTATGATTTTACCGGATTTTCTCTGGATCATTCCCTTTACCAAAGCTTTAGCCACTAAAAATGCAGACTTTAAATTGCCTTCAATCACCTGGTTAAATTCATCCTCCGGAAATTCTTCCAGGGGATACCTCCGTTGTATACCAGCATTGTTCACCAATATATGAGGGCAGCCATATTTATTAATAATCTGCTCAGCTGCTTGGGTAACCGCCTGAGAGTCTGTAACATCGAAGGAATAAGCATCCACAGAGGGAGTTACTTTTTGGATCTCCAGTTTAGCCTGCTCCAGCTTCTTTTGGTCTCTTCCATTGAGAATAACCCTGGCCCCCTGTCGGGCCAATCCGGCAGCCATGGTAAACCCTAATCCTCCACTGGAACCAGTAATTAAAGCAGTTTTGTTGGTTAGATCAAACATCATTTGGTTTTTGGTTCAACCAAAATTAAAGATTCAATGATTGCTAACCCAATCAAATTGATTTTATCTTTGGCATTGAAGTGCATGGAAGGCACAAACACCTTATAAACCAAGGTCAGTAATATCAGTTCATATTCAACAACAGGATTTTATTAACAGATTCTTTATACCAGGTACCATTGGCTTGTGACCAGGTTTGGGTGACCTGGGAATAGTTAAAATCCCGATTCTTATCAAAGAATTCTTTTAATGTCTTATTCACCGGTTCATCAAAATGACTGACTGGTTGCGGGTTGCGGGTTGATGGTTGAGGGTTGCTGGTTGAGGGTTGCTGGTTGCGGGTTGCTGGAGATTCAGCCAGCTCCTTTACCGTCATTGCGAAGGTTTTGCAGGGGCAGAGGGAAGG
>JBPRGG010000077.1:0-2042 GCA_051418075.1 Candidatus Cyclobacteriaceae bacterium M3_2C_046 | reverse complement strand
AACGCTTCTGCAAAAAAAGAAACCGGAAAAGAAACTGCCGAAAAACAGCTGGTTGATGAAGCCAAACGTGTGGTAAGCAAAATACCGGTAATCGACATTGAAGAATTCAAAGGGAAAACGGGAATGTAATTTAAACTCTGTCTGATTATTTACTTTCATACAAATTTAATTCAATTTTCCATTTTTCAATCGTAAAAGCTTTTTGGGACTGGATTTGAACTCTGTCAAGGGCGGCGGAGGAACGGAGCCGCTTGTTTTACCCTTGACAGGTTTTAAATCCTGTTCGTTCTTTGCTTTTAAAGATTAAAAATCAGAGGTCGATTTTCATTCTGTCGCCAAATTTGATACATAACTGCTGGACAGTAAGGCCCCAATTCTGGAGCGGTTGAGTCCATTTTTTCGAGATGTTTTCTGTTGCCAGGTAAATCAATTTCAGCAAAGCCATATCGTTAGGGAAAGCCCCCTTTGTTTTGGTTACTTTTCTGATTTGACGATGAAAACCTTCCACTGCATTGGTCGTGTAAATTAATTTCCGAATGTGTTTATCATACTGAAAATAAGCAGATAATTTTTCCCAGTTGGTATTCCACGATTTAATGACCACTGGATATTTTTTGCCCCATTTTTCTTCCAGGCTAAGCAATTCTGTTTCTGCCTGGTCTTTGTTAGGGGCCTGATAAACTTTCTTCAGGTCTTTCATGAAAACCTTCTGGTCTTTCGATGCCACATACTTCAGCGAGTTTCGCACCTGGTGTATAATGCAGGATTGTATTTCAACACCAGGAAAAACACTTGATATGGCTTCAGAAAAACCGTTGAGGTTATCAATACACGCTATCAGGATATCATCGACACCACGAGCCTTGAGGTCGGTCAGGACTCCGAGCCAGAAGTTGGCCCCTTCGCTCTCTGAAACATACATCCCGATAAGCTCCTTTCTACCTTCTTTATTAATGGCCAAAACGTTATAAACAGCACGGCTTACAACGCGGCCTTCATCCCTGACTTTGTAATGCATGGCATCCAGCCACACAATGGTATAAAGTGAATCAAGAGGACGGCACTGCCAGGCTTTTACCTGTGGAATAACACGGTCGGTTATCTCACTTAAAGTTGAATGGGAAATCTCCACATCATACATCTCTTTAATGTGGCTTCGCATATCCCTGAAACTCATTCCAAGACCATACAACCCAATGATTTTGGGTGCAAGGTTGTCGGCAAGGACTGTTTCCCGTTTTTTGACTAACTGTGGCTCAAAATTACTGCTTCGGTCCTGGGGTGTAGAAATCTCTATTTCACCTGAACCAGTTTTCAGTGTTTTTGATTTTTTACCATTTCGTTTATTCCCTGCTATCCGCTCAACATCATCCAAATGAGTTGACATCTCAGCTTCAAGTGCAGTTTCGATAAACTGTTTTAATAAAGGTGCAAACACACCATCTTTACCCGTGAGGGATTGGCCACTACGCAACTGCTCCAGTGCTTTGGCCTGCATTTCTTTAAATTCTTTGGATTCCATTTTTCTCTGTCGCTACAAAATTAATATTGTTGGACAGAGTTTATTTTACAGTCTCTCAAAGAACGAAAATTCCGGTTTAAACCCATTGAAAAATAAGCTGCCTCATTGCAGTTATACACTTTTTCTGTCAACCGCAAATTGAAAAATGGTTTATTCAATTTTTTCCAACTTAACCCAAAATGGGAGGATGCTTTTTTGTTTTACCTGGTAAAAAGGAACCAAATCGGCAGTTAGATCAGGCAGATAAACATTTTTCATTTCAATGATGTCTGTGTGGCTGTTATTTTTCATTTGCTGAATGATCGGACCAGTTTCCAGCATCATTCTGCCGCCACTTTCAACCGGCTCAATAAATTTGAAAGTAACGTTGTAAAATCCTTCCTGAATATCCACCCGCCATTTTCCGTAAACTTCTTCCTGAGACCAGATTCCCCGCTCTCCTCCGGCATCGTTGCGGTTCAGGTAGACCGGGTTCTCATTTTCCGAGCCTATTAAAATCCGTGGCTGGTTGATTATATTA
>JBPRGG010000076.1:0-1993 GCA_051418075.1 Candidatus Cyclobacteriaceae bacterium M3_2C_046 | reverse complement strand
TCTCTTTTTTTTAGATAAATTTAGACTAAATTGATTTTTAATAATATTGAAATTATAAATAAACAGGTGAGCAAATCTGTCATCAGTCCCAGTCATCAATCAAAAAAAAGCCCTTCCAAAATGAAAAGGCTCAATTAATTTTATTTCAATTCAAATGGTTCGGCTTTGTCCATGTCACCGTAGTCCAGATTTTCGCCAGCCATGGCCCAGATAAAGGTATAATTGCTGGTGCCAGCGCCAGAATGTATCGACCAGGGAGGAGAAATTACCGCCTGTTTGTTTTTCATCCAGATGTGGCGGGTTTCCTGGGTTTGTCCCATGAAGTGGCAGACGGCCTGGTCCTGAGGTACTTCAATGTACAGATAAACCTCCATTCTTCTGTCATGGGTATGGCAGGGCATGGTGTTCCACACACTACCTTCTTTTAGTTCGGTAAAGCCCATTTGTAACTGGTTTACTTCCACCACGCTATTCACAATCATTTTGTTGATGGTACGGGCATTGGAGCTTTGCAGTGAACCCAGTTCTACTACTTCTGCATCCTCACGGGAGATTTTTTTGGTGGGGAAATCTTTGTGTGCAGGGGCCGAGCCCAGGTAGAAATTGGCAGGATTGCCGGTTTCATTACTGCTGAATACTATTTCCTTTTTACCCATGCCCACGTAAAGTGCTTCTTTGTACTTGAGCTCAAATTCTTCTCCATCTACTTTCACAGTACCATCACCGCCCACATTGATTACGCCCAATTCCCTTCTTTCCAGGAAATATTCAGCTTTCAGAGGATCTATTGTTTCCAATACCAGCGAACCTCCCACGGGAACGGCTCCACCGGTAATGTAACGGTCGTAATGGCTATAGATCAGGTTTACCTCACCTTCGGCAAAAAGGTTCTCAATCAAAAATTCTTTGCGTAATTTGTCGGTATCATAATTTTTTACATCCGCCGGGCTGGCGGCATATCGAACGTCATAATGAACTGCCATTAGTTGGTTATTTTTAGGTTAAAAAAATATTTATTGACAAATTTAGTGATTCAGGATCCAGGAGCAAAATCAGATTTTAGAATTAAAAATGATTTTAAATTTAATAATTACTTCGCTTTCACCTGATGCTCTTCTACATTTTTATTTTTTATTATCATCAGGACCAAACCAAAAATGATAAAAGGAATACTTAAAATTTGTCCCATATTCAGGGTCATACCTATTTCAAAGTCTGATTGGTGGATTTTAAAATATTCAATAATAAAACGGGAACTGAAAAGAAGCACCAGGAAAAGACCGAAAACGAATCCATTCTGCTTGTTTGCTTTTCGATACACCAAATTAGTTATCCCGAAAATCAGAAGATAGGCTATTGCTTCATAAAGCTGTCCAGGGTGACGCGGTACATTATCAACTTGCTCAAATACAAATGCCCAGGGCACTTCAGCCGGTTTGCCGATGATCTCACTGTTCATCAGATTTCCCAAACGAATGAACATGCCGGCCAGTGGTACCACCAATGCCAGTTTATCCAGGGTCCAGAGTTCTGTTAAGTGCTGATTGCGACGGTACAGCCATACAGCAATCAGAATGGCAATGGATCCGCCATGACTGGCCAGTCCTTGAAAACCAGTAAAATGGAAAGTGGGTTCAAAGCGAACCGGCAGAAATATTTCCAGTAAATGACTAGAATAGTATTCCCAATCATAAAAAATCACATGGCCCAGCCGGGCTCCAATGATAGTGGCTACCACGATATAAACAGTAAGCTTATCCAGTTTTTCTAATGAGACATTTTCCTTTTTGAAATAACGACTCAAAATTATGTAGCTTAAAATAAAACCGCTGGCAAACAAAAGCGAATAATAGCGAAGTTCAAAAAAGCCAAGATCAATAAGTGTAATGCTGGGATCCCAATGAATATAATTGAATAGCTGCATATTTTTTAGATTTTGCCCAAAAATACATAATCGAGGTTTACTGCCAATGAATTTAGTTTAAATTCTAAG
>JBPRGG010000075.1:0-1116 GCA_051418075.1 Candidatus Cyclobacteriaceae bacterium M3_2C_046 | reverse complement strand
AGTCAAATTATTGCAGGTAAAAGAGCAATCACAGCCGATACTGCTTTACGACTAGGCCGTTATTTTGGTACCAGTGCAGATTTTTGGCTAAACCTGCAAAAATTGTATGAATTGGAACTGGCTAAAGAAGCATTAGGGGATAATCTTGATAAAATTCCTCAAAGAGTATAAACTCCGCACCAATCCGGCGCAGGTTTTAAAAGATGAAAAAATGAAGAAAATAATAATATCCGGTAGCGCCAGGGGCGATGGAGATACTATCAGGATGGTGAATGAGCTGGCTCGGCAATTGAGTTGTGACGCCATTGACTTAAATGATTACCATTTCGGCTACTATGATTATGAGCACATCAATCGAAATGATGATTTCCTGCCCTTGATGAGAAAAATAATTTCCAGTTATGACTTGCTTATTTTTGCGACTCCGGTTTATTGGTATTCCATGAGTGGCATCATGAAAGTGTTTTTCGACCGTATTACCGATTTGTTGACCATTGAAAAAGACCTGGGCCGACAGTTACGAGGAAAATACATGGCCGCTATCAGCTGTTCCAATGGCAATAACCTGGAAGATAATTTTTGGTTGCCTTTTTCCAACAGCGCCGAATACCTGGGCATGAAATACCTGGGAGATATGCATACCTTTAGTGGTGAAGACTTGAAACCCAAGATTGCAGATTTTATTGAAATTATTAGCAATGAATGAATTATTGTAATAAAATACAGTTTCATAATGTTTTGAAAATGTATTCGCCTAAGAACCACCCCCTGTCCGCCTTCGCCAGACTTCCCCCTCCTTGATCAAGGAGGGGATTAAGGGGGTGGTTAAATGCGATTTTCTTAAATAAAATGTATCTTATTTCCATTACCATGAAACCTAACAATTTTCTAATTTACACCGGACTCTTGATTTTATTCATTGGAAGCTTTACAAAACTTCAGGCCCAACAGGTAGCCATCACCATCGATGATGTGCCCAACACCAGGGTTTATGAAGAAAATCATTTCCAATCCCGGCTGTTGCAAAAACTGGACAGCCTGAATATACCAGTGACCATTTTTATCAATGAAAGCCTGATTTATCGCCCTGGTGCTACGGTCAAAAATTTTGAATTG
>JBPRGG010000074.1:0-3637 GCA_051418075.1 Candidatus Cyclobacteriaceae bacterium M3_2C_046 | reverse complement strand
TTGTACACATCATTGGTGAGTACACCGGACATCACGTTGAATTCAGAATTGAGCGATGACATGGTAGCTGAGAACATGGCCGCCAGCATGAGACCCATCAGGCCTGCCGGGAGTAGTTTTACCGCGGTAGCCACGTAGGCCATTTCAGGATCGGGCAGGTTAGGTAAAATTTCAGTAGCAGCAATGGCCGGTAGAAGAAAAAATATGGGAAAGATGAAGAATAATGTCGCGGTGAGAAAGCCCAGCTTTTGCGACGATTTTTCGTCCTTCACACTATAAAATCTTTGTATGAATGCCCAGTTGGCATTGTATTTCAGGGTTACCATTACGTAATACACGATTAGCCAAACCGGAGCACCTTTGGGCCCGTGAAACCAATTGAAATGTTCCGGATGATTTTGTGCCAGATTATTTAAACCACCCACTGCTTCCAATGAAAGTGGCACCAGTATCAGGCTGGCAAAAACCAAGATGACAAACTGCAGCGTATCCAAAACCACCACTGCCCATACACCTCCTACAATGGTAAACAAGGTGATGGCCAATCCGGCAATTATTATGGCCTGAAAAAAAGTGAGTGGCGTGGCAGTCATCAGAAAAATGCCAATGGCATACAAACGGACCATGTTGTCCAGAAACCGCATAAATAAACCTGTCCAGCTGAATAGTTGACGTACGCTGTTATTAAATCGGGTTTCCAGGTATTCTACCGGGGTGATGATACCACTGCGGCGCCATTTTTTAGCCAGAAAAACTGCGGCGATGATGCCGGGAGGTACCGTACACCAAAGCACCGTAACGCCCACAATGCCATCTTCATAAGCAATACCGGCATAAGCCACAAAAACGAAGGTACTGAAAAGGCCCATGAAGTTACTGATGGCCGCGATGCCCCAGGGGATGGTATTGCCTCCTTTGAAATATCCCTTGATGTCTTTGATGAACCAGCCAAAGAAAGTACCAATGCCAGCCATCAGCAGCATGTAAAGGATAAAGGCGACGTAATCCAGAGTTTGCAGCGTTTCCACAGCTAATAATTTAGGTTTAGTTGATTACATCAAAGATATGTTAAATTAGATGTGGGAGCTTTTGCAAATTTTGCATAAGATGATATGATTTTTGCAGAACCCCTACCAGGGTTCGGAACCCTGGTAGGGGTTCTACTGAAGCGAAATCCAATCTCCACAACCACCTAAACCTCAAACCCTTGATTCCAGACATTGCTCTGATGCAATGACATGGGATTGAGACGGTAAGGACCTTCAAAACCGGTGTCACCCAGCATATGTGACAGCAAGGCAATACTCAAGGGATAAAACCAGGAATCTAGCATGATGTGAGTACGATCGGGATCATCATCCCGCAGTTCTTCGATGGGATTACTTTCACCGGGTTGCCAGAGGAAGTGAGGTCGCGGCTGCCAATCTGCCGGTGTAGAATCCCGGCGATGCAGCAGCCAACCATTACCTTTCGGATCTTCGTGCATGAGCAGGTGTTGTAAAAGTTTACGGGCAGCCGCTTCCATAGCTTCTTTGCGATAATCCGTAAGTGCGTGTAGGTTGGCCAGCATGTAGGCACCGTCAAAATCCGGGCAATCGGAGCCACCCGGCCAGAAGCTGCCATCCGGGTACTGGCATAGCAGGGTTGAATCTACATTTTGTGGCAAAAAGGAGAGGGGCCATTTTTGAGCAAAATAAATCGGTGCCACATGAATGGTACCAAACAAGCCATTCTTCAAATCAGCTCCCAACTGGGTGCCCCAGTAACCAGTAGCGGGATCGATCAGTTCTTCCAGGGCGGGAAACATGTAGTTTTCCATAAGCTTATCTACCTCCCACACTTTATGCCAATCGCGATAAGCCTGTAAGGCAGTAGCCAAGGCACAAATCTGGTTGCCGGCGGCCCATGAATTGCTCCAGTCATAACTTTTGATATACTTGTAAAGATAGTCCCCTTCCAGAAATGGCTCTACGAATTGTAAGGCATAGGCTGGCTTTCGATCAAGAATCCGATACGACCAGATATGCCCCCGGGTATAATGCCAGACCGGGTCCAGTTCACGCCCTTTTAGTTCTTTATTTTTTAATGCCGGTTGATTAGTAAAAAAACCAAAGGCTGTCTGATCGTTTTGAAAATAATTTCCCCATTGGTCCAGCTGGCTTTTTGAATACGCTCCTAATTCATTGAAAATATCCAGGATATGAAGTGCATGATAGGAACCATAGAAACTTTCACCTCCTCCGGCCTCTTTCTGATAGATGGCGGGATGCTCACCCAACTTCATTGAATTGACGAAGTTAAAAGCAACTTTTTTGATATGATGATAACCGTTTTTCAATTTTCAGGTAATTTATTTTGCTATACAAAGTTACCTGAAATTTAATGATGCAATTAGTACAATTTTAGCATTATCCTGATGATATTTTGCAAAGAAGATACTAGGTAAGAAACTGTTGCTCTATATGATATCGTGTGGAACAGGATAAGACATCAATTATATTATTTAAGAAAGTATCCTGAAATATTACAATATTTATGTTTATCAAAAACGACCTTTGCTCTTTTAATTAACCACCCCTGTCCGCCTTCGGCAGACTTTCCCCCTCCTTGTCAAGCAGGGAGACAAAGGGGGGGGGTGTTTTAAATAATCCATAATTTTTCATATAGCACCGAAAGTGTTTCAGTAAACAAACAGCAACTTACATTTCTGAAAAGATAAAGGAAAACTTTCCTAAAATAATAATGATTTGCCAGTTGAAATCCTTGTAATTAAAACCTAAAAAGTGCGGAATCCAGGAAATAGAAGAGTTACTGTGTGGGAAATATATTTGTCAGATATTGATTTCTAATATTATGATAAATGTAAAAATAGGCGTCTATACTTGCAATTTTGGATATATTTTTGTGTTCTCCAGCTAATATTAATGAGGCATCGACTAAATCCATTGGAACATCATCATATTTTTGACATAACTGAATCATTCTGCTTATCTGCATATCGTTAATGTTGATGAGGTTTAATCCGCCTCTTTCTATCCATTCAAGTAAATTAATTTGTGCTTTTACACTAAAATCAAGCATATGAGAAGTTTCTGTAATCACAGGCCAGGTAGTAAATAACAGGCCTTTGAAATTCTTAAAAAATTTAATTGCAGTAATATGATAGCTATCTCTTTTGCTGAACAATGCAATTAATGGACCTGCATCAACGAGAATATTTTCCACGTAACTTTTCTTTGATTTTCTTTTTATAGGTAACTGAAGCATCACTATCAATTATTGTCTTTGAATCTACAGCAAATAAATCAGCGCCCAATTCATACGGGGTTTTATCTATTTTTTCTGTCTTCAGGTATAAATGCAAAGCCTCTTTTATTACAGCTGATTTGGATATACCCTTTCTTTGACTTAATGAAATCAGCCTAGCTTCCAATTCAGGATCTAATCTTATCGTCATCATAAATCATAAATTTATTGTATTACAAATGTAATACAATTTTGGTTCAGATTGATTCAAATAAAATATTCTCCCTTTACCAAGTATTTTGAATTTAGAATAATACTATTTTAGCAATAATTTGATTTTAATTCCCCAGATGAACTTGATCAGGATTTAAAAAATGCTCAACGTTATAGT
>JBPRGG010000073.1:0-25240 GCA_051418075.1 Candidatus Cyclobacteriaceae bacterium M3_2C_046 | reverse complement strand
TATTGAACTTTGAGTACAGATACCAATGGATCAAGCAAAATTTGCCCTGATACTTTTCATGATGTTGTTGTTTCCTGCTGCTTTGATTTGGGGCCAGGTGGTTTACCGCTATGAAGATGAATTGGAAGTAATGCAGGCAGGGCAATCTCTGGAGCTGGCCTGGGTAGGGGGGTTAAATTCAGCCCAGTATGGACACATTGATGCAGACCTGGACGGATTTTTGGATCTGGCAGTCTTTGACCGTACTTCCAATAAACTCCATATTTTTATACAAAAAGATCAGGGTTTGACCTATGATCCGGATTACAGTGCCTTTTTTCCAAAAGACCTGGATGGGTGGGTTTTATTCCAGGATTATAATTGTGATGGCAGGATAGACATTTTTACCAATACCTTGTTTGGTATGAAGGTATACCGGAATACCTCTGAACAGCAGCTTTCATTCAAACTTGTGGCTGATCCTATCTATACTATTGGCGCTTCGGGTGAGGTAAACTTACAGGTGAATATTACTGATATTCCCGGAATAGCTGACCTTGATAATGATGGAGATCTGGATATCCTGGTGTATGATTTCAGTACCGGTGGCTATATCCGACATCATAAAAACCTGAGCATGGAAACCTTTGGCCATTGCGACTCCCTTTATTTTCAAAGGGTGACTACCCAGTGGGGAAAATTTGAAGAATGCGAATGTGATATTTTCGCTTTCAATGGCAATACCTGTAGCGGCAATGGCAGAATAAATCATGCCGGGGGGAAAAGTATGTTACTCCTGGATCTGGATGGGGACCAGGACAAGGATTTGCTGATGAGTCAGGAAGATTGTAGTAAAATGTATTTTCTGGAAAATAAGGGAACTGCCCAGGAAGCACTGATGCAGGATTTTTCTATGACCTTTCCCTATGAACAAAACCCTATACATTTTGATCTTTTTCCCGCAGCTTACTGGGTAGATGCAGACCTGGATGGGATCAAAGACCTGCTGGCCTCTCCCAATCTTACTGAAGAATTTTCAATTCTGGCCGATTTCAAACATTCCAGCTGGTTTTATAAAAACACGGGAACCAATGAAGATCCCCAATTTCAGTTTGTGCAAAAGGATTTTCTGCAAGGGCAAATGATAGATGTAGGATCTGCTGCAGTTCCTTTTATGGCCGATTATGATGGAGACGGGGATCAGGATCTTTTTGTAGCCGGCAATGGCCACCGGCAGGAAGATATTAATGTTGGATCAATTCATTTGTTCATTAACCAGTCAGAGCAAGGAAAGTTGACTTTCAGCTATCAAGATCCGGATTACCTAAACCTGTCTTCACTGGGCCTGATCAATCTTAAACCGGTATTCAGGGATCTTAACCAGGATCAGGCCCCTGATCTGATCGTTCCGGCTACCAGGTTTACCAATTATCAAACGGAAATCTATTATTACATAAACCAGGCCCCGGCCGGCAGTCCCTTTAAATTTGATCTGGAAGAGGGCATCAGGTTAAATATGGATTTTAGAAATGGGGATAATCCGGTATTCACCGATGTAAACCAGGATGGTAAAACCGACGTATTATTGGGAAAAGCTACCGGACGCATTGAGTATTATCAAAACCAGGGGACAGCCTCGCAACCTCAATTTAGCCTGGTCAACAGAGAGTTTGCCGGCATTGATGATAACTATACCAGGAGAAGTCCGGTACCACAGATCATAGATCTAAATGGTGACCGCCAATCGGAACTGGTGATCATGGATGAATCAGGATTGCTAAAAATCATTAGGAACTTCCTTGATCAGCCTGAAACAGAGATAGTAAACTATGCCAATCAGGTGCTGCAGCAAGAATTACCATTCACTGCCGGAAAAGGATCCTGGCCGGTATTCAGTAATATTTTCCAGGAAAACCTGCCAGCTCTGTTAGTGGGAAATGTGCAGGGAGGTATGAGCATTTACAGACCATTGAATGCCAAACCTAAGCCTGAAAAAAGACCCATAAGATTAACGATTTATCCCATTCCCCAGCCTGATTCCCCATTCATACATATTGCCGTAAATCAGCCGGCCAAAGTGGAGATCATCTCTATGTTGGGCCAGACCCTATATTCCTTTGAGTTGTCTGGTCAGGAAGAGCTAAAGCTGAATAAACATCAACTGAGCCGGGGAATATATGTGGTAAAAGCTTCTGTATCTCCCCGAAATTTTGTATCTGAGCGATTACTGATCAATTACTAATCTCCTCCCTTTAAGATGGATTTGATTTCATTCAATTTCAGCAAAGCTTCTACCGGGGAGATGGTATTAATATCTGTTTTGCCTAATAGATCTTTTACTTCTTCAAATCTGGGATCTGCTTCAAACAAACTGAGCTGATAACTCTTCGGCATCTCCCGGAATTTCCTTTTTTGCTGTTTATTGATTTTATCCTTTTCCAGATGATGCATGATCTCATTGGCCCTGATCACAATTTGATTAGGCATGCCGGCCAGCTGGGCTACATGAATACCAAAACTATGCTCGCTGCTTCCCTTTTTCAACTTCCTCATAAAAATGATCTTTTCCCCCATTTCTTTTACAGAAACATTAAAATTTTTAATGCGGGGAAAATCCTGGGCCAGCTGGTTCAGCTCATGATAATGTGTGGCAAATAATGTCTTGGCTTTGAACCGGGGATGATTGTGCAGAAACTCTACAATAGACCAGGCGATGGAAATACCATCATAGGTACTGGTACCCCGACCTATTTCATCCATCAGGATCAGGCTGCGATCACTCAGGTTGTTGAGGATGCTGGCTGTTTCTGTCATCTCCACCATAAAAGTAGATTCTCCCCGGGATAGGTTATCTGAGGCACCTACACGGGTAAATACTTTATCTACCAAACCTATAGAAGCCAGTTTGGCCGGAACATAGCAGCCTATCTGGGCCATGATCACGATCAGGGCAGTTTGTCGTAATAAAGCAGATTTACCAGCCATATTCGGTCCGGTAATGATCAAAATTTGCTGGCTTTGGTTATCCAGAAATACATCATTGGGAATGTATGCTTCACCTAGTGGCAGCTGCTGTTCTATGACCGGATGGCGGCCTTCCCTGATATCAATTTCAGGTTGGTCTGTGATCCTGGGTTTGATATAATTGTTTTTGCGGGCTACCTGGGCAAAGGCAGCCAGGCAATCGATCATTCCCAATAATTTGGCATTTTGCTGAACCGGATGAATATAATCCATAGCAAAAGTCATCACACCCAGATAGATCTTTTGCTCGATGGAAAGCATTTTTTCTTCCGCATTAAGAATCTTTTCTTCGTAAGTTTTCAGCTCTTCCGTGATGTATCTTTCTGCATTGACCAGGGTTTGTTTCCTGATCCATTCTGTCGGCACCTTATCCTTATGGCTGTTGGTGACTTCAAGGTAATAGCCAAATACTTTATTGTAGGCTATTTTTAACGAGGAAATGCCGGTCTTTTGGATTTCACGTTGCTGAAGCTGGATCAGATAATCTTTGCCTGAATAGGCGATGTTTCTTAATTCGTCCAGTTCCGGATCAATTCCCTCTTTGATCAGGTTTCCCTGATTGCTTACCAGGGGAGGCTCATCCTGCAATACCTTTTCGATCCTTTCCAGCAGATATTGGCATGGATTGATCTGGTCGGCCATTTTCTTCAGCTGGGGTATAGAACTTTGATCCAGGATCTTCTGTATGGGAATTGTATTTTGCAGTGCTCTTTTCAGCTGTTGCATTTCCCTGGGGTTGATACGACCTACTGCTACTTTGCTGATCAGTCTTTCCAGGTCGCCGACTTGCTTGAGGTATTGAATGACCTGTTCCATTAATTCGTCTTGATCTAGCAAAGCCTCCACAATATTCAGGCGGTCATCAATCTGGGTTTTATCTTTCAGTGGAAGCATGATCCACTTTTTCAGCAGCCTGGACCCCATAGGGGTAACGGATTGATCCAGAATATTTATCAGGGGAACCCCGCCTTCCTGCTGGGGGTGCAACAATTCCAGATTTCTGATGGTAAATTTATCCAGCCACACGAAACGTTCTTCTTCGATCCTGGCAATGGAGGCAATATGCTTGATGTCTTTATGCTCGGTCTCTTCCAGGTAATGCAAGATGGCCCCGGCAGCAATAATACCTTCAGCCATTTTTTCTACGCCAAACCCTTTCAGATTATTGGTCTGAAAATGATTTACCAGTTTTTCATAGGAAAAATCAAAGGTATAGATCCAGTCTTCCAGGCAATAGGTATTGAATTTTTCCCGCCCCAGCTGGTCATAGTCGGCCCGGTGACGTTTGCTGTAAATAACTTCGGAGGGGTGAAAACTTTGCAGCAGGTTATCAATATAGGAAGCCGAGCCACAGGAAGTAAGGAATTCCCCGGTAGATACATCCAGAAAAGCTATTCCCAGCTTATCCTTGTCGAAATGAATGGAGCACAGGAAATTGTTGTGCTTTTTATCCAGCACGTGATCATTTAAAGATACTCCGGGGGTGACCATTTCTGTAACACCTCTTTTCACTATGCCTTTCACCATTTTAGGATCTTCCAACTGGTCACAGATCGCAACCCTTTGCCCGGCCCTGACCAGCTTGGGCAGGTAATTGTCTAAGGCATGGTGAGGAAAACCAGCTAATTCTATATGTGAAGCAGACCCATTGGCCCGTTTGGTGAGCACAATATCCAGGATTTGGCTGGTTTTAACAGCATCTTCTCCAAAAGTCTCATAAAAATCACCCACCCTGAACAATAAAAGAGCCCCTGGATGTTTGGCTTTAATGGCATTATATTGCTTCATCAGGGGTGTTTCTTTACTTTCTGCAACCGCACTGCTCGATTTTCTGGTCATAGATGTTCCTTCTGGTTATAAGGTGCTGACAAAATTGTTTAATTATTCCTTAATGTAAAACCATGACGCATTATCTCCTTAAAAAATAAAACGATGTACCTTTGCCCAGGCCAGAGATATACAGCCAGATTTAAATCAAATTTAACCAATTTAATCCTGATGAGGAAATTAAAAAATGAAGAACTGGACAGGTTATCATTAGATGCCTATAAACAAAGTGAAAAGATCCCGGTGATCATTATTCTGGATAATGTCCGCAGCCTGAATAATGTAGGGTCTGCCTTTCGTACAGCCGATGCTTTCAGGCTGGAAAAGATATATCTATTGGGAATTACAGGGAAACCACCCCATCGGGAGATCAATAAAACCGCCCTGGGGGCTACTGATACAGTGGATTGGGATTATATGGAAAACGGACAAGATTTGCTTTCTGAGCTGAAGCAGCAGCATTACCGGATAGTTTCAGTGGAACAAGTAGAAAAAGCTACCCTGTTACAGGATTTCAGGCCTGCCACAGGTGAAAAATATGCCTTGATCTTTGGCAATGAAGTATTTGGAGTCGGTCAGGAATTGGTAGATCATTCAGACATTTGCCTGGAAATACCACAATACGGAACCAAACATTCCCTTAATATTGCTGTCAGTATAGGAATTGTGATCTGGGACCTTTATAGTAAATTATCCTTCTATCCTGAATAAACAGACAACAGTTTAATTCAGGTTGTATAATTTCCGGGGCACAAATTGCCTCAGAATATCAAACAAGGCCTCAGTTTTCAGTACATTATATCTAGCTGAGGTGGTATGGCTTCTTCCCAGTTTTACCGAGTACGCATTCTCCGGTAATACCCTGAAAATATCTTCGGCCGTGGCATCTCCCCCCAAAGCCAAAATAAAATCAGCGTAATATTTATCCAGCCAGTAGCGGGTGGATCTGCCCTTATTGATCAGAGAGCTTTTGATCTCTATGATCATATTTTCGTCCACTACATTCAGATTCATATTGGATACCAGGTACTTTAAATGCTCGGTTAGCTCTCTGGTCCTGAGTTCCCCCAGGCCTGTCTCTGCTTTTTTATAATGCCACACCAGGGAATAATCTTTTTCCTCGATATAGGATCCGGGAGTCCTTTTCACGAAATGCTCCAGCACCGGAAAAATTTCCATCTTCCAGTCGTTGGATATTTTTTCGGAAACCTTCCATTGTTTTCCTTGCTCCCGGTATTGCATACCATGTTCAGCCACCAGATCCACTGGTAAATCCTGGAATATATTGTCCAGGGTATGGGTGTCAGTACCACTTAAACAAATTAGCCGATTTTGGCGCTGTTGACTTAATGCCTGTAAAAATTCCAGCACATCCATTTGAAGATCAGTAATGGAGGGATATTTTCCCACCGGAAGCAAGGTATTATCCAGGTCAATGAAGATTAACCTGTTTTCGCTTTGATTGAAGTCCTTCAAAATCTTGTTTTTATCCGATTGCTCTAAAGGTTGAGCCGAATAATACTTCTGCCGGGCATTCACAAATGCTAACCGGTCTACAAATAGCTCTACCCAATTGTGGATATCATAAAGCCGCACAATATTTTGCATGCTGGTCATGGATCGGATCATATCATCTTCTGACATATGAATGGCCGCTTCCATAGCCTGCACAATCTCATCAATATCATTGGGGTTAATAATCAGGGCATCATACAACTCTTTGGAAGCCCCGGCCATTTCACTCAGGATCAATACGCCTTTTTTATCGGTCTTACTGGCAATAAACTCCTTGCTAACCAGGTTCATACCATCCCGCATGGGGGTGATCAGGGCTATATCTGCCATCCTGTAAAATGTAGCCAGATCATCCAGGGGAAAAGAGCGGTAGAAGTAATGAACAGGACGCCATTGAATGGTAGAAAAACGGGCATTAATACGGCCGGCCAGTTCATCTATCTGTTCCTTAAGCAATTTATACTTTTCCACATTATCCCGGGAGGGCACTACGATCATCACCAGGGAGATTTCGCCTTCCATATCAGGATTTTTGGCCAGCAGGTCCTCAAAGGCCATCAGCTTTTGAGGTATTCCTTTGGAATAATCCAGACGGTCTATGGATAATACCATTTTTTGCTGACCCAACGATTTTCTGAAAAGTTTTTCTTTGCGCTGAGTTGTGTCTGAATTGGCCGCGTCTTCATATTTCTTATAATCAATCCCCATGGGAAAAGCATCCACAAATACCAGCCTTTGATCCACTTCCAGCTGGCCATTGGTATCACTTATCCCCACCAGTCTGTTGACCGCGCTAAGAAAATGCCTGGTATCATCATAAGTATGAAATCCTATCAGATCAGCTCCCAACATGCCTTTCAAAATTTCCCGACGCCAGGGTAGCAAACGAAAAACTTCATACGAGGCAAAGGGAATATGCTGGAAAAACCCTATGCTGCATTCAGGAATTTGCTTCCGGATCATTCCCGGCAAAAGTAAAAGCTGGTAGTCATGTACCCAAATGAGATCTCCTGGCTGGGCCAGCCGGGAGATCACCTGGCAAAATTTTTCATTGACCAGTTGATAAGCTTTCCAGAAAGTTTTGTTGTATACTACGAATTGGTTAAAGTAGTGAAAAGTAGGCCATAAGGTGGCGTTACTGAATCCTTCATAATATTCTTTGATCTCTTTTTTGGTTAAGAACACCGGATACATGCTTTCTTTTTGCAACTCCCCGGTTACCAGTTCTTGTTCTTCCTCATCGTCTAAGAATAATCCGGGCCAGCCAATCCATAAATTATTGCCTTCTTTATAAATAGAACCCAATCCAGTGGCTAAACCACCTTCACTGGGTTTAAACAAAATATCCTGATCTTTTCGCTGGATTTTTACTGGAAGCCGGTTTGATACTATAATAGTTTTAGACATGATAAACAGAGATTAAAAAAATGACATTGAAGAAAATAATATCCCTAATTATATAATAGCTACGGTTTAGAAAATGTTTATTTAATAAATTTCAACATAGCCCTGATAAACCTTGAATGAAATGCAAATATACATCATTTAGCAGGCAATAATTAGGATTTTGATAGCAAATTCGGCTATACGGGTAATTAACTGTCCCAATCAACCACTTTGTTCAACTATCATTTTGAAATTGAGCAAATTTTTGATTATTTTAAAATGAATTAGATTGTTTTTGCGTTAAATATTTTAATGTTGTAGATAATTATCTTTAAAACATGAGACCAGCTATAATAACCTGCTTAATTTTCCTGATGGGAGTCAATGCTATTTTGGCCCAGGAAATCATTTCCAAAAAATCCTTTGAAAACAAGAATAGCCTGTTAATTTATGAAATCCCCTTAGTTAAAAAATTAAATGAACAGGAATTTGTGATCCTGAAGGAAATCAAAAAGGGAATGTATGCGCTGCAGAAAATGAATCACCAACTCGATGTTCTATGGAAAACTGAAGTTGATTTCCCCACCACCGCTTATGCCCCCCAATTACTGGTAAATCAGGAAAATGTATATCTAATTACATTTTATAATGATGAAAAAGACCAGAACAGCCGCCTGCGACTTAAACTGGTAGATGTAAAGACCGGTAAAATGATCAATCAACAGCAGAAAACCCTGGTCAAATTTGCCGATCATGGTCCTTATCCCCGTTTAGAGTTTTCACCCGATCGCAGGAAAATGGTGATCTTTGATTATATTTCAGCTACAACAAGAAAACCCGAATTTAAAATATTTGATACTCAAACACTAACTGAAGAAAAATCAGTGGCGCTTGAAGCTTCAGTGGCCGGCAATTATCAGAAATTCTTATTGGAAAATAATGGAGATGTCTTCTTTACAGTAATAAATCCAACCCTATTCCGGCTGGATGGCTATTACATGCCTTTCACCAACCAGGAGTATCAGGTGTTGCAAAATGATTTGCTGTTTAAAAGACCATTGGACGATGTGGGAGAAGTTTTCATCAGGCAAACAGGAGAAAAGAAATTTGTACTGGCTGCCACAGCCAAGATCAAAAATGATCTGATTGGATTGAAACTGGTGGGATTCGATTTTGAAAATTTTGAGATTTACCTGGACACTGTGCAAAATTTTAATGTGCAGTTTACTTACTACCTCTACAAAGATGCCAAAAAAGTGCATTCCCGGGTAAAAAGGAGCTCTTTGGGGGAGCCTATGAGCTTTAAAAACTTCAGTTTACAAAATATGTATCTTAACCAGCAGAAAGATATCATCCTGGTATACGAAAAAAACTTGCAGGCAAGTGAATATCATTATAGCTTCAATAATCGAAATCTTCCTGTTACCTACAATACCGGGAGAAAACTTCAGAAAAGTGAAGACATCATGATTGTATCATTTAGCCGGGAAGGTAAATTCAAATGGGATCATGTGCTTCAAAAATACCAGGTGACCCGACCTCATAAGTATTTCATCGGATATGTTTCAGCCCTGGATAATAATTATTTAAATATCCTGACCTGGACCAAAAAAGGGTCGGATAGTTTTCATGTGAACCGGATCAACACCATTTCCGGAGATTTGGAAATGAATGGACATCCTCTGCTCAAAGGTGAATCCTATACCTATCATAAAAATTATACAACCTGGCTCGATACCAGTAATTTATTGATCATGACCCAAAAGAAAAATAAACGCAGCAAAAGAGAACTTCAGGTTATAAAAATAGCTGGTGGTGATGCGGTAACAGAACTTCCTCAGGCAGATACCAGGCCATAACCCGGAAATGTAAAGCAATTGATGATGTTTTGTCTTTTTGGTTAGTAAAATCATAATTTTTTTATCCCATTCTCACTTTTTGGAGCTTTTTTAGTGTAAATTAGTTAGCGTATTGATGCTAGGGTGAATTTCATTGGATAAGTAGTTTAATAAACATTTTTTAATAGCCTATTAACCTCAAAGAATATGAAATACCGTACACTCGGTAAAACCGGTTTCGAGGTTTCAGAAATTGGATTTGGTGGCTGGGCCATTGGAGGTAGCTGGGGCCACCAGCGCGAAGAAGATTCAGTAAATGCTTTACATAAAGCCCTTGATCTTGGTGTTAATTTTATTGATACTGCCGCCGGATATGGCAACGGTAAGAGCGAAAAGATCATTGGCAAAGTTATAAAAGAAAGATCAGAGGAAATTTACGTATCCACTAAAATACCTCCTGCCCAAGGTCCCTGGCCTCCCTCTCCTTACTGTCAGTCCAATCAAAGGTATTCAGAAGCATATTTGAGGAAAATGGTAGATGAAAGGTTGCATAACCTCCAAACAGATTGCTTGGATATTCTGTTCCTGCATACCTGGAACAGAGCCTGGAATCGTGATCCGGAGCCATTGTTTATATTGAAGCAGCTTAAGCGGGAAGGCAAGATCAGATCCATAGGTATTTCCACCCCCGAAGATGACCAGGACAGCATTAATAATCTGATGCGGGAGGGCTTAATTGATGTAGTTCAGGTAATATATAATATATTTGAACAACAACCTGTGGCAGAATTATTCCCCCTGGCCCTGAAAAATGAAATAGGTGTGGTAGTGAGGGTGGCATTTGATGAAGGCGTATTAACCGGAAAATATACCAAAGATCATCAGTTTTCGCCTGATGATTTCAGAAGTAAATACTTTGCCGGAGATAGGTTAGCCAGGGCAGTAGACAGAGTTGAAAAAATAAAAAAGGACACCAGCTCATCCGGTTTAAGCCTGCCTCAGTTGGCTTTGAAATTCGCCCTATCTGACCCGGCTGTGTCTACTGTAATTCCCGGTATCAGGAATATCCAACAGGCTCAGGCCAATACTGCGGTATCTGACCTGCCCGATCTAACCCCGGAAATCCAGCAAAAACTGACCCAACATGCCTGGCGACGGGGTTTTTGGTATGGTGGCAAATAAACAATCTATATTTTATGTTGAAAAGTGCATTCAAGTCAGCTGTTAGAAATCTGGCCAGACGTCCATTAAACGGGCTGGTGATCATTTTTAGCCTGGCCCTGGCTTTTACTTTCACCAGTCTGCTGACAGGTTTTATCTATCATGAAAGTGAGACAGATGGCTTTCATCAGAAAAAAAGCAGGATATATAAGATCCTGGCTGAAGATCCATTTGAACCGGGAGCCCACATTGGATACATCTTAAAAGAAGTTGGCACCTACTTAAAACAGAACTATCCTGAAGTGGAAGACTTCTGTTATGTCAGTGAATTGAATACCGATGGGGTATCACTGCAAAGCCAGGATTTTATCCTGACCAGAAAAATGATCCTGGGAGTGGATTCCAGTTTTTTTAAACTTTTTGATTATCCCTATCAATCGAGTGGTGAAGGTTCACCGCTTAAACCTTATTCCCTGATTTTAACAGAAGAAACAGCCGGCCAATTGGGCAGAGAAAGCCTCCATGAGTCCAATACTCTAACCCTGGCAAATGATACGGTACAGATTCCATTATCCTTAACCGGAATTTTAGGCAATCATCATCAGAACAGCCACTTGAAATTTGACGGGCTGGTATTGTTTGATCAGCTTATGGATCAATTTGGAGGAGCTGCTTATGTGCTTTTAAAACCAGAATCAAAAATACAGGACCTGATACAAAAAATTCATTCAGATAAACAAATTCCTGGTTTATTGGGGCCGGGTCAGTCCCGGTATTATTTAGAACCATTGAAAGACGCATATTTTAATACGCAGGTAAACAGTACCTTTATTCAAACCCGCAGTAATCTGTTTATAAAAATAAGCCGGATAGTAATTATCCTGATTTTGATAGTAGCAGGTATTAATTTCTTCAATTTATTTCTAATAGGGCTGGCTGACCGGCAGAAAGAATTTGGTATTCGAAAAGTGCTGGGCATTTCCGGATATGAACTTATATTTTCAACCGCCCTGGAAATACTGCTATATATTTTGGTTGCTTTAGTTGTTTCGATTTGCTTGATCTATTACCTGATCCCAGCCTTTAATAGCAGCTTAGAAACTAATTTGTCTCTCAGAATATTTTTAGATCATAAAGTTCTGGCCTTGATCACAGGCCTGATAAGTTTACTGACCCTGCTGCTACTATTTCCTTTAAATTATAAGCTCAGACAAATCACTCCTCTATCTCTTTTTTCAAAAGCCACAAATTTTAAGATCAAATGGAATCAGTGGGTATTGGGTGGACAGTCTTTTATCACAGTGGGATTGATCATTTGTTCCGTGGTAGTAATACGGCAGTTTCAATTTATGCAGAATGCACCCTTGGGTTTTAACCGGAATCTGCTAGAACTGGCCCCACCTACACCAACCTGGAAAAGTGAATTAGGAGTATTAAAGCAGTTAATTTTGGATCAAACTCCCGTGACAATGGTCAGCCAGGCCAGTGGAAATCCAATATCGGGAAACTGGTTGGTAAGGTACGATCTGGAAGGCGATCGGTTTTATACCCCCTACCTGCTCAGTGGTGATTTTGATCTTTTAAACACATTGGACCTGCAATTATTAGATGGAGTTGCTTTTTCACCCGGCAATACTTCGGGAAAACTTGTGAATCAAACCTTGATCAAAAAGTTTAATCTGGATAATCCGGTAGGTCAGTTTATTCCCGGCAGCAGAGATTTGATTCTGGGTGTAGTAGCAGATTTTCGCAGTGTTTCGTTTAAGGATCCGGTCCAGCCCTACATTATAAGCTATGAAAAAGAAGCAGATGTCTTATTAATTGATTATTCCGGTTTAAGTTTAGGGGAATTGCTACCCCGGGTTAAACAGATCTGGCAGGAACAGTTTCCCGGCTATATTTTTGATTATAAGTTAATTGACCAGGAAATCCATCATCAACACGCCAAAGATTTTTATTTTTTTAAAATAATCCTGGCAGCTACTTTGGCCAGTATATTTATTTCTGTTTTTGGACTTTTTGCTTTAGCCTGGGCTATCAGCCAGACAAAGATGAAGGAAGTAGGCATACGCAAAGTAGTTGGAGCCTCCGTATTTCAATTGATCTTCTGGATTAGCCGGAAATTTATCTACTGGACCCTGCTTACATTTCTGTTGGCCGCACCGCTGGCTTACTTCCTGATGGATCTATGGTTACAGGATTTTAGCTATAAGATCGGGCTTAATATATGGACATTTATTTTGGCAGGAGTTATATGCATCCTACTGAGTGTAGCTACTATTAGCTGGCAAACCATACGTTCAGCCCTGACCAACCCTGTAAATGTGCTGAAGCAGGAATAAAGAATTTTAAAGCACATTTATTTGCTGACTAGTTTTAATAATGAAGTTTAAATTTTCTACCGGGATGTCCACCATGGTGCAGTAATGTAAAATATAACTTATACCATAATTGCCCATACAAATCTTTGGTTATAATTACTCCTTTTTATATACCCTGACATAGTCAATTTCATAATACTGGGGAAAAATAGATTCATCCAGTCCTTGTTGCCCCCCCCAGGCTCCACCTATAGCCAGATTAATGATCAGGTAAAAAGGCTGATCAAAAGGCCATGCTGCCTCACCGATATGTTCGTTTGTAAAAGAAAAATACTTTTGATCGTCCAGGAAAAATTCAATCAATTCCGGTCCCCACTCTACCGTATAGGTATGAAAATCGGCATATGGCATTTCCACTTGAATCTGGTCTCCTTTGTTGGTTCCCTTTACATGATTATACTTCTCTGTATGTACATTGGCATGGATTATTTCCGGATCAAAACCAACATTCTCCATGATATCAATTTCACCGCATTCAGGCCAACCTACTTGTTCAATGTTAGTTCCCAGCATCCAGATGGCAGGCCAGGTACCTACACCAGTGGGTAATTTGGCCGATACTTCAAATTTGCCGTATTTAAATTCTGCCTTACCAGCTGTATGAATGCTGGCTGAAGTAATAGCAGGATCTGCCTGTTTATCCTGCCGGGCCATGATCGTAAGCACACCATGATCCACCCAGGCATTGTTTTTATCCCGGCTGGTATAATACTGCAACTCATTATTCCTGATGTACCCTTCTTCATAGCTCCATTTGGTGGAATCAGGAAATCCGGTATAATTGAAATTATCCTGCCAAACCAATTGCCACTGGGCCAGAACGTCGGCACTGGTAAAAAATATCCCTGCTACAAATAAGTATAGGTGAATTTGCTTCATGATTTTATAAATAAAATTGTTCCCTGGTAAATTTAAGGATATCTGGTTTTATTGTCCCGTCATCAGAGAAAATTATATCATCAAAATTAGCCTGTTTTGTCAATCAGAGGTTTTACTAATCAACTCCTAATTTGATAATTCTTATTGCTTTGCCAAACTTATCTTTCATTATGGTTATTAAGTTAAATTCTGGATAAAACTAAAAACGATTATTTGAGGAGGTTAACCAAAAAGAACTCAGAGAATTTCACCAAAAGGCTCAGAGGAATTAAATCACCTTATGCTTTAATTATTTGCAACTTGTAATCATACAACCCTGCACTACGGACTTTTTTAAACTTGTAGTTTTGCTTATATTTATCCTTTAAAAAACCCCAAGAATATGAACCGAAGGAAATTTATTGAAAGATCAGCCTTAGGCACAGCTGCTCTGGCTGGCAGTTTTTATAGGCCGGGAAAAGCACAAAATCGAAAAATAAAAATAGGCTTAATTGGATCAGGCTGGTATGGCATGGTTTTAATGAAAGCAGCACTGAATGCTGGTGGTGTAGAAGTCATTGGCTTATGCGATGTGGATAGCCAACATCTGAAAGAGAGTGCTGACGAAATTGAAAAGCTGTCAGGCCAAACCCCAAAAACATTCAAAAACTACCAGGACCTGCTCGATATGCAAGGACTGGAGGCTGTTTTTATTGGCACTCCTCCCCATTGGCATGCCTTACAATTTAATGCGGCCTGTGAAAAAGGCCTGGATATTTATTGTGAAAAACCGCTTTCTTATGATGTTCGCGAGGGGATGTCTATGGTGGAGGCTGCTCAGAAAGCCGGCAACATTGTACAAATAGGTTTTCAGAGAAGGCAATCTGACGCATTTAAAAAAGCCATGGAATATGTACAGTCAGGAAAGGCAGGAGATATTCACCAGGTAGAAGCCCAGATCTTTTATGCAGCCAATATTAAAGACACTACCATACAGGACCCTCCGGCCAGCCTGGACTGGGACATGTGGTGTGGTCCTGCTCCAAAATTACCCTACCGGCCCAGTATCGGACACCTGTCCTGGCGTTTGGAAAAAGCCTATGGCAATGGCCATTTAGTAGACTGGGGAATTCACCATATTGATGTTATCCGCCGTAACCTAAATCTGGGCCTACCTGAATCACTGCATACCTTTGGTGGTATTTATCATCTGCAGGATCAAATTACCACTCCTGATACCCTCACGGCGCAATTAAATTATCAGGAAGTGCCAGTGGTTTGGCAGCACCGCCTTTGGGGTCCCGGGGCATTTGATAAACAGGCCAATAACGGTATCCTTTTTCATGGTGATAAAGCCACTGTATTTGCGGCTGATCATAAAATGGTGGTGATCCCCTCTGATAAGGACGCTGAAAGACAGGAAATGGATATCAGGACGGATAAAATGCAGGAAAAGCATGTGGCTGAATTCCTCAATGCAGTAAGAAACCAGGATCCAAACCAGATCAGTTGTACTACTGAGGATGGTTTTCAGTCTACCGCCAGTGTTCAGCTGGCCATGACCTCTTATTATTCAGGCGATCAGGTGAAATATAATCCGGACACCCACCAGATCACCAACAATGCTAAAGCAGTAGACCTATTGAAACGGGACTACCGCGGAACCTATAAACATCCCTACACCTACAGCTAAAAGATCTTTATCCATAGTGTAATGTAATATAAACCAAAAAGAAGGCGCTAACATCATAATTTGCGCCTTCTTTTTTATTGTATTGGCTTCTGATTTATTAATAATCAGGATTTTGTTCTAATTCCGGATTCACATCCAATTCAGCCTGGGGCAATGGATAGTACCGGTTCCGGGGCTCATATCCCAATGGCCCTAGCTCTTCTACTGCCAGTCCCCATCGCCTCAGGTCGTTATAGCGATGGTATTCAAATGCCAGTTCTACCCGCCTTTCATGTACAATGGCATCAAACACTTCCTGTTGATTGCTCACCGGATATTCAGCTGAAGGGTGCGGAGGCATATCAACCCTGGCCCTCACTTCATTAATCGCATCAATGGCATCCTGCAGGTTACCGTTTTCATTAGCCGCTTCTGCATACATCAACAATACATCAGCATATCTGATGATGGGCCAATTGGTACCAGAGGCCGCTTCATTTCTTTGTATAGGCATCATTCCTTTCTTAATGGTATAGCCGGTGATGGTCCAGTCCGCACTGTATACAGGATCAATATCATCATATTCATCACCATCTATAAAAATAGAAGCATCCAATCTTGGATCTCCTTCTTCAAATGCATCTACAATATCCTGGGTAGGCAGAATATTGCCAAAACCACCTCTTCCCTGAGGTAAATTCAGTCGCCAGCGCAGGTTTGTTTCATTGTTGTTAGCTCCATCAGCACCTGCCCAGGCATTTCCGCCTACATTGGCATATTGAATTTCAAATATGGACTCCTCATTATTTTCATTACTCCCGCTTATTACATTAGAAAAATCCGGCACCAGACTGTAATTTTCAGAATTGATCACTTTCAGGAAGTTTAGTTCGGCATTGGTATAATCCTCATCATATAAAT
Source organism: Candidatus Cyclobacteriaceae bacterium M3_2C_046 (assembly GCA_051418075.1). GTDB lineage: Bacteria > Bacteroidota > Bacteroidia > Cytophagales > Cyclobacteriaceae > JBPRGG01. Next base: position 8,678 of record JBPRGG010000073.1, on the reverse strand, counting down.
ATACCTTTCCCAGTAAAGCCTGTGCCGCGCCCTTAGAAGCCCTTCCTACATCAGCATCTCCATATTCTTCCGGTAGGGCTGCTTCTGCTTCTGACAGATCAGTGATCATCTGGTCAAAGATGGCAGACTTGTCTGATTTAGCCAAAGCTCCTTTATCCAGGTCACTGGCATCGGCTTCCAGGATCAAAGGCACATCTCCAAACATAGTAGCCAGGTGCCAATAATACAGAGCCCTTAAAAACTTGGCTTCACCCACCAGCCTGTTTTTTAAATCCTGATTAATATCAATTTCAGGAATACGCTGAATGGCCAGGTTAGCCCGGAAAATCCCTTCGTAACAGGACTGGTAAAATCCATCCAATTGTCCTTCTGCTGCATTAAATGTAAAATTATCGAATGAAAGTCCACTGGTATTGTCCAATGTTACATCATCGGAAGGTACTTCAGCAATTTTAGGATAATTTTCCGAATACATCGGGCTTAGTTGCATGGCTGCATAAGCAGCATTTACAGTGGCCAGGGCATCCTCTTCCGTAATAAAGAATATATCTTCAGTTAATGAACTGGGCGGCGTTTTTTCCAAAAAATCATCACTACATTGTATGGTGATGCCCAGGAGAAAAGCTACCGTTAGAATAATTTTTATAGATCTCATAATTTTTTATTTTCAATGATTAATGATTAATTAAAACGTTACCTGTACACCTCCGGTGAAGATCTGTGGAATGGGGTAGGTGCCAAAATCAATTCCCCGGGTAAGGGAGCGTCTTTCCGAATCAGTACTTAAAATACCGACTTCCGGATTATAGGAGCGATAATCAGTGATGGTAAACAGGTTCTGAGCTGAAACATAGATCCTCAGGTTGGATATATTGAGATTGCCTAAACCTTCATTAAAATTATACCCAACCTGCAGGTTTCTTAAGCGCAGATAAGATCCATCTTCCAGAAACCGGGTGGATGGCCGATCATTGTCATTGGGGTCACCAGCAATGGCCCGGGGCACATCTGTATTAGTATTATTAGGAGTCCAGCGGTCCAGCATCATGGTAGTGGCATTATTGTCACCCTGTCCGTCATTTATTCCGGCCCAAAGCAGATTATAGATATCATTACCGGCTACTCCCTGAAAGAAAAGGCTCATATCAAAATTTTTCCAGTTAAAATTGCCGGAAAACCCATAGAAAAAGTCGGGCAATGGATTTCCTATTACCTGTCTGTCATCCGGAGTAATATCATTATCATTATTCAGATCCCGGAAACGTACATCTCCCGGAGCAGCCCCTGGCTGATTGGCATGGGCATCTACCTCAGCCTGATTAGCAAATATACCATCAGCTACATATCCATAGAACTGGCCTACCACATCTCCAGGACGGGTAATGGTATTGGCAAAGTTGGGGTCGCTGCTTAATTGGGCAATGATCTGGTCCAAACCACCCAGTGATACCACTTCGTTGGTAATGGCAGAAAGATTACCGGAAATATCATAATCGAAATCTCCGGCTGAATTACGATAGGTGAGGCTGAATTCCCAACCGGAGTTTTTTATTTCACCGGCATTCCGGAAGGGGCCATTATTTCTTCGAATACCGGAGGAAGAAGGAACCGGCAACTGTAATAATAAGTCGGTGGTATTTTTAACAAAATAGTCCATTACAAAGAATAACCGGTTTTCAAACATTCCCAGGTCTAAACCTATATTGGTCTGGGTCGTAGTTTCCCATTGCAGATCGCGGTTACCACCAGCCAGGAATGCTGCACCGGGTACTACCGATTGTCCTGTACCCAGGATATATCGGGCCACCGGTTCGATGGTGGCATAGGCGGCATAAGGGGGAATTTCCTGGTTACCCACCTGTCCCCAGCTAAAACGTACTTTCATATCAGAAACAAAGGCCAGATTTTCCATAAAAGGTTCTTCACTCAATCGCCAACCGGTAGAAAATGAGGGAAAAGTTCCATAACGCTGATTACTACCAAACCGGGATGATCCATCTCTTCTTACAGTAGCCATCAGCAGGTATTTATCTTTATAGGAATAATTCATTCTGGACAGGATAGACCTTAAAGCCCATTCAGTTTCACCACCGCTGATGTTGGTCTGGCCAAAACCGGCATTGATGGTCTGGGTTTCATTATTGGGAAAATCCTGCACACCACCACTCATATTGCGGACCAACGAGTTTTGCTGAGAATAACCCACCAGCAAGGTGAAATCATGATCCTGATTGATCTGCGGGTTAAAGGTTAAGGTATGTTCCAACAGGAAAACATTTTCTGACCTTCGGCCTTCGTTGATGCTGGCCCGGGGATTACTGCGATTACCTAATTCATATACCGGGGTAAAAGACTTTGATTCTCCAAACAAAACATCAGCCCCCACATTCAATCGATAAGATAAAGGTTCAAATATTTTTAATTCTGCATAAGCACTACCTAATAACCTATTCTGTATAGTATTTGCATCGATCAGGCTTAGTTCGGCTATTTTATTGGAGCGGTTAATCCGACCGGTAACCTCCTGGGTAGGTCCGGCAAAGCCACCCAAGTTATTAGGGTCTCTTACTGGTAGGGTGGGAGAAGACTGTAATAATTCCTGCAGATAGTCGCTGGTAGGATTGAACCCATTCAGCCATTCACCCCGGCTCAAACTGATTGATTCACCGATTTTTAACCGGCTGCCGATTTCAAAGTCGGTATTGACCCTTACAGAATACCTGGTAAAGGCTGTATTGGGTAGAATTCCTTCCTGGTCGAAATAACTACCGATCACGGCGTACTTACTTTTCTCGCTTCCACCCGTAATGGAAAGGCTGTAATTTTGTATTGGGGCTGCATTAAAGGCTTCATCCTGCCAATCGGTATTTTGCTGCAATACCTGGGGATCGGAAAAAGCGGCTGGTGGTTCTATGCCAGCAGCATTGGCCGCCTCAATGGAATAAGCCGCCAATTGCTGGGAGTTTAACATATCTATGGTTCGGTTAAATTGCTGCACCCCGGCATAGCCATCAAAAGACAGACGTGCTTCACCGGATTGTCCTCTTTTGGTAGTGATTAAAACCACCCCATTGGCCGCCCTGGCTCCATAAATAGCTGCTGCCGAAGCGTCTTTCAAAATATCTATGGATTCAATATCATTGGGGTTTAAGGTGGCCAGGGGATTCTTTTGTCCGGCTCCGAATGTGCTGACTTCATTGAAAACAGGTACTCCGTCAATCACATATAAAGGGCTGTTATTACCAAAAGAACTGACCCCACGGATATTTACTTCGATAGGCGCTCCTGGTTGTCCGGCGCTGGGGGTAACAAATACCCCTGCGGTACGTCCCTGTAAAGCCTCATCCAAACCGGAAGCGTTGATCTTGGTGAGTTCTTCTGAGGAAACTGAAGAAATGGCCCCGGTCAGGTCTTTTCTTTCCTGAGTTCCGTAACCTATCACCACAACTTCCTGCAAAGATTGTATATCCTGGTTCAATACCACATTTACGGTAGAACGATTGGATACTGGTACTTCTTCCTGTATATAACCAATATAGGAAAATACCAGGGTTTGGTCACCACCTACTTCAATACTATAATTACCACTGGCATCAGTTGTGGTGCCAACAGAAGTTCCTTTGATTATAATATTTACACCAGGTAAACCTTCTTCGGTTTCGTAATCCGTTACCCTTCCCTGCACAATATTATCCTGGAAAACAATTTTACTGTCATATTTGCCCAGGGTCATGAGGTTACTGCTGTTTCTTAAAATGCCTTCTGTTTTCCCCTCATTTTGTTTTTTGGGCTTCAGCTTTTTCATTGGCTTTTCTGCACTCCTGGAATAGATCACATAATACTGGGCATTGACTTTTTCACACCTAAGGGAGGAGTTGCTGAAAAGTTGTTGAATGGACTGCTCCAGGTCATTACTTGACATATCCAGGGAAGAAAGATCCACTACTTCATTTTTTATCAGATCACTGTCATAATTAAAATTGATCTGGTGCATCCTGGACAGGTCAGACAATACCTCTTTTAAAGACTTGGTGGTTTCCTCCTTCTGGGAATACTCAGGATTATTGATGGATGCAAATTCCTGACTATACCCGCTGGAAATTGGAACAAACAAGGCCAACCAAAGCAAAAATTTTCCTAATGCTGGTAAACTCTTTTTCATAATTAATTAATTTTAGTTAGAAATATTTATAAAAAGCAGCTGATCATTGCTGATCCACTGCTGGATTTTTACTGAAAATGATCTTTTGACCTGATCGCTTATATTTAAGATCAAAAGTCTTGGCCAAAGACACAAACAGGATTTCCAACTCCTGGTAAGGAGTGGAACCGGTAAACTTCTTATCCTCCTTTTCAAATCCGACAAATTCTAATTCCAATCCAAACAGATCCCTGACTTTTTGCTCTATCTGAACCAGGTACGCGTTTTCAAATTGAAGCTGATTATTAGTCCAGGAAAGATATTGCTCAGGCTGTACTTTTTGCCTTTTTAGTTGTTTGGTTATAGCAGAATAGGTAATTGATTCTCCCGGTTTAATCACCAGATCCTGCCTGATCTGCTGAGCGGATATTTTGACGGTTCCTGAATTGAGCACTACCTGAGCCTGCTCATGACGGTCATTCACATTAAATGAAGTACCCAGAACTTCTATTTCTAAGTCATTTTGGGTATGGATCAGGAATTGGGGAGGAAACTCGCCATTTTTCATTTGTTTCACTTCAAAAAATGCTTCACCTGATAACCACAACTCTCGACTGGAAATATTTTGCCAGGACTTATAGGTTTTAAGACTAGAATTGGCATTGAGAATTACCCGGGATTGATCCGGCAAAACAATCTCCCTGGTCTCACCAAAAGCTGTCTGATAATAGATAAAATTATCCCGGAGCCAGTAGCTGCGGATCACCAGGGTTAAAGAAATCAAAATGAAAATGACAGCGGCCCGGGGAAGCCAAACCCTTAATCGCCCTGTTCCAGGATGATCAATTTTAAGCCGGATGTTACTTTTCACTTCGTCATAATCATCAGAAGAATACGATACTTCACCGCCAGAATAGCTTAATACCGACTGAACCAATATTTTAGCCTCATGTATCATCTCCACCTTTTCCGGATTGGCCTGCATATATTGCTGCCAATACCTTTGATTATCCGGAGTGGGATTTTTTACCCAATCAATAAATTGCAGGTCAGTTACAAAATCCTCAATATTTTTATATTGATCAAATTTCATGGATATTGATTAAAAGCTGCGATAAAAAATATCAGCATTAAAAATGATTTATTGGTATTTACTAATATGAGTGGTGAAATATTTTAATGCCCTCAAAAAATACAATATTATTTTGATTTTTGCATTATTAATATATTTTCAGGGTTTAAATTGGATTTATACTACGTATAGGGGTTTTAAATTACATTTATCATAAATGTAAATTTAGGCTACAGTCCTTTTTTCCAGAATTTCCCGCAAGCTTTCGATGGCCCTGTAAATCAGAGTACGGGCATATTTAGGATCTTTAAAGGACATCAACTGTGCAATATCCTGGTATGACATATCCTCATAAAATCTTAGGAATATCGCTTCCCGTTGCCTGGTGGTTAGGTTAGAAAAAGCCTGTTTTAGCAACTTTTGAACTTCATGCTGTTGTTGCTGATGTATGAAAACCTCTTCCAATGACTTTTCTGTAGTGTGCTGATAATTCTCTATCAAATACTCATCCAATTGTACCAGGCTGGGGCCGCCTTGCACATCTTTTAATAAATTATTCCTGAAGCTTTTATAAAAATAATTTTTGATGGATGCAATTTTTTTCAATTGATGGCGCTTCGACCAAAACTTGATAAACAAGGCCTGAATACAGTCTTTTACAGCGTCTTTATTCTCAGTGAGGTGCATACCATATTGATATAAACGGGGAAAATACATCTCGTACAGCAGATCGAAAGATTTTTGATCTCCGCTTAAAAAATTATCCCAAATATATTCCTCATTTATATTTTTCAGCATGTTTGGCAGGAATGTTCAAATACAAAAATAGAAATTATTGAATGATTATGGCCTCACTTTTATTATAATTATAATTGTAAATCAGCTATTTATAAAAATACGCATTTTAGCACGAATTGTTTTGGATTATTGTTAATAAAAAATATTAATATCTTTTAAAAATTAATATTTCCGGAATAAAAGTGGAATGTAAAGGGATATATCCAATGAAAACAGCTATAAATATAATCACCATATATTTTTTATTTTCCTGTACCTCTTCAGAGGAGCCAAATCACATGGTGAAGCTCCTGCAACAACTACAATCCGACCAGCAGCAAGTGGATAATTTTTTCAATAATGAGGTTCGGGTAAACTATTACGACTCGCTGGTAAAACAACATCCGGATGAGCTGTCCCTTCAGTTTTATTGGGGCAAAGAAAACCTGAGGGCTGGTCATTCAGCCGAAGCTGCAAAAATATTTAGTGAACTTATTAAACGAGATTCTGCTCAGATCGAATTGGACCCACAACTGTTACAGTTATACCATGGGATTGCCTATTTCAGATTAGGAGAACAACAGAATTGTCTGGATCAACATAATCCGGCCTCCTGTCTACTACCTATAAATGATGACGGAATCCACCAGGTACCTCATGGCTCCCAACAAGCTATCAGGGTTTGGAATGATTATTTAAGCCAAATGAATGAAGTAGGCCCTGAATTTAAATGGCTGCTGAACCTATCCTACATGACCTTGGGGCAGATGCAGGAAATTCCGGAGACTTACCAGCTGCCAGCAGAAGTGTTTGAGACAGAACCAGTGGATTTTTATTTTGAAGATATTGGTATGGAAGCCGGTGTATCAGTAAATGCCTTATCCGGTGGAAGCATCCTGGATGATTTCAATGGAGATGGATACCTGGATATTGCTGCCTCTTCCTGGAATCTGACCGATCAACTCCAGCTTTTCATTAACAGGCCCGGAGAGGGATTTACCGAAGTCTCTCAATCAGCCGGATTAGAGGGTATCACCGGGGGCTTGAATATCATGCAAACGGACTATAATAATGATGGCTGGCTGGATATCTTCATTTTGCGGGGAGCCTGGCTGGAATCTCACGGCAAACATCCCAATAGTTTGTTACGCAACAATGGACCCAACGCTCAGGGTCAGATCAGCTTTACCGATGTAACGGTGGAAAGCGGGCTTTTATCTTTTCATCCTGGCCAAACGGCCACCTGGGCAGATTTTAACAATGATGGTTGGCTTGATGTGTTCATCGGCAACGAGTCTAAAGGCCCTTTCTCCGGGAATGCCTGCCAGTTATATATCAATCATCAGGGATCATTTGAAAACCAGGCCCATCAGAGCCAGGTAAGGGTGAATAGATACGTAAAAGGAGTTACCAGCGGAGACTATGACCGGGATGGTTGGACAGATCTTTATGTATCTACCTTATACGGCCGTAATTACCTGTTCAGAAATGAGGGTGTGGATTCTTTGGGGGTAGTGCAATTCAGGGACATAACTGAGAAGGCTGGACTGGATCAGGAAACAGGCACTTTTTCCACCTGGTTCTGGGATTATAACCAGGATGGGTGGCAGGATATACTGGTAGCAGAATTTGAATTTTATCCCAACAGTCCCTCCACAATCTTGCGAAATGTGGTGAATGATATGGTGCAAAGGGAATCAGCCGGAGGGCGTATCCATTTATTCAGAAATAATAAGAACGGAACTTTTGAAGATGTTTCCACTGAAGCCGGGCTTAATAAGTCGGTTTATGCCATGGGAAGTAATTTTGGAGATTTTGATAATGATGGCTACCAGGACCTTTATTTGGGCACTGGTGATCCGAACTTGTACACCATCATTCCCAACCGGGCTTTTTTAAATCTGAGAGGTGAAAAATTCCGGGAGATAACCTACAGTGCCAACCTGGGCCATATACAAAAAGGACATGCCATCAGCTTTGGTGATGTAGACCACGATGGCGATCAGGACATTTATGCCGTACTGGGAGGTGCATTTACCGGCGATCTTTATCCAAATGCCCTGTTTCAGAATCAAAACAGATTAGATAAACCCAACAACTGGATCAAGATCAAGCTGGAGGGAATTACTTCCAACCGGGCCGCCATTGGTTCTGAGTTGTATATTAAAACCAATCTGGGTCAACGCATCTACCGGTGTATAAATTCAGGCAGCAGTTTTGGGGCTTCTGCCTTAAGGCAGGAAATAGGTATAGGCCAGGGCATTAGGATTGATACCCTAAAAATTAAATGGGCCGGCACTTCGCAGGAATCGTTATTTACAAATGTGAAGGTCAATCAATTCATCATGATCAGGCAAGGTGACGAAAAGCCGGAACCAATAGATTTAACCCCTGTTTCTTTTCAAAGCACCGGTAAAATGGTCCATCATTAGTATACATCATTTCCCGGGCAATAACAAATAGGCTTTATGTTTGTAATGCGCCTAAAGAAATAGTCCCAGGAATTTTAATAAATTCAAAGTTGAAAATATTTCAAACATTAAAATTCTCAAGGACTATGAAGTTACAAATTAATGAAATTGATTACACAGGACAAAATATTTACGTGGGATTTGATGTCCACCTAAAATCATGGACAGTAGCAATTATGACTGACAGGATGAAATTAAGACCATTTTCTCAGGATCC
>JBPRGG010000072.1:0-92606 GCA_051418075.1 Candidatus Cyclobacteriaceae bacterium M3_2C_046 | reverse complement strand
GTTTCATCAATTGGTGTTAGTTTTCTTTCACCTTCATTCAGAAATTGAAAAGCCATAAAATCATCGAACAAAATATATCCATCCCGGCTGGGTGGATCTCCACTACCTCCTAAAAAGACAGCAAAGAAGATCTTGTCGATGGCTAAAGAGGGAACATCACGAAAACGCAGATTAATCTCCCGGGCCTGTAACCGCCCATCAATAAATCCCTCCACAAACCCATCTTTCTGGCCGGGAGTATTTAAAACGATCCTTTGGGTAATGGTCATCCATCTGGAATGTTCGTAGTGCAGCCCATCATTGAACAAAACACTCTGTCCGTAATATTTTTTCCCTTCAACAGGTTGTGGATCATTGTAATACCCATTGTGATAATTATCGGGATGATACAAATAAAATCTGAAACCAGTTGAATGAAACATATATCGTGCACTCCAGCCGGTTTTCCCATCAGGCAGATCTCCACCACTCATTTTCCCGGTTCCTCCGGCCAAACCGGGTAGTTTACCACGTAAATCTTCACTGGCAAACACGTCCGAGAAATAGATCTTATAAGAAAAATATAATTCATCATATTCGTCATAGAACCTGGTCCACCATTGATAGGCAGAACCATCAAACAAAAAGCTGCCCTTTTTAACGGGTAGTTTCAGGCAATTACCATATTCATGCCCGATTATCTGGCCATATCCTTCAGCATGATTGGCCCAATCAGGATATAACCAGTCTTTCTCCCAATCTGATTCAGCATAGGGGCCAGGTTCCCTGTTTTCAAAATTAACCTTAAATATAACTTTTACAGAATCTTTATTGTCTGAAATAATTTCTTCTTTATCAACTGGTTCATCGGCACATGATATCATGGCTCCCAGGAAAATAAAATATAGCAGCACAGTTTTTTTTATATAAATTCTCATCTGTTCATTTCTAAATTTAATAAATAAAGTACTATAAATACAAGTACTATAAATAAGCATAAAGCTGCCCCATCATGCCCATGCCCATTTGAGCTATCACACGATAGTCACTTTCCTGTAATTGAATCCCTCCCCTGTTATCCTGGGCTACACCTCTTAGATACCCGTCCGGTGACAAATAATTTTGTAAGCTACTCCAACATTTTTTAGCAAAACGGGCATAAGATGCAGGCAAAATACCATGATGAATACCTATCATGATGGCGGCTGAAATACCGGCCGAACCGGAGGTGTCTGCCAAAACATCTTTATGCATAAAACAGCTCCACAAGCCATCATTCCGTTGCATAGAAATGGCCAGATCTACCCCATGTTTAAATTTATCAATAACTTCCTGATCATCCAGATCATTTTTTAACTCAGCTATGGTTCTGGCAAATCCCAGTAAGAACCAGGCTGCACCCCGGGCCCAATTTTTATAGGTTTTTCGGCCTTCCTCAGATCGCAGGTAAAACTGGTCTGCTTCTAAAAGTACAAACCGATGTTTTAACTGGGCTATGGCATTGTGCTTCAAATCCTGATCTTTCCAGGTTTTTCCCATTATTGCCATAGGATAGGCTACGGTATAACAACCTTCTGCCGATATCATCAAGCCATCTGTGATCATACCATTTTCTTTGGTATATGTCTCCCAGGCTTTAATAACTTCTTTTAAAACAGGATGGTCCGGTTGTAACCTGACCAGAGTGGCAAATGGAATGGTGGATTCAATGCCGTCTATGCGGTTGTCGTTGGGCTTACTGCGGGATGTTTCATATACCAGTCCTTTATCTTCAGGAAAATAAAGGGCAAAATGTTTCTTTATGGTTTCAAGTGCTTTTTCATTTTGCTTATGGTGATAAATCTGCCACAGCCCATCAAGTACACATCCTTCCCGCCAACCAAAGGCCTGAATGGAGTCAATAGATAAAAAGCAATTCAAAAAATCCTGTATATTTCCCTGAGGACTGGATGAGGTGAGCAAATGAGGCAAAAAAGTAGTATTGTCAAAATTATCAGCTTTTTGGCTAAAAATCCATATAGGTTCAGCTCCTTTCACCAGGGTCATTGTACCACCATATTCATTCAGGGCCTTCACCTGCTCCGGCTGTATCTCAATTTCGTAAGGAACCAATACTGAAGAATATCTGACATCGATATCACCCAGGTGCATATTAACCTGAGGAATGTCTACAGAAATGAGCTTTTCTTCCCAAATTTCCTGGGCTACCGAAACCCTTAGAAAAATAGTTTTGCCCTCTGGTAATGGTGCTTTGAGTGTAAATTTGGATTTTTGTTCCGGCAATAAAGGAATTGCTTCCCAGCCAAAAGGAATGCGGTTACCAGGAGGTAAACCCAACCTGGCAGGGTCCAAAAAGTCCAACACCGTACGTTGAAAATCAATATCTGTCTGGGCATCAGCTTTATAAGAACAGCTGCTTAATAATAAACATCCTACAGATCCGGCAGAGAGCCTGCCTACAAATTCACGTCGTAACATTTATTTGATTTGGGTTTAAGAAAAAAACAATATCAGGCTTCGATGAGCCTGATATTAAAGTTAACTTATTTATGTTAAAAACCATCAGGAGGCATATTTGCACTGGTAGGCCACCCTGGGTTTTGATAAATTGGAGAGGTTGAAACATCATTCCCTTCAGAAGTTATCAGAAAATGCTGTATGGCAATCGGATGCAGGTAGTGGGCCATCGCCCATTGGTACCCATCATATACCAGTTCCCTTCCTGTAACCTGGTATGGCCTTAAATATATACTTGATTCAGGATCTGAAACGGTAGCATCTTCCGATCCATAGGTAATGGTCAAATCACCCTCTTCATCCTTATACCAATCCTGCATAGGCCCCCAGAGCTTAAAACCTTCAATTTGATAAGGGTTGGCAATTAATTGATCCATTGCCCGCCATCTTTTCAGGTCCATACCCCTCAGGCCTTCAGCCATAAGTTCATTTCGTCTTTCTCTTCTGATATTATACAAAGTCGGATCGATCAATTGACCACCGGAATAGGCTCCCCAATCATATAAGGCTTCTTGTTGCATTTCAGTAGCAGCTATGGTTTTATTAAAATCAGTATCCACACCACCTCTTTCCCTGATCATTTTCCAGTATTTTATGGCCATATCGTCCAATACGCCATTTTTCTCATAGCTGGCTTCCAGGTAGTTCAAATAGGCTTCTACTGCTCGAAATACAATACTTCCGGTATATCCTTCTCCATTGGCACTTTGAGCAGCATCATAATTCAGCCCTTTTCTGATAGCATAACCGGTAGAATAAGCCAATTCAACTGTTGAACTGGTGATGTCTGGAATCGGCTCAATATAAGTGGCATGAGTTCCCTGGGGTGAAGGATAAAGTACATTCACCTGACCAGGTTCTTTTAAAAAGAGCCATAATCTGCCATCCCGGTTGGCTCTTACATCAGAAATATGATCATCACCCTGATATCCGGACCCTGGTGCGTAAATGGGTAAGCCATTTTTCATTAAAAAACTATTGACCAATCCCCGGGTAACACCTACTCCATGATTTCCCCTTTGAGCATATACCGGCACATTATGGGTAATAAACAAACCGTTATCATACCTTCGCCAAAACAACACTTCATCAAAACCCGCCATATCAACCCTGCTAAACATATTAAAGTATGGATTGGTATCCTGATCAGGGGATTGTTGCAGGATATCATTATTTACTTCCAAAGGTATTTGTTCAGCTACTGCCCGGGCCGCATCCATAGCCTGATCCAGCAACCAGTCAATTTCAGCTTCAATACTTCCTGATTTAAATTGATAGTTTTGATTATAAGTCTTGCCAGCACCGGGCCAGCCCGGGCCATTAGGCACAAAAGCGGTATCTTTAAAATATTTGAGCCAGGTTGCTTCAAATAAAGCCACTCTGGATTTAAATAGCTGTGCAACCGGTTTAGACAAACGATTTTTAGCTCCATCCGGTGATTCATCCTGCATCAGCATAATGGCTGAATCCAGATCAGACAGAATAAATCGGGCTACTTCTGTACGGGGATCTCTTTTACTGGCTTCAGTAAGCACCTTCATATTATCAGCCAGGGTATTTTTTACGATGGGAAAATCGCCCAGAGCTTTTAACTTATCAAAGTACTCCCAGGCCCGCATAAAATATACTTCACCAATGTAATGATCATTCAGTACCTGGCTTCCAGTCAATGTACCTTCAGCTTTTCTGGGCAAAACGGTATTGAGGAAGTAATTGCACTGGTAGATGTTATCAAAGTCCCATTCTCCACCAGCTTGATCTACCCTCCATTGGCCAGGCACATAAATATTGCTGTATCCCATGGCAGCCATATCATCCGTATGTTTGTCAATTTCAAAAGTGCCAAAGGTAAACTGACCACCAGAACTATGTGTGGGGAACATATCATATAATCCCACAGCATATGAAGCTAATTGAGATTCATTCCACAAATATTTATCAGGTGTAATTTCTGAAAGCGGAGGCCTGTCCAGGTAATTTTCACAACCAGATATGAACAGGCTGGCTATAATTATTAAAAGTAATTTATTGATAGATTTCATAATTTCCTTTTTTAAAAGTTCACATTAAGTCCGGCAGAATAAATTCTGGATAAAGGATAAACATTACCTCCATAACCCCCTTCGATGGTTTCCGGATCAAAAATGGAAGTCATCCCGGTAAGGGTAAAGAGATTTTCACCGGAAAGGTAAATTCTTAGTTTATTTAACCGTAATTTCTGGCTTAATTTGTCCGGCAAAGTATATCCGATTTGTAAATTCTTGAGGCGAATATATGAAGCGTCCTGCAAATACCTGGTTTGGTTTTGTTGATTTTTGGCAGCACCAGAGAACAATGGCCGGGGATAATAAGCATCAATATTTTGCCCCAGGGGATGATCTGGATCATCACGGAAATAATCCATATGCTCTTCGAAGGCAGTGGACCACCACATACCATTTCTATAGGCACCCCAGAAATAGTAACTGTCCTGAAAATAATCCCTTTTCATCACCCCTTGAAGGAATGCACTGAAATCGAAACCTTTATAGTTGGCTCCCAAATTGAATGACAGCCGATACCTGGGCATATCATTTCCAATGATCCGAAGGTCTCCGTGATCGTCTAAAGTATTTGCGCCCTGATCAATTTTTCCATCATTATTCAGGTCTTCATACTTAACATCTCCGGCTTCCCACCTGTTTCCCAGGGCATCCTGACCGCCTTCTGGCAAACTGGCTAAATGGGAGTCCATATCTTCCTGAGTCTTCGCCAGGCCTATGGTATTATAGCCCCATATTTCGCCTAACATCTGTCCGGTCCGATAAGTATTTAAGGAACCAGTAGGATTGGGATATTCCAGTATTTCAGTCTGGGCATCAGATAGCAGTAATCGCAGGCTGTAACCCAAATCATCCCGGATGTTATCTCTCCAGAAAATATCAAATTCAAAACCATAGGTCAACAAATCGGTATTGTTTATCTTAGGAACGTCCGTGCCTAATATTACAGGTAATTCAGGAGCCGGCCCTACCATATCATAGGTATATCTTCTATAGTAATCAAATGAAGACTGTAACCTGTCGTCAAAAAGGCTGATATCCAGACCAAGATTATAGCTTTCTACTTTTTCCCAGGTCAATGATTCACTGACCAAACCAGGAGCAAAACTGGTGTTAGGTTTAGCTCCATTTATCAGCCAATTGCCATTTCCGATGCCCACCGGCATCAGGACATAGGTGGGATACCAGTCACTGGTATTTTGATTTCCCAAGGCACCATAAGAAGCACGCAACTTCAGCATCTGTACCTTATCCTGTAAAGGTTGCCAGAAGTTTTCCTGAGCTATATTCCATCCTAAAGATACTGAGGGAAACCAGTTCCATCTTTTCTCCGACCTAAACCTGGAAGTACCATCATACCTTAAGTTTGTTTCCAAAAGATACCTTTCCTTATAATTATAGTTTATACGTCCAAAAAATCCGGAAGTAGCCCAGTTTTGATATTCACCAGATACATTGGGAGGAACTGTTTCACCATTACTGTCTGTGCCTGAAGTGACATCCAATACAGGCAGATCAGGAATAATGATACCATCACGACGGGCGGAAAGATCTCTGTATTTATTGAGCTCAGATTGAAAACCCAGCAAAACCGTAAGATTATGGCCACCCATTAGGTTTTTTGAATATTCTGAATATATATTGGTGTTAAAATATTGTTCCCGAAAGGCATATTCATAAATATGTGATCCCTTATCATAGACGTAGGGGTTTCCTTCCACATCATGATTATAAGTTTCCAGAATATCCCAATGGCGAAAATCATTTCTGGTTCTGTAATTGAATTCTGCCGAAGTTTTCCATTCTGCAATTGGTTCAAAAACCAATTGTAATTGTTGATAAAGCAGATCTCTTTGATTTTCATCTCTCCCTCCATCTCTTAATCCCAATGCTGGAGACGGTGAAGAAAACATGTATCCATTGGGATCATACAAGGGGAGTACAGGCCATCCCTGCCGGGCAAGGTCTCTGAAAAGAGAACTGGTTAACCTGGAGGGGCGGGCAAATTCATTGCGGATAAACCGATTATTCAGGGTTAAAGCTACCCAATCTGTCAATTCGGTAGTCAATTTTATATTGGCAGAATATCTCTTATATTTATCCTGATTGTAAACCATAAGACCATTCTGACCTAAATAATTTCCTGATACAAAATATTGCATCTTATCATTACCTCCGCTAACACTTAAATTATGTTCCTGGGAAGATGCCTGATCCCGAAAGATTGTTTCATACCAGTTGATATTATCATTGCCCACACTATATCCATTCCAGAACCTGGGATTATTAGGATTGGGAATGGTAGTGGTGCTTAATTTACCCTCCTTAAAATCTCTGATTCTTTGTAAACGTGATTCCGAAAAGAAAGCGCCTGACCCGGCATTGGTGTTGGCATCATTAAAATAAGTGGCAAAAGTATAGGAATCGGTCATTTGGGGCATGTACAGGGGCGAATTGATGCGGAAATTATTGGTGTAACTGACCCGGGTTTTTCCAGCTGTTCCTGATTTGGTGGTGATCAGAATAACACCAAATGGGGCTCTGGAACCATAAATTGAGGAAGCGGCTGCATCTTTTAATACGGATATATTATCAATATCCTGGGGATTTAGTGAATTGATGTCTCCGGCCATCCCATCGATCAGGACTAGAGGCCCACCAGTAGAACCCTGCCCAATGGTTGCTGTACCTCTGATATTGATGGATGGGGAAGCATCAAGATTACCCCCAGAACTTTGACTGATGTTCAACCCCGGGATTAGTCCCTGAAGCATTTGTGTTACATTCTGCACAGGTCGGTTTTCAATTTCCTCGGCCTGAATTGTGCCTACAGAACCAGTCAGATTGACTTTCTTTTGGGTACTGTATCCCACAACCACCAACTCCTGCAGCTGTTTTATGTCCTGTGTCATTACAATATCGACGACCGAACGATTTTCTAACTGGATTTCTTCGGTAGTATAGCCAACAGAACTAAAAACCAACACGGCATTTTCAGCAACTTCCAGGGAGTACGCACCATTTACATTTGTAACCACACCATTTGTGGTTCCTTTTTCAATCACATTAACCCCAGGTAATCCCTCCCCATCTTCATAAGCAGTTACTTTACCCGTTACTAATCTGGTTTGTATGATGATTTCAAATTCATTGGTTGTATTAGGCTTGAAAGGGATTTTAGATACTGAAATGGAATTATTTAATTGCTTAAAATGTAGTTTTGCTTTTTCCGATACTTGCAAAAGGTAATCTGCAATGCTGTTTTTCCTGCCATACAGGTTAAGCCGTAGATCCGGGTCTATGATTTTTGAATCATATTGAAAAATAAAGTTTGTCTTAGCCTCAATGGCCTTAAATACACCTTCTACTGATGCATTTTTAAGGTTAATGCTAAGCGTTACTTCTTTTATGCTTTGAAATTCCTGACCTGAAGCGTCTGCTGCCAGCAGAAATGAAAACATACAAAACTGGATCAAAAATCCATAAAAGGTGAATTTAGTTACCATAATAATGTAACGTAATAGTTTAATTTTCATAAATTTGAGTTTAGTAATGAATAATTATTTAAAACTTAATCATCCTGGTTGCCCCCAGGATGATTATGAAACCGGGAAATTTTTTCCCGGTCTTTTTATGTCCCATTGAGTTTGAGTTTAATTGTTTTTCCTTCGATGACATAGTGAAATTTTTCACTATGACTTAAGATTTCCATAATATTTTCCAGATTTTCATTGACAAACTTTCCGTTAAAGCTCCAGTCAGGAACAGCCCCCTGGTAGGAAAAATTGACACCATACCACCTGGATAACCGTTTAATGATGGTATTAAAACCTGCCTTTTCAAAAATGATGATCCCTTCTTTCCAGCCAAAAACTTTTTCTTCATCAAAATTGCCGGTGATTATCTGTTCAGATTCAAAATTTACAAACTGTCCGGGCAACAGCATATACTCTTCTGTCATTAAACTGGATCTTTTCGCCACCTTAACTTTTCCTGATAATAAAGAAACCTGTATATCCTCTTCTTCAGGATAGGCCCTGACATTGAACTTTGTGCCCAGTACCTGTGTGGAAACATCTCCTGATTTTACAATAAATGGTCGGTCAGCTTCTTTTTTCACATCAAAAAATGCCTCTCCATGCACCTCTACCATTCTTACTGAATCACTAAATTGCTCTGGATAAATGATGGTACTTTCTGAGTTAAGATTCACGCTGCTTCCATCAGGCAAGAAGATCTTGGATTTAATTCCTGGCACATTAGTCTTTTCTACCATATCAGCTGGCTGAACAAACTTGGAATGCATACCAGATTGATCGGGAAATTTCCATAAATAAAAAATAATCGATAAAAAGATCAAAAGTATTGCTGCCAGTTTAGCCAATTGATTTAAATAATATATCCGGGGTTTTGGTTGCACTGCCTTATGCCAAATTTGATCGCTTAATTCTTGTGCTTTTATATATTCTTCCTGAGGCATTCTATGGGGCCAGAATGATTTTAAGCGGTCATAAACGCGTTGATTTTCCGGATCTTTCAACCATTCATCCAAATAGCGTTGATCAGCTTCGGTTATTGATCCGGATAATTCAGCGGCTATTATTTTATTTATATCTTTTTCCATAAAGGAATGTCCTTTAATGTATAGTTCAGTTTACCAGGAAAAACCCCTAATCAAAAAATAAAAAAAATCAAAAATTTTTCAGACCTCCATACGATTACCTTCACAGACTTAACTGTCATCTCAGCCTGGCTGAAAACTTGAATGTAACATGATTCTGTAGGGTTATAGCTTAATCTGCGGGGTTAAACAGGTATCCTGAATGTTAAAAAGCAGGAGAACGATTACTAATCCTGTTAAATAATTAAGAACAGAGATATCAACAAAAGAATTACATGTAAGGGCAGCCTGATTATTTTAGTATCTGACGTTGACTGGTAATATTCAAATATGATTTTTTTGAGATCTTTTATGGCCAGGGACAAATGATTCTCCACAGTTCTTACAGAAATATTCATTATTTCGGCCACTTCCTGGTATTTCAATTGATCTTCCTTTATCATTTTAAAAATAGCCTTTCGCTGGGGAGGAAGATTTTCAATAGAGGTAAAGATCAACTTGCCCAATTCATCATTCAAATAAATACTTTCAGGCGATTCCGGATAATGGAAGTAATCAGCAATATACTCCTCATCTATTGATAGTTCCTTCTTGCTGTCTTTTTTAAGATGTTTATAAGCCTGTAATTTTACAGCTTTATAAAAATACTTTTCAACATCTTGAATACTGGTGGCTTTGTGTCTGTTTTTGAGGAAATAATAGAAAACATCTGAAACAATATCTTCTGCACTTTGAAAGGATTTAACATACAACACAGCAAATTTGATAAGTCTGCTGCTTAACCTCATGAATAACTCATCAAAGGCTTTTTTATCATCTTTTGCAATGCGAATGAGTAATTCCCGATATGTTAGATGTTTTAGCACCTCACTTAAACATTTCTGAAAAGTTAAACATTAAATTTTTTTAAACAAAGTAATAATTCATAATCGAGGTTTAGGATGTATAATTTATTAAGCAGAATGCCAATTTCACTTATCCCAAGGAATCTTTGTACTTTTCAAACAAGGCTATACCTCCATTATTCAAAAGTAATTTCAGCTTTCTTGTAATCAATAGAAATCTTCCCAAATTTCTCCAGGGCTGATTGACCAAATAACAGGGGAGCTTTCAGATTATGCACCACCGAAGCCCGGATATCTTTCAATTCCTTGTCACCTATCTGTACTGTTTGAAGATTTATAATTGTACCCTCTGAAATGTCTCCATTAGCATCTATAAAATTCGCTTTGCCAATCACATCATCACGGGTGAGTTTTCCCTGTTTAAATAAGAAAGAAGCTTCTGTAGCTGAAATGGAGATCAAACCAGCCCCTGTGTCAAAAATAAAATACATGGATACGCCATTTATATCAACCGGTATCTGGTAAACACCATTGATCTTTTCCATTTTTATAACAGTGGCAGATTGATCATTTTCCTGTTCAGCCTTTTTTTCCAGGGGAATATTGGCGTTATTCTGAATGTTTCTCTTGCCAGATCTGGTACAGTTATTACAACCCTGAAAGCCTATAAATATTACGACTGTTAAAATGAAACTCATTATCTTATGCATCATCCTGATCAATTTTTATTGTGCCAATTTTAGGAATGATCTGAATCAGAAAGCGCTTGTTCCTGGGCTCGTCATATCCCTCATACCGGTCAGTTCCATATAATCCACTACCTGCTATAATTACTTCAAAAATATCACTGTTAAAAAAGATGTCATGTTGTTGCCAAAGCAGTTTCAACTGCAAAGCCCTTCTGTAACTGAGAATGTAGGCATAATCAAGCCCGCTCAGCCTTTCTTCATGTACCAGGTAATTATCATCGTACTCCTTTTCCCAATCCTGAATGGGCCGGTCACCCCGGGAGGCCATACCTTCGATCACCACCAGGTACCTGACATCCTGATCATTCTCAATATTCTCCACAATTTCCCTGAGTTTGATACCTGCCTGAATCAGTTCATCCTTATACCTTTCCTCAATTTTGTAATTCCAACTATCAAACTGAATCTCCACCAGCAATTCATGTCTTTTATTTTCTTCATTATACCTGAAATATTTGTTGTCCGAGATTCCTCTGAGAGATTCTTCAATCTCATTGATTTTATCCAATTGCTCTGCTTTGGCTTTATAACCCAACTGCTCTCCTTTCAACTTTATAAAAGTCAACACATACAGGACCAGCATGATAAAGAACAAACTGGTCATTAAATCGGAGAAACTGGGCCAAAAAAAGCTGGTACTTTTACCTTTCATCCTTTTTCTTATTGGAAACAAACAGGTTCTGAATAGAAGTTCCAAAAGCTTTTGCCTTATAGGACAGACTGCTTTGTTCTATTGATTCCAGAATCCGTACCGACTTATACAAACTATAATTTACCCGGTCAATATGCTGTTTCAGCATTTCAAAATTACTGGCATAGTTGGATTTTAATCCCGAAAGGTCATCGTTCAGGTTTCTCAGATATTCTAAATTGCCTAAGTTGGTCCGACTGTCCTGCAGGGCCTGTTTCAGGGCATCAGCCTCTTCAATGGTAAATTCCCTCACCCGTGAAATGGAATGTTGGGTATGTTGTTTCAGTTCATTGATGGAGTCATTGATGGCATTATCCACATCAATGACCGCATTCTGAATCACTGTTTTTCTTTCCTGCAGGGCAGTAAAATGGGTCTGCAGAAAGTTCAGTAAATCATTGCTCTGATCCAGCCTGCTTTCAATATTGCTGGCAATGCGATTGAAATCATCAGTACGGGCCACAAACTGGTCAAATTTGTGGGATATGTTGAAAGCATTTTCCACCATTTTATTGACCTGGCCCAGGTATTGGTTGAACTTTTCAAATTCCCGGGTGGAATGCTGCAGTTCATTCAGCACTGTAATATTATATTTAGCCACTTTGGAAATATCAATCTTCTCCAGGCTGCTCAAAACATTTTCCTGGGTCTTCAGTGCGTTGTAATTATTGGTAAACAAGCCGGAAAGCTTATCCAGGTTATAACTAAACTCCTGATTAAATTTGAAAAGGTTCTGCTGCAGAGAGACCAGGGTTGTATTTAAATTCTGACTGATCACTGGCAGGAGTTCTGTTTGTATAAAGGTGTAAAGCTGATTCTTTTTATTTTCAATCAGGCTTTTCGACCCTTTGAAGTACCAGCCAGAGTTAATCACGGTCAGCAATAAACCACTGAAACTGGCCAGCATGGCAATTTTTACTCCGCCCAACAACACTGAAATGCCATCCCCCATCTGATCATTAAAGTTAGCATCGGTAATACCGGAAAGATCAGACATGCTGAACAGTCCTATTACTATTCCCAGCATCGTCCCCATCAGGCCCAGATAAAGTGGTATGGAAATAGTTAAATTGATATCTTCTTCTACTGCATCAGTATTACGTTCAATAATATCTTTTAACAAATTAAAATCAGAGGCAGCCCCTTTGTTTCTGATCAGGTATGTATTGACAGACATGATGATCTGATCAAAAACCTCATTGGAATAACCATCAAATTCGATAATATTAAAAGTAATAAAACCCTCTTTTTTAACTTCTATCAGGGCATCTGTATCGGCTGAGTTATCATGATGACTGCCCGATGCATTCAAATCAGGATCGGAATCATCCGGAAGGTCATCCTGATCCTTTAATTCACTGGCAGGCAGGTCTTTATAGGTGCTGCTTTTTCTTAGGATCTGATCGGGCTTTAAATCTTCAAAATCTTTCACAGGAATATGTAAACTACTGATCTTGAGTGAAGAAGTATCGGGAATGATAGATTTGAACAGATTAATTTTTCGATAGGTACTGAGGAAAACCCTGAGTTGTATGGCGATAATGACAAGTATCAGTACAATTTCAAACAATTCAATATTCATAGCGAATCCTGGCTTTTCGTTTCAAAACCCATTTATCCATTTCTAATTCCACTAGGCCTTTTTCAGCTGTTATGATAGCATGTGCCTTCAGATTAAAAGCATTCATAGGCTCACAACAAGGTTGAATCCTCACATTGGAATATTGCAGCGCCAGTTGCACAGAAGATGTTTTATTTTCTATTTGAAATTCGGCTGAAGTATCTGAGGTTTTGATGAATTTATATATAGATTTGCCTTCTATAAATTGATCCTGTCTGGCATTGGCATTGAATGAGCCATCTTCATTGGGGGTAGGCATGTAAAATACCTTATCATCAGATTTTTTCTTTCCCGGTAATTCATCATAAAATAAGCCTGGTTGATTTATTGCCCCGGCTGGTTCAGCCGGAACTGCTTTTTTTTCTATCTTAAGCTGTACAAGCTTTTCATTTATTGCCTGAATTTGCTGATCAATCTGGCTTTTAAACTGCTCCATCATTTCAGCAGGATTATACCATTGCGAATCTTTTTCTCCAATTTTCCTGTTAATATATTTTTTCACATACATGGGCGGGTTGCTTCTCTTGATATGTTTGAAAAAATAATAGATGGCAGCGCCCAATAATAAGACCAAAAGGAATAAAGTAATAATAAACAGCCAGCGAATATTATTTTTGGCCTTTTCAAGGTTTTGCTCAAGCTTAAAAACCTCATTGCGTAAGACTTCAATGTCTTCAGTCTGCCGGTTATTTTGACTGGCCATTTGGCTTGAGCGAAGATAGCCATCTATCTGGGCAGCCAGTTCTGCTTTGAAATCCTGAAAAACATCATCTTCCAGTTTATCCTGGTTGAAAACGTACAGCAGATTATAGGTCTCCTCTTGTTGAAAAATATCTTCTAAAAGTAATTGTTTCAGACTATTGATGTTAAAGCTATCATGATACTCAATGGTTTTGATGCGTTCAATTTCCTGGCTCAGAGCCAGGGTTTTACTCAAGCTGGAAGGAATACACGCTTTAATCTGCTGAAAATCAGGCATATTTTCGCAGTGGCAATCCGGTATTGAATCCAGGTCAGCATGAGAAATAGAGTATTCCACCAGGTTGCAATTATAAAGATCTACTACCTTGTTAAAAGTGTTTCTGGAAATTTGAGCCTGAAGATCAGGACCGAATAGTATAAATAGTAAAAATATATAATACCTCATGTTTAGCTATTTATAGGTGAAAGTGGGGCTAATTGTTTGATCAGGTTGTTGATAGTCCCCAGGATTGGATAAAAGAACAGGGTTTCCTCCAGGTCTTTATTCAAATCACTGATTTCATCCAGCTTGATGTTATATTGCAACCCTTCTTCCAGGTAATCCCTCAGATGCTTGTTTACTTCTGTCCTGAAGATCTCCAGGGATTTAGCCGACACATTAAAGTAGTCTATAAAATCAAAATCCTGGTTCAGGTTGAGAAAGAAATGATTGAACGATTCAATGTATTGAGTTACCTCAACCTTGATTTCATCATTGAGGGCGGCATAAGACAGTGGTTG
Source organism: Candidatus Cyclobacteriaceae bacterium M3_2C_046 (assembly GCA_051418075.1). Lineage (GTDB taxonomy): Bacteria > Bacteroidota > Bacteroidia > Cytophagales > Cyclobacteriaceae > JBPRGG01. The sequence goes on along the minus strand of JBPRGG010000072.1, from coordinate 78,059 downwards.
AGATCGTCCTTCACCATTTAAACAGCTATGGACGGCTTTGATCTCTTTTAAATCCAGAGCCAGATCTTCTGCATTTACCAGCAATCCTCCTTTCGAAGTAACTTCCTTGGGTATTTCCTTTTCCCGGCCCAGGGACAATCCATCCCTGTCATATGGTTGGTGATATACTTTTTCAAATATTATTTTGGCAAAATCAGCCAGCAACTGGTTATTTGATGTGATAATGTCCAGCAGTTTTGAACCTGTACCACTGAAAATGATATGCTTGGGTAATTCTATCTGATTGAGCTTCATTAAATCTGCAACATGGTAAATGACGGCGGCGTAAAAATATAGAAACAAAATCTTCAGATCTTCGTCTTTAGAAAGCAGCTGGTTATAGGAAAACAAATTCTTATCCCTGATCTTGTGGTTATTTTCCACTGAAAAGAAAAAGGCATTGATATCCTCTGATTTATTTTTTTCAGCTACAACCCGAAGTACATCGGCCAGATCGTGCAGGTTATTAGCCAGGAACAAATTCTGAAAGTAGGGCTGGTATTTGCTGATTAGCCCGTTAGCGCTGGCTGCTCCAAATTCACTGTAGCCATCACCAAACAAGGTATTGGCAGCAAACCTGAAAGAAGACAACAGCAAAGGCCTGTCCTTGCCATTGACAGTTTTAAAAATTACCATATCAGAGGTACCACCACCAATATCTATGGAAACTACCGGTTTATAGGCACCTCCTCCCGGTATTTTAGATACCCCTTTATAATAAAAATAAGGAGCCAGGGATTCACTGATCCCGATCGGCTTCAGTTTATTATTGAAAAATTTAAGGTATAATTGATTCCAGATATTTTCCAGTTCAGCAATCCGGCCTGGCTTCATGCTGCTGGGATAAAACCAGGTGATCCTGGTTTCCTGCAGGTTTCCTTTGTTCAACAACACTTTATTTCTCAGGATCATAAGCAAAATCTCAAAATAGGCTTCTATTCTTTTTTGATTGCCCCTTTCTTTCCTGGCCCATTTCAGATTGGATTGAATTTTATCCTTTTCCGGTTCTTTTTCATAAATAAAAGGAATGTTAAAATCGGCCAGGGCAAAGGTCTCAGCATCCAGGTTCAGGCTGTGACTTTCAGCCAACACTGTCCTTTGAGGAAACTTATAAACTGATTGCTGACCAATTAACCGGGGCAGCAGTTCATGCTCTACCAATAAATAAATATCATCCGCTGTTTCATTTTTAATGATGTCCAGCCGGTGGGGATTGAATAAGGTAGCAATCTGAATGTCATCATTGGTGATATCCAGAGGCTTGGTAGGGCCATGATCCACCTGATATTCAATATGGGTATAAGTGGTGCCAAAATCGATAGCGAAATTGAAAATATTAGCTCCGGGCTGATAAACCGGCCATTGAGGGATAATAATGGCTGAAGATACATGGTTGCGTACCTGGATATAATCAAATTCCTCAGTCAGAACATAATAATGTGACGATGCCTGGATAGAATCTTTTACCCGGCGTGGCTTCCGGGCTTTTACTTCAATAGGATTGGAATGATGATTGCGGTGAAACGATAATTGGTAATCAATGGATTGGGCATATCCGCTGGTATTTTTATCGATCAATTGCACCCGGTAGTAAGGTTGAAAGTCAGGATTATTGGTCCTGATAAATGGATAGAGGGTCAGGCTCATGATCTGTTCAAAAATCACTCCTTTATTACTGGTTTCATCAGGTTTGCTTAGTTCATACTCTGCCGAAGGATAATATATCCTTTCAAAGGTAATATATTCATTTTCTTTTTGAACAGGAATGCGCAGAATGACCTTGACCGAGCTGTTGGTACCCTGAACTAACTCTATAGGCTTATTCCCATCCGGTAATATGCTGTAGAGAAAGTCTGTGTCAAAATATTTGAAGAAATAAGACTTGAGCGGCAACAGATATCCTTTGGTATCTGATCCAAAATCTATGACCAGGTTTCCATCAAAAAATTTATCCTTATCCACCGGATAAATCAGCCTTACCAGGTATGGTTCCAGAAAATCACTTACAGTCAGGTAAGGGTACTGGATCTTGATTTCTGGCAGCCATCTTTTTTGGATATCTCCTTCCCGGTCCAGATATGGTACTTTAAAGGTGCTTTGCCATTGATCCTGAACATACCTGAAAGGTTTATTGAAGTTATTTTGCAGCACCAGGGGTTTGGTCTCTCCCTCAAATTTTGATGATTTGATCAAAAAATCACTGTCACTGATCAGCTCCAGAAAATCCTGCTTCTTTCTTTTCCGGATCACCGCCCCCAGCACTTCTACTACACTACCAGCCACACCCGTATCCAACTCAGTATAATTATGATGGTAGGTCGCCGGATTCAAATTTTTGATTTCATTGTATAACCCGGGATTTTGCTGATCCAGGATCCTTTCATTTTTATCCAGATATTCCTTAAAGCTTTTCATCAGGGCTTTAAGCTGGGGATAAGCTTCAAAAAGCAGGTAAATATATTTTTGAAATTCCGGCTCCCGCTGATACAAAGGATTACAGCTCTGATCAAATAAAAGTGCATTGGCTGAAAGCCTGATCCGGGCAAATGAAAGATCATTAGCTGAGGTGAAGAATAAGGTATTGGGAGAGGTACCTCCAATGATCTTATGGTTATATTGAATCAAGTATAGCCTGCTCAACTGGTCAAAGTTGAAGGTATTGTTGTCCCGGAGCATATAAAGTTCCAGGGCCTCCGCCAGCTTTTTATGGCTGGGTGTTCCGTTTTTCAGCTTTTTAATCTCTTCCTGGCGATCCCAGATAATGATCTTGATCTTATCCCGCACATTATCCAGGTTAAACATCAGCTCCATCAGGTCCAGGCAATCGGAAACCTGTTTTTCGTCCTCTTTACTGGCAATCACATCACCGTTTTTGATGTAACTGACCAATTGAGGCGTTTTGGCCATATTTTTAAAAGCGGTTTTCACCATATCCAGTCGGGCAAAAGGACTGGGAATGGCTGTAGGCATAGTCAGTTCATTACCTCCTTCCGGATCCCGGATAGATTCAATCTCTTTATCAAAGTAGGCATCTGAAAGAAACCAGTCTTTACCGCCTTTTTTGGTATATCCAAATACTTTATTCATATCCAATTCAATTTTTTAAGCCAAACTTATTTGTCAGTACATCCCGGGTTGTTTCATAAAAAAGGTGAATGAATTTATGATTGGCTGAAGGATATTTTTTTCCTTTGGAAATTTTGGAAAGCTTCCCGTTCAAATAGGTGAAATCAACATTTTTAGAAAACATTCCCGACCTGACCTGTACATCTTTTACAAAGGAATGTACGGAAGACTTCCGATTAAAGGGAGCAAAACTACGACGATTGGTTTCCAGCTCCACTAACCATTCATCATACATTTCCATAAACTCCATCAGATAACTTCTGAAAAAGGGACTGTCTAAAAATCTAGCATCAATGGAAGGCTCATCATTGCTCCAGGATTGCTTTTCGATGGCTGACCTCAGATCTTCATCAATAAACTTTTTAAAAAGGGTAAACTGGGACAAAGCAAGGCTAAGTTGTCGTTCGGTTCGATCCTCAAAATCAGAAAATTTTACTACTTCTGCATTGTTCTTGATACCAAATTCTTTGTAAACAGGACTGACTGCTGCCCCATTCACACATTGAAGTTGGCGGTCCGGGATCTCCAGGAAATCTATGATGGATAAAGCTGCTGCCAGTTCAATAAAATGTGCTTCATTTTTCTGCCCGTTATCTCCCGGATCATTTTTATAGGCCTTGCCAAAATGATCATCGGCAATATAATAGAGTGCATTCACAGAATTGTTTCCGGTCACATTATCTTTATAATAATGCAATGCAGATTTGGTCTTGGAAATAAAGTCTGATTTTTGGATGGGACTGGTAGTGTCTTTTTCAATATTGAAATAGGGAAGTACGGTAATGGCCCCTATTTTGGCATTTTCCAGGAACCCTACTCCATCTATTTGCAGGTTATTGCGGGCATTGCGGATATTCTTTAATACAATCGGGAAACCGGCTGCTCCTGTACCACCAAAGATGGAACTGATGATAAAGATCCTGTCCTCTTCGTTAAAATTAGAGGCCATTTCCTTAAACTCGACCGAATCTTTAAACTGGTTCAACACCACACTGCCTACATTAGGATTTCCTACAAACCCAATATCCATCTCAATGTCCAGTAGATCAACCTCCTCTCCACGTTTATTAATAGATTTTCCGGAAAATAACAGATCTATTAAGGATTGATTAGGCTCATCCAATAAATTGTAGTCGATATAATCCTTGAATTTGGTATTGGAAACCTGTTGTAAATTAAAGGTAAAACTCTGGGAAAACTTATTTCCGGAATCAACCAGTTTATCCGGTGTAGCAACCTTGGTGGAAAAAAAACCATTGCTGAAACCTATTTCATCAGTAATAGCCTGGTAACTATCCAACATCCTGATGGTGCGTTTTAAGTCTTCATTGGCTTTATGCGGATCTATAATGATCGGTACCAATTCATACTCCCTGGAGGTATGGGGTTTAATTCCTGAAGCAACTAACATAGTCAGGGATTTTAATACCCTCGAACCAGTGCCGCCTATCGCAAAAATATAAAGTCGTGCCATATTTACATTTTAAGGTTTCCAAAAAGTTGTATGTCTGCAATTTGTACTTAAATGCCGGGGCCAGGGAATGGAACTAATGATCATAAAGAAGATCAGGCTCCAAAGTGCATTGGAAACCGCAAAACCAAAATAATCGGTATTGTTGATATCCAACGTGCTGCAAACGTTTCCTGCCTGGACACTGTTGTAGGGAATGATATAGCCTACAAATAAATTAATGCCAAATAAAACAGCAGCCATAATCCACCAGTGATATACCCGTAAAAAACGGGGACTGTCAATGATATGATACAGTAGGGCATATAAAAAGAGTGTAAATCCAACCATGATAAGGCCAATATTGGCATACCAGGGCGTAGCAATATAACCTGTACAGGTGACATCATATCCCCGCAGGTGTTCACTGAAATCCAGGGAATATAAAGGATTAATACCCCACCATTCATACAGACTGGCAAAAAAAGTATTCATTTAATTATTTTTTAACCGTTATTTTAATTTCGCTGATGATATTTTCCCGGGCGGCCGGATAAAAAGCCCCGTATACCCCTTCGATCAGATAAGAAAGACCAAAAGTTTTATCCATCAAATTGCTGTTCCCGGCCATACCTGTGTCATTTTCTGTGGAAGAGGTATAGATCCACTGAGGGATCTTACCCATCAACTCCACCTCTACAATTTCTTCCCTCAGCGCATCAGTTTGCAATTGCAATTGATGGGTGTACCCATTCAAATATTCCTCAGAATCGTTGATCCAGCTGATCTCCAGTTCATAGTTAGGATTTACCCTATAATTCGAAGCATCCAGGAAATAAGGTTGTTCCTGTAGCACCTGGGAAAAATCCACGGCCAGGTTAAATCTAAACAAGTTTTGCCCATTAGGCCCTTTTGCCGGTTTAGCCTGGGTTATCATACCCTCAGCTAAAGACCGGGCACTGAATTCTCCTAACCTGGGTTTATACAATATCTTATATTCAGGTTCTGATGAGGTGCCGATCCCGGCCAGGGTTAGCTTATTTTGATATCCCCCAATAATGTTCTCTAAAATTTGTGCTTCCTGAATTTGGGCCAACTGATCCTTTGTGCCAAACAGCCAGATATAATATGGCCGCTGCCCATTGATACTTACAGGTTTATCATACTGATCATAATAAAACCCGTTGAAAGATGAATTTAATTGCAGGATAGATAAAGCCAGATTGGTGGTTTTCATCTTTTCAGCAAAGTCAATTTTTATACCCACACTTTGGTTGCTTAAATAGTCCTGGGCATTGGCATTATTACCCGGAGAAAATACAAAATCTGATATCAGAATGGCCGCATTTTCCTGATCCACTGTCTGTAAGACGTTGTTCAAGATATTTTTCAGATCTGAAGCGCTTCTGTCGCCTCCTTTCTGGCGAAATTCAGAAGGTTCCAGCTTTTCAATAAAATCCTCCAGATCAGCTGCCATGGCATTGGTTTTCTGATAAGGTATGGAATTATTGATGTAATACAAATTCAGGCTGTCACAAAAATCACTGATCTTTAGATCCCCCAATAGATTATAAATGGCCGTTTCAAATTCAGTGATACCATGGACGTAACCATCCATACTGGCTGAATTTTCCAGGAAAACATGAAAATTAAATTCCTCCCGGCCTGTATCAACTGATGGGTTATACACTGTTACATTGCGGGCAGGTAGTTTGGCTGCAAAGAGTTTCACCAGGTAATCCTGAAATTGGGCAGAATCCAGCGTTCCCGATTCATTCCTGAATTGTTGGGCAATATTGGGACTGGCATTTACCTGGCGACTTAATTGGGCAAACTCCTGGCTGGTGATCACTTCATCAGAGGCCAATTCAATGGCATGTTCCTGAAATTCCTGAAAATTATTTTGACAACCAGCTAAAAAAAATATAATTAATACACTAACACAAAATAATGGTTTCATACCGCGAGATTTAACGCCCTTGCCTTATTAAAAGCAATTCAGTAGTTTATATTTTAAGGCTTCAGGGTTTCAAATATTAAATTTATTCTTTATTTGATCAATATTATTCACAAAATACAAATAAATCTATATTATTTTAATATTAACTGTGATTTAATGAATTTATTGATTCTCAGACTTAAATTTTAAAAAATGGATCAAACTGTTGACTCCTTAACATTCATTGAGGCCCCAATGTATACATAATAACACACAAATTTAATATCTCGGGAGTAAGATTTAAATATGATATTTATCTGAAAGAAAATTGCTTAGAGCCTGTAACTATTGAAATTTACCTATACCTGCCCGCTTCTACCCATTGATTATAAAAATCATGGATTTCAAAAGGATTTCTTATTTCACCTGCATTGATCTTATTTACCAGGTCAGGACAATCCTGAAAAAACTCAGAAAGTCTTTTTTTCTTCAAACCTAAAATCCCCTGAGTTACCCTTACCATACTATATCCATCTTCACGCTTAAACAAGGGGATATGCTCAATATCCTGAAATTCTCCATCCACATATTCCCAATGATAGTAAGACAGATAGCCTTTTCTTACTATTTTCATAAAATGAGGCTTACCTACTCCAGGTTGACTGATATACCGTGTCACCAAAAACTCTCTGAATGTATGAATCCAGAGTGTTTCAAAACTTTCAAATCCCTTTTGATAGGCCTTGATTTGTTTAGGTCCATATTTATGTCCTTTTCCATCTGAGCTTCTGAACCTGATCTTACGGTATAAATCGGGAAAATTTGAATCACTACGGTCTCTCACATAACCTGCAATGGTGTCATTCTGCCAGGTTACTACATATCCCGGTTCAAACCCTCTACGGGCGGGGTTTTTTATGGCACAACTACTGAATGAAACTAAAATCAGAATGATACTGAGCTTGATTGACATTTTTGGTTCATGCATTAACCCCAATTTATAAAAAAGCGACTGCCCATCCTAAGAATTCTCCAAAAATGCTGCTGGTCTTATTGTATTAGATGCCGTTGCCTGTCAAATCCTTTCCGGAGGTTTATTTTCTTCATCTTTTGTTTTGGTAATAACCGTATCATACACTTGCCCATTCACAGTAACCTTCCTGATGCTAATATTTTCTGACTGATGAACCTCCAGCAAGTCTTCTTCTACCTTATTCAGATGAATGGATTCCAGCCAGATATGTTGCACCGGTTGATCAGGCCATCCATGAATAATGATCCCGTTTTCACTGGATTGACTACTGACATTTTCAATTTGTACATTCCTGAATGTGGGTACATAAGGACTTTCATCGGCCTTATCATAATTGGGAATCATGGCAATCACCGCTCCTTCAGTCTGGTTGAGCTTTAGCCCATTGACATAAATATTTTCCACCACACCTCCCCTTAAGCGGCTGCTTTTCAGAAAAAATCCCATATTTACCTTGGTCACTGAATAATTATCCAGGGCAAAAACATTCCTGACTCCTCCAGACATTTCACTCCCGACACAAATGGCATAATGTCCCTCAAACATACAATTTCTGATCACTACATTTTCAGTAGGTCCGGTGATCCTGCCATTATTGATATATTCGCTATCAATGTTTTCTAATTTTGTACCAGCCACAAGGGCTCCTTCCCGCCCCTCCTTGTCCCTTCCGGCTTTGATGGCGATATTATCATCATGGTTGCCAAATGAAATATTTTCTATCAGGATGTTTTTGGAAGATTCCGGATCAATGCCATCATTATTTACCACCATGGCATCAAAAGCCATATTCCTGAAGGTACAGCTTTGAGAAAAAACCGGTTTTACACACCAGAATGGAGAATTGGTGATCTTGACCCCATCTACCAGAATATTTTGACATAAAAAGAACTCCATGGTTTCAGGACGGAAATAATCAGCAGCAGGATCTGTATAAACCCGCTCAGCAATGGGTATATCAGCATTATTCACATCCTTCAGGGCCTCGTAAGCCGGTGTAAGCCCTTGCTCACGACGTGCTCCTTCCCCTTCCCACATCCAGCGCTGCCATTTTTCTCCATCACCATCTATAACAGGCATGGCTCCGGTTTCACCCCTTGATACAATGGCAAGATCATGGGCATTAAAGGCCCTGATCAATGGTGAAAAAGAATAGATGGTGGTTCCTTCATACCGGGTCAGCACCCCCTGCCCGTTTAACAGGTATTTCGCAGGTGCGAAAGGAAAAAACAACCTGACAGACCGGTCCAGGATCAGACCAATATTAGACTTTAGTTGTATGGCACCTTCGATCCGGTAAGTCTCCTGATAACGCAACCAGGTTTTGATACCTTGTGAATGGGCAAATAATAGCCAGCCCCCTCCCCTTTGGGATAATTCATCTATGGCTTTCTGAATAAAGGGGTAAAAATCAAAAGATCCTTCTGAGTCGGGTGGATGTCCGGAAAATTCGATCAGGTTGATGGTATCTGAGGGAATTTCCGGTTCCTTGATCTGTCTGATGATCTGCTGGATTTGCTGATCAGCCTCCTCCCTGCTAAACAGTGGTTGGGTTCCTTCCTGTATTTTTTCATTTCCGGTCGATTGACAACCGGTCAGGGTCATGGTGATTAATAAGAATTTTAAAACCCGTTTTGGTATCATAATTATATGTGACTCCATTTTATAAGTTAAATTAAAGCAAATTATTTCAGCTTCCCCGGTTTTTTCCAGTAGCAATGCCAAATACTGCCGGAGCGCCAACATGATATTCCTGATCATTGATCAGGTCCAGGGATTTGATCTGAAGCTCCGGATGAGGATTTTTCCAGGTCATGGAGTAAAGCCTGATCTGTTGTTCCTTATTACGCTTTTGGAAGACCTTGAGGTGATAAGCCAGCTGAGCCTGAGGAAGATCTCCTAAAGCTTCAGGCAAACCCAGCCAATCACCAATGTTTTCCAGCCATTTTACCAGAATGTTGACACTGGTTCCATTTTCATAATTTACACGGTAATGAAATAACTGATCACCCTGATCTGCCTGGCTACTGTCGACCATGTGATAAGCCTGCAGAAATGCCAACTGATCTGCCTTCCGGCCTATGGCTATATCATAAATATGTTCTTTCGCTACTTCTGCCATTCTTCCCCGCAATGCCAGCACCGTGGGATGTACTACCTGACTTTCATCCGGTATAAAAAAAATAATACCGGTAAAACTTTGATAGCCATGGGGAAGGTTCTGAAAATCTACCCCATACCTGTTCCGCTGAAACCAACTGGGTCGCTGCAAATGATTACGATGCAGGGTAAACTTTTCCGGGGAAATATGTAAAGGCTGCCAAACCACCGGCCCATGATAGTAAGCGGTGATTTTACCAGACCAATCTAAACCGGGCACCCAGGCCTGACCCAACGCCAACGCACCCAGATCCTGGCCCTTACTACCTGCTCCAATGGCCGGAGATTTTTTCTGTATTCGAACATCACCGGCCTGAACAGACTTGTAATTAGGATCTGCCAGCCTAGCCGATCGACCATGTACACTAAAATTATCTACCAGTCGCCTGTCTTTACTCACTATCCATTCCGGTGTGGAATCTTCGGGGGGAAAGATCAGGTTATGAACAATATCTATATGATGCGCTGGTTTTCCCGCATAAACATTGGCTAAAGGCCTGCCGGTGGTATGCGTTACGATGTTATCCCTGACCGTAATGTGCTTAAATTCCTGATTGTCTTTGAATCCTCCAATATCAATCCCTGAGGCCTGCCAGCCAATAGCACTGGCATGGCCACCTGAACCATGAATGGTATTCTGATACACCCTTATTTCCTGTACTTTAGCAGGATTGGCTTTATAGGTGGCCTCATTGATCCCTATGCCCACGGATTTGGAGTCAATAATGATATTATGGTGAATATCAAAATCGTACAAGTCGTTACTACCTTCTGTAGCCAGAGGAATACCATTAAAGGCATTATGAATAAAATTATGATGGATTTTCAGTCTCCGGATCGGAACTGACCAGCTGTCAATATAAATTCCATTCAGGCAATCATGCACATAGTTATGATGGATCTCGCCATCTTCCACGCTGATGCAGTCTATAGCCTCTTTACCTCCTCCATATACTTCATTGAATGCAATTTCAAAACCTTTATTGCGGGAAAGATCAATGGCTTCCTGGGCCCCATGATCAAAGGATGTCAATGAACCAGTCACCGGATCACTGCTCATCCTGACAGAGTGAGGTCTGACCACCCTGTTACCAATTACCTGTACCTGATCCACCCTATGAATGATGATGCCCATGGTATGGCTGCGATAAACGGTATTAAAACGCACATCCACTTGCCTGGATACACCCCAACCAGACCCTTGGGCTGGCTTACCATATACACTGATACCAGCCCTCCTTGAATTTTGAATTTGCAAACCCTGGATACGCAGAAAAGAAGGATCACCCCAGGCGCTGATTATCCCCGTATCATTTTGACGGAGGGGAGCGACAGCACTGGTCTTCAAACGTTCCTGCTGGTCACGATAATCATAATGAATACCATAAGCCTCCAGCACCGGTGTTTCTCCAAAAAAGGCCGAAATGGTCAGCCATTTTCCTTCCTTACCAGTAAAATTAATATTGACTGGTTCAGATAAGGCATAATAACCGCCCCGGATATAAATCTGATCTCCCGGCCTGGCCAGATCTACTGCTTTTTGAATGGATCCAAATGGTTGTTCGTAGGTACCTGCTCCTCCATCCCATCCCATGGGTGGTCGGTCTACATAAAAGGAACGTCCCTGGTCTGATTGCTGATAGGCTTTTATAGATAATAACAAAACCTCCCCCCAGGCCTGTTTTTCGGATGTTTCACCTGCTATACGGATACCAGTTACTGGTACATTTGGCTTTGGATTAGGCCATTGCATGTTATAAACCACAGCTTGTGATTGGGCCGGTTGATCAAAGCTGTGCAAGATCTTCGGCTCAGCCCACAGCATAGGACCAACTGTCTGAATGCGATACCAGTTATGGATACTTTCTTCAAACCTTACCGGAATATTGATCATACTGCTATCCTGATAAATTACCTGGTATGTGATAACAGTCGGGACTTCCGGAGGTAACTGGTTCTTACGATGAGCCAGACCTACCGCAGCCATCCAGTCAATCAACGGCTTACCAGGATAGAAAGTCTGTTGAAATTCCAGATGTGTCACTTTCAATGGCTGGCTTAAAGTAGCCAGGGTAATATTTTTCATTGCTTTTGCAGAAGGCCATAAGAAACCCTGATCTTGGGACAACCAACTTGCTTTTAAAACAGAGTCATTTTGTCCCCGCCATATTGTATCCTCTAATTTCACAGGCTGGTTTAAGGGTATGGACTGGGCAAAAACCTGATGAGATAACCATAAAAATGGCCAACAGATAAGCCAGCTAAAAGAGAAACATTTTATCTTACGCTTTGACATCACTTTGGATATATCTACAGTTTTATTAAATTTTCGGAACTTGCAGCACTTTCAAATTGCCCTTAAAGATGACTAATTACTAGTAAAAGGCAAAGTTTACGTTTAAAAAATACCGGAGGTTTCGATTATCCAGCTCAATGATCCAGTGATGAGAAGCTGATAAATATATCACCAATGTCTTTTTCACCATTCTCGCGTTTAAATAAAAATGAAACCTGTTATCATTGGTTTTTCTGGCTTTGTCAATAAATTTTGGCTGAACAATTTTTATGAATTATTTTTAGCAAAAAATGATATCAAGTTGCAAAAACCTCAATAACAAATTGCTGTATGAAAAAACATATTTCCTTTATGAGCCTATGGATTGTTTTGGTATTTATAAATGCAACGATAGTCGTAGGTCAGGATAAAAGTGAGAACATCTGGAATGACACTACTTTTTCAGGATTAAAATTACGAAGTATCGGACCAGCTTTTATGTCCGGTCGTATTGCAGATATAGCTGTACATCCCCAAGATAATAATCTATGGTATATTGCAGTGGGTTCAGGCGGCGTTTGGAAAACCAAAAATGCTGGTACCACCTGGAATCCTGTTTTTGATGATCAATCCTCCTATTCCATTGGTTGTGTTACCATTGATCCTGTCAATCCACATACTATATGGGTTGGTACCGGGGAAAATGTAGGTGGCCGACACGTAGGATATGGTGATGGTGTCTATAAGAGTGAGGATGGCGGTGAGAATTGGCAGCATATGGGCTTGAAACAATCAGAGCATATTTCAAAGATCATCGTACATCCTGAAAATGCTGATATAATCTGGGTTGCTGCCCAGGGACCGTTATGGAGTAAAGGGGGAGAAAGAGGATTATTCAAATCTACTGACGGGGGAACAACCTGGAATAAAACCCTGGGTGATGATGAATGGACTGGTGTCACTGACCTGGTAATTGATCCACGGAATCCAGACTGGCTCTATGCCGCTACCTGGCAAAGACATCGCAATGTCGCAGCTTATATAGGAGGAGGACCCGGTACGGCTATTTACCGGAGCAAAGACGGAGGGGAAACCTGGGAAAAATTATCAAAAGGATTACCTGCTTCCAATATGGGTAAAATTGGTCTGGCCATTTCTGCTCAAAATCCGGATGTAATTTATGCCGCCATTGAATTAGATCGTAGAAAAGGAGGATTATACCGCTCTGATGACCGGGGCGCTTCCTGGGAAAAACGTTCTGATGCTGTTTCAGGAGCCACAGGTCCTCATTACTACCAGGAATTGTATGCTTCTCCTCATCAATTTGATAAAATTTACCTGGTAGATGTCAGGATGCAGGTGTCTGAAGATGGAGGAAAAACCTTCAGCCAAATGAAAGAAGAGCATAAACATTCAGACAACCATGCCTTGGCTTTTCGCATGGATGATCCCGATTATTTATTAGTAGGTACTGACGGAGGATTATATGAAACCTTCGATGATACAGAAAACTGGCGCTTTATTGCCAACCTGCCGGTGACTCAGTTTTATAAAGTGGCATTGGATGACACTGAACCATTTTACAACATTTATGGTGGCACCCAGGATAATAACACCCAGGGCGGACCTTCCAGAACAGACAATGAACACGGCATACGCAATGCAGACTGGTTTATCACTTTATTTGGAGATGGACATCAGCCTGCCACAGAACCAGGCAATCCGGATATCATGTATTCAGAATGGCAGGAAGGTAATTTAGTACGGGTAGATCGTACCACCGGTGAAATTGTTTATATTCAGCCCCAGCCAGCTGAAGGAGAATACTTTGAAAGGTTTAACTGGGATGCTCCTATTTTGGTCAGTCCTCACTCTCCTGCCCGGATTTATTACGCCTCGCAGCGGGTTTGGAGATCTGATAACCGGGGAGATAGCTGGGAAACCATTTCCGGCGACCTGACCAAAAACCAGGAACGAATCGAGCTACCTATTATGGGGAAAACCTGGGGTTGGGATGCCGGCTGGGATCTTTATGCCATGTCTAATTACAACACCATTACCTCACTGGCCGAATCTCCTCTTCAGGAAGGGTTGATTTATGCCGGTACTGATGATGGTCTGATTCAGGTTACCGAAGACGGAGGGGCCAACTGGCGCAAAATAGAGGTTAACAAGTTGCCTGGTGTGCCGGCAACAGCGTTTGTCAATGACATCAAAGCAGACCTGTTTGATGAAAATACGGTTTATGTGGCCCTGGACAACCATAAATACGGAGATTTTAAACCCTATCTTTATAAAAGTACAGATAAAGGGAAAAGCTGGAAATCAATTGATTCCAATATTCCCGACCGTACCCTGATTTGGCGGCTGGTACAGGATCATGTCAAGCCAGAGTTATTATTTGCCGCCACCGAATTCGGTATTTATTTCACTGTAAATGGTGGAGATCGCTGGCAAAAGTTAACCGGAGGAGTACCTACAATATCTTTCCGGGACCTGGCCATTCATAAAAGAGAAAATGACCTGGTAGGTGCATCCTTTGGCCGTGGCTTTTATATTTTTGATGATTATAGTCCCTTAAGACAAATATCTGAAGATCAACTAAAACAGGAAGCCACCTTATTCCCCACCCGCAAATCCTGGTGGTACGTACCAAAACCCGTACTGGATTTCGGCGGAGGGAAGGGAAGCCAGGGTGCTGCCTATTTTACAGCTCCCAATCCACCTTTTGGGGCTGTATTTACTTATTATCTTTCCGATGGATATAAAACCCTGGCCGAATCCAGGAAAGAAAAGGAAAAAGAACTGGTGAAACAGGATCAGGATATTCCTTTTCCTGGTTGGGATCAGGTGGAAGCAGAACGAAGGGCACAGGGTCCCAGAATCTGGCTCACCATTAAAGATCAGAGCGGAAAGGTAGTCAGAAGAATTGAAGGCCCGGTAAAAAAGGGCTTCCACAGGGTAGCATGGGATCTGCATTATCCTTCTACCAACCCAATTGACCCGGATAATCTACCGAAGAAGACAGAAGGTCAACCTGAACCAAAAGGTTTAATGGCTGCCCCCGGTCAATACACAGTCACCTTGTCCAAACAAATTGATGGGGAAATCACAAATTTATCAGCACCCATGGAGTTTGAACTAGTAAAACTCAGAGATGGCGCTTTGCCAGGATCCAGTCCACAGCAGGCGGCACAATTCTGGCGCGAACTGGAAGCATTTAGCCGGGCTTCAGGTGCCTTGTCACAGGTCATCAGCCAGCAATTGAAGAAGATCAATGCCATGCAGTTAGTAATATCCCGTTCTCTGGAAGCACCGGGTGAACTGGATCAGGAAGTCTACCAATTAAGAGAGAAAATGATGGATCTGGATCAGCAATTGAATGGACACAGAGCAAAAATGGAAGTGGGAGAAAAAAGCAGTCCCACCCTGAAGGACCGTTACTCCCATGCTTATTATGGTACGGCTTATTCTACATATGGACCTACCCCCATGCATGAGGCAAGTTTACGAATAGCGAAATCGGATTTTAACCAGTTAAAAGAGCAGGTCAATCAATTAATCAACCAGGAAATTCCCCAGTTGGAACAAAAACTGGAAAAGGCTGGCGCTCCCTGGATTAAAGGTCAGCCAATCCCGGACCTGGAATAATTATTTTTAATAATTACAAGCTATGTCACCTGTTAGATGTTAACAGGTGACATTTTTTATTTATATTATACCCATTCAGTTTGCTTTTTGTGGTTTCCAGCTGCCAGAAGCAATGATTTGCTTAACAACCTGCACTTCCTGAGCAATTTGTACCAGTAAATCCGGAATCTGATCCATTTTTTCCTCAGCAATCTGCTCCATTAGCCGGGTAGCCAGTAAATTTAGTTGTATCAGACAAACGTTACCAGACGTCCCTTTAAGTGTATGGACCAATTCCCGTAAATCATTAAGTTGATTCTGCTGATAATTTTTCTCAAGGTCTTTGACTGATTTATCCAGGAAATTTACCGTTTTCTGAACTATGGTAATCATTAGGTTAGTATCATGCTTTAGTTTTTCATAGAGCAATTCTTGATCAAAATGAACTGTTTTATCCCCATCCTCTGGCATGCAGGGCAACTCTTCAGGCTGCTTCTCGACAGTGACGGTTTGAGGGAGCCATTTTTTCAATACCTTATGCAAAGTTGCCTGTACCACCGGCTTTGTCACGTAATCATCCATTCCCGCATTTTTACATTTATCTGCTTCGCCTTTTACAGTTCCCGCGGTGAGAGCTATAATGGGAATTTCGTTACCTGCTAATTGCCGGATAGCTTTAGTGGCATCATAGCCATTCATTACCGGCATTTGAATATCCATAAACACCAGATCAGGTTTTTTCTGCTTAAATAAATTTACAGCTTCCTGCCCATCATTAGCAACTATAATTTCAATATCGGGTAAGATATCCTGCAAAATAGTTTCAGCCAGCAACAAGTTGATTTCGTTATCCTCAGCAATCAATATTTTCCCCTTATGCCGGATCGGATCCAGGGTATTCCCTGAAGCCGGAGCAGGATCTTCAGTGGCATGAGCCTGCATTTTAAGTAAACCCTGGCACAATTGAGGCATGGTTACCGGCTTTACCAAAAGCTGATTGATCTGTAAAGTTTTACTGGCCGCTACGATTTTTTCATCATCTGAAGAACTGTGTAGCAACATGATCTTTTGATCCTCACTGGACAATTTCAGCTCCTGCCTGATCTTTTGAATTGTTTCAAGTCCATCCAGGTAGGGCATGTTATAATCCATCAGGACCACATCAAACTTATTGCCCTGGGCAATTTTGTGCAGAGCCTCCAAACCATTACAAGCTAATTCGGTTGGTATAGACTCATTTTTCAGCATTTGCTGCAAAATATTCCGGTTGTTTTCATTATCATCTACAATCAGGATATTTTTGAACTGTTTTTTCAACTCGGCACAATGCCAGTCTAATGCTTCTCCTTCTATAGTGGAAGTTTGAATATCAAAATAAAAACTACTGCCTTCCCCTAACTTACTTTTGAGTTGCAACCGGCTTCCCATCATAGCTAATAATTTATTACTGATGGCCAGCCCTAGGCCGGTACCCCCGTATTTGCGGGTGGTTGAAGCATCTTCCTGAGAGAACGCTTCGAAGATTTTCTGCTGACTTCTTTCGCCAATTCCCAATCCCGTATCCCGTACTGAAAACCTAAAAACCCCTTCTTTTTGAGATATTTTTTCCAGTAGTTCTATTTTAAGCTCTATCTCTCCTCTCTCTGTAAACTTTATGGCATTACCTAACAAATTCACCAGTACCTGCTTAAGTCTTACTTCGTCTGCCAGAATAAATCGAGGTATACCCTCACCTATGTTCAGCAGTATTTCCAACTCTTTTTTATGTGCCTGAAACTTGATCAGATCAGTGATTTTACTGCTCATCTCTATCACATCGCATTTATCTTCCAGGAGTTCCAGTTTTCCTGCCTCAATTTTGGAAAAATCAAGAATATCGTTAATGATCTCCAGCAAGGTGGTAGCAGATTGATGTACAGTTTTCATATACTGCTGCTGGGTCATATCCAGGCTGGTTTTCAAAAGCAGATCGGTAAACCCAATCACACCGTTTAACGGAGTACGGATCTCGTGGCTCATATTGGCCAGAAACTCAGATTTGGAATGACTGGCAGCTTCGGCCAGTTCTTTGGCCTTTATCAGTTCGGCTTCTGTTTTCTTTTGATCTGTCACAATCTGGAAATAAACGGAGATCTTGTTTTCGTAGGGATAGGCCAGCACCTTATACCAATCCTGGTAGGGTTCAAAATAAACTTCAAAAGAAACGTTTACCTGGTTCTCAAGGGCATAACTATACTGTTCTTCAAACAATGATCCCCTGGTCTCCGGAAATGCATCAAAAATATTATGTCCTATTACCTCGGATTTGTTTTTATTTAATAACTTTTCGGCAGCGTCATTGTAATACTCTACTATAAAGTCTTTATTCAGCACAAAAAATCCATCCCTGATGCTTTCCAGGATATTAATCTTTTCAGCAGCTAATTTAAGGTTATGTTCCTGATATTCCTTTTGAGCTTGTGTGATTTCCTTTAACCTGGTAATATCCTGAAAAATGCCATACCAGACAACTGTCCCATCTTCTTTTAGCTCTGGTTTGGCCAATCCGCTATGCCAGGAAATCTTACCATTTCTGGGTTTGGTACGGTATTCTACCTTCCATTCAGACAGCTGACGGGCAGATTCCTGGATCGATGATTGAATATATGCTTCATCATCGGGATGTATTTCTGAGAAAGAGAGTCCAGGATTTTCTTTAAACTGTTCTGCTGTAGCAGTATGTAGCATGGATATGTTTTTGCTCACAAATGGAAAATGCATGGAACCATCTGGCTTTAGTTCAAATTGATAGATGGCTCCTGGAACATTATCTGTAAGTTTTTTTAGTTGTTTCCGGGATTGATTTAATTTTTCTTCTGCCTTTTTACGTTCGGTAATTTCCTGATGGGTTCCCGCCATTTTCAGCGGTTTGCCATCTTCAGACCATTCGGTCACTTTTCCCCGGTCCAGTACCCAAATCCAGTTGCCATCTTTATGTTTCATACGGGATTCAAATTCATAATGATCAGTCTTGCCGGAAAAATGATCCTGCAATAATTGATTCGATCTGGCCAGATCTTCTGGGTGAGCAAAATCCATCCAGGTTTGGATAGAGGCAGGTTGAATTTCTTCCAAACTATAACCGATCATGTTAGCCCAATATTCGTTGAAGACTGCTTCTCCTGATTGAACATTCCATTCCCAGGTTCCGGCCTGAGTTCCCTCCAGAATATTGTTAAGCCTTTTCCTTTGCTGTTCCAGGGCTTCCAGTGTTTCTTTTTGAGCAGTGATATCCTGAACAATGCCCGACCACAGGATTGAGCCATCCTGCTGTTGTTCTGGCTGGGCCATCCCTTTAAACCACAACAGTTTATTTTCTTTTGTCACCCGGTATTCCACTTCCCAGAACTCAAGCATACTCAAAGATCGCTCCACTGAAGCTCTGAAATGGGGCAAATCTTCCGAATATACATCGTTGAATGCTTCATTAGGATCAATCTGCAATTTTTCAGCCTTATCCTGCCCCAGTTGCAATACATGTTTGCTCAAAAAAGTAAAGGACATCTTTCCTTCCTGGTTAACCCGGATCTGGAAGATAATTCCTGGTACATTATCTGTTAGCTTCTGTAGCTGTTGTTGACTTTGAAGTATTTTTTTCTGAGCTTCCATTCTCTCTGATACGTCTCTTACTGCTGCAACCCGTAAATAGCGATCGTCATAAAAGATATTTCTCCCTTCCAGTTCCAGATGAATTGTAGTGCCATCTTTTTTCAGGCCTCTTACTAAATAAGGTGTAGATCTTTCCTTAATAATGTTTTGTTGGATCATGGAGATATCATCCGGATGCACACATTTTTTCACCACATTTTGCTGAAGTATCTCATGATTTTCATAGCCCAACATTTTAGAAAAAGACTTGTTGCAATCCACCACGAATCCGTTATCATGGATCACCACACCTTCAATAGTCAAATTAGACAACAACCTGTATTTTTCTTCGCTTTGAATAAGCTTTTCTGCTGAATTTTTTCTTTCCGAAATATCCATAACGGTTACAACAGAGCCTGTTACTTTACCTTCCTGTTTTACCGGAAGTGACCAAATCTCGGCCGGAAAAGCAGACCCATCCTGCTTCCAGAGGAATACATCATCATCATGATAAATTTCACCTTCCCGAAAAGCTGAATGTACAGGACAATCGCCGGGATTAATTTGTTCATTTTTATGGTTATGATGGTGAATCAGTTCATGCATATGCTGACCAATTAATTGATCATGGTGCTGATACCCAAATAATTTTAAGCAGGTGACATTACAAAAAGTACAAATACCGTCAGTATTAGTACCAAATACAGCACCGGCAGTTGAATCAAATAAAAGCTGGATGTATTCTTTATTTTGTTTTAATTCGTCCTCAGCCAGTTTTTGCTCATGCACATCTGAAACAAATCCGATATATCTTTGATGATCGATTTTAACCGCATTTACCTCCATAAAACGTTCTTCTCCACACTTCTTTCGAAATAAAATGACAGAATGACTTTTGCCAGTCTTCATCAAACTTTCCAACTCAGCCATGGCCAGTTCGTTGGCTGGATTGGCCCACAAATCAGGAATATACATGTTTAATAATTCCGCCTGAGCGTAACCTGTGAGTTTTGCCGCAGCCTGGTTGACTTCCAGGTATTTACCATTCTGATCTGTAATAAAGACCCCGTAAGGGGCATTCTCTAAATAATTCTTGTTTTTTGCTTCACTTTCTACCAATTGTTGCTCAGCCTTTTTTCTCAATGTCACATCCTGTTGAATGCCAAAATGACCGGTGATACGCCCTTGCTGATCGTACAGGCATTTATAAAAGCCTTCAACAGCTAAAGGGGTGCCATCCATTTTGGTTTCCAGACTTTCTATCAGGAAACTTCCCTTGTCAAACAATTCCCGCCATAAATTATAGGCCTGGTCCATATCATCAGCAAAAAAATCTATTGGCCTGAAGCCCAACATCTGCTCTTTACTCGCCTCATACTGATCCAGCATGGCCTGATTAATCCTGGTGATCCGCTGGTGCTGCATCACATATTTCAACACCTCTTCCTTATCCACCTGATCATTCCATTCAACAGGCTGATCCAGTATCATAAAAAAAGCTCCATACATGGAATTGTTAAAAAACAAATCCAACTCCATTTCATTCTGAAAAAGCTGCAGATTAGCCTGAATTTTATCTGTAATATCCTTGATTACGCACACAGCCTGCTGATCTTCATCCTGCTGACTATAACATAAATTGACAGACATATGAAAAAACTCAACTTTATTTTTCCATTGGATTTCATATTCCGCCTCTGTTTGTTTATTCTCCTTAAAAGCCTGACTTATGGTATCAGTGATAATTTTAAGTGGCTGATCAGGAAAGGAGACTTCGGCTAACTTCCGGTTCAGGAATTCCTCAGGTTTAACCCATAGTTTCTCAGGCCCCTGTACATAATACTCTCTGATAGTTAAAGATCGATCTAATATAAATACAAGACTACCAGTGCTGCTAAGTATGGTTTCTAAATGATTAATAATTTTTTGTTGTTCCAACTCCTTTTTTTTCAGACCGGTTACATCCGTATGGGCGCCCAGCATCCGCACAGGTTTTCCGTTTGAATCCCTTATGGCCAGTCCACGGCAGCGGATCCACACAGTAGATCCATTTCGATGGGTGAATCTGACTACCTGGTCGTAAGGGTATTCAGGATCAGCAAAATGTTTTTTACTATTTTCAGCAGCAAGGTTCAAATCATCAGGATGGATGATGTTTTGCCAGGCGGAAGAATTGTGAGGCATCTGGTCCGGATCATAGCCCAAAGTAGTCCAGAATTTAGGATTCATCCACTCATTTTCTGGCTGTTCCAGGTCCCAGTACCAAAGCCCATCCAGGGCAGATTCCTGTAAAAAGTCAAAAACAGATTCATTTTTTCGTATCAGTTGATAGAGTTCTTTCTTCAGGTAATTATCTTCCTTTCCCATGCTTTAATTTTATTTTTTAGGAAAGGTAAATATAAGTTTAAACAATTATTGAAATGGCTTAAAAACGACCTGTTTATGAAGAATGTAACGTTTTAGACAGGTTTAATAAAAAAACCCCCTGAGATAAGCGAAACAGGGGATAATGACAGAAAAAAGTCAACTAAATACATGGTGAAATGCTATATTTCTACATCTTATCCATATGCCTGAACATATCCTGATAATGGGGTGATGGTTCAAATATGCCACCGGAATTTTGGTAATAATGCTGGTTCAGGTTAAATACTCCTTGTTGGGTTTCCCTCCAAGAGGCATCAGAAAAAGGATGATAGGTTTCCATGGTTTCCCAATATTTGTAATTCTGATGCCCGTTGGTTTCCAGCAAGCCCAGACCTCCCAGCCCCGGAAAGGGACCTAACCGGGCTGCTACATTTTTATTCCAGTCTATCAGGATGGGATTCACTGTGAGATCAGCGCAGAAACATGGCACCTGGTTATCATGAGCCACCTGGGCAATCTTCATAGTCATACTCAGAGTTTTGGCAATGGCTTTTAAAGCTATGGCCTGATAACCCATCTGGATGCGTTTAAGCGCATCTTCATCGGTGTGGGCACTTTCATCAGCCGCAATTCTAACGCCCAGATCGCTCACATCCTGTTCCAGTTCTTCCGGAAATGGCTCTTCTATGATGGCAATTTGCTCTAAAGCTCCGATCTTTTCAGCATGGTCCAGCAGTTTCATCAGGGTTTGTTTAGATTCATACCTGCCATTGGCATCAAAATAATAGGGTAGTTTTCCGTTTTTTGTATACGGGGTGCGTTGATCACCAATGGCTTCATGAATAGCAGACAGCCGGGCTTTATCTTTTTCCAGCATTTCATCCTGGGTACCGGGTTGACCGATCTTAATTTTCATAAAGAAATATCCCTGTTCAGCCGCATCCTTGATTTCCTTTATCGGGATGGAATAAGCCATTAATGGAATGCTGGCTACTTTTTCATGCCGGTTAGATAAAGCAGGTTTAAAGGCCGCCGGGATCATGGTATCAAAGTCACTAATACCATTTTCCTCAGCATAAAGCAACCAGGCAGCATTGTCAAATCCAACTAATGCATTCAGGGCAAAAGTTTTGCGTAGATTGGGATTGCCGGAGATCTTTTTCCCATGAACATACACCTCCTCCAGTACCTGGTCCAGCAGATCAATGGGTGTCTCAAAATAAAGGCCTTTGGCCATTTGCAAGGCATATTCCGTCAGGGCATACATCAAAGCATTCCCACCGCTTTCAGAATGACCGGCAAAAACTTTGGCATCTGACCAAAGTACGTTCTGTGTACAGAGTCCTATTTTTCCGATGCCTGATTCACTTTGCATTTGTGCCACAGTTTGCCATATCTCCGTCATATATCCACCTTTAAATCCAAATGGTCTGATCAAGGGTTCTCTTTCAAAATCAGAATTGACCTGGCTGATCTTAATTTTTTTCATTTTTGCATATGTTTTAGCTGCTCCTTCTGATATATTAATACCTAACCCTAAACCCGCTCCGGCGGTGAGTGTCCCGGCACTGGCCAGGAAATTCCTGCGATTCATTTTATTTAACATACCTTTATAAATTTGCAGATTTCATCATTTCTTTAAGTTTTACCACATCTTCCTTCATGATGGCTACTGTTTTGTGGATTTTTTCGGCTTCGTTATAATGCTGTTGCTCAATTTTAGAAAGTAACGGATACTCAAAATGCAGGGACAAAGGTCCACCAATTTGAAGGTGTTTTACCACTTCCCAGTACTTATCAAAATCGACCATACCCTCCTGCAGAGGCACACTCCTGGCTTTCCATTTTTCATCATCTTTTACCCATAGAAAATCCTTGATTACCGTGCTCCGGATCATGGGTGCCAATAATTCCATACCTAATATCCAGGAATTACCACCTTCCACTGTAGCGTGACGCACATCATACTGGCAGCCAATATATTGAGGATGAAGCCCGTTGAGCAAATAAGCCAGGTCCCATACCGGACCTCCTACCCTGGTACCGGCATGATTCTGATAGGCCCCATGTACCTGGTACTGACGATTCAAATCAGCCAGTTCCTTCATTTGAGGCCGGTAATTATCCAAAGATCCTAAAATGCCCTTTTCTTTTTCATAGCCTAAATATCCCATGCGATAGAAACGAATATCTAACTGGCTGGCTGTTTTGAGTATCCTTTCGGTTAAAGGGTCATTCGGATCTGTGATGCGGGTGGTCATCATGTATACCTTTTTACCGTGACGTTTCAGGTCTTCTACTGCCCGCGGTAATTGATCTTCCACCTTTACCGGTTCAACATGTCCGCCTGCACGAACGGTCAGGTCCACCCCATCAAAGCCCATCTGATCAATGGCATCCGCCATTTTTGCATAGTCCAGCCACTGAAGGTGTTTGGTGAAAACACATATTTTCCTGTCAGAGGAGGCTAAGGGTGGCTTTTTTACCTGTGACAAAGACCAAGCCGGAACCGACATTGCGGCCATTCCGGCAGTGGCTAAAAATTTTCTGCGATTTATCATACAGTATCAGGTCAAAGACCAGGGTTTTCTATATTCATAATGCAGCAGATCGTTGGCTTTTTTGATGTTGGTCACCACTTCTTTTTTTGGATCCCACTCAATCCGGGTTCCCATAGCCAGGGCTATATTGCCCAAATGGGCAAAGCTGGTAGAACGGTGGCCATCCTCCAGGGTACACCAGGGTGTTTCCCGGGACTTCACACAATCCAGAAAGTTTCTGATCAGGTTAGCAGTGGAATCTTCCTTAATACCAAGATCCCCAAATTCGGCATCAGATTCGAGCATTCTTTCCTGGGGCTTTACCAATTGCTTCCAATCCTGAAACTGCCCGGAACGGGCCGGCGCTATTTTATATCCATCCTGACTGGCATATAAATTTCCTTTGGCACCTCGTAATTCAATTTCTCCCCAATCAACTCCACGACCACCGCTGGCTTCATAGATGCTGAATTTTACGTGAGCCCCGGAGGCAAATTCATAGATCACATCCATGGTATCAGGAATTGTCCGGTCATCACTTAATACGTATTTGCCACCATGGGCCGTAATGGCTACAGGCGCTTCTTCACCCATCATCCAACGAATAACATCCATATAATGTACTCCCCAGTTTCCCATTTGGGAAGAATAATCATCCCACCAGCGGAAGAAATAGGGGGCAATATTGTATTGATAAGGACGGTATGCCCGGGGCCCCAGCCACATATCCCAATCAAAATCAGCCGGAGGATTTTCCGGTTTAAGATTTCCAATGCCATTAGGGTACATATTGCTGATCCTGAAGGCCTGGGCAGAGGTAATCGGCCCTACCAGACCGGACTGTACCTGGGGGGCCAGGTTTTGATAGACCGTGGATCCCCTTCTATTTAAGCCTACTGCCACCACCCGATCGGTTTTTTGCTGGGCCTCGATCATCATTCTGCCTTCCCTAAGGGTGATGGTAAGAGGTTTTTCCACATAAATATCTTTGCCAGCTTCCAGGGCATTAATGGTTTGTACTGCATGCCAATGATCAGGGGTGGCAATTACTACTGCATCAATATCCTTCTGATCCAGCATTTGCCGGAAATCTTTATAGGTCTGCACTTTATTGGGAAATTTTTCACCTAGTTTAGGTATCTTTCCGATCTCCAGATAACGACTAGCAACTTCTGAACGATTTCTGCTGGTATATGGCTGATAAACGTCACAAAGGGCGGCCACCTCTACATCCTCATTGCCCATAAATCGTTGGAGTAGTTGGGATCCTCTGTTACCAACTCCAATAAAGCCCACCCGGATTTTATCATTGGCGCCTAATACATTGGCTGAGACGGGCTGTGCCACTGAGTTCAAACCTAAAGTAATTCCGCTGGCTGCAACTGCAGATTGGGCTAAAAATTTTCTTCTGGTAGTTTTATCGTTTTTCATAATGATGGGTTTTTATCCATTATAAAAATAAAGCAGAACCTCCATATTTCATAATGATTATCATTTTTACAGTCAATTGCCTGTATTAATCTGCAACAATGATAACATCCGGCGGTTTTTTTACCTGATTGATCAGTTATTTTAACAGAATAATTATATTTGCGCCCATGAATTTTACCAGGAAAAAAAGACTTGAGGCTGAAGCGTATGTAAAAGGGATTTTAGCCGGGGACCGGATCTTACTAAGTAAAGCTATCACTATTATAGAAAGCTCCCTACCCGAAGATAATGTTTTATCAGAGAAGATTCTGGAAGCAATATTGCCTCACACGGGAAATTCCATAAGAATCGGCATCACCGGCGTACCCGGAGTAGGAAAAAGTACTTTTATTGAATCCTTTGGCAAACATGTGACTTCTTTAAATCGTAAGCTGGCTGTGCTTACGGTTGATCCATCCAGCCAACGATCCAAGGGCAGCATTTTGGGTGATAAAACCAGAATGGTGGAACTGGCATCAGATCCTATGGCTTACATACGGCCTTCCGCTTCGGGAAATGCCCTGGGAGGGGTAAGCAGTAAAACCCGTGAAACTATGTTATTATGTGAAGCAGCCGGGTTTGAGGTGATCTTTATAGAAACAGTAGGGGTAGGACAATCTGAAACGACCGTTTATGGTATGGTGGATTTCTTCCTGTTACTAATGCTGGCCGGAGCAGGGGATGAATTGCAGGGTATAAAAAAAGGAATTATGGAAATGGCTGATGCCATCGCTATCACCAAAGCGGACAAAGACAATAAAAATGCAGCCCGCCGGGCAAAAATGGAGTATCAAAACGCCCTGCATCTGTTTCCTACGCCACCTTCAGGTTGGAACCCCAAAGTAGTTACCTGTTCTGCTTTGGAAAAAACCGGTATCAGGGAAATATGGAAAGTCATAGAAGATCACCATACCCTTATGTTTACTAAAGGGTATTTTGAAAGAAAAAGGCAAACCCAGAATATTGATTGGATGCATGAAACAATCAAGCTTACACTGGAAAGGAATTTTTATCATCATCCCAGCGTTCAGGAGCAACTGGGCCAGGTGGAACTGAAGGTAGCCAACCAAAAGATGGCTTCCATTAACGCAGCCAGGCATTTACTGAAGGATTACCAAAAAGCCACACAGGAAATTGATCCGAGGGAATTAAGATAATCATACCTCCTTACAAACCGGAAAGCTGGTCCAGGGACTGATTCAACTTTTCTTCTGTATTTTTGAGTTTGTCCTTACAACGTTGAATTAATCCAGTTGCTTTTTGAACCAACACAGTCAATTCATCCACATCAAGTTGTTCTTGTTCTATTTTTAAAAGGATG
Source organism: Candidatus Cyclobacteriaceae bacterium M3_2C_046 (assembly GCA_051418075.1). Taxonomy (GTDB): domain Bacteria; phylum Bacteroidota; class Bacteroidia; order Cytophagales; family Cyclobacteriaceae; genus JBPRGG01. The sequence continues at coordinate 51,082 of JBPRGG010000072.1, read as the reverse complement.
GATTCCAGTTCTTTGATGGACTGGCTATAATTCAGGTTATTATTTGTCATTATCTTCAATTTTTCTAATTTGACTGGTGATTCGTTGATTAAAAGTCATCGTTTCTACCTCATCCCCCGGTTTCAGATCATCAATGTGTTTCAACAGTTGATTGTTTCTGGTTGTGATGGTGTATCCCCTTTTCAATACATTCCTGGGGTTTAGCATACTGATAGACCTTTCCACAAATTTCAAATTCTCTTGATGCTGCCTTAGTTTATTCAGTGAAAGGTGTTGAATTTTATCTTTGAAACCGGTGAGATTGTTTTGATGATCCCGTAAAGTTTGTATAGTCCAGTATTTTAGCTGCTGCCCATACTCCCTGAGCCGGAAATTTTCTGCTTGCAACCTTTTTCTGGATTGATCTACCAGTTTTTTATAAATAAAATCCAGGTTATCTTCATAAGCCTTACAGCCACTGATCAGAAATTCCGATACAGCTGTAGGTGTTTTTAGTTTAGTATGCGCTACCAGATCCACAATGGTTTCATCTCTTTCATGTCCAATGCCGGTGAGTACAGGTAATGGAAATTGTGCCACATGGGAGGCCAAATCATAGGTGTCAAAACAATCAAGATCAACCTGAGCTCCTCCTCCCCTCAATATGGCCACAGCATCGAATTGTTCTAACTTCTGATGAATTTCATGTAAAGCCATAATAATAGATTCTTCTGCCTGATTACCCTGCATCATGGCTTTGTACAGGCTGACTTCATATCTATAGCCATACCTGTTATTTTCCAGTTGTTTAAGGAAATCTTCCCAGCCGGCTGCTGTTGGTGAGCTAATTACTGCCACCCTTTGAGGTACCAGGGGTAGCGACAGTTCTTTATTCATTTCAAAAATTCCGTCAGCGATCAGCTGATCAATGATTTTTTGCTTCTTCTGGGCTCGTTCACCCAGAGTATAATTGGGATCCACATCCCTTACGATCAGGCAAAGTCCATAAATCTCATGGAATTGCACCACCACATTAGCCAGTATTTTCAGGCCCGGTTTAAAACTTTGGCCGGTAATTTTCTCAAACCAGCCTGAGATATTCCGAAAAGCATAGGACCAGATATTGGCCCGGATCTTAGCCAGCAGCGTGTCATCCTCTTTTTCTACCAACTCCATGTAACAATGGCCTTTCTGGTTGATCCGCATTTCGCCAATTTCAGCCACAACCCAGTAGGATGGCTCCAGGCTGGAATCTAAGGTAGACTTAATTAATTGATTTAGTTCTAACAGGGAAAAATGCTCCATAATCACTAACCGATCTCACCGCAAACTTAATACATTTGATCCGAATTATTTCATTCTGCATTTTTAATCAAATCTGCTCTGGTGGTTCGCTGACCAGAGGGAGATGGCAAACCAGATTCAGTCTGTGGATCCGGTGAAAGTAAGAAATGTCATTTCTTTTGTACGGAATCAAGTAAATCGAATGCTAAAATGACAAGGTATAATAGGTGGAAATATTGAAATAACTAAACTCCGGATATGTTAATCGTTCACCGGGTAATGCAACCGGTATGTTGTAGTTGTAAGTAAATAAAAAGCTGAAATGGCCCCAGGAAACCCTTACCGGAAGGGAAAAGTTATAATTCATCAGGCCAAAGACATTATTTTCTTCAACCAACCGCCTTAGTATAGCTCTTCTAACTACTGGTCGAAATTGCCTGAGGTAGATCAGGTACCGCTCAATTTGATCTCTGTTGAACCGGAAAGATATAATATTGGCATTACCCCACAACACTGAAACTGAAGGCATGAAAGTAATTCTGTCAAATAAAGGAATATCTTTAATTTTGAAATAACCTGAAACTACACCATTAAGCCGGTGGGCTGAGGCTTCTCCAAATAGATAGGAATAATCGAATCCGACATCAATAAAATTAAAATTAACCTGGGAGGAAAGATTCAGGGAGTTGTTTAAAGTACCTGCCTCTCCGTTAAAAAAAGTATGATCATAGGATACCAGGTTAGAAATCTTATTTTTAATAAAAAACATATAACCTAAGGAGGTAATGGTCATCTGATATTGAGGATCCATTTCACTATTCCAGTATCCGGTCACATCTCCAAAAATGCCGATGGGATGGTAATAGGAAATCCCGGGGGCAAGGCCATATTGTTCCATGCCAAGATCACGACCCGCGGTGGCAATTTTGCTGATATAACTCATCTTCAGGATCAGGTCTGATTTTTCCTTTTCCACGCTCAAAAGACTATCCAGCAGATCAATAATGGTCAATGAATCTGCCGATGACAAGACCAATGAATCATTTGACCTAGTTTGGCCAAATGAGCCCTGACTGCAGACCATAATCCAGATAAAACCCGTTATAAAAAGTTTTCCCACCAATCAGGTATTTTTAGTTGTTTCTGCGATCCTGCAACCTGTTTTCAAAACGATCCTGTAACCTTTCTTTGCGCTGCTGTTGCAATCTTCTCTGCTGCAGCCGTCTCAACAGCATTTCCCTAAAATCCTGTTCTGCTTTCCTCAGTGCCAATAGTTGTCTGGTAGAAATTATATTTAACAGCCTATCCGAGTAGTCTTTTTCCAGACCAACTTCCCGTTGTTTCATATCCAGTTCTTTTTCAATCAGTTGTTGTCTCTGAGCTTCAGTGGCTTGAGCAATATCAATGTTTTTTCTGGCCTGGTTAAATTCATTCCGAAGAGATCTTCTTCTTTCTATAAATTCATTATAAATTGGCCAGAACCTTTCAGCCTGATCAGGGTCCAAACCCAACCTTTCTGTAATCAATCCAATCCGGGCACTTTCTATTTTATCCATCTGATCTTGGCCCAGACAAAGGCCGGAAAAGCTGAAAAATCCGATTAAGTAAAAAATGAATACTTTTTTCATAATATAAATGCTTTATAAAATATCCTCCTGACTAATACCATATTCTTCATATAGATCAGGCATGGACTGGTCTAATTCCAACTCTTCAAACATATCAAGCTCCTGGTCTTCCAGATCCAGCTCCAGGTTATTATTTACGATGTCCTGAATCAATTGGTCCGTATTCAGATCATTCATCTGCAGATACCGGATGATGGCTTCATCATCTACCTGGGCCAGCAATTCTTCAGTCGGCAGGTTGTTGGTATTATCCCAGTTAATCCACACTACAGATATCGCCAACAAAAGCAATACGGGCACCATAAACTTTAAAGAAAGAACCGTAGAGAAAATTAATCCAAGCTCATTTCGTGGCTGGTTTACCCGGGATTGAATATGTTGGGGTAATTCCTCAAAATACTGCTCCGGCACCTTAAAAGGGGTGTCTTTAGGTAATTGATTCAGTTTGATATGTTTATGCCGATCTTTCATGATTTTTCTGTTAGAAACATAAAAATGCAAAAGGTTTAATCTTGATTCAAAATTTCTTCAATTTTTTTCACAGCCAGATGATAACTGGCTTTTAAGCTTCCCACACTGGTATTTGTAACCTGAGCAATCTGTTCATATTTCATGTCCTCAAAATATTTCATATTAAATACCAACCGTTGCTTATCCGGTAATTTCAATAATGCCTTTTGCAATTTTATCTGGATCTGTTCTCCGTCCATATAAGGATCCTGATCCAGTTTCTGGTTCAGTTCCTGCTCCACATCACCAATTGGCAAGAAGAACCTTCTTCTTTTTTTTCGCAGGAAATTAAGGCATTCATTGGTAGCAATCCGATAGATCCAGGTATATAATTGGGCATCTTCCCGGAATTTGGGTAGGTTTTTCCAAACCTTTACAAATACTTCCTGTACCAGGTCATCCGTGTCATCGTGATCAATAACCATTTTACGGATCAGCCAATACACTTTTTGCTGATATTTTCTGACCAGCAGATTAAAGGCATAGTTTTTACTGTCCTCCTTTTTTAACCTTATAAGCAGTTCCTGATCTTCCAATAGGCTTATCGTTTCGGAGGTTGGACACAAATCAATAGGAAAGGTTTAATCAGGTTTAGAAAAAAATTATAAAGGGCTCAGTTCTATTTTTTTTCTGAAATCAGGATCTTTACGTACTTCATTCAAATCCAGGAAGGTAGAAGCTTCCCGGAAATTCTCTACATTAAACTTAAGCAGGTAAATATCCTGGCGTTGGGTCTTATCCATTCTGATCATCACTTTCAGATCCTGGGGAATGGGTAGCTGGGATTTTTGATCTACCACATCCATTTTCAGGTTTAAGTTACTGAATAATTCAAAGTCAAGCGTTATTTCAGTTTGGCTTTCCAGGTCAGTCAGGTCAAGAGGAAAGGTATAGGTAAAGTTATTATCCTGGATAATATTGAAATCATAGATGAGGCCCTTTAACAGGTCTATTTTAAATTTACCGTCAGACTCCGTATTGTCAAGGTGATCTATGACTTTCCCGGAATAAGGATTGACGATCTCTATATTGACACTTAATCCCACCTTATAAACTGCATCAATTACCCGCCCATTTAATTGTATCTTATCAAATGCCCGGCGATCAGAAGGAATGTTGGTACGGTAGATATCCCCGTCATTGTAAAAATAGATCACTTCTCCATTTCCTGAAATGCAGGGGGATTGATCATTATTGGCAGTATTGATATAGCTCACCGGAATGGGTTCAGTCCACATTCCATTAGGCTGAAGTTTAGATTGATAAACATCAAATTTCCCCTGACCATCAGCCCGGATAGACGAAAACATCAGTGTTTTATTATCAGGAAGTATTTTGGGAGATCTTTCACAGTTAAAATTAACCGGATAAGGCAACTCTTCCGGCTCCTGCCATTTACCCATCAGGTTTTTAATAGACCGATAAAGCTTAAAGCAATGCACTTTATCATCTTTATCAAAAGGGTAATCAGGATTTTCGCGCATGAAATAAAGGGTGCTTTCATCGGCTGAAATACTGGGAAACCCTTCGTACATAAAAGTATTGACTGGTTTACCCAGATTTACCGGCTCTTCCCAGATCCCATGAGACCGCCTGGTATAAAAGATATCTTCACTTACAACCACTGATTCAGCATCTTCCTGATAGGCTGTAAAATACAATCCCGAACCATCATAAGACAGACTGGGACCAGCCACATATTCAAATTTTTGATTGATCTCTTCCAGTGAAACTGGTTCTGACCAACTGCCATCAGGTTGTAATTTTGACTCATACAACCACCACCGGTTTTTCCTTTGCAGCTGAAACACCATATAGGTGCCATCACCACTGATGGCAGGGGCAAATTCAATAAATTTTCCACTGCTGAGATCATTTACCAGTTCTAATGATGTCTGAGCCTGACCAGACTCATTCAAGAACAGAATAAATAAGAAAAGGATAAGCATGCCAGCTTTTTTCATAACACCACAATTTACCGGCAATATAGATACATACCTGTAGCTCCCCAAAGCAATAATGACCATTTTCTTACGTCATTCACTTTTTAAATATTTTATAGGAAAAAAAGAGGAAAAAGGGTTGCCAGAAAACAGAATATTCAAGTCGAGCCCATCATAAAGATCAGGCCAATACGGCCTTTCTGATGATAGTCTGGCTGCGATCTGGGCCGGTGGATATGATATTTACCGGTACTTCCAGTGCCTTTTCCAGGTAATCTACATAGGCCAATAACTCATCTGGCAATTCTTCATAACTGGAGAAACCTTTCAAACTACGGTTCCACCCTTTTAAAGTATGAAAAACCGGCTCGATCTTTTTTTGCATCAGATCATATGGCATCTGGTCGGTAATGGTGCCGTCTTCAAGTTTATAATGTGTGCAAACCTTGATCTGTTCAAAATCATTGAGTACATCTGCCTTCATCATAAACAATTGGGTTACGCCATTAACCATGATAGTATACTTTAAGGCTACCAGGTCCAGCCAGCCACAACGGCGGGCTCTTCCGGTAGTGGAGCCGAATTCATTACCCATCTTACGAAGATGTTCACCAGTTTGATCAAAAAGCTCTGTGGGAAAAGGGCCGCTGCCTACTCTGGTACAATAGGCTTTAAAGATACCAAAAACTTCGCCTATGTGCCGAGGAGCCACTCCTAAACCACTACAGGCACCGGATGCCATGGTATTAGAACTGGTCACAAAAGGATAACTGCCGAAATCTATATCCAGCAAAGAGCCCTGTGCGCCTTCTGCCAATACTTTTTCACCACTACGTATTGCTTGATTTATTACCTGCTCAGCCTCCACCAGGTTAAAATCCTTCAGGTATTCTATCGCTTTCAGAAATTCATGCTCTATATCTACCAGGTCATATTCGAACTTATAGTAATTAAGTATGCCAATATGCTTTTCTACCAGCTGTTGGTATTTATGATTGAAATCAGGGGCTAAAATATCTCCTACCCTTAAACCCAGACGGGCAATTTTATCTTCATAGGCCGGACCGATCCCTTTCAGGGTGGAGCCAATCTTGTTTAAACCTTTTGAATGTTCGTAAGCCGCATCTAACAGGCGATGGGTAGGTAAAATAAGCTGAGCCTTTTTGGAAATGAACAAGTTGTCCTGCACATTCAGGTTATATTGCCTCAGGGATTCAATTTCTTTTTTAAGAATGACCGGATCCAGCACTACACCATTACCAATAATGTTTTTAATATTCTGACGAAAGATTCCAGACGGGATCTGATGTAACACATGTTTGATCCCATCAAATTCAAGGGTATGTCCTGCATTGGGGCCTCCCTGAAACCTGGCAATTAATTCATATTTAGGAGCAAGGTAATCTACCACTTTACCTTTTCCTTCATCTCCCCATTGTAATCCTAAAAGAATATTGATTTTCATTATTTATTTTTTTTCAAGACTTTTATCGCTTCTGCTTTATTTTCTACAATTGTAAAAATAGAGTTTAATTTCGTAATAATTAACAGTTTTTTGACCTGTTCTGACGGTTTTATCAATACAACTTCCCCTTCTTTATTTCTGAATTTAGTAAGTATGGTGATCAACACACCAATGCCACTACTATTTATGTAACGGAGCTGGGAAATATCAACTGCTGCCAGCCTGATATCCTCATTTAAAAAATCATTGATCATTTCAATAATTTCAGTGCCCTGATTCTCGCCGATCAGATCACCTTCCAGATGCAAGATCACAACATCTTCCTTAATTTCATGTTTATATTTCATTTTTGGTTTGAAAGTTTCGCCTGACAATCCCCGCAGACACCATATAAGTTGAGGGAGTGATGCAATATCTTGAAATTCAGCAATTCTCCTACCATGGTTTGGATATTATGAATTCGGGGATCACAAAATTCTACCACCTTGTGACATTCTGTACAGATTAAATGATCATGCTGTTTAAATCCATATGATTTCTCATATTGAGCCAGATTTTTCCCAAATTGGTGCTTGCTGACCAGGTCACATTCTACTAGTAGGTCTAAAGTATTATACACGGTAGCCCTGCTTACCCTATATTTTTTATTCTTCATGCTGATGTAAAGCGATTCTACATCAAAATGACCATTTCGGGTATAAATTTCTTCCAGGATTGCAAATCTCTCCGGGGTCTTCCGTAAACCTTTATTTTCCAGATAGGCGGTAAATATTTTTTTTACTTCTTGGAAAACTGTTGAATTTAATGCCATTTCAATTCTCTTTCATTTGCTCGTAAGCCTGAACAAATATATCATAAAATATCAGATTGGGAAAATGAAGCCTGGAGGTTATTTCAGATCGTAACGGTTTACATTCACCACACCATTCACCTTTTCCAGCTTGGAAATCAGGAAGTCCAGTTGATTCGTATCATTGACATATAGCATAATGTTTCCATCAAAGATCCCGTTATCGGTGTCAAATGTGACTGAGCGGATATTTACCTTAAGCTCACTGGAAATGATCTTGGTGACATCACTGATCAGCCCTACCCGGTCGGTACCAATAATTTTTATTCCTGCCAAAAAGGCAATTTTTTGCTGGGAAGTCCATTTGGCTTTGATCACCCGGTGGCCATGGTTGGATAATAATTCCACTGCATTGGGGCAATTGGTTCTATGGATCTTGATACCTTCATTCACTGTGACAAAACCAAAGACATCATCTCCCGGGATGGGACCGCAACATTTGGCCAGGGTGTAATCCACCACATTCATATCCTCCCCTATCAGCAGCATATCCCTGACATTTCCGGTAGCCTTAGAAATTTCCTTTTCAAAGGTTTTTGCATCGGAAATGCGGGTAAGTCGCTTACTCTGATGGGTTTTTCCATCCCTGAATTTCTTAATATCCTTCTGATCAATGTAGCCCTTACCGACCTTGAAATAAAAGTCAAGGTGGGATTTGGCATTAAAATAAGAGCACAATTGATTAAGTACCTCCGGATTGGGGTCTGTTTTTATCTGTTTAAGCTTGCGCACAACAATTTCCTTACCATCCAGGGCGGCCAATTTCCGATCTTCTTTTAAGGCATCCTTGATTTTTGATTTGGCTTTGGTGGTTACAACCAATCTCAACCAGTCCTCACTGGGTTTTTGCTTATTGGAGGTAAGGATCTCGATCTGGTCTCCATTCTTCAGCTTATAATTGAGGGGAACCAGTTTTTGATTTACCTTAGCCCCAAGACATTTAGAGCCTATTTCCGTATGGATTTCAAAGGCAAAATCCAGGGCTGTGGATCCATAGGGTAATATTTTAAGTTCTCCTTTGGGGGTAAATACAAATACTTCCTCATTAAACAAGTTGGACCGGAAATCATCCACAAACTCTATGGCACTGGAATCATTTTGTTCCAGCATATCCCTTACTTTTCTGATCCACTGCTCCAGTTGGGAAGCCTGATTGGAATTGTCTTTGTACTTCCAGTGGGCAGCATACCCTTTTTCGGCAATTTCATCCATTCTTTTGGTACGAATCTGCACTTCCACCCACATGCCGGTTTTACTCATAACTGTGGTATGCAAGGATTCATATCCATTGGCTTTGGGGGTACTGATCCAGTCTCTCAGCCGGTCCGGATTAGGCTTATAAAAGTCTGTCACAATGGAATATACCTGCCAGCAGGCCGCCTTTTCATTTTCAGGACTGGTATCCAGAATGATCCTTATGGCAAAAAGGTCATATACTTCTTCAAAAGGTATATTCTGTTTTTTCATTTTTTCCCAAATGGAAAATACCGATTTGGGCCTGCCTTTGATCACGAAGTCAAATCCGTGGTTATTTAATTCTCTTTGGATGGGGCTGATAAAACTCCGGATAAACTTATCACGGGCTGCTTTGGTGGCATTGATATTATCTACAATACTACGATAAGTCTCCCCATCGGTGTATTTCAGGTAAAGATCTTCCAGTTCTGATTTGATAGCATACAACCCCAATCTATGGGCCAGTGGAGCATACAAATACATGGTTTCCGAAGCAATGCGTAATTGCTTGTGTCTGGGCATACTGTCCAGGGTACGCATATTGTGCAGGCGATCGGCCAATTTCACCAGGATCACCCTTACGTCTTCGGATAAGGTCAGCAGCATTTTACGGAAGTTTTCAGCCTGCTCCGAGCTGCCATATTCAAATACGCCGGATATTTTAGTCAGGCCATCAATGATTTTGGCAATTTTAATTCCAAAATCCCTTTCCACATCTTCCAATTCCATTTCGGTGTCTTCCACGACATCATGCAACAAAGCTGCAATAATAGAAGTGGTACCCAATCCAATTTCATCCACTGAGATTTGTGCTACTGCCAGAGGATGGTATATATAAGGTTCTCCGGACCTTCTACGCATCCCTCTGTGGGCTTCCAGGGAAGTATTAAAGGCTCTTTTTATTATTTTCGCATCACCATTCTTCAGAAAAGGTTTGGCGTGTCGTAATAATGTTCTATATCTTCTTAGTATTTCTTTTTTTTCTTCTTCAACATCAATCGTCACCATATGCTATTCCACCTTTTGGGGCTTATCAACTTAATGTAGATTTTAATAAGGATACCGGTACAAAAATAATACCTAAAACATACTAAAAATGTTGACTTTTTATTCATTGCCAAAACTAACTTCTACAAGTAATAACGAAAAAAGAGGTATTATCAATCTTCCTTTCATTAAATAAAAAAATAATTTATTAATATACAAAATTATTTTGATAATAAGTATTTTCTCATTAAAAAATGAAGTTGGCGAGATTGGAAATTACCATAAAATATTTATCTTTGCAACCTGATTTTCGGGAAGAGGACTGTTTTGCTTAATGAAGCAGTTCTATCAGACCTGTAAACAGCGGATGTGGCGAAATTGGTAGACGCACTAGACTTAGGATCTAGCGCCGCGAGGCATGGGGGTTCGAGTCCCTCCATCCGCACGCTTCTAACCCTCGATTACGCAGGTAGTTGAGGGTTTTTAATTCATTTGCTGAATTAAGTTTTAAAATCTTAAATTTTTACAACTTTGGACATTACATTAGATAAAAATTCTGCCACAGAAGCTTCAATTAAGATCAAGTTAAGCGAAGATGATTATAAACCTTCTGTACAAAAAAAACTAAAAGAATATAGTAAAAAAGCCAATATAAAAGGCTTCAGACCAGGAAAAGTGCCCGTGTCTCTGATGAATAAGATGTATGGCAAATCCGTCCTGGTAGAAGAATTGAATCATATTCTTACCCATTCTTTAAATGATTATATTAATGAAAATAATCTGAAACTATTGGGAGACCCCATTCCCAAAGAAGAAAAAGCAGGAGAAATTGATTTCGATACTCAAAAAGAATTTGAGTTTGAATACGAAGTAGGGCTGGCAGATGAATTTTCCTATCAGTTTCCGGAGAATCTGGATTACTATGAAATAGAGGTAGATGAAAAACAGATTGAAGAAACTTTAGAGAATATAAGAAATCAACATGCCAAAACAGAGAACCCTGAAATCAGTGAGGCAGGAGATTACCTTAATGGAGACCTGAACCAGGTAAATGGTGATATTGAAAGGTCTACGGCCATCTCTATCGATGAAGTAGTGGAATCGGAAAGGGCAAAATTTATTGGCATGAAAGTCAATGATGAAATTGTATTTGATATCCGTAAAACCTTTGAGAAAGATTCAGTGATTGCTATGTTGCTGGACAAACCTGAAGCCGAGATCAAGGATTATGAAGGTGAATACTCCTTTAAAATCAACCTGATCAACCGTCGCATTCCGGCCGAAATAAATCAGGAATTCTTTGATGGTATTTTTGGGCCTGATCAGGTAAAAACAGAAGCAGAACTCAGAGACAAAATAGAGGAAAATATTAAGGAATCCTATAAGCAGGAAAGTGAATATCTGTTGCAAAAAACCATTAAAGATAAATTAGTGGCAGATACGGAAATTGAACTACCTAATAAATTCCTGAAAAAATGGCTGCTAAAAACTGATCAGAAACTCACCGCGGAGGAGGTAGATAAGGAGTATGAAAATTTCAAGAAAGATATGAAATGGAACCTGATCAAAAACAAAATAGCAGAGGAAAATGATATCAAGGTGGAGCATGAAGAAATTAATGAGCGGGCTAAAGCTTTGATCGCTAATTACTTTCAACAATCCGGGTTGTCTGCCCAACAAATGGGTGACCAACTGGATGCCTTTGCCCAGAATTATCTGCAGGCAGAAAACGGAAAAAATTATATGAACCTTCAGGAACAGCTGAAAAATGAGAAGGTAATCAGTCATGTGCGGGAAAAAGTAAGCCTGAACGAGAAAAAAGTGGATATGGAAGAATTTAAGAAATTAGCGATGAACTAACAGATATTTTTTTTGTTATACAGAAAGTCCTTTTATCAAAGGGCTTTTTTTTTATTTTTGTATTATATTAAAGTAAATTAAAAATAAGATGATCGACAAGGAAGAATTTAAAAAGTATGCCGTAAAGGACCAAAGAATCAATAGTCTGGCTGTAGACCAATATATCCACCGGGTGGAAAGTATGACCCGTTCTGTCATTGAAGAAAGGCCTACCAATTTTCGTGAAATCGATGTTTTTTCCCGTCTGATCATGGACAGGATCGTGTTTGTGGGACTTCCCATTGATGATCATATTGCTAATATACTTACGGCCCAGTTATTGTTCCTTGATTCCACTGATGCCAAAAAGGACATATATATGTATATCAATTCACCGGGCGGATCCGTATATGCTGGTATGGGGATCTATGACACAATGCAATATGTGAATCCGGATGTAGCTACCATATGTACCGGTCTGGCCGCCTCTATGGGAGCTATTCTGCTTACCGGAGGTACAAAAGATAAGCGATCGGCTTTGCCTCATGCCCGTATAATGATTCATCAACCTTTAGGTGGTGCCGCAGGACAAGCCTCAGATGTAGAAATTACAGCCAAACAAATTTTGATCATCAAGCAAGAATTGCATGAAATCCTGGCTAAACATACTGGTCAATCTCCAGAACAAATTCAAAAAGATTCAGATCGCGATTACTGGATGAGAGCACCGGAGGCTAAAGAATATGGATTAATTGATGAAGTTTTAGAAAGAAAATAGTATATTTATTATATGGCACAAGTAACTTGCTCATTTTGCGGAAGGAACAAAAAAGATGTAGACCTGATGGTTTCTGGCATTCATGCACATATTTGCGACAGATGTATCAGCCAGGCCCAGCAGATCCTGACGGAAGAGCTGAAGACAAAAAACAAAAGCTCCTCTCCTAAATTCAGCCTGATCAAACCCATGGATATGAAAAAATATCTGGATGAATTTGTAGTAGGTCAGGATGAAGCTAAACGAGTGATTTCCGTGGCAGTCTACAATCATTATAAAAGGTTGATGCAGAAAAAAGCTGATGATGATGATGTGGTCATTGAAAAATCCAACATCATAATGGTTGGTGAAACAGGTACCGGAAAAACTTATCTGGCCCGTACCCTGGCTAATCTGTTGCAAGTACCCTTCTGTATAGCTGATGCTACGGTACTTACAGAAGCAGGTTATGTGGGTGAAGACGTGGAAAGCATTTTAACCCGCCTTTTACAGGCTGCCAACTATGAAGTGGAAGCAGCAGAACGAGGCATTGTCTATATTGACGAGATTGATAAGATTGCCCGAAAGTCAGATAACCCTTCTATTACCAGAGATGTAAGCGGTGAAGGTGTGCAACAGGCTTTATTAAAATTACTGGAAGGAACGTCCGTAAATGTACCTCCCCAGGGAGGACGAAAACACCCTGATCAAAAAATGATTTCAGTAAATACAGAAAACATCCTGTTTATATGCGGTGGTGCCTTTGATGGTATTGATAAAGCAATTGCCAAAAGACTTAATACCAGACCTTTAGGATTTTCTGCTGATAAAAATATTGAAAAAATCGATAAAGAAAACCTGCTTAAATATATTACAGCCCAGGATCTGAGATCATTTGGTCTGATCCCTGAATTAATCGGGCGTTTACCGGTACTCACCTACCTGAATCCATTAGGTAAGGACATATTGAGATTAATTCTGACCACTCCTAAAAATGCGCTGACCAAACAATATAAAAAACTGTTTGAGATGGAAGACATTGAGCTTGAATTCGAACCGGAAGCTTTAGACTACATTGTGGAAAAAGCCATGCAATTCAAATTGGGAGCCAGGGGATTAAGGTCCATTTGTGAAGCTATAGTTACCGATGCTATGTTTGAATTACCTTCCAACAAAGAAGTGAAGGATTTCAAGATCACCAGGGATTATGCCGAGGAAAAATTAGAAAAGTCAAAATTTGACAAGCTCAAAGTGGCATAGCCATTTTGCCAATATAAATCAAGTAACGATCAGGCCCACAGGTTTGATCGTTTTTTATTTCTTAAGATATTTTTGGATCAAAGAGGCGGTATAAGCTGCTGTATCCTTTTCTCCTAATGCCTCTCTGATCTTTTGGTATTGGTTGAGGATATAGGTCCTTTTTTGTTTATCTGACATGATCATTTTAAATTCGTGACTCAGGTTGCCCAGGTTCAAGTCATTCTGAATCAACTCTTTCACCACTTCCTGATCAGCGATCAGGTTTACCAGAGAAATATATTTTACCTTTACTACCTGTTTGGCAATCAAATAACTGATCTGGCTGGCCTTGTAAACTACCACCTGGGGTACATCAAACAATGCTGTCTCCAAAGTAGCTGTTCCTGAGGTTACTACTGCTCCATCTGCATAGGCTAAAAGATCATAGGTTTGCTCAAATACCAGGGAAATATTAGGCAATTTTCTGGCCGTATCATATTTTTCTGGATCCTGGCTTTTCACAGCTGCCACTACAAAATGATATTCAGGAAACTTATTTGCCAGTTCACACATCACTGGCAAGATATGCTGCAATTCCTGTGAACGACTTCCAGGCAACAAAGCTATTAATGGTTTATCATCGGGAAGATTGTTTTTCTCCAGGAAATCCGTATCATGCTGATGATTCCTGATTTCATCTGCCACAGGACTACCTACATAATCAACTTTATAATCATATTTATGATAAAATGCTGGTTCAAAAGGAAGTATAGAAAACATGTGGTCTACATAAGCCTTAATCTTTTTGGCCCGTGACTGATTCCAGGCCCAAACTTTAGGAGAAATATAATAAAACACCCTGATTTTCTGCTTATGGGCAAACTCAGCCATTCTAAGATTAAAACCGGGATAATCCACCAGGATCAGTACATCAGGCTGAAATTGTAACAGGTCAGCTTTGCACTGCCTGAAAAATTTGAGCACTTTGGGAAAGCTGTACAGTACCTCCACAAACCCCATCACTGACAGCTGACGGGAATCAATAAATATCTCCACCTCCTGTTCTTTCAAAAAATCACTGCCAACACCTCTGAATTGGGGGTTATTGTCTTTTTCTCGCAGGGCTTTTACCAGGTTTGCAGCATGAAAATCACCGGATCTTTCTCCTGTAATGATGTAATACTTCATTTAAAGCATAAAAATTTAATCCCCGAAGTATTCCGCAAAATTTCGGGGAGTTTCAAACAAACGAATACTATGTAGCTGGGCCTTAGGGTTGATTTTCGGAATGATTGGTTGTAATATTTCCCAAAAAGCGACCACCAGGTTTTCACAAGTAGTTAATTGACCTGCCATAAAATCAACATCCAGGTTGAGATTTTTATGGTCCACTTTCATTAATATTTTTTCCTTAATGACTTTACTAAGATCTTTGAAATTCATAACAAAACCAGTTTCAGGATCTGGTTCTCCCTTAACCGTTACTACCATATCAAAATTATGTCCATGCCAGTTTTCATTGGCACATGCTCCAAATACGTCCTCATTCTTTTCTTTGGTCCACTTTGGATTATATAGCTTATGTGCCGCACAAAAATGAACCTGCCTGCTTAAATAAATCATTTTAGCCATACCATTTTATTAAACTGCAAATATAATTCAATTGGCTCATAAAGTTTGCATCAAAGGCAGATTCAGGCAGTTTAATTCATAATTTCAAATCATACCAGCCATCATATCTTCCTGATTTTTTTTGCTTTTAAATTATTCCCACCGGATTTGAATGGGATGATTTCCGATAATGACACCTTGATCCATCCATTTAACCTGGGGATGCTTTTCCCCTCGCCCCTGCAGGGTCATAGCCACTGTTATATTTTTATCACAATAGACATCAATCCAGTTATTGTTCCGATATACCTGCCCATTAAATAAAATTCCGTTATTGTGAGAACTGGTATTGCCTCCATACCTTACCTGTCCGGTTTCAATCCTGACTGGTATTGCCTGATCCAGAACAACAAACTTTAACGAACTTCCATTTGGCCCCACCAGGATAAATCCATCATCCTGGATAAGCACCTGGTTGAATTCAGGAGTATTGATACGCCACCTTCTTCCATTTACTGACTGATCAGCTATCAGGAAAGCTGCTTCAGCCCCTGATTGCGGAACATAACTGGCATAAAAGAATCTTTTATGTCCTTTTACATTCATCACATTGCCGGTTCCTATCCCAAAGACTGATTGACCCTCAAACCTAAAGTTAATTAACCGCCCCAACTGGTCCAGGTCACCCTTTTCAGGGGTTTCTGCTATAGCAGGGAAAAGGTTGGTTTGGCCTTCTACCTGATTGGTCCGGCCTGCCCCTACTACCCAGGGAACTCCCATTCCTATGATCCTGAAAGTGTTGGTATCCGGACCTCTGTGACCTTTCACCCGGGTTGCAGTGGCGCTGTAACTGGCTACAATATCATTTTCATCCTCAAACCGGTTTCTTAAGATGACAATACCCTGGTCAGGGTCATGATAATTTAACCAACCCAGGGAGGCCGGATTCTGAGGGGTTAACTGTTCCGGATAATTTAAAATAGCGTAGAAGAGACTACCCCGATCCTCCTGAAGCAGCCCGGGCTGATACAGGTAATCAAACATCCACTTCAATGCGGGCTTTTGAGCCTCCGGATATAATTCAAACCCGGTGGCTAAACCGGATAATATATTGGAATTCAGATGGTCATCGGAAAAGTCCGGCTTCATTCCCAGATTATTCCGGGTTTCAATGGCTACAGTGGAGATGCTCAGGGCTTTTAATGAATGGATGGCTTGAGGAGCAAAATTTTCTAATGAAAATTCGTCATGCCGGACATCCTCATTCAAAGCTATTAAAGCAGGCCCTATAAACATCCAGTTGTAGTTATGATAGCCCAGGCTTTCACTATTCCAGCCATTGCGATAAATATTTGCAGCCAGGTGTTGCCGGAACTTATTGGTAGCATCCCACATTACCGGTAAAACAGGAGAACGCTGATCAGCCTCCGTAGGATGATCATATGCCCGGGCCGCTAATAAAACTGATCCGTAACGTACCCCCATCCAGTTGCTGGCAATGCTGTAATTGGCGCTATATCCCATATTGGCATTGGTATTGAACAGGACCCGGTACAACTCCTGATTAATAAAAGTATTCTTATTTTCTGACCAGCTGTTATAACAAAGATCATAGGTAAGGGCAGCTCTTTGTAATAAAGTGGACCGGGTCAGACCGCGAGATAAGGGATTCTGCCAATATTCGCTTTCAAAAACCTGATCCAGGTTTTGTTCGGCTTTTCCTGACCAGATTTTTTCGCCGGAAAGCAGGTATAAAGCTGCCTGATGAGATGCTAAATAACTCAGATCATAGATATCTGCAGTATCTCCGGCGGATTTGGTCATTATTTCAATATCCCTGGTGATCCTGGACAGATCTTCATAAAAAAGATTATACGGTTTCCTGCCCAGTCTTTGCCTGACATCAGCTACCTGATCAGTTTGTAATAATAATCTTGGGTGTTGGTCAGAGAATACTTTTTCCTTGCCCAAATTATCATCATCAGTTAAAAGAAAGGAAATGCCTAATCGAATTATCAAAATAAAGATCAGCAGGATACCCACTGTATATATTATATTTTTTACCATTCTAAAATGCTTTAAATGTAGTTGCATTCAATAAAAAAAAATACTTAACTTTTGCCTTTTGTAGCATTTTGGCTTAAAATTATTAATATATTCCTGAAAATATCATGAAAAAATACCTTTTAATCTTTTTGGCCATTTTTGCCTGTAATCAGGAAAAGAATGAAGAAATACCTCCCCCAAATATCGTTTTCATCCTGGTGGATGATCTGGGCTGGAGTGACATCGGCACCTTTGGCAGTGAGTTTTATGATACGCCTAACGTGGATCAACTGGCAGCAGAAGGCATGAAATTCACCAATGCTTATGCCGCCTGCCCTGTGTGTTCACCTACCAGGGCCAGTATCATGACCGGTAAATATCCGGTAACAGTAGATATCACAGATTGGATTCCCGGCCGCAGTTCCAGAGAAGATGAAAAATTACGTGGTCCGGAAGATCGGGATAACCTGGCCCTGACCCAACAAACTATGGCCGAATTGCTGAAGGCAAAGGGTTACAAAAGCATTAGCATTGGCAAATGGCATTTAGGTGGAGAAGGCTATCTACCCACTGACCAGGGATTTGATATCAATGTAGCAGGGTATCATTTTGGATCTCCCCCCAGCTATTATTATCCTTATCAAAACCAACGAAGTCCGGACTGGCAATTGGATAAACTGGCCCAAAAAGCCCGGAAAGGCACTTACCTGACCGACCAGTTGGCCAAGGAAGCGGTAAACTTTATAAATGATCATAAAGATAGTCCATTCCTGGTTTACCTAACTTTCTATGCGGTACACATACCCTTGCAACCTAAAGACAGCCTGTTTGAGATCTATCAGGAAAAAGCCCGGACCAATCCCGGACCTCATCAGGATAATCCCTATTATGCGGCCATGGTGAAAAGTATGGATGAAGGAGTGGGAAGGGTTATGAAAGCTTTGGAAGCAAACGATTTAAGCGATAATACCCTGGTTTTTTTTATGTCGGATAATGGTGGTTTGTCTGTAAAGGAGGGTCAGCACACGCCAGCCACCAATAATTATCCCCTGAAACATGGAAAAGGATATCTCTATGAAGGTGGTATCCGCGAACCTATGATCGTAAAATGGCCTCCCCAAGTGCCGGCAGGAACAGTTAGTGAGACTGTAATTACCAGTACAGACTTTCTGCCTACCATCCTGGAGGCGGCTGGTTTTGATTCCATTCCGGAAATGGATGGTAAGAGCTTTATGCCAGTTTTGAACCAGCAGGAATTTGACAGGGGGCCGGTTTTCTGGCATTATCCTCACTATAGTAATCAGGGAGGGCTTCCCGGGGGAGTTGTACGGATGGGAGATTATAAACTCATAGAATTCTATGAAGACGGAGCCCTGGAGCTTTATAATCTAAGAGAAGATATAAGCGAACAAAACAACCTGGTGGAACAAATGCCGGATAAAGCCGAGGCACTTCATCAACTACTAGTTAACTGGCGTCAGGAGAAAAAGGCCAAAATGCCCATACCTAACCCGGATTATCAAAATGAACAAATCACAAATTAAGACTAAAACACTAATAACTTAAATTATGAAAATCAGACTAACTCCTATTCTGTTGATCCTGTGGCTGGCTCTGGTTTGGGCCTGCCAGCCTGAGGAATTCATTAGCATTAATAAGTGGGAAAAACTTACCCTTTCTTTTGAAGGCCTGGCTACCAGCGAAGGGGCAGCAGAAAATCCATTTACAGATTATCGTTTGATGGTCCATTTTACTAATGGAACTAAAAGTTATGATGTACCTGGTTTTTATGCAGCTGATGGAAATGCTGCTGAAACCAGTGCTACCCAGGGCAATATCTGGCAGGTCCGGTTCAGGCCAGATATGGAAGGCGAATGGAACTACCAGGTCTCATTTCGGAAAGGGGATCAAATTGCCATCAGTGATGATCCGGAAGCAGGAGAAGCAGTCGCTTTTGATGGTGAATCCGGTAGTTTTGTGGTCAATCCTATTCCGGAAGATGCCAAAGGTTTCCATGCATTGGGAAAACTTCAATATGTAAACCAAAGATACCTGCAATTTGCCGAAACCGGAGACTATTACATAAAAGGTGGTGCAGATAGCCCGGAGAATTTTTTAGGCTATGCAGATTTTGACAGTACTTATGTGATTGGACAACCTGTAGAAAGGTCTGGAGAGGCTAAACCTCAGAAACAATTACACCGGTATCAACCACATCTGCAGGATTGGCAAGAAGGCGACCCTTCCTGGCAGGACGGCAAAGGCAAATCCATGATTGGTGCATTAAACTATTTAGCAGATAAAGGCATGAATTCCGTTTATTTTCTTACCATGAATATTGAGGGTGACGGAAAGGATGTCTGGCCTTATACGCATCATGAAGAAAGGAAAAGATTTGATGTGTCCAAATTGGATCAATGGGAAATCATTTTCGACCATATGGACAACCTGGGATTAATGTTACATGTTGTGACCCAGGAAACAGAAAATGAACTGCTTTTGGACAATGGTGATACCGGGCCTGAACGCAAATTATACTACAGAGAATTGATCGCCAGGTTTGGTCATCATCTGGCTGTCACCTGGAATATGGGAGAGGAAAATGGCCCTGCCAATTTTACCCCCAATGCCCAGAATACCCAACAGCAAAAAGATATGGTGGAATACATGAAAACCCATGACCCCTATCAAAATTTTGTGGTGATACATACTCACGCCAATCCCAAACACCGATACGAACTATTTGAAAAATTACTGGGCTTTGAATACCTGGATGGTCCTTCCATTCAGATAGGTAATAGAATGTCAGCCCATAGCGAAACCAAAGCATGGTTGCATAAATCAGATTCCGCTGGTAAACAATGGGTGGTTAATATTGATGAAATAGGACCTGCTCATCAGGGGGTAGACCCAGACAGCAAAGCCAATAACAATCAGGATAGTGTAAGACATTATGTGCTCTGGGGCAACCTCATGGCAGGTGGTGGAGGGGTAGAATGGTATTTTGGGTACCGCAATCCTCACAATGACCTGAATCTGGAGAATTGGAGATCCCGGGATCAGGTTTGGGATTTTACCCGCCATGCACTGGATTTTTTTCAAAATCACCTCGACTTTGATCAAATGGAAAATCATGATGAAATGCTTTCAGGAGAAGGATATGTTTTTGGCCAATCTGGTCAAAAGATTGCCATTTATCTGCCCCGGGCCAATCAGGCAGGTCTGGTAAACCTGGCCGGGGAGGGAGATTTTCAGGTACAATGGTACAATCCACGACAAGGTGGTGAATTAATGGATGGCAGTATTACCAACGTTTCAGGAAAAGGAGAAACAGCTTTAGGTCTGCCTCCAGCTGATCCGGAAAAGGACTGGGTGGCACTGCTTACAGCTTCCGCCAACTTGTAATTTATTTAGAGATTGTCCTAAAAGTGCTGGCAATAAATAAAAAAGTGCTTTGGGGCAATCTTTTTAGTTTTATTGCACCTGTTTTGTTATATTCAATATATAAAGCACGCTTAAACCCCAACGTTATGAGAGCACTATTTTTAATATTTTTCTTTTTATTTTCGGTAAAATTAAATGCAGAAACACCGGAACATTATAAAAAAGTAGATCAGATATTGTGGGTTGTAAATGACCTGGATAAAACCCTGGATGGCTTGAGAAACATAGGATTTGGCCAGGTTTATCCTATCGGTCCTTTTCAAATTACCAACCAGCAATATAAAAACCAGCAAACAACCATCTCCGGCCAGTCTGCCCTAGCCAGAATGGGACAGGCCAATATCACCTGGGTGGAACCTGCTCAGGGAGAAAATGCTTTTTATCATTTCCTGCAAAAACAAGGGGAAGGACCATTTAGTTTGATGCACCGGTTTCAGGACCTGGATGCCATGAATAAAGAGATAGAAAGACTGAACCAGTTGGGTATTGCTACCCTGCAGAAAGGGTCCTTTTATACCGAAGCCGGTACTGTGACCATGGCCTTTATGGATACCAGGGAACAAGGTAAATATGTATTGGGATTCATTCATGGCCCCAATCTACATTCCCCTGAATTGACCCAATTGTATGATCATACTCCTCTGCAGGCAAAATTCACTCAGTATGCCTTTGCCATTGAAGAGCCCGGGCCAGTATCTGATTTTTGGCAAAAAATAGGTTTACCGGAAATGAAGATTACACATACAGACGTACATGATAAGGTCTATTATGGGGAAAAAGCCGATTTTGACATGGATCTGGGCTGGCAGCGCCATGGCACTATTGTTTATGAATGGTGTATACCTAAAAAAGGGCCTACTGTTTATGCTGATCATATCAATGAGCATGGGGAGGGCATCCAGCACCTGGGGTTTAATGTACCTGATATAGATCAGGCAATTCAGGAATTTGAAGATAAGGGCTATAAAATTTCACAATCCGGAGGTTGGGGTGAAAAAGGGAAACCCGGTTCAGGACGTTTTGCTTATGTAGACCTGGATGAGATAGGCGGCATGACCATTGAATTGCTTTGGAGCTATAAGGAGGATTAATAATCCTGATCCTCCCGGAATGAATTAACCACTTATATAGTATGGGGGCTTTTTAAATCATTTTGGGCAAAGGTTATATAATTTCCCGGCCCATAGTGAGGATTATTTTTTAACTTTATTCCTCAAAAGCCAGAGTTGTAAATATGATTTTTGTAAAGCTTACCCTGGAAAGTTTTCGGTTCGCCTGGAGTGCCCTCACAGCCAATCCATTCAGAACTATTTTATCCCTACTGGGGGTAACTATAGGCATATTTGCTATCATTGCCGTTTTTACCCTGGTTGATTCCCTGGAAAGAAGCATCAAGAACAGTTTCTCTTTTTTGGGAGCCAATAATATAAACATACAGAAGTGGCCCTATGTATTTGAAAATAATTTCCCCTGGTGGGAATTCATTAATCGTCCTCAACCAACCTATGGCGAATTCACTTTTCTGGAGGAAAATTTAAATAATTACCAGGCTATTTCCATTTATGCCATTAAAGGCAATGTCACCTTAAAACATGAGAGTAACAATAAGGGTGGAAATAATCTGTTTGGCGTATCCTATCAGCATAATGAAGTATTTGAAGTTCCCGTCATGGAAGGTCGCTATTTTTCCGTTTATGAAGTGGAAATTGGCAGAAATGTGGCAGTGATAGGCTATGACATCGCACAGGCCCTGTTCCCTTTTCAGGAACCTTTGGGTCAGGAAATCAAGATCAAGGGGTTGAAGTACGTGGTGATCGGGGTAATGGAAAAAGAAGGAAAAAACTTTATTGGCACCCCCAGCAATGATGACAATTGCTATATTCCCTACAAAAGCTTTTCCAAATTATACTACAGTGGCCGTCAATATGGTATTGAATCCATTATCACGGTTAAAGGATTGGACCAGGACAAGGGACTGGTAGATCTGGAAGGAGAATTGAGGGGGTTAATGCGAAGCAAGAGAGGTCTCAAACCCAAGCAGGATGATGATTTTGCCCTCAACCGACCTGAAATGATCGCTAATCAAATCTCCTCAGTATTCGATGTGATATCCATTGCTGGATGGGTCATCGGCAGCTTTTCCATTCTGGTGGGAGGATTTGGCATAGCCAATATCATGTTTGTCTCAGTAAAGGAACGTACCAGCATTATTGGGATTCAAAAGTCTCTGGGAGCCAAAAACTACTTCATACTGTTCCAATTTTTGTTCGAAGCTGTATTTCTGAGCCTGATCGGAGGTGGAGCTGGTTTGCTACTGGTTTACCTGCTTTCATTTATTTCCTTAGGTAGTTTGGAGCTTACACTCACCATTACCAATATTATTTTAGGTGTGGGCGTGTCTTCAGTAATCGGAATTGTTTCAGGGATCATTCCGGCCATGGTAGCTTCACGCCTTGATCCAGTGATTGCCATCAGGTCTTAACCAGGCTCTTGCTATCTTTGGGAATAAATCTAAAAGAGCCTGACAGAGCATATCTATCAGGCTTTAAATAGTGTGTCTCTTCCAATTACAAATATCGCATTCTATTCCTGAGCCGGAATAGGTTTTTCCAGATCTTCACCCTTAATTTTGGCCTTGATCCTTTTCTCTATTTCCTCGCTTAATTCCGGATTATCCAGCAAAAGGTTCTTGACGGCATCACGGCCCTGACCCAGTTTATTACCTTCATAAGAAAACCATGAACCCGCTTTTTTCACTATTTCCAGTTCAACCCCCAAATCCAGGATCTCACCTACTTTAGAAATTCCTTCACCATACATAATATCAAACTCTACCACCTTGAAAGGAGGAGCCACTTTATTCTTTACCACCTTTACCCGGGTACGATTTCCCAGAATATTATCTGCTCCTTCTTTGATCTGGCCAATACGACGGATATCCAGCCGGACTGAGGCATAAAACTTAAGGGCGTTACCTCCGGTAGTAGTTTCGGGATTGCCAAACATGACCCCTATTTTTTCCCTTAGTTGGTTGATGAAAACACAGGAACAACCGGTTTTATTAATGGCTCCGGTTAATTTCCGTAACGCCTGGCTCATTAAACGCGCCTGTAGTCCCATTTTGCTATCCCCCATTTCACCTTCCAACTCCCCTTTAGGTACCAATGCTGCCACGGAATCTATTACAACAATATCAATGGCTCCGGAACGAATCAAATGTTCGGCAATTTCCAGGGCTTGCTCTCCATTATCAGGCTGAGAAATCAACAGATTATCTGTATCAATGCCCAGTTTTCCTGCATAGGTCTTGTCAAAGGCATGCTCCGCATCAATGATGGCAGCCAATCCTCCGGCTTTTTGCGCCTCTGCTATGCAATGCATGGCCAGGGTAGTTTTACCGGAAGATTCCGGCCCATAGATCTCTATCACCCTTCCTCTGGGTATCCCTCCTACACCCAAAGCTATATCCAGCCCTAAAGAACCGGTGGGTATGGCGGGCACATCAACAATCCTTTCATCACTCAGTTTCATGATAGTACCTTTGCCATAGGTTTTCTCCAGTTTATCAATGGTAAGCTGCAGGGCTTTTTGTTTTTCGCTTTTTTCACTCATAATATTGAATCTGTTCTTTAAGTGTTTTATAATGTGAAGTTAATATTTCATGGTTCCAATCGCAAATTTACTTCTTCTATTCCAAATCTGCTTTAGCCTTCAATTAATAAATATTAAGTAGCATTGGGTTATTATAAACTGCGGGTAATAATAATACAACATTTGCAACATTCCGGGTGCGAAAACCCTTTGATTTTAGGACGGATCCATTTTTCAATTATCGAATTAGCAAATATACTAAATTAAATAGCAATAAACAGCTTTTATTAAAAAATAAGTCACCACACCATTTGCTTTTTTTCAACATCTACATCAATATTTGGCTGAATGTACGTTTAACTTAAGAAATTCAATAATTTCGAATCATGATAAAAAAAATCCTTTTGGGCCTGCTGGGCTTTTTAATTATATTGATCATTTGGCAGATAGATCTGGTTTGGTATGGGATTCAACAAGGTATGGGGCAAATGAAAATCGTTTTAAAAGCAAAACCGGTGGAATTTTACCTGGAGGATCCGGAATTTCCCGATTCCCTTAAATACAAATTGGAACTGGTGCAGGAAGTCAGGAGATTTGCAGTTGATTCCCTTTCCCTGAAACCCACCGATAATTACACCACCGTTTACAACCAGTTTGGTATGCCGGTGCTATGGGTAGTGACGGCATCTGAACCATTTCAGTTGAAACCGGTGGAATGGGAGTTTCCTGTTTTAGGTGCTTTTTCCTATAAAGGCTTTTTTGACTATGGAAAAGCTGAATCCCTGAAAAATTCCCTGGATCAGCAAGGATATGACACCAACATTCGTACAGTAAATGGCTGGTCTACCCTGGGCTGGTTTAAAGATCCAATTCTAACCAATATGCTTTACCAAAGTGAGGGTGACCTGGCCGACCTGATCATTCATGAACTTACTCATGGCACCTTATATGTAAAAGACAGTGTCAATTTCAATGAAAATCTGGCCACTTTTGTAGGACAAAAAGGAGCGGAAAAGTACCTGATCCATAAATATGGAAGCGGCTCCCCTCAACATAGATCTTACCTGGAAAGAAGAAGTGACAGAGATACGTTTTCCAGTTACGTTCTGACAGGAGCAGAAAAACTGGACAGCTTGTATAAAACTTTTACCCCAGCCATGGAAAATAAAAAGAAAATGGATCTAAAGTCTGAAATGATCCAAAAAATCATCCAAAATCTGGACACCGTAAGTTTTCATCAGCAGGAAAAGTATCAGGATTATTTTGAGGGTTTTCAACCTAACAATGCCTTCTTCATGTCATTCATCAGGTACAGATCCAAACTGGATCAGATCGAAGCCCTTTATCGGCAAAAATTCAATAGCAACCTGAGCCGTTTTCTGGACTATTTAAAATCAGAATACACTTCATTATGAAAAACCAGGAAAATCCTTACAAAAGGAATAAAAATAGCCTGAATAGTTTTCATTTTCATCAGGAAAAAGGCATGTTTGAATAAATGCAGAAAAAACTTCCAATAAACAAGCTGGCCATTTTAGTTTTTATCATCTGGATTTTCAGCGCTTTTACGGGATCAGATCCTTCTTCAGATCTTTCCAGAGGCCGTTATGCTTTTATTCCGGGAGAAAAAATCACTTTCAGGGTGCATTATGGATTTATAAATGCAGGGGAAGCTGTAATGACCATTGATAATGCCATCCATCAGGTTAATCGCAGACCTTGCTATAAAATCGATCTTTTTGGCACATCGACCGGCGTTTTTGACCTGGCATTAAGGATCAGAGATAATTGGGGTACTTATCTGGACACTTCAGCTTTCGTACCTCGCAGGGCCTATCGAAATATAGAAGAAGGCAGGTACCGCAAATATGAGATTGTGGATTTTCACCACGCACAAAAACAGGCCATCGTGACAAACCTGCACAAAGAAACCAAAAAAGTTAAAAAGAAAGAGGTGTTTCAAATACCCGCCAATGTGCAAGATATGGTGAGTGGCTACTACTTTTTGCGAACTATTGATTTTGAAAAGCTTCAGCCGGGCGATACAGTGAATGTGAATGGCTTTTTTGAAAACAAAGTATACTCCCTGAATATCCGTTTCCTGGGAAAGCAGCAAATCAATACCCAGATAGGAAAATTAAACACCCTGGTCTGTGCCCCAATTATGCCCAACAACAAAATGTTTGACGGAGAAAATTCCATTCGGGTATGGCTTTCAGATGATTTTTATAAAGTACCGGTAAAGGTAAAAGCTAAAATGTTCGTAGGAGCGATAGAAGTGGATATTAAGGAATATAGAAGAGGAAACTACGTCTTAGATTAATAAATTGTTACCTGTTTTTTTATATCTGTATTTCTTTTATTTTTGTTGCCGATAGATAAGAATCAGATTTAATTTTTAGTTTATCAATTAGTTCAAGATTATTTAGCAAACTAAAATCATAAAAATATGAGCAGCAAGCAAAATTTTAAAGTGCTTGTAGTGGATGACGAGGAAGATATTTTAGAACTATTACAATATAATCTAAATAAAGAGG
The DNA here is from genome assembly GCA_051418075.1 of Candidatus Cyclobacteriaceae bacterium M3_2C_046. GTDB lineage: Bacteria > Bacteroidota > Bacteroidia > Cytophagales > Cyclobacteriaceae > JBPRGG01. Next base: position 24,136 of record JBPRGG010000072.1, on the reverse strand, counting down.
GGTACGATGTGAAGACGGTAAAAGAAGGACATAAGGCGGTGGAGATTGCAAAAACTTTTGTGCCGGATCTGGTTCTGCTGGACATCATGATGCCGGGTCAGGACGGGGTGGAAACCTGCCGGCAATTAAGGGAAATGCCTGAATTACTGAATACCTACATTATATTTCTAACAGCCCGGTCAGAAGAATATTCAGAAATTGCTGCTTTTGATATCGGAGCAGATGATTATATTACCAAACCGATCAAACCCCGGGCCCTGATGAGCAGGATCAGTGCCTTGTTTCGCAGGGAATCCATGAAAAAGAAGGATAAAACCAAGATCAACGTAGGTGATTTGATCATAGATAAAACCAGCTATACGGTGATTGCCCGAGGGAAGGATATTACCCTGCCCAAAAAAGAATTTGAATTGCTGTACTTCCTGGCCCAAAATCCAAACAAGGTTTTTAACCGGGAAGACCTGCTGCAAAATATTTGGGGCTCAGATGTTTATGTTTTGGCCCGAACTGTTGATGTTCATATAAGAAAAGTAAGAGAAAAAATTGGTGAAGGATATATAACCACCATAAAAGGGGTGGGATATAAATTTGAATTGGCCTGATAAATGGTTGTAAATTCTCGTGGCGTAGCTTTTGTACTGGCTGTTATCATTTCAGTAGTTACTACTGCATTTTTATCATTGAATGAAGATGTACCCACCAATGCCTTGTTTGTATCTTTCGGACTGGCTTTTGGCTCCTCCTATTTGCTAATCAATGTGGCCCTGGAATTCTTCATATTTCGGGAAATCAACAAGATCTATGAAATGCTGGAAAAGCTGAAAAATGAAGACTTGTCGTTTATCATGGAAGGGCATAAGAAATCGCGAAATCCATTTAAACGGATCAATGAGGAGATTTTCTCCTATGCCGCGGTAAAGCAACGGGAAATCGAGGAACTGAAGAAGTTGGAAGCTTTTCGCAGGGAATTCCTGGCAGATGTGTCCCATGAACTGAAAACCCCTATTTTTGCGGCTCAGGGTTTTGTACTCACCCTATTGGATGGTGCCATTAAAGATAAAAGCGTTAGAACAAAATTCCTTAAGAAGGCGGCCAAGAGCCTGGAAGGTCTGGAAACCCTACTGGAAGATTTACTTACCATTTCACAAATGGAAACTGGTGAGATTAAAATGAATTTTGAGAATTTCAATATTTATGAACTCACCCAGGAAGTATTTGATCAATTTGAAAGCAAAGCGGAAAAGAAAAATATCAATTTGAGCTTTGCCGGTGAGATCAATGAGTATCTGATGGTTCATGGTGATTCACAACGGATTTACCAGGTGATTGTGAACCTTATTTCCAACGCTTTAAAATATACTACGGAAGAAGGAAAAATAGAAGTATACTATGAAACCAGCAAAAATGACATCACTATTTTTGTACGTGATAATGGCATAGGGATCCCTCCTCAGGACCTTAAACGAATATTTGAACGATTTTACCGGGTAGATAAAAGCAGGTCAAAGGAAAAGGGTGGCACCGGGCTGGGTCTGGCTATCGTAAAACATATCCTGGAAGCTCACAATACAAAGATCAGCGTTACCAGTACCCTGGGCAAAGGTTCTATTTTTAGCTTTAAACTTAAAAAAGCAGAAAATCCAGTGACTGTAACCGAATCTATCTGATGGTTTACTTGACAAGCTGCTTTCATCAATAATATTTCTGCTAATTAACAGGTTTTCCTAGTACTTGCTCGGGCTATTTTTATAATTTTGTCCGGATATGATAAATTTCAAAACTTTGATCATTTATGAGAATGATGATTTTATGGTAATCAATAAACCGGCCGGAATATCCAGTTTGTCAGACCGCCATGATGAGAACAATGTTTTGGAACAAGCCCGTACTTATGCCCAAAATGCGCAGATTTGCCACCGTCTGGACAAAGAAACCAGCGGCGTGATGGTCATTGCTAAAAATGCAGAGGCTTATCGTCATATGGCTATGCAACTGGAGAAAAGGCAGGTTAAAAAAGCTTATCACGCCATGGTGGAGGGGATCCATAGCTGGAAACAAAAAAGGATTGAAGTACCCATCGCCACCACGCATAAAGCTTATGTAAAAGCCGATTCCCGTAAAGGTAAAGATGCCATTACTTTGGCCAGTACCCTGGAAACATTTAAGATCCACAGCTTAATTGCCTGCTATCCGGTTACCGGCAGGATGCATCAGGTTAGATTTCATTTGTCCTCGGCCGGGGCACCGATTGTCATGGATCATACCTATGGAGGTAAGCCTCTATTTTTATCCCAGTTGAAAAAAAAGTACAAATTAGGAAAATTCAAGGAGGAGCAGCCATTAATAAAAAGGGTGGCTTTACATGCTTATGAAATCACCTTCAAGTTATTGGATCAGGAAGCTGTTACTGTACGGGCTGATTATTCACATGATTTTGAAGTCATGCTTAAACAAGTGAAAAAATATAGCTGAATATAAATAAATTTTTGGGATAAAATTGTATTTAAAATTATATCCCACTATCTTTGTGGTCCTTTTTTGGGCAAAGGATTAAATAAATTGAACAAAATATAGATTTAAGGTGGATACATTAAGTTTTAAGACGATATCAGCCAATAAGGCTACTGTAGAAAAAGAATGGTTTGTAGTAGATGCCAGTTCAATGGTATTGGGTAGGTTGGCCAGCCAGGTGGCTAAGGTGATCAGGGGAAAGCATAAGCCATCTTTCACACCTCATGTAGACTGCGGTGATAATGTAATCGTGATCAATGCGGATAAAATCAGGTTAACCGGTAAAAAGTGGGATGATAAAGAGTATATTCGTCACACTGGCTATCCCGGGGGACAAAGGATTCTGACTCCCCGTCAGGTTATGAACAAGTCCTCTGTTCGCATCATAGAAATGGCTGTAAAAGGGATGTTACCCAAAAACAGGTTAGGAAGACAATTATTTAAGAATTTGTATGTTTATGAAGGCAGCGAACATCGTCATGCTGCTCAAAACCCAAAAGAATTAACATTTTAAGCATAGATAAATGGAAGTGATAAACACCATAGGAAGAAGAAAAACCTCAGTGGCCAGGATCTACATGAAGAATGGAAGTGGCAAGATCACCATTAATGACAGGGATTATGTAAATTATTTTCCTTCTGAGATCCTTCAAACCATCGTTAAACAACCCTTAGCTTTACTAAATGTAGATAGCGAATTTGATCTTCAAATAAATGTTGATGGAGGTGGATTTAAAGGTCAGGCAGAAGCAATACGGCTGGCCATTTCCCGGGCTTTGATTTCGTCTAACGACGAATATCGTCCGCCATTAAAGAAAGAAGGGTTCCTGTCACGTGATCCCCGAATGGTGGAAAGGAAAAAATATGGCCGCAGAAAAGCCAGAAGAAGATTCCAGTTCAGTAAACGATAATTTTGAATTAAACTTAGTAAGTTATTAATGGATAAACTAGAATACAAAGATTTATTGGATGCCGGTGTTCATTTCGGACACCTTACCAGGAAGTGGAACCCTAAAATGGCTCCATATATATTCATGGAAAAAAACGGTATCCATGTCATTGATCTTAACAAAACTTTAGCCTGCATGAATGATGCCTCAGCTGCAATCAAAAATATTGTGCGCTCAGGCAGAAAGATCATGTTTGTTGCTACAAAAAAACAAGCCAAAGATGTAGTAGCCCAGGAAGCGGAAAGGCTAAAAATGCCGCATGTCACTGAAAGATGGCTTGGTGGTATGCTCACCAACTTTACCACCATCAGAAAATCTTTGAAAAAGATGTCTTCCATCGAGAAAATGATGAAAGACGAATCTTACCAAAACCTGGCCAAAAGAGAGCGGTTGATGATCAGTCGTGAAAAAGACAAGCTGGCCAAATTATTGGGTGGTATAGCTGACCTTACCCGGTTGCCTGCTGCATTGTTTATCGTGGATATTAAAAGAGAGCATATTGCTGTTAGTGAAGCTAATAAATTGAACATCCCGGTATTTGCCATGGTAGATACAAATTCTGATCCTAACATGGTAGATTATCCCGTACCTGCCAATGATGACGCTTATAAATCTATCGCCCTGATCACTAAATTTATCGGACAATCCATTGAAGAAGGATTACTGGAAAGGAAACAAGATAAGGAAGATGCCAAGTTGAAGGAAGAAGAGGATGAGAAGCGCAAAATTGATAAAGGAGCAGCTGATGAGGCTGAACAAACAGCAGCACAACAGGAAAAACAAAACAAATAAAATTACAATCATAATGATTTAAAAAATTGAACATTGAATACTTATCAATGTTCAATTTTTATTATTAGCTGTAGGTAATTAATTTTTAAAACTAATAAAAAAGGTAAAAAAATGGCAATTTCTGCACAAGAAGTTAATAAACTAAGAAAAATGACTGGCGCTGGCATGATGGATTGCAAAAAAGCACTATCTGAAGCCAATGGCGATTATGACAAGGCGATCGAAATTTTAAGAAAAAAAGGACAAAAAGTTTCTGCTTCCCGATCAGACCGGGAAACCAATGAAGGTACGGTATTTATCCAAACCAATGCCGATCAGACTGAAGGTATCATGATCTCATTAAATTGTGAAACCGATTTCGTAGCTAAAAACGAGGAGTTCCAATCCACCGGCAATAAGATACTGGAAATAGCTTTTGATCAAAAACCAGCTAATCTGGAAGAATTGAAAAAGCTGAAATACGAAACACTGACAGTAGAAGAAAAGATCGTGGAATTGGTAGGAAAAATAGGTGAAAAAATTGATATTGGTGCCTATGAAAGATTGACTGGTGAAAAAGTCATTCCTTACATCCACGCTGGTAGCAGACTTGGAGTAATGGTAGCATTGAAAGGAACCAATGGCAAGGATGTCTCAGAAGCTGGCAAAGATGTAGCCATGCAAATCGCGGCCATGAATCCGGTGGCGGTAAACAAAGATGAGGTAGACCAGTCAATCATTGACCGGGAAATTGAAATTGGTAAAGAACAAGCCAGGGCTGAAGGAAAGCCGGAAAATATGCTGGATAAAATTGCTCAGGGGAAGTTGAATAAATACTTCAAGGATAATACACTGCTGAGTCAACCCTTTGTAAAGGATAACTCACTGACCATTGAGAAATACCTGAATGGCGTTGAGGCCGGATTGACCGTTTCTTCCTTTAAAAGAGTTTCTGTGACTGATTAGGATAATTATAAAATATCATTCTTAAAAAGGTGACTTGAATAAAGTTACCTTTTTTATTTTAGCCCAATTGTAATTTCCATGTCCCCGCTAATTCTTTGGGCTTACCTTTGATCCACTTCCAGGGTAAAAGGTATATTTAATCTATAAAAACTGGATACCTTTTCCCATGAAAAGTCTTTTAAAGCTTAAATTTTAAATATATTTGTTGCTTCATGTCTTTAAAAGCAAGGAAAACCAACAGTACTTTAAATTTATTTTAATAACCTATTCTACAAAATTATATTTTTTCCTATATTTCGAGATTAGTTGGACAGGTTGTTGCAAATTTTTATCAAATGAACATTTCTTTAAAGGAAACTAAGAGTATTGATGCTACCCAGGTCTTGACCCTTTATGCTAAAAATAAATGGTCCTCCGCCGCAAAACCCACAGAACTACTTCAAGCGCTGCAAAATTCGCATACATTAGTTACTGCCTGGGATGGAGATAACCTGGTAGGACTGGGCAATGCCATATCTGATGGTTTCCTGGTGGTTTATTATCCCCACCTGCTGGTACTTCCTGAATACCAGAAGAAAGGCATAGGTAAAAAGATCATGAAGCGATTTAAAGAGATCTATAAAGGCTTTCACCAACAAATATTAGTAGCAGATGGCAAAGCCATTGAATTTTATAAAAAATGTGGTTTTGTCCCGGCTGGCAAAAATGTTGCTCTATGGATCTATGAAGGTAAAGATCATACTTAATCATTTATCATTACAGTTCAATCACCACCCTGCCTGTCAATTGACCGGCCAAAATCAATTCAACCTGTTCTTTAAGCTGCTCCAGTGTAATGACCTTGGTCAACTTGCCTGTATTTTCCGGTTTCCAGTCATTGGCCAGCATATGCCAGAGTTTTTCACGCCTGGTCAAAGGAAAAGTGGCAGAATCTACCCCCAGAAGATTCACCCCCTTTAAAATGAAGGGAAATACAGTTATAGACAATTTGGGCGACAACACGTTGCCGCAGGAAACAACATTACCACCGGGAAAGCAAGCTTTCAGAGCAGTTACTAGGGTGTTTCCTCCTACTGTATCGAAAGCCCCGGCCCATTTTCCCTGCAAAAGTACTTTACCGGAAACATCATCTGCCTCTTTTCGGTCCACAACCTGCTCTGCTCCCAGGTTTTTCAAATATTCGTAGGCATCCAGTTTGCCTGATGAAGCTATGACACGATAACCTAAATGACTGAGAAGGCTAATGGCCCAACTTCCTACCCCTCCACTGGCTCCCGTAACCAAAACTGGTCCGTTTTCCGGATCCTGATGATTCTGCAACATTTTATCAATACCTATTGCTGCGGTCAATCCGGCTGTGCCGATGGCCATACTTTCCTTTAATGAGAGGCCTTCTGGTTTTTTAATAATCCATTCAACCGGGACCCGAATGTATTGACCAAAACCTCCGGAAGTATTCATTCCCAAATCAAATCCAGTGACCAATACCTCTGTAGCTTCCGGGAATCTCTGATCCGGACTTTCCACAATTACCCCGGCAGCATCGATTCCTGGTGTATGGGGATAGTTACGGGTAACGCCCTTATGTCCTGAAGCCGATAAAGCATCTTTATAATTCAGGGATGAGTATTGGACCCTGATCAAAACCGGATTGGGAGGCAGTTGCTCCAACTTTCTCTCCACCACTCCAGCCCCGAATTTTCCATCTCCCAGCTCCTGTACCTGGTAAGCCCTAAAAGTATTTTTCATAAAAAAGTTGTTTTGATATTAATTAAAAAATAAATGAAGTACCTGCATATTACAAGGTAAGGTAATTTTCTCCTTGTTGAAATACAATGTCAACTGGTATATTTTGCTGATTAAGCTTTTCCAGGTCTAGCTGTAATTGGTCGTCTATAATTCCTTGTTCGTCTACCAAAGATTTAGCTCCGGCATAATCTCCCTCTCCCTGTAAAGTAAGTATCCTGGCCGATAAGGCACTCATTGCCTCTTGCATATTTTCAAAATCTATTTTGTACCTTCCTGTTTGCTCATCCCGTTGGAAGGCATCATATTCCTTGAAAAAGTTAAACCGGATCATATTGGCTTTACCATGGGCACTGGCCGCCCCAAACCGCACAGACCTGAATATACCTGCCATAAAGGTCACATAATAATCCATTAAATCTCCTTCAATTTCTCCCTTATCATAAAGCTGGTTGATCATATACAAGCCCAGTATGTCGGCTTTGCCTTCTTCAATAGCTGAAGCATTGTCCTTCAGGGCCTGCCTTACTGTGCCCTGCTGATTAATGGTATTTTTAATCCCCAGGCCATGAGCAACTTCATGAAACATGGTGTTTCCAAAAAAAGCATCAAATGTGATGTGCTGCTGTTGCTCTTCATCAATTAATACTTCGGCAATGGGCACTAAGATCTGGTCAAATTTTGCCCGCATGGCATTTTTCAGTTGCAGTCGTCTGGTCCCCTTTTTAAGTTGTACTTCCTCATCATTGGGTAAGTTGATGGCTATGGTTTTACTACCAGCATTGCAATCCCCGGCGTAATAAACTACATCATATGCATTTAACTGAGCATCTGAACCCGGTTGTTCCTGTTTATATTTAGCCGGAACAGGCAGGTTCTGTTGCAACTCAGGCATATACTGTGCGTATTTTTCCAGACGCTGGCTCCAGGCTTCGTCTTTGATCAGCACATAGGCTTCATGGGCAGCTTTATAGCCATACAGCTTATCTTCATACGTTTCTATGGGCCCAATTACCAGGTCTATTTTATTGTTGGTCATATCCATCCAGGCCAAATCACTAGTCTGATAATCATCGGTAAGCAAAGCTTCAGCCCTTAGCTCCAGGTAATCTCTAAAGCCCGGATCTTCAGCCAGCTCAGCCGCTTTTCTTAATAGATCAGCTGCTTGTTGGGTTCTTTGCTGATATGCCACATGATAAGGCACTGAGAGCAGGCGGCCTTGTTCATCCCTTCTGATCAGGGTATACTGACTTGTTTTATCAGGCAGGTCAGCTGCTTCAAATTCCTCTTTGGTCATATCAACCGGATAAAAATTGGCCCCTAACGGCTTGGGGCCTACTCCTGGAATAAACGGTTCGTTATCAGCCAGTCTGTCCCAGGGCCCATAATTGATCTCTACAAATTGCCTGGTATAGACATCATCCAACTGGTTCATCAGAGAATCCCGTTTTCCATAAGCTTGCTGCCAGAAAATTTGGTTCATCAGATCTGAAGCCTGGATCAGCAGCGGTATCATCAGCTTTTGCTGATCACTTAGATAGGTCAGGTCGGCAGTTAATTTTACCGAGTCATACTTGGCTACCTTCTCAGCCATTTCACGGTTGGATTCCAGATTAATTTGAGTATTCTGGTCATCAGGAGCGGGTTTACAGGCCACTGCTATAATCAAACTTATAATGAATAATCTTATTCTCATTTAATATATTATTTTTTAATGAATTAACGGTAGAAAGTTAGTTAAAATTTGTAAAATGGTAAAATTATGCCAAATTTTGAGTAAAACACTACATTTAGGTGATTATCACAGATAATTTTATACATAAACTAGAACATTTTGCAATAATTGAGGATTGTTACTGGTGAAAAAAAAGTGTCAATTATATCAGGTTTATCTGTATATTATTATTTTACTTAGTCCGGCAATTGTTTTGGCCCAACCAAATCAGAACCCATCAGTAAAATATGTTGATAAATTAAATCAATTGGCTGATTCTCTGTCCGTTAAATATCCGCGGCTTTCGTTGGAATATTCTACCAAGGCTTCTGAGTTAGCTAAACAGGAAAACTATTATGAAGGCATGGCCCGGGCCTTGTTTATTATGGGTGAGGTATATTATTACCGTTACCTTAAAGACTCCGCTTTACACTATTACAAAAGAGCACGATCCATAGCGGAAGTGATCAATTATGATGAACTGGCTGGTGATGCGCACTATTGTATCGCCCATACCTATTATGAAACGGACCAATATGATCTGGCTATAGAACATGCTCAGTTAGCCGAAAAGATCTATCGGGACCTCGATTTGAAAGTACATGTTGCCAATGTGATGGGTTTGTTATGCCAAATCTATAACTATAAAGGGGAAAATGATATAGCCATCAGTCATTGTATCAATTGTATTCAACTCTATGACGAACTGGGGCAAGTGAAATATAAATCAAATATTCTTAATGTAATCGGGAATATCTATATGGAATTAAAATCCTATCATAAAGCCCACCAGTACCTGGAAGAGGCTTATCAAATCGCAAAAGCTTCGGAAGAAATTTATGATCAGGCCACTACCATGAATTCATTAGGTGAAATGTATTTTGATCAGGATAGCTTTGCCCTGGCTTACCGGCATTTTAAAGAATCTTTCCAACTGGATCAGCAGGTGAAAGATACTCTGGGTATTGCTTATTCAGCTTATGCTTTGGGCAAAACTTTGATCAGGCTGGATAGCATTGAAAAAGGCCTGGATTACCTGGACCTAAGTTTGGAGTTGGCCCAGAAAGTAAAAGACCGTGATCTTCAAGCCAATGTATTTGCCATTAAAGGAGAAGCCTATTCCCAACTGGAAGAATTTACCACAGCCATTTTTAATCTGCGAAAAAGCCAGACCATAGCCGAAGAGATCAATGCATTTCCAATTTTAAAACTGGTCAATAAGAACCTGGCTCAGTTTTATGAAACCCTGGGAGAATACCCCGATGCACTTGAATACTATAAAAAATATATTGATTACTCAGAAAAAATCACCAACAGGGAAAATACCAAACAGATAGCAGAAATTGAATCTATTTATGATCTGGCCCAGAAAGAAAAACAAATAGAATTAAAAGAAAAACAAATCGCCTTACTTCAGAAAGAAAATGAGATTCAGCTGCTACAGGCCCAAAAAAGGAATCTTTTAAACAAAGAATTGATTGCGGCTGTAATATTTATTTTTATAATAGCCCTGGTACTTTACAGCCGGAACCGGCTGAAAAATAAAGCCAATAAAATCCTTCAGCAACAGGCGATTGCTATCAACCAGCAAAAAGAAGAAATTGAAAAGCAGAAGCAGGATATTGAAAGTCAAAATGTCGCTATATCAGAGATCAATGAACAGATCACTGCCAGCATTGAATATGCCAAAAAAATCCAGCTTTCCCTGTTTCCTGGTAGTAAAGAGTTAAAAACCGTTTTTCCTGAATCATTTGTTTTCAGCAAGCCCAAAGATATTATCAGCGGAGACTTTTACTGGTTTAACTCCTACCGGAACAAAGTATATCTGGCTGTAGTGGATTGTACCGGCCATGGTGTTCCCGGAGCATTTATGACGGTTTTAGCCAGCTCTCTACTTAACCAGGTGATCCTGGAAAGCAAGATATCTTCCCCGGAACTGATATTAACCTTGCTGGACCTGAAACTTAAGCAAAATCTGCATCAAAAAAATGAAGATTTCCTGTCTTCGGATGGTATGGATATCGCTTTATGTGTGATTGACCAGGAAACTTGCCAGGTGGAATTCTCCGGAGCCCGCTTTCCGTTTTATTTTGTAAATGGGCATGGCCTGCAGCAAATGCAAGGCGATCGATATCCGGTAGGCTCTACCCTGTTCCAGGAGAAAAAATATTCCCTTAAATCATTGAACCTTAAACCGGGTGATACGATATATCTGGCTACTGATGGATACCAGGACCAGTTTGGAGGAGAAAAAGATACCAAATTCATGAAGAGTTCTTTTAAAAAGCTCCTCAACAATATCAGTAAATCTTCTATTCCGGAGCAATTCAATCAGTTAACTGACACCTTTTATCAATGGAAAGGAGTCTATCCTCAGACAGATGATATCCTGGTAATTGGCATAAAACTTTCCTGAGAATAATGCCTTTAAAATATATTTAGGCTGCCTCTTAAGTTGAAGCAGCCTCGAATATGACCTTTTAAATTTCCACCTTATCCAGGTTTACAAATTCGATATGCTTATCGTCGTTCAGGGTCACACCAACAACAGAATTCTTATCTATATGACCAGCCAGTATTTCCCTGGACAATTCATTCAGCAATACCTTTTGCATCACCCGCTTTAGCGGTCTGGCCCCAAACTGGGGATCAAACCCTAAACGCCCCAGATAATCCAGTACCTGATCGGAAGCTTCGATTTTAATTCCGTTTTCATCCAGCCGCTTCTGAATTTGTCTGAACTGGATATCAACGATCTTCCGGATATCAGCTCTGGACAATGGCCTGAACATAATGGTTTCGTCGATCCGGTTGAGGAATTCGGGCCGCATGGATTTTCTTAACAATTCAAATACATCCCGTTTGGTTGACTCAATTACTTCTTCCACATTATCATCCCTCAGCTGCTCAAACCGCTCCTGGATGATATGAGAACCCACATTGGTGGTCATAATGATGATTGTATTCTTAAAATTAGCCACCCGCCCTTTGTTATCGGTCAGCCTGCCATCATCCAATACCTGGAGCAGGATATTAAAAACATCGGAATGGGCCTTTTCAATTTCGTCCAGCAGGATTACTGAATAAGGTTTCCTCCTCACAGCTTCCGTTAACTGGCCCCCTTCATCATAGCCCACATAACCCGGAGGCGCTCCTATCAAACGACTGACGGTGTGCCTTTCCTGGTATTCAGACATATCTATCCTTACCATGGCATTCTCATCATTGAACAGGAATTCTGCCAGAGATTTAGCCAACTCAGTTTTACCTACTCCTGTGGTTCCCAGAAAGATAAAAGAGCCAATTGGCCGTTTAGGGTCCTGTAATCCAGCCCTGCTTCTTCTTACTGCATCAGATAAAGCCTGAATAGCTTCTTGTTGGCCTGCCACCCGTTTGGCTAATTCATCTTCCAGCTTGAGCAGTTTATCCCTTTCACTTTGCAACATCCTTGAAACCGGGATGCCGGTCCACTTAGCCACCACTTCAGCAATATCTTCGCTGCTGATCTCCTCCTTGATCAAGGATCCCTGGACCTGCATTTCGATCAGATTGTGCTGTAAATCTTTCAATTTGGATTCGCTCTCTACGATCTTGCCATAGCGTAATTCTGCTACCCGGCCATAATCCCCTCCCCGCTCAGCCTGTTCAGCTTCATGCCGGTATTTTTCTATATTCTCTTTTTCCTTCTGAATTCCCTGAATGACCGATTTCTCATTATCCCATTTGGCCTTCAATTCATTCTTTTTATCTGTTAATTCTGCCAGGACTTTATTAAGCTGGGTTTCTTTTTCCTGGTCTTTTTCCCTGCGAATGGCTTCACGTTCTATCTCAAACTGCATGATCTTTCTTTGCAGTTCATCCAGTTCTTCCGGTAAGGAATCTATTTCCATCCTCAGTTTGGCCGCAGCCTCATCCATCAGGTCAATGGCTTTATCAGGTAAATAACGATCACTGATATATCTGTGGGACAGTTCTACCGCTGAAATCACAGCATCATCTTTAATCCTCACACCGTGATGCAACTCATATTTGTCCTTTATCCCCCGCAGAATGGAAATCGCATCAGTTATCGATGGCTCATCCACGGTTACTGTCTGAAACCTTCTTTCCAGGGCCTTATCTTTTTCGATATATTTTTGATATTCTTTCAGCGTAGTAGCTCCAATGGCGTGTAATTCGCCCCGGGCTAAAGCCGGCTTTAACAGGTTGGCGGCATCCATGGCCCCTTCACCTGCCCCAGCCCCAATCAGGGTATGGATCTCATCGATGAAAAGGATAATCTCTCCATTGGAATCTGTAACTTCTTTGATTACCGCTTTCAGTCTTTCCTCAAACTCTCCCTTGTATTTGGCTCCGGCTACCAGCAAACCCATATCCAAGGCAATAAGGGTTTTGCTTTTCAGGTTTTCCGGTACGTCTCCATCTATAATACGCTGTGCCATTCCTTCTATAATGGCAGTTTTACCAACTCCCGGTTCCCCGATCAGCATCGGGTTATTCTTGGTGCGCCGGGAAAGGATCTGCAAAACCCTTCTGATCTCATCATCCCGACCGATCACCGGGTCTATCTTTCCCGCTTCAGCCAGTTTATTCAGGTTCTTGGAATACCTTTCCAGTGACCGGTATTTAGACTCCGCATTGGGATCCTTCACGGAATCCCCTCCCCTAAGCTCCTGGATGGCACTGAGCAATGATTTTTCACTAAACCCCAGGTCTTTCATGAGCTGAGCTACTTTTTCTTTGCCAGCCAGCAAGCCCAGGATCATATGCTCCACCGCTACATATTCATCCTTAAAATCCTTCAGAAAACCGTTAGCTTTTTGTAAAACATTGTTGGTGTCACCGGATAAATAAGGCTGCTGTCCGGATACTTTAGGGTAACCATTGATGATTTCATCCAGCTTGTTATCCAATAACATCCGGTTAATGTTCAGCTTTTTGATTAAAAATGAAATGACATTTTCATCAGCCAGCAATACAGCCTTGAGCAAATGACCCGGTTCAAGAGCCTGCTGCTGGTTGCTCATTGCAATTTCAGCAGATTTTTGTATAACTTCCTGTGCTTTTACTGTATAATTATTTAAATTCATTTCAAACCTCCTTTTACTTGGCCATTAATTTACAAAAACCAAACCACCCCGAAAAAAACGTCAAAATGACTTGAAAATGCGATCTAAACCCATTTTAAGCGACATTTTGACATATTAAAGGGTGTGTATTTCATGTAAAATATGAACATATTATTGGAAAATAGCGTTAAATAATGTATAATAGTGTATAGTTTTTTTACGCAACTATTTATACAGCAATAAAATTTTTTAATCATAAATTCGACATATCATGAACAATACATCTAGTGCATTAGTAAACCTGAATAATTTAGAAGAATCTGAAAAGGAATTTTACAAACCGGATTTACGTGGTTGGACTGTTTTAGGGGCGAAATCGCACCGTCTGGGTATTGTGGATGATCTTATCATTGACCAGGAAGAAATGAGGGTACGTTATCTCGATGTTAAATTAGATACAAATGATCATACCCATATTTTAATCCCGGTAGGCCTGGCTTCCCTTAATAAGAAGGAAAAATATATCGTTGTGATAGAGATCACCAAAGCCGAACTCTCAAAATTTCCTGTATACAAAGGTGGGCCCGTTCATCGTGAATTTGAAGTTGAGGTAAGGAAAAGCTACTATCCCAGACATGTAACTTTACCGGAAGAAATGCAAAGTGATTTTTATAATCATGATCATTTTAACGAACATAGCTTATTTGGTCAAAGAGATACGCGTAGAAGCCGTTTTAACAAAAAAGGGGATTCTCAGACTCTCAACTTCGGGCGAGCCGGCAAAAAGTAGGCAATTGAATTTGATATCAAGCTTAACTTAATTATATAAGAGCTGTCCTGTTTATGATTGACCGGACAGCTTTTTTTATTTCATTCTGCAGTGGTCGGTGAAAGCACATCACCAGTAATAAAAATCGTTCTTAGCGCTTCAATGATAAGAATGGTAGCTAAAACCAACAGGAAAATGGCGGTAATGCCAATGGTATTCAGGCCGGACTGAATGACCAGCTGAATTAATGCCCAGATGGTCATAACCAGCATGAAAAGCATAGGAAGTACGATAAATACTGTTTTTTTACCCTGTTTTTTTAGCCAAACAAATACTACCAGTAAAGCCAGTGCAGCCAGCAATTGATTGGTGGCACCAAACAAAGGCCATACCGCCTGCCAGGCGGGAACCGGGTTCCCCATAGCATCATGGAGGGTCACAAAAGTAAAAATAACCGGGAATGTCAGGGTTGCCAGGGTAGAAAGATAACGTATCTGCTTCCCTTTCAGATTAAAAAATTCTTCAAAGATGTACCGTGCTAATCGGGTGGAAGTATCCAGGGTGGTAAGTAAAAAAGTAGAAACAGCCAGAATCCCAAAAGAGCGGCCAATTTCAAATGGCAAACCAAATACTGTAAGGAAATTACCCATACCAGTACCAAACACCATCAAAGGATGCTCTTTGATTACATTGGCATTTTGGGCCAGCATTACTACAGTAAACAGGGCAATTACCGCTACCAGTCCCTCGATTAACATAGCTCCATAGCCAATTTTCCGGGCATCCGTTTCCTTATCCAGCTGCTTGGATGTAGTTCCTGAGGCTACAATGGAATGAAAGCCGGAACAGGCACCACAGGCAATGGTAATAAACAGAATGGGAAAAAGCGTACCTTTATCAATATTGGACCAGGTTGTGAAAGCAGGATATTTGATCTCAAAACCACCCAACAAAATACCTATGAATGCCCCCAGTAAAGAACCATATAATAAAAAAGAAGATAAGTAATCTCTTGGTTGCAATAACACCCAAACAGGGCTCACAGATGCCAGTAAGCAATATATGATCAATAAAATATTCCAGGTTTTGGCCGCATCTCCATTAATAAATGAAGGTATAACATCACTGGTCAATGGAACCAGGTGCCCGGCAAACACGCCTAAAAATACCAATGGTACAAAAACCAGTGATGCTTTCCATAGGGAAATGCCTAGCCTGTTCAAGGTGATCCCGAAAGCCAGGGCCAGTAATATGAAGAATACAGAGGATGAAGCTACTTCAGGACTACTGACAAAACCGGCGGTAGTAAGGTCTATAAACACAATAAGAATATAAACCAGGGCCATCCAGATAAATACCAAAAACATTTTATAGGAAAGTGGTGACATGTGTTTTTTGGCAATTTCCGCTACTGAATTGGCCTTATGACGTATAGAAGCCATCAGTGAGGAATAATCATGTACACCACCCACAAAAATTGAACCCAATACAATCCAAAGCAAGGCAGGTAACCAGCCAAAGGCAATGCCGGCAATGATGGGGCCAACCACCGGTCCAGCACCCGCTATGGATGAAAAATGATGTCCCAAAAGCACTATGGGTTTGGTAGGTACCCGGTCCACCCCATCATACTCAGTGTGACTGGGGGTTTTTCTGTCACCATTTACATCAAATTTACGATCCAGGAATCTACCATAAATCCGATAGGCAATGATAAATACAGCTACAGCTACTAGAAAAATGATTAACATATAAAATCATTAATTTGGGATTCTAAAATAAAAGTACAAAAAAAACAGAAGTAATACATAGGACCAATTAAAAATAAACAGGAAATGATGATGTTTGGATCAGGTGCTTTTTTTCACACATTCCTGTAAGTGTGATAGACATTTTATATTTTTGTAAAAAAAAGTATGGCAAAAGTTGATATTCCTATCCCGGAAAATTTTTTATTCGAAACCCATATAAAAATAAGAGTGACAGATCTGAATTATGGGGCACATTTAGGCAACGATCGGGTGTTGGGTTTAATGCATGAAGCCAGGATCCAATTTTTGCAATCATTAGGCGTTTCCAATGAAAAAGACGGTATTGACGGGTTGGGGATTATCATGAATGATGCTGCCATAGCCTATAAATCAGAGGCATTTTATGGAGATGAACTCCTGATCCAGGTTGGTGTCTATGATGTGAGGCGGGTCAGTTTCGATGTGGTTTACCGTTTGATAAGGGTGGCAGATCAGAAAGAAGTAGCTGCCGGAAAAACTGGTGTCGTATGTTTCAATTATGCCAACCGGAAAGTTTCTCCTTTCCCATCTGAATTTTTCAATAAATTAAAAAAATAAAATCATTTGCTCAACAAAATTGTTGGAGTTTTAAAAATACTAATTAGTGATAGCTACCGAAACAAAAAAGGATATCAGAAAATTAAGTCTGGATCAAATTCAGCAGGCCTTGATGGCTCAGGGAGAAAAAGCATTCAGGGCCAGGCAGGTTTATGAATGGTTATGGGCCAAATCGGCCACCAGTTTTGATCAAATGACCAACCTTTCTCTGAATACCAGGGAATGGCTTAACCATCATTTTCAGATACTTCCCATTCAAATTGACCAGGAACAGGTCAGCCAGGATCGTACCGTAAAATCAACCTTTAAATTATACGATAAAAACATCATAGAAGGAGTTCTTATTCCTACAAATAGCCGAATGACCGCCTGTATTTCCTCTCAGGTAGGATGTTCATTAAGTTGTAAGTTTTGTGCCACAGGATACCTTGAAAGGAAAAGAAATCTTGATGCCGGAGAAATTTATGACCAGGTGGTGCAAATCAACCGTCAGGCTGAAAAGTTTTATGATCAGTCTTTATCTAATATTGTATTTATGGGTATGGGTGAGCCTTTATTGAATTATGCCAATGTAATTCAAGCCATCGATCATATCACCTCACCTCAGGGCCTGAGCATGTCACCCAAGAGAATCACCCTTTCCACCGCAGGTATCGCAAAAATGATAAGGAAACTGGCTGACGATGAAGTCAAATTCAACCTGGCTTTATCCCTTCATGCGGCAAACGACCATAAAAGGAACCAGATTATGCCCATCAATGAAACCAATAGCCTCACTGCACTGAAAGAAGCTCTGCAGTATTTTTATCAGAAAACTAAAAATAAGATCACTTTTGAGTTTATTGTTTTTTACAATTTCAATGATTCTTTAAAAGATGCCGAAGAATTGTTCCAGTTTTCCAAAACCATTCCCTGCAAGATCAACATAATAGAATACAATCCCATTGCGGAAGCATCATTTATTAAAACCGGTGAAGATAGGTTAGAAGAATTCAGTAATTATTTGGAAAGTAAAGGTTTGATCGTGAAAGTGCGAAAAAGCAGAGGCAAAGACATAGATGCCGCTTGTGGACAGTTAGCCGGAAAGGAAAAATAGTAAGATTAATACTTAGTTTGCAAAAGCATTCCGGAATCTCCTATTTGTACGAAAAAAAGATAAATTTTTTACCAATGATGAAGACAGTAGACTGCTGATGAAGGCCATTCCGGACAGGACAAAGTTGGATGATGGCCGAATATTTATTTTTAGGACACCTCAGCCAAACCGATAATAAAAAAATCAATAGTACATACCATTTTATTATTTTTTTTCTAAGAATGCATTTTGTTTTTGCCAAAAAACCATGCACAAAGCAATAACAATCCATCTGAATAAATAAATTACCGTTTATTAGTAACAAAACCTATCTGAATCACTTAATATATAAAGTCATAACATAAGATATATGCGATCTTAAAAACATCTGCATGTCTTATCAAAGTAAGATCATTCGTGATAGCCTGTTCAGGCTGCACATTTTTTTAATTGTTTTTATGCTATACACTTTTATTTTTTTTAACCTAAAATCTATTTAATCATGAAGAAACTATTTCTATTTTTAGCGGTAGTGGCGGTACCTGCTTTAGCCTTTGGCCAATCGGAAACGATCATTGGCCAGGAAGGTGAAGGATTGGAAGCAGATGTATCCCAAACCGGTAACAACAATTTTCTGGAACTAAAACAATATGGTTCCGGACATTATGCCAATCTTCTTCAGGATGGTTCTGAACTTGTAGATTATACCAAGCAATATGGTGAAGACCATGAAGCTTATCTGGAGCAGATGGGTGAAGCCAATACTATTTATCAATTTCAGGACGGTGAAAATCAGTGGTTAGAGGCTTATCAGCAAGGCCAGGAAAATTTCATCGATCAGCAACAATATGGCCAGGACCAAATAGCAGAAGCAAACCAGGATGGTATGTTGAATGCTTTTTATCAGCATCAGGAAGGTTCCGGCAGTGAATCTTATGGCTGGCAGGATGGTGAATCCAATTTCCTGGAAAACAAGCAATATGGTGATGATCATTTTGCCGAAATGTATCAAAACGGAACCCTTGGTGATATGTATGTGAAGCAATATGGTTCAGATCATGAAGCATACACCTGGCAGGAAGGTGACCAGAACATCATGTTCATATTCCAGGAAGGTGAAAACCACTGGGCCAAAATTAGTCAGAACGGAGAAAGAAATTTTGCCGATCAGCAACAATATGGCTCAGGTCATAATGCCGAAATCTGGCAGGATGGCTATTCTAATGTCGCTTACCAGAAACAATGGGGTGAAATGAATTCCTCCTGGATCAGCCAGACGGGTGAAGAAAATTTTGCTGATACCAAACAAAAAGGTTATGGTAATGTAGCCGAAGCTCTGCAGGAAGGCGCTTTGCATGACGCTCACCTGGGACAATATGGTAGTGAAAATGAGGTTTATCTGGAACAATATGGCAGCAAAAACATAACCTTTTCATTTGCCATGGGAGATAATAATACCTCGGGTTCCTATCAGAAAGGAGAAAGTAACTTTGTAAATCAGGAATTTTATGGTAATGGAAATGTAGCAATAGCTGAGCAGGTAGGATCTGAACTGATTGCTGACCAATACCAAAAAGGAGATAACAACACGGCAGAAATCAGCCAGATTGATGATCCAATGACTGCCAGACAATGGCAGGAAGGTATGGAGAACTATGCTTCCATTTATCAGTCCAAAGGGTTCCAAAGTGAAGGGATCCAGAAACAATTTGGAGATTATAATGAAGCACTGTTAAATCAGGCTGGTATCTTTAATGACTCCTATCAATATCAGGAAGGTACAAACCTTTATTCTGACATAGTACAGGAAGGTAAAGGCCATGAAGCCTGGACAGAACAGTATGGTGAAAACAACCAGGCCTGGATTGAACAATATGGAAATAATCATACTGCAAATATCATTCAGTACGGTGTAAACCAAGAAGCCATTATTCAACAATCAGGGTCTGATAATGTACTCACCATTATTCAAAGATAAAAATGTATAGCTATAAGAAAAGTCTGGGGATATTTTATCTTCAGGCTTTTTTATTATGCATATTATTTATGTGATGCCGGGGCCCTGACCGCTATCACAGCTTTATCTAAGGCCGTAAAATGTACATTGAGAGGAGCATTGATTTCAAGCACGAAAATATCTCAATGGCATTCAATTATTCAAACCCCAATACTATAAACCCGAAGAGAAGACCTTCGGGTTAATCAAAACAAAATTTAACTTGAAATTGCTTATAAACTTATACTTATATGATCCTTAATATCAACCACTCCTCTTGTATATAGTGCGGTTCGATATATATTTTGCCTGGTTGGCCAATCAGAAACCTGTCCGGATAATGTAACTATTCCATCCTGTACTTTTACATCTATATCATTTACCTTTACATTTTGATTCCTGTCCAGGGCATTTACTATATCATCGGCCACTACTTCATCCACCACGTCTTTATTAGGAACTACTGTCAGTTTATTGAGTACCTTAATAACTCCCTTGACGGACTGAGCCAATTCTTCTGCCTGCATTTTACGCCAGTATGATTTCACAGCGCCTTCTAAAGTAACTAATCCATCTTCCACTGTTACACTCAGGCTATTTACATCAATATGGGAATTCCATTGATAAATTTTTCGGATATTGGTAGCGATCTCCTCATTGGTGGGGGCAAAAGATTCAGAAGAATATCTGACTTCCAGTTCATTAATCACTTCTGATACCCCAGGAATGATAGTGGCATCCGCTTCAGCAGCTAATCTGGCATCAAAGGTGGGCACCACACCCTGAAGTTTTACTTTTCCCTGATCTACATCTACATCAATGTCTGAGGCAACTACACGATCATCCCAATTTAGCTGATCAATAATGTTTTGTTTGATATGACTATTGTTAATCATCATAATCTCCTTTCGGTTTTAAGGTTAAAAAAATGTTCATCAATCATTATGATCATCCAGTCTTTTCCTGATTTTCTATACAGGCTTTACCAGAATATCATTTTTAATATCCCTGACCCCTTTGGCATATAATGCAGATTCATAGGCAGCATTATTTTCAGACCAGGTATTTACTGCACCAGACAAGGTAATCTGCCCGTCATTTACATTTACCGTGACACGGCTTTCATCTACCTGATTATTTCTTGATAAGGCTGCCATTACATCTTTAGCTATCAATTCATCTTTCCTTTCCCGGGTAGGAACAATGGATAATTTATTGTTTACATTCCGGATACCATTAACTCCGTAAGCCAGATCTGCAGCCAGGTTTTTTTTCCAAAAAGCATCCACCGACCCAGCTAACGTAGCTACTTTATCTTCTACTACAACATCTATCTTAGAGTAATCAATCCGATTATTCCAGTAGATGGAATCCTTAACATGATTTTGAATTTCCTGATCAGTTGGAGCATCTATCTGGTGGGAAGCATCTACTGCCAGTTGGTTATCAACCGAAAGCACCCCTTCAATTTGCAAGGCATCGGCCTCGGCAGCCTGACGGACATTGTAGGAGTGTACCTTTCCGGATAACCTGGCAGTGGTGCCATTATAATCCACATCTATTTGAACATCCTCCAGACGATTGTCCCATACTAATTGATCTACAATATCCTGCTTTATTTTCTCCTGATCTTTCATAACGAATGATTTAAAAATATAAGATTTTAAATTTTAAGAAACTTTTATAACTTCTAACATTTAAACTTATTCAGCCTGAGGTTGTTAAGTTGATGCCTATACAGATCATTTATAACTTTTTAAATTATGTTGAAATCTACATTTTATTTCTGCCTGGCATTTTTTGTGGTAAATCAGGCACTGGCGCAAAAACATGTAATTACAGAAGAAGGGGAAGTGATAGAATTAAATCCTGATGGTACCTGGATCAATCTGGATGACCGCGCGGACCGACCCCGGGAACAAAAGACACCAGGATGTGATTTTAGAGTGAACGAAAGAGATCAATTTGCCGAAGAACAATGGCTGATCATGCAAAGTAAACCGTTGGTATCTCATACCAGATCAGCTGTGGAAGATAGGGTAAAATGGGAAGAATTTGCCCAGGCTAATATCAATTGTGCCTATATAAGTGGAAATTATGCCGCTTTCATTACCTGGAAAATCCAAACAAGGGCTCCTGAAGAAGTTTTAGGAGGGCTTTCCCGGGGCAATGAGTTTAAAATATTTCTAAAAGACAGCCAGGATGTGGAAGTAGAGTTCCTGGATAATTCCCTTTCCAAAGAATATGATGAAAAGAATTACACCAAATTCTCTAATCATGTTGCATTTTCTGATGAGCAGGTAAAGGCTATCATTGACCACCCGGTAGAAAAAATCGGCGTAGAGTGGGATCAGGAATACGTGGAATATCCGGTGGAAAACGCGAATATACTTATTGATCAGTTCCGGTGTGTCATTTCAAATGTAAAATGACACCTCAGCAAACCATTGTTCTTGCTGCCTTTTTTCGCCCCTATAGCTAAGGTTGATTCAGACTTTCACATATTTCCTGATTGACTTTCCTTATGGCCTCCTGATCCATTTTAATCACCTTACGGTCATATGTCATCAATCCATTAACTTCAATTTCTACATCAGTGGTTTGGGTATAAACAGCAGCTGAGAAGCCTGCCTGAATTAGTTTTTTTAATTCTTCAGCATAATCCAGGTATTTTTTGGTCACTTCATCAGTAGTTTTAAATTGTACGTAACCCCAGTTTCTGGATTCATCCCATAAATGTCCTTTTAAGGCCAGTCCAATACCTCCATATTCTCCCAATACATTGGCCCGGGTCCCATCGAACAAATACATTTCAGGATGTGGATAATTATGCAGATCCAGCATATCTCCTACCTGGAAATGATTTCCTCCACTGGCAGGATTAATCAACCGGGAAGGATCGTATTGCATGGTCCAGTCTATAATTTCTTCCGTTTTAAATTGCCCCCATCCTTCATTAAACGGCACCCAGACTACGATAGAAGGATACGAATAAAGAAAGTCCATAATGGCTTTCCATTCCTTCCTGAAAATTGCTTCTGATACCGGACTTCGCTCTAATTCATTTCCTTCAAAATAATTCCGGTTTTGCCATCCCCTGGTAAAATCGCCGCTGGGCATGTCCTGCCATACCAGCATTCCCAGGCGATCACAATGATAGTACCAGCGGGCCGGTTCCACTTTTACATGTTTTCGTATCATGTTGAATCCCAGATCTTTGGTTTTTTGAATATCATAAACCAGGGCTTCATCGGAAGGGGCTGTATATAATCCATCAGGCCACCATCCCTGATCCAGCGGTCCAAAATGAAAAAGGTCCTGGTTGTTAAGCTGCAACCTGATAATGCCCCGTTCATCTCTTTGCCTGGAGATCTTGCGCATGGCCATATAACTTTTTACCTGATCAAGGGCTTTATTATCACTGATCAGGCGAATATTCAAGTCATAAAGGAACGGGGTTTCAGGACTCCATAATTTAGGCTCCGGCAAGATAACCTCTACGGGCATATGCAAAGCGGATCTGGCCTGACCTACAACTTTTCCATTCTCCAGTACCTGAACTTCCACCATTTCAGCCTGATTGGCTTTGGCTTCTACTTCCACCTTCACTTTGTTGTGATCTATATCGGGTGTAATTTTTAAATGCGCTATATGTTCGTCTGGTACCGGCTCTAACCACACCGTCTGCCAAATACCAGTTACCGGAGTGTACCATATGCCTCTTGGATCTTTTACCTGCTTACCTCTGGGTTGTGGCCCTTTATCTGAAGGATCCCAAACCCGGACTACCAGTTCCTGTTCTCCCGACTTAAGGTAAGGACTGATATTAAACCAAAAAGGGTCATAACCACCTTCATGATTGCCTATTAGAACATCATTGATCCAAACATCTGTTTTCCAGTCCACTCCACCGAAATGCAATAATACCTTTTTGTTTTTCCAGGACTGTGGCAGCGAAAAGGATCTGCTGTACCACAATTCATGGTCTTTTCCCACCCTTTTCTGGACTCCGGAAAGGCTGGATTCCACTGCAAATGGAACCAGAATGTTTCCATCAAATTCATTTGGTTTTGCCTGGCCTGCAGGTAGAATGGCATATTGCCACAGGCCATTCAGGTTCAACCATTCTTTTCTTTCCATTATGGGTCGGGGATATTCCTGCCAAACCTGGTCAGGATTTATATTTTCAGCCCAGGAGCTTTTGATTTTTTCACCCTGAGG
>JBPRGG010000071.1:0-99275 GCA_051418075.1 Candidatus Cyclobacteriaceae bacterium M3_2C_046 | reverse complement strand
GGATCCTGAGAAAATGGTCTTAATTTCATCCTGTCAGTCATAATTGCTACTGTCCATGATTTTAGGTGGACATCAAATCCCACGTAAATATTTTGTCCTGTGTAATCAATTTCATTAATTTGTAACTTCATAGTCCTTGAGTATTTTAATGTTTGAAATATTTTCAACTTTGAATTTATTAAAATTCCTGGGACTATTTCTTTAGGCGCATTACAAACATAAAGCCTAATTGTTTCTTCCACTGAAAATGAATTTTTTAAAGAAATAAAAAAATCCGGGTCTGGCCCGGATCTTTAAAACAGTATGAGAAAGAAAACTTAATGGTATAAAAAAGGTACAGTTTAAATTAATATATATTACTTATTTATGATATAATATTCAGTTCCTTCAATAGTAGTTAGTTTGGCACTGTTTAATAATAATAATTTTGCATCTTTGGATTCAGCCTTACCTTTGAATACCAATTGGTCATTGGCATCAAAAATTTTGATTTCATCGGATAAATTTGGTGTATCTGAATTTTTTGCAACTTTTTCCAGGTAATTTTCAATCAATTTGTTTTCCAATGATTTAAGATACTGTACTTTAGCTTTTTCTTCTGTTTTGAAAGGTTCGATGTGGTTGCCAAAGCTTAAGCTGGTGGATAAAGTTAAAATCGCAACAATGATTCCTATAGCTATTATGGTGTTTTTCAAAGTTTTCATAGTATTTTTATATTTAATCAGTTCAATATTTAATGTTATAATTATTAATAGCCAATCTTTGTGCCATAATCATAAACAATTGAATATCAGCGATATAGGAGTGAAGCAATCAAAAATAGTGTATCAAAAACGTACATTTTATGAACGGATATGTACGGAATAGGGATCTAAAAAATTCCAGAACTATTTATTGCATGACCTCTTTTAGTACAGCCAAAGATTTAATTTCACCCATACTTTCCAGGTGCAGTTGATAATATTGGATCATTAAGTCGAGCAACCGCCTTCTGGTGCTATTAGAACAGTTTACCGGATCATGATAAGGATGAGCCAGTAATGCATCGATAATATCAGTTTCTGATTCTAATCCCAAAGAAGGAAATTGAGTTTTTACCTGACTGATCAGTTCAAGGCCAGAAGAAGGTGCAAACCCAAAGAATCGGCTGATCTTGAGCAAAAACTGGAGATGAAAATTTTCGAAATGCCGGGATTGCTGGTCCAGGATCAGCATAGAGTGATGAATGAACTGAAAAAGATCCTGATTTTCAGTTTCCTCCTTGAGGGATTTATTCAGAACCTCTGCCAGAAACAAGGCAATGGAGGATTTCCTGATATTAATTGGTATTTCTCTGAAGGGTTCCTGACATCTTAATTCTGAAATCCGGTTGATATTGGCCTGTGGTTTTTCATAAACCACCAGGTCCAGTAAAGTAAGAGGCTGAAACAGGGCTATTTTATTTTTTGAACGGGCTGATCTGACACCATTCACAATGTATGATCTTAACCCCAACTGCTCAGTATATATTCGGGAAATGATAGAAGTATCCCTGAATTTAATATAGTTTAAAACAATGGACCTGGTTTTGTATAACATGCTATTGTACTATGGCAATTTTACCCACAAAAGTATCTTCCCCTTCAAAATCAGCGCTAAACACCAGATATATACCTGTTTTTACCTGTCGGCCCAGGTAGTCCTGCCTGTTCCAGCTGGCTGTTCCTCCATAAGCCTGATCCTGCCAAATCAGCTTTCCGGAAACGTCGGTTATTTTAACTATGGCATTATTGGCCAACCCGGAAATAGCCACCAACCCTTCAAACTGTGGATTCACCGGATTGGGAAATATCTTTACATCACTGTGAATAACGCCTCCCTCTGTGGCCGTACTCCGGAAAGAGATCAAACCGGCAGCTGTGGCAAAAAATACCTCTCCCGTTTCTGGTTGTATTGCAATATCAAACACCTTATCAGATAGTAGGGGACTGTTAGAGGCGGTGAAATTGTAGAATAATTCCTCACCGGCCTGACCCATTAGCCATACCCCTTTGTCAGTACCAATCCATTTACGATTTCCTCCGTCTGTTTCAATGGTATTAATGATCTCATTATTCAGTAGCAGACGTTGTTCGAAAATGGGAGTGATTACATCGATCTCTTGGGAAGTTAAAGCCAGGAAAGGATTGGCAAAATAGGCAATCCCTTTTTGACTGGCTACCCAAATGAAGCCATCCTGATCCAGTTCCAGATCATTCACCTGATTATCCGGCAGGCCTCCATTTCCGTTGGTAGTGGTAAAGTGGCGGTATTGATTGTTTATCTCATTATAAACCAGAATGCCACCCCCCAATTCCGGGGAGACGATCATCCATTTATCCCCATTGGGATATACAATCAGATCTTTTACTTGGCGGGTCAGGGTCAAACTACTGGAAAATGATTCCCAGTTCGTTTCCTTTTTGTGCAGAAAGCTTTCTACACCAGCATTGGCTACCCACAGGATACCATCCTGGTCCACTGTTACACTGGATATCACTACACTGTCGCCGCCATTGATCCCCTGAAAACCAACAGATTCATTACTCTTACTGATTTGAGCTAAGCTGTTATCCTTGATTGACCAGGTAATAAGTCCATCACCCTGGCTGCCAAAGTAAACCATTTGCTTATTTCGATCATAAGTCAGGTCTGTCAAAGGAGCCACTTTTTCAAAATCACTAAAATTCAGGTAATTTTCCCATGATCCTTCTGAAAAAACCTGGAAAGCACCTGTTTGGATGACTTCCTGAGCTGGAATTCCAACCATAAGATTTCCTGCCTGAAGTAATTTTTGGGTCAACGGGAAAGCAGGCCCATCCGGAAAATAGTTTTGCCAGGAGCCGGTATAATTACTGACTAAACCCTGCTGTTGATCAGCCAGCCAGAGAAAACCATTTCCATCCACCAATATTTGCTGGATATTTTCAGTAAATTCGGTGGGGATCCTCTCCAATTGTTGACCATTCCAACTATAAACATGATCTATAGTACTTAAAAGCAGCATTTCGCCGGAAGAGGCCAGACCAATCACTGTTTGGTTCAGATTAATTTCCAGTTTTTTCCAACCGATTCCATTATATAAAAAAGTCTGGCTTTTAGATGCGCCATATAATCTATCTTCTACTTTTATCAATTGCCTGATTGGATCAACTGTAGATGCAATTACAGGTTTGGCCTGCCAGTTTCGAAAATCGATCAGATTAATTCCGGGAGCCAAAGATCCGGCCAAAACACCATTTTCAGTGGCAATAAACAGGCTGTCCTGAAATACCTGGCTGTGCCATACTTTTATTTCCTCACCTTGAGGGCCGGGAAAATAGGATTCGGCAACCACCAATTGATTAAGGTCAATCACTGATAACCCATAATCAGTGGATAAATAAGCTTTATTTTGAAAAAATGAAATATGGTTTATTCGTTTTCCGGATTCCAGATCCGCCTTAAAAATTGCATCCAGGTTTATTATTTGTTGGTCAATTACAAAATCCAGACTACCGTTTTGATAACCAATCACCAGGGTAGCTGATTCGTTCGAATAGCCCAGGGCCGAAATATTGATATCACTCAAACCATCTATTTTGGAAAGTAGGTTGAGACTTTGCTCTTCCTTATTCAAATAAAACAGACTGTTGGCAGTGGCGCAATATGCATTTTCCGGAGTTATGGCCAGGTAACGGGCCTGGGAATAGTTTAAATGGGTTCGCCAGCTTCCTACAGGAATATCCCTCTGGCCCAAACTGTCAGTATATACCAGCCACAAAAGCCCTAAAACCCATCCATATTTTATCATCTGGCTCAAATTAGTTTTTCTGCTTTTTTGCCCAGGTAAAAACAATTTCGACATCTGGGTTCGTACAAATTTTTCTCTCCCACCATTACCTGCACTTCTGAATCAGATAGTCTGTATGAATAAGAAGCCAGGGCCCCACATTGTACACAAATAGCATGAAGCTTGGTAATGTATTCAGCCTGTACCATCAATTGGGGCATAAATCCAAACGGTTTGGCTTTAAAATCTTTATCCAGCCCTGTAATAATCACCCTTTTTCCCTGGTTAGCCAGTTTATTAGCCACCTGAATTATTTGTTCATCAAAGAATTGCGCTTCATCAATACCTACCACTTCACAATCACCTACTAACAGAAGTATGTCACTGGCAAAATCCACCAGGCTGGAACGGATCATGTTTTGATTGTGAGAGACGATCTTGTCCTTTTGATAACGTTTATCCAGGGCTGGTTTAAAAATCTCCACCCTCTGGCCGGCAATTACTGCCCGGTTGAGTCTGCGAATCAATTCTTCTGTTTTTCCTGAAAACATGGCACCGCAAATAAGCTCAATCCATCCACGGCGCTTTTTTTTATTTAAATGCAGGTCCTGGTTTGGTTCTATGAACATATTAACGATAGCAATAGGGTATCAAATAATGTAACGAATTGGTTTCAAAAAGATTTAAAACCCTGTTTGCCAAAATTAATCATAAATGGATAAGATGTATAGGTAAAAGGTTGAAATCAGTGGAGCGGAAGTTTTATTTTGGGTTTAATTTGAAATTTACCGTCTGCATTTAAAGAACATTTCGTTCTCAAATCTGCGCTTACTCATTATGCAAAAAAGGAGATTTAAAGAAAGTTCTAAAGAATTATACACTGGAATGCCAACAGTATGCTTGAAAAATTAGTTGGAAACAGCATGAATGCCCTAGAAGATTTTATTTATGAATTGCCTGAGCCTCAGCAAGCTATTATGAATTATTTGCATCAAATGATCATCTCCTTCCCTGAGATTACAGGAAAGATCAGGTATAAAATCCCATTTTATTATCGCAAAAGCTGGATATGTTATCTCAACCCCATTAAAGACCGAGCTGTAGAATTGGCTTTTACCCGGGCCAATGAGCTTTCCAATCAACAGGAAGCACTACTTTTTAATGGCAGAAAGCAAGTGGCTGGTATTACCTTTTACTCAAAAGAAGAGATTAGTCGACCACTGATCGAACAAATACTGCAGGAAGCTATTCTGCTGGATGATAGTATTCCCTATGCATCCAAGAGAAAAAATCAGGCTGATTAGCTTTTCGGCATGAAAAATGCTATTTATTTTAATAGAAACACCCAACAAATTGAAAACAGGATTATTTACTTAATGTAACCTTACCCGTTGATAATGAAAACCAGGTTCAAATTCTTATTTTTTCTAATGATTTCAGCTTTTTTATTAAAGTCCTGTAAATCAATAGAACCGGTGGCACCGGAAGAGAACTACCTGGTTCCTCAGGAAAGTTTTACCAGGGAACTATCCGTGATCAACCTACCTGTAAATTTTGATATGCTCAAATTACAGGACAGGATTAACCTGGAAATCAAAGACTTATTATATGAAGATTTTAATAAGGATCAGAAGAATGAATTCCATTTAAAAGTATGGAAAAAATCACCCATTCAAATTACCTCCAATAATGATATTTTTCGTATTCGGGTGCCTTTAAAAGTTTGGGCTAAAGCCGGCATATCCTTTGATAATTTTGGCTTTAATTATGCCGATTCCAGACAAACAAATTTTGAGCTGGATCTTTATTTCGATACCAGGATATCCATGGCATCTGACTGGAGACTTACCACCAAAACAGCAAGTAGTGGATTTGAATGGATTAAAAAACCGGTATTAAACCTGGGGCCGGTCAATTTACCTCTTTCTTCCATGCTTTCCGGGGTCATTGTCCGGCAACAGGATCAGATTGCCCGTCAATTGGATAAAGAGATTGAACCCAACCTGGAAGTGAAAAAGTATGTTCAAGATGCCTGGGTACAAATGCAGACCCCCTATCAGATTTCAAAGGAATATAATGTCTGGCTGAAGATCACCCCGGAGGAAATTCTGATGACTGACTTGAAAGGAGGCGGGGCAAACTCTTATTTTTCCCTGGGTATCAAAGCATTTACCGAAACTTTTATTGGTAAAAAACCGGAAGGAATTATTAATTACAATTTGCCTCAAATCACCCGGGTAGACACCATTCCTTCTCAATTTAATATAGGACTAAGCAGCGAGATCAGTCATAATCAGATTACCGAATTGTTGTCTCAGAATTTTCTGGGGCAATCGTTTACCTTTAATGATAAAAAGCATAAAGTAACTATCACCACAGTGGATCTTTATGGCAGTAAGGAAAAATTAGTGATTGAAGCTGGTCTGAAAGGGTCCATTAATGGAACTGTTTTTCTAACCGGTCAGCCTGCTTATAATCCCGTAACACAGACTTTTTATCTGGAAAACCTGGACTTCGATCTGGATACTAAAAATAAGCTGATCAAGACGGCCAGTTGGTTTTTGCATGGAAAGCTGGTGGATAATTTGCGTCAAACCCTGACATTTCCTTTAAGTGATCAGATCAAACTGGCAACTAAAACCATACAACAAAACCTGAACAATGTAGAGGTTTCTCCCGGCATCTTTGTCAATGGAAAGTTAGAGGAACTAAATCCTTCTGGTATATTTATTACCTCACAATCGGTGATTGCCGTGGTATCTGCCCGGGGTAAAGCCGATATCAGGATTGAAAATTTCAGTTATTAAGAAGTTGATTCTTAACTCAACAAAAATCTTATTCCTGAGCTGCCTGATCATTAAATAATTTACCTGTTTTACCTTCAAAAGCCAGCCCTACAGAATCCCTGTTATTAGCTTCAGAATAGCCTCTCATTTCCTAGTTATACCGGGTTTATTATCAGGATAAGTTTTTTGATTATTAAAAAAAATACCTTAATTTCAGCTTAATAATTGCTGATTTTTAAGTTTTTAAAAAAGTTAAAGCCATGGATAATGTCTCAACAATAATGGATATTTGGTACATATTAATGTGGTTAGGAACGGCTGGATTTGTACTTGCCGGCATCTTCATCTTTGTTTTTTACTGGATCAAACTTGGTAGCCTTAAAGATTATAAGGCAAAATATGATTATGTGAGCAAATATGAGATCAAGAGAATGCTATACACGGTTGGAAGCTTTTCCATTGCCTTTGCCGCATTCATTAATACAACTTATGCTGCTACTGTGGCTATAAGCCCGATATGGTTCTTTGTCAGACTGTTTCTTTCAATTTGTTTTGCTACCCTGATCATTTACATCACCTGGTTGATCTTTAAATATACATACCCGGCCAGGGTCAACCAGAAATTATTAAAATACCGCTATCATCCCCGGGTATCAACTTCCGGTAACAAGATGAAACTACTTAGTGAAGAAGAGGAGGATGTACATCTGGAAGAAGGTATGCAGGCTGAAGAAGATGTTTTTTCAGTAGATTATGATGTTTGGGTTGACCAGAAAACCGGCGAAACCAAAATTGAGAAATATCCTGGTCACCTGCAGGCGTTGAAATGTAACAGTTGCGGATTTCAAACCATGAAAGTGGTAAAGGAAGAAGTAGTAACCAATCCAACCAGGGAAAGTACCGGTCAGCTGATCAAGCATTACCGGTGTAGCTATTGCCGTTCTACCAGGAAAAAAATGTTCAGGGTGGCCCGGATCATGGAATCCTCTGATACTTTTACCTTGCCCAAAGAAATGCATTTCCGGGAAGATAAAAAGATTGAGTTTATTAAACTGGAATTTCATATTCATGAAGGCAGGACCAAATCTTATGAATTTCAGAATATGAAACAGTTGAAAGATTTTTTAAAGGAAGTTCAGGAAGAGGAATTGCTGGAAACATGATCTAGTGTGTTAATTACTAAATTAATTCACTATTTTCACCCTTCTTTTTCCTTTATACTGCGTTAAAATTTTCAACCTTAACGCTGCTATGCTCTCAAATTTTGCCTTGTCTAAAGAAAAAATAATAGCAAAAATTTAGTAAACCAATTTAAAAATTAACACACTAGCAGATCCTGCAGATTGATCTTTTAATCCTGCTTTAAATTTTTCTCCCTGGCCAGGATATCGGCCAGGGTGTTATTTTTCAGAATAAGCACTGTTTGATCCCTTACTTCCTTAAAAACACTCCTGATGCCACAGGTTTCTTCATCCTGACATTCATCACATTTTTCATAATATTTATAAGTCACACAAGGCAAGAGGGCTATAGCACCATCAAATAATCGAACTACCTGGGCCAGATTTACTTGATCCGGCGGCCTCATCAGGTAATAACCCCCTCCTTTCCCTTTTTTGCTGTTCAAAATACCTGCATTTTTAAGATCCAGTAAAATGGCTTCTAGAAATTTACGGGGAATATTCTCACTTTCCGATATTTTACTGATCAATACCGGGCCTTTTTGGTATGCTTTGGAAAGATTTACCAAAGCGTTGATGGCATATTTCGCTTTTTTGGATAGCATGATATCCTAAAATGTTAACGACATTCAAATATATAACATATTTTACAGAAGCTCAGGTTATTTGATACTTCGCCTGATGTTTTGCACCATCTTCTCCATTTCTTGAAAATGTGATCCTTTCCAGAAAATCTTACTGCAGCCACCACACCTGTAAAACTGGTTGTAATATTGGATCGTTTTCTGCGGTATTTGGTCCAGTATGTCCTTTTTATTTACCGGTTCCAAAAGGCTGTTGCAGTTGAGACAACGACTGAGTGGATTGAAATATCTGGTCAGTTGATAGTGCTCGATGACTTCAAAAAGCTGCTTCTGGGGCTCCTGGGATCTCAGCCAGTAACCATAAAAGGATAAATGATGCTTTAATATTCCCAGGTCTCGGGTCAGAATCACCCTGTATTGTTCCCTGGCAGTATTTATAATGGTTAAATCCTCCAGGTCATTTTCATAAAAGCAGTCTATACCCAGCATACGCAGGTATTTGGTTAATTTCCCTAAATGGACATCCAGGATAAATCTGATAGGTTCAGGATGTTTAACCTGAAGGTAATCTTCACTCAGATTTTTGAAGGGAGGATACACTGAAATATAATCGTGGTCATGAACAGGATGATTCAGACTAATTTGCTGGTGGTTGCAAAGGACCAACACAGTTTCTGTATGGGGTATTCCATAACTTTGAATGACATCTTTCACTGTAGGATGGCTAAAAAAGGAATAACTAAGCGTTTGTTGTCTTTTGGAAACTGGTAAAAAGTCATTTAAAGGTCCGTAAAATCTAATTTTTAAGAAATGCATTATTAAAATTATATAAAAAAAGGCCAAACCCATCAGGCCTGGCCTTAAATCCATGAAAAAGATGTAAATTAAATTCTCAATTTTTAAACCTTTAGATACTCTGGAATTAGCATTATCAAAAAATCGATTACCTCCAGAAAAAATAGCACCTAAAAATCCAAATTCACTTAATAAGGGCCAAATTGTGTGCCAAACTTAGTTTTCCTATAAAAAGGGTATAATGCCTGCTATATTCACACCCAACTGTGAAATTCACACCCCACATGAGAAAGAATTCTACAAAAAGTCAGAAAACCCGATCTTCCTTGCATGAATTTGTATGAAATATGCTATTTTTATTTTTTAACCCAAAATATTGATCCATGTCAGTTATGCAGGAAAATTTGTCCGTATCTACCAAAAGATTGGTTTCATTGGATGCTTTTCGCGGATTTACCATCGCCTTAATGATCGTGGTCAATGACCCAGGCTCCTGGAGCTATATTTATCATCCTCTGGATCATGCTGCCTGGCATGGGATTACACCTACCGATTTTGTTTTTCCTTTTTTCCTTTTTATAGTGGGAGTTTCCATTGTATTGGCATATAATAAAAGATTAAAACTGGAAACAGAGAAAAAAGGCATGTACCGGAAGATATGGATACGCTCACTGAAAATATTTGCTGTGGGTTTGTTCCTGTGGTTATTTCCTGGTTTTGAATTTGGAGACCTGCGTTTCCCTGGGGTCTTACAACGTATTGCCATTGTTTTTCTGGTTTGTTCACTTCTCTTTCTCAATTCGGACTGGAAAAAGCAAGCCTGGATAGCCGGATTAATCTTATTAGGTTATTGGTTTGTGATGGCCCTGGTTCCAGTACCTATTGATGAAATCATCAGACAGGCTTTAATTACTGGTGAAGTGATGCGACAGGGTGGGCTTGTTTCTATTGGGGATTTAACCCAGGTTTCTGATGGAATGGTGGCGGCTAATTTACATGAAGGAACTAACCTGGCAGCCTATCTGGATCGTTTGATTATCCCCGGTCCTATGTGGGAAGAGAACTGGGATCCGGAAGGTATCCTAAGCACCTTTCCGGCCATAGTCACCGGGATTACCGGAATGCTGGTGGGTAAGATAATTGTTTCTCAAAGAGACCTTAACCATAAGGTCCTGCTCATTTTAATAGCCGGATTTTTAAGTTTTACCCTGGGTAGTTTCTGGAGTTGGTTTTTCCCATTGAATAAAAACCTGTGGACCAGTTCCTTTGTACTTTATACTTCCGGATTGGCTGCTCTGGTGTTGGGGGTGTGTCTTTATTTTATTGATGGTTTGGGTCATAAAAAATGGGCCCGGCCTGGGGTGATTTTCGGCAGTAATGCCATTACTATTTATGTTATTGCTGGCATGTTGCCCGCTTTATTTGCCATTCCTTTATCAGCTGATACTTCTTTGCAATCAGCCATTTTTACTGGAATGGTACAACTGGGGCTGGCACCTGAATTAGCCTCCTTCCTCTATGCCTTATTATTCACTGGCTTGTGTTATATACCGGCATACATCTTATACAAGAAAAAGATTTTTATTAAATTATAATTTAATTAAGATCTGAATGCATCAGATTTTTTCCTTGAAATAGATTTTGTTTATAATAAAGCCCATTGATTACTGGTAGAGATGACCGTGTTTTAGAATATCTATGGAATGAATTTTAAAAGATGCATATATGTTACTTCAATATGAAAGGAAAAAATCAGGAACAGGATAAAATAGTAATTTTTAAAACTTTTAATAATCCAATTGAAGCCAATATTGTCAAAGGAAGATTACAGAGTGCCGGAATAAAATGTTTTTTAAAAGAAGACAATGTTTCAACCTTTCCTATTCATAATTTATTTGTGGGTGGAATTAAATTGATGATTTTACAATCAGATCAGGAAAAAGCCGCTGAAATAATTGATGATGAGGAGGAGTAAGGATTGGATTGAATTTATGTCTGCCTGCAAATTTTTTCTGATATTCTTGTGGCCTCACAGTTGAAATGATTTTATGGCTGTTTCTTTATGGTCCGGAGAATAAGGATTTGTTCTTAGAAAAAGGTATGCATTGCAGTCCTTTGAAACGATCTGTAACTGGCTTATACAATCAAAGTCAAGTTGTTATAATACTCAACATTTTTTTACTCACTACTAAATAATTGAAAATTTAGCTAAAAATAGGTTGAATTAGGTTGGTTTTTTATATGTATTTTAAAATAAATGACTTTTTGACTTGCCTTTTAAAAACAATTATGTATATTTGATATAGATATTACATTGAAATTAAAGGTGTGTAGCTTATTTAACCCAAAGAGCTACTCAACATAAAATCAAAAATTATGAAAAATAATAAACCCGGAACATATTGTTCCGGGTTTTCTTTTTAAT
The DNA here is from genome assembly GCA_051418075.1 of Candidatus Cyclobacteriaceae bacterium M3_2C_046. Taxonomy (GTDB): domain Bacteria; phylum Bacteroidota; class Bacteroidia; order Cytophagales; family Cyclobacteriaceae; genus JBPRGG01. Next base: position 87,714 of record JBPRGG010000071.1, on the reverse strand, counting down.
CCCCTCTATGAATAAGCTTGTGAAAGGTACTTAGCTCTCCCCCTTCTTTTTTCTCCTGATAGATAAAATCAAGCTGATTTTTTTCAAATTCATCAAAAAAATCCTCCCAGCTTATTTTTTGCAGTTCATCATGTTGGCTTTTTTCAGGAAAATGGATCCGGATCAGTCCCACATCAGCCTGACTACCACTTCCTGCTACCTTGGCTGGCTCTCCCTTTCTCTTTCCAGCCCATTCCTTAATTTTTTGATGATCATGTGTTTGAAATGATTCTCCCATAATGAAAAAAATTTAGTTTAAAAAATAATTATTTGGATGTTAGTTCTTTCCTTATCCAATCTGCTCCAAAAGAAACAGCATAGGCAATCAGGAACTTCCTGACTGGTTTAAAAGTGACTAATTTGTAAATGACACCACTTATTAATACAAATTTTATAATTCCGGGTAATTTCATATTATTCAAGTTTTATAAATCTAACACCCTTTTAAATTAAAAGTTTATGATTGTTGCAGACTGATCATCAGCATTTTGTAATATTTTAAATTATGGATTTAAGTTTTAAAGGCCGAATAATGTCATTGATAGAAAAAGGCAGGAAAAATGTTAACGAAATGTAAAACAGCTATATTTGGACCAGCCTGGAGAAACAAATCTGAAAGCCCTTTTGTTTACCCCATTATATTAAATATTTCAGGAATAGGTACTAACCAAATTATAACATATGGCAACTTATACTTTGACTGTCAACAATCAAAATTACCAGGTGGATGTCAGTCCGGATACCCCATTATTATGGGTACTAAGAGATAATATTGGATTGACAGGCACCAAATATGGCTGTGGAATAGCACAATGTGGTACCTGCACAGTTCATTTAAATGATAATGCTGTAAGAGCCTGTTCCATTCCTGTTTCAGCTATAGGAAACAACAAGATAACCACCATTGAGGGGTTGTCTCAGGAAGGTGATCATCCGGTGCAATTAGCCTGGCAGGAAGAAGATGTGCCACAATGTGGTTATTGCCAGGCCGGGCAGATCATGTCTGCCACGGCTTTATTAAAGAGAAACCCTAAACCCAGTGATCGTGATATTGATGTAGCCATGGCGGGAAATATTTGTCGTTGTGGAACCTATATCAGGATTAGAAAAGCCATTCATACAGCAGCTGAGAAAGGAGGTGTCAAATGATTCAGACCGGAAAATTAAAAAGAAGGGATTTTTTGAAAGTAACCAGTGCAGCTGGTGGAGGCTTGTTGCTCGGGTTTAACTGGTTTGCCAATAAGGCCATGGCTGACCCTGCCACAGCTGCTCAATACTATGAGCCTAATGCCTATCTTAAAATTGCTCCTGATGGATTGATTACCATTATGTCACCCAACCCGGAAGTAGGTCAAAACATCAAAACAGCCCTACCCATGATTGTAGGTGAAGAATTAGATGTGGATTGGAGCAAAGTAATCATCGAACAGGCACCCCTGGATACCGAAAAATACTCCCGGCAGGTGGCCGGAGGAAGTGGTTCCATCAGGCATGGCTGGGATTTCCTCAGGGAAGCCGGCGCAACTGCCCGTCGCTTATTATTGGAAACTGCAGCCCGTGAATGGAAGGCAAACCCTGCTGATTGTTATACAGAAAAAGGTCAGGTAATTCATAAACCTACCGGGAAAAAATTAAGCTATGGTGAATTATCTGGAAAAGCTGCCAGTGTGGAAATCCCGGAGGATGTAAAATTAAAGGATCCCTCTGAATATAAAATTTTAGGAACCAGGATACCCAATTCAGATAACAAACTGATTGTTACCGGCAAATTAAAATACGGCAGCGATACCAAACGGGAAGGTATGTTTACTGCCATGGTGGCACGTCCGCCCGCCTTCGGTAAAAAAATAAAATCTTACGATGATACTGCTACCAAAGCACTTCCAGGTATAGAAAAGGTGATTCGGTTCGATGAAAGTATCGCCGTATTGGGAACTGAAACCTGGCAAATTCAAAAGGGATTGGATGCCCTGAAAATTGAATGGGAAGATGGAGAAAAGCTGGAAAATACCTATGAACATTTTGAGGAGTTTCAGCAGTTGGTGGAAAAGGATGCTCCCGAACCTAAAAGAAAGGATGGTGATGTGAAACAGGCTTTTGATCAGGCAGCCAAAGTAGTGGAAGCCCATTTTGAGATCCCCTTTCTGCCTCACGCACCTATGGAACCAATGAATTTCTTTGCCCATGTAAGGCCGGATGGTGTAGAACTATATGGCCCTACCCAAACCCCGGCCAATGCAAGAAGGGCGGTTTCTAAGTTACTGGATGTTCCGGAAGAGAAAATTACCGTGATGATGACCCGGATGGGTGGGGGGTTTGGTCGCCGTTTACGAACTGATTTTGCTACTGAAGCAGCCATGATCTCTCACCTGGCCCAGGCTCCGGTTAATGTGATCTGGACTCGTGAGGATGATATGCAAGGTGGATTCTATCGCCCACAAGGTTTATATAAATACCGGGCAGCCATTGATAATAATAATGAACTTTCTGCCTGGCATCTTCGTGCTGCTGCCATCAATTCAGGCAATGCTACCCGACCCAATAATTTTCCCGCTGGTGCTGTTAAAAATTTTCAGGTTGACTATCATCAGGTAAATTCAAATATTACCATTGGAGCCTGGCGGGCACCTAATCATAATGTGATAGCACTTACAGAAGAAAGCTTCCTGGACGACATTGCCCATACGCTGCAAAAAGATCCGGTGCAGTTCAGGCTGGAATTGCTGGATCGGGCTGCTTCAAATCCTGCCGGAAAAGTAGATTATGATGTAAAAAAATATAAAAATGTCATAGAACTGGTAGCAGAAAGATCAGGATGGGGTAAGGCCAAACCTGACAGTATTGCCCAGGGATTTGGTGCCCATTTCTCTTTTGGATCATATGTGGCCCAGGTGGCCGATGTATCAGTGGAGGATGGCAAGATTAATATTCACAAAGTTACATGTGTGGTGGATTGCGGTCAGGTAATTAATCTTAGTGGGGCTGAGAACCAATTGGAAGGAGGAATTATTGATGGACTTGGTCATGCTATGTTCGGAGAGCTTACTTTTAACAATGGTATGGCAGATCAGAAAAATTTTGACACTTATCGCTTGATCAAAATGATGGATGCACCTCCCGAAATTGATATTTATTTTGTGCCTTCAACAGAAAGGCCACAGGGATTAGGTGAACCGGGAATGCCTCCTATAGCCGGTGCGGTGGCCAATGCCATATTCAATGCCACCGGAGTAAGGATCACCAAATTACCTTTTAGCCAGGCAAAATTAAGTTAAGAATTTAATAATTATTTTTAAGCCGATTATGCTTTTATTGGAGCCTGAACGGCTTTTTTTATTCTTCTACATTGTGCGATTTTGAACTGTATTGTTCTTTTTCGTACAGCCTCTCTTACAAATTACTTTAAACTAAGTGGTTCTGATAGACCTATCCACCCTTTTTCTGCAAAATCCTAAAACTGGCATACAATTATCTAATCATTTATTGCTAATACATACCAAAACGAGATGCTTAAAAATTATTTTTATACTGCAATCAGAAATTTCTGGTACCAAAAAGGATATTCATTTATCAATATTCTGGGACTTTCTGTGGGGCTGGCTACCAGCCTGCTTATATTTTTAGCCATTAATCATGAATTAAGTACAGATAGATTTCATCAGGATATAGATCAGGTTTACCGGGTGATGGAAAACCAGTATTATTCCCGGGAGAATATTTTCACTACCCCCGCTACTCCAGGTCCCCTGGCTGATTATTTAAAAAAAGAAATGCCGGAGGTGGAATTGGCTTCACGGATGTCCTGGTACCTGGAACAGGTATTTTTCTATGATCAAAAATCTTTTAAGGAAACAGGATTTTATGTGGATCCTGATTTTTTACAAATGTTTTCCTATCCTTTTGTGGAGGGAGATCAGCAAAATGCCCTGAGCGATTTTTCATCTGTGGTTATTTCTGAACAACTGGCCCACAAACTTTTTTCAGGGGAATCTGCCTTGAACAAGGTGGTGGCCATTAATGATAATGACTATAAAATAACAGGAGTGTTTGAAAATGTCCCTCAAAACGCTTCCCTCCAATTTGATTTCCTGCTCAATATTGAACGCTACATCGGGCAAAATTCCTGGACCCAGACCTGGGGCAACAATGGCTTACTCACCTTTATTAAGATCAGTGAACAGGCTGATCCCATTGTCCTGGAAGATAAAATAAGAAAAGTAGTGAAAGAAAATAATGATCAGTCTGTAGTAGAATTATTCATTCAACCTTATGGTGACATGTATCTTTATAGCGATTTTGACCAGGGTAAAGTCTCAGGAGGTAAAATCGAGTATGTACGCATCTTTATTTTTGTAGCCATTTTTATACTGGTGATTGCAATTATCAACTTTATGAATTTATCAACGGCCAGAGCAGCAAAAAGAGCCAAAGAAGTAGGTATTAGAAAAGTAGTGGGAGCAACTAATTATTCTCTGAAAGCACAATTTTTAGGCGAATCAATATTATTGACGTTCTTTTCTTTGATGTTCGCAGTAGGGTTAGTAGAGGCCATTTTGCCGGTATATAATCAGGTGATTGGAAAAACCTTGATCATGGATTACGGCAGCCCGATCTTCTTACTGAAATTAGCGGGAATAGCTTTGGCCACAGGTTTGCTAGCCGGCAGTTATCCTGCTTTTTACCTGTCTTCCTTTGAATCGGCAAAAATACTGAAAGGTAGCTTTAAGTCGGGAAAAGCAGCGCTGGCATTCAGAAAGGGCCTGGTGATATTTCAGTTTAGTTTAAGTATTTTACTGATCATTTCCACCATGATCATTTATAACCAGGTCAACTTTATTAAAAATACTGACATTGGACTGGACCGGGAAAATGTGGTGTGGATAAACATCGAGGGCGACCTGCGTAAGAATTTTAAACCTTTTAAAAATGATCTGGAGCAATTCAATTTCATTCAACAGGTGAGCAGCAGTAACTTTAATCCCTTGAACATTGGCAACTCTTCCAGTGGGGTAAACTGGCCGGGTAAAGTTCCAGATGAAAATATTCTGTTTTCTTTCATCAATGTGGATTATGATTTTATTGAAACACTGGGCATGCGTATGGATCAGGGCCGTAGTTTCTCACCCCAATTTGCTTCAGATTCAGTTGGTATAATTATTAACCAGAAAGCGGCCGACGTGATGGGTTTGGAAAATCCCGTCAACCAGATCATTCAGGTTAGTGGTTTTGATGCTACCATATTAGGAGTGGTTGAAGATTTTAATTTTCATTCAATGCGGGCTGTAATGGAACCTTTGATCATGGTGTTGCGGCCTCAGGAAAGAAATGTGGCTTTCATCAAGACCCATGAAAAAAATCCTGCCGAATCTTTGGCTGCCATTGAACAGGTTTATAAAAAATATAATGGCAACTTTCCCTTTGCCTATCATTTCCTGGATCAGACTTTTGATGAGATGTACAAAAGTGAGATTATGATCGGACGTTTGGCTAGTATGTTTGCTGTTATTGCAATATTTATATCCTGCCTGGGCTTATTTGGGTTGGCTTCTTATAGCGCAGAGCAGCGAACCAGGGAAATTGGCATCAGAAAAGTATTAGGTGCTTCTGCTTCTAACCTGGTCATCATGGTCTCGGGACAATTTACCATTTTAGTAGCTATTGCCTTTGCTTTGACCGCCCCACTGGCTTACTGGCTGATGAACGACTGGTTAAATAATTTCGCTTACCGGATCAATTTGACCTTGCCTGTGTTTATGCTTTCAGGTTTGGCAGCTCTCTTAATTGCCTGGATTACCGTGAGTTATCAATCAATTAAGGCCGCTTTCATCAACCCGGTCAATTCCTTGCGTAGCGAATAAAAAAACACTTATTATCCTCCACACACTTTGCCCGTGAGCGGACATGATTGCCCATTTGCGGGCATTTTTTGGTTTTGTCGATTCCGCTTAACCCTTTTCACATGCTGCCAAATAAATTTTCTTTCTTGGCACGAAATTATATATTTCATTGGATAAATCAGATTCAACTTAAAATAAGCTACCGATATGCTGCAGAATTACTTCAAGCTGGTCTTCCGAAATTTATATCAAAAATTCAATTATTCTTTTATCCATATTGCCGGTTTATCTATTGGGATAGCTGCCAGTCTTTTGATCATTCAACATGTTAATTATGAATATAGCTACGATCAGTTCCATCAGCATAAAATTCAGATCTACCGGGTACAATATAATTCCTACGCCAATGGTGAAAAACAATTCAGTTCTGCCACTGCTTATCCCCTAGTTGGTCCGGCTATGAAGGAGGAATTTCCGGAAGTAGAAAATTATTGTCGATTATTTCTAAGGTATGGTGGAGGTATTATGAGGTACCAGGATAAAAGTATTCAGGAAGATCAGGTCTTTCAAGCCGATCCCTCTTTTCTGGAGATGTTTTCTTACCCATTGCTTAAAGGAGACCCTGCCACTGCTTTATCCCAACCTAATACAGCAGTAATTTCTGATGAAGCAGCATTAAAGTATTTTGGGAATGAAGATCCGATTGGTAAACAGATCCAGTTTTTGAATCAGGAGGAATATGAGATAACCGGAGTAATCCAATCTCCAGAGAACTCCCACTTAAAGTTTAACTTTTTATTATCTTATCCTACCCTGGTACAGCAGTGGGGTGAACAGTTTGATAACAGCTGGGGTTGGTATGATTTTTACACCTATATAATATTGAATCAAAATGCTTCTCCGGCTGAACTTGAAAAAAAACTACCTGATTTCATTGAAAAGTTTGGTGGTCAGGGAGCCAGTGATCGAACAGCATTTGTTCTGCAGCCACTGAAGGATATCCATTTAAATTCAAACTTGATCCAGGAAGCAAGCGTGAATGGGGATATCAGGACTGTAAATTTTCTGCTGATCATAGCTGTATTCATCCTGGCAATTGCCTGGATCAATTATGTAAACTTGTCGACAGCCAGGGGAATGGAGAGAGCCAAAGAGGTAGGGATCAGAAAGGCCATTGGTGCTTTAAAAGGTCAGTTGACCAGGCAGTTTATGTTTGAGGCATTCCTGATGAATACCTTAGCGTTAATTATCGCTTTGATTTTGTTGATCATTGCCTTACCCTGGCTACAGTCTATATTGGGAAGGCTTCATTTTGCTTTGTTATGGTCAGATTTTAAAGTATGGGTCGCTCTTATCCTGTTTTTAATATTAGGAATATCTGTTTCTGGATTTTACCCTGCCCTGGTGCTGACAAATTTCAAGCCCATCAGTACACTTAAAGGAAACTTCAAAAACAATGTAGGAAGTGTATGGCTCAGAAAAATACTGGTGGTTTTACAATTCAGCGCATCTATAATCTTGATTTTTGGCAGTATTATAGTTTTCAGGCAAATTTCATTTATGCAAAATCAAGATCTGGGTATAAATATAGATCGGGTTCTGACCATCAGGGGTCCGGGAATTGTGGCCAGTGATACCATTTATAGGCAATCTTTAAATACCTTTAAAAAAGAAGTCATGAGATTGGCTGAAGTGGAAAATTTTGCCGTTTCTACTGAAGTTCCTGGAAATCTGATATATTGGACGAATGGAGCACGTAAATTGCAGGATGATCGTGAAAGCAATTTTATTTTATATAAGGTGGGAATAGATGAAGATTATCTCAACACCTATAAACATCAAATACTGGCGGGACGGGGATTTTCTCAAGAGTATGGTCAGGAACAAAACCAGGTGGTAATCAATGAGATGGCCTTACGGACTTTTGGTTTTAGTCAACCTTCTGAGGCTTTAGGGCAAAAAATATTTTCCGGTGGTGATACCCTGTCAGTAATAGGAGTTGTGGCCAATTATAACCACCAAAGCCTGAAGAATAATTACCGGTCAACTGCTTTTCTGTATGTACCTTCGGCACAGTCATATTTCAATATCAGATTGAATGGCAACAACCTTGCTTCCGCCATTGAGCAGATTCAGCAGCTTTATAGATCGATGTTCCCTCAAAATCCATTTAATTATGAATTTGCTGATGTTTATTTTAATAGTCAGTACGCTTCAGAGCAAAAGTTTAGCCGAATCTTTCTGTTTTTTACCTGCCTGGCCATTTTTATTGCCTGCCTGGGACTTTTTGGCCTTTCCTCTTTTTCTATATCCCAGAGAATAAAGGAGATAGGTATCAGAAAGGTCTTGGGAGCTTCCGTGATCAGGATCATGAGTTTGATTTCATTGGATTTTATTATTCTGATAGCTGTGGCCAATATTGTGGGTCTGCCTTTGGCTTATTTCCTGATGGATAGGTGGCTTAGCAATTTTGCCTTTAGGATTGGGATCACCTGGGAATTATTTGCTGTAGCAGCGATTTCTACTATTCTGATCGGTTTATCTACCATCTCGGTCCAAACCCTTAAAGCCGCCTGGTCAAATCCTGTAAATGCATTGAGGTATGAATAGGTTTGCAATTCGTCTGTTTAAATTGATTTTTAGGCTGAAGTACGAGGGTGTTTGATATTTCACGTTCTTTAACCATCAGATTATTTTGTTTTAATCACAATAAAATCCCTTTAATGCCTTTATTTTCATTGGATTAGTAAATAAATGAGCTGGGGTATTAATGATAAATATCCTCAATTAAAAGGAATCAAATCCTACCACTCATTTATAATTTGTTTACCTTTGTGCCTTGTTTTGAAATGTGGACTTCGCTTGCTCATATAGTAATAAAATTTAGGTTATATCTAATCATTGCCATAGGTGTTGTTACGGCTTTTATGGCCTATCATGCCAAAGATGTAGAACTTAGCTATGACTTCTCCAAAGTGGTCCCTCCGGATGACCCGGAAATGATCGAATTTCAACAGTTCAAACAATTGTTTGGAGAAGATGGCAATATCATCGTGTTGGGTATAAAGGATAGCTCCATCTATACAAGCCTGAATTTCAGAAGATTAAAATATCTCAATGATGAATTAGGCCGGATAAAAGGTGTAAATACAGTGATTTCCCTGCCTAATATGCCCCGGCTGGTAAAAGATAGTCAACGTAAAAAATTTTCACTTGCTCCTGTTTTTACCACCATACCAGATCAACAATCCCGGCTGGACAGCCTCCTGAATGTGGCCATGGATCAGAAGTTTTTTAGTAATCAACTGGTTAATGCCCAAAATGGGGCGCTGCTAATGATCCTGAACATTGACAGGGAAGTGATGAATTCCCCACAGCGAATCAGATTGATTGATGATATCCAATTTGCCGGCCAGGCATTTTCAGAGCATACCAATATTGATATTCATTATGCCGGTTTGCCTTTTATCCGCACCATCATGTCGGAAAAGGTCAAAAAGGAAATGCAGATGTTCCTGGTATTATCGGTACTGGTAACCGGGCTGATTATGCTTTTCTTTTTCCGTAGCTGGGATGCGGTACTTTTTCCCCTTATTATTATAGGGGTAATTGTCATCTGGTCCATGGGTACTTTGGCCCTTTTTGGTTATAAGATCACCATTCTGTCCGGATTAATACCCCCAATTATTGTGGTTATAGGAATACCCAATAGCATTTACCTGTTAAATAAGTTCCACCAGGAAATAGATAAACACGGGAACAAGATGAAGGCTCTGAGCCGGGTAATCCGTAAAGTAGGTCTGGTCACCCTGATCACAAATTTTACCACAGCCATAGGATTCCTGGTACTGGCATTTACTGATATTACCATACTGAAACAATTTGGCCTGGTAGCTGGTATAAATATTCTGGCCACTTTTTTGGTCAGCATCATCCTTATTCCGGCTGTGTTCTCTTATTTGCCTACCCCACAAGGTAAACAGCTTAAGCATTTACAGTTCAAAGCCATCGACTGGACCCTGAATGCCCTTGACTTGCTGGTACATCGACATAAATACACGGTGTTTTTTGTCACCCTGGCCCTGGTAATTGTTACTATTGTAGGGGTATTTCAAATGCATTCCGTATCATATATGGTAGATGATCTGCCTGAGAACAGTGAGGTAAAAAGAGATCTTGAATTTTTTGAGGATAATTTCAGCGGTATAATGCCCCTGGAAATACTGGTGGACACAGGTAAACCAAAAGGCATTTTACGGCAACAAAACCTGGTGAAGATCAATCAATTTGAAAGCTTTTTAGATTCACTGCCACATGTTTCAACTCCGATTTCAGTGGTAAGTTTTGTCAAAGCTGCCCGTCAGGCATTTTACAATGGTAATCCCGCTTTTTATGGTTTGCCGAATTCCCAGGATCGAAACTTTATTTTAAGATATTTTCAGGGGAATACTGATCAGGCTGGTTTGATGAAGAATTTCATTGATTCTACTGCCCAAAAAATCAGGATATCATTGAATATAGCTGATTTAGGCTCCAATAAAATGGATGAGTTAATCCACGGCCAGATCTATCCGCGCATTGATCAGCTTTTTAGTCAGTCTGATATTCAGGTTAGAGTGACTGGTACTTCACCTTTGTTTGTTAAGGGAAATCGTTTTTTAATAGGCAACCTGAGAATGAGCCTGCTGTTGGCTTTCTTTCTTATTTCGCTGATCATGGCTCTACTATACGGGAATTTGCGGATGATCATTATCTCTATCATTCCTAATGTGATTCCTTTGCTCATTGTAGGTGCTATTATGGGCTTTTTGGGTATTCCGCTCAAGCCCAGTACAGCTTTAATTTTTAGTATTGCCTTTGGTATATCGGTGGATTATTCGATTCATTTCCTGGCCAAATACCGGCAGGAGCTTTTTGCGAATCAGTTTTTTGTACCACTGGCTGTGAGTAAGAGTATTAGGGAAACTGGCTCCAGCATGATGTACACATCTATCGTATTGTTTGCAGGTTTTATTATTTTTGCAGGGTCAGGATTTGGAGGGACTAAAGCACTTGGCTTGTTAACTTCTACCACCCTGGTATTTGCCATGTTCACTAACTTGATTGTGTTGCCTTCTTTGCTTTTAAGGTTTGATGATGGCAAGAGGAAAAAAGACTTTTATCCCCTGCTGGACGATGAAGCCTTTTATCAGGAGGATGAAGATGAAGAGATTGATCTTGAACTGATCGAAATACAAACAAAAGAAGCAGAAAATCAGAAAGAATTTTCATAATAAAAAATTTTAGACCCTATAGTTTAATTCTATGGAACCCGTGAAATACAGAGAATATAAGAATTTGAATTATGCTAAAGTAGGTGAAGAGATCTTATCTTACTGGAAAGAGAATAATATTTTTGCCAAATCTGTCCAAACCAGAGAAGGCAAACCTTCCTTTACTTTTTATGAAGGTCCACCCTCAGCCAATGGTACTCCCGGCATCCATCACGTAATGGCCCGGGCTGTGAAAGATATTTTTTGCCGGTTTAAGACCATGCAAGGATTCCAGGTGAAAAGAAAAGGAGGCTGGGATACCCATGGATTACCTGTGGAATTGCAGGTTGAAAAGGAGTTGGGAATGACCAAGGAAGATATTGGGCAGAAGATCACGGTAGAGGAATACAACCGAAAATGCCGGGAAGCAGTGATGAAATATACTGATGAATGGGAAAATCTCACTGACAAGATGGGATATTGGGTGGATATGGATGATCCTTATATTACCTATGAAAGGGATTATATGGAAACTGTATGGCACCTGCTAAAAAAATTTCACCAAAAGGGATTACTTTATAAGGGGTATACCATTCAACCTTTCTCACCTGCTGCTGGTACCGGCTTAAGTTCTCATGAATTGAACCAGCCTGGATGTTACAGGATGGTTAAAGACACATCTATGGTAGCCCAGTTTAAGGTAAAAAAAACCGATCATCCTTCCGTAGCTAAGTTATTTGAGCAGAGTGAAAATGTATATTTCCTGGCCTGGACTACCACACCCTGGACTTTACCCGCCAATAATGGCCTGGCTGTGGGTGAAAATATAGATTATGTGAAAATTAAAACTTATAACCAATATACCTATCAGCTGGTGGAAGTGATCCTGGCTAAAGTATTGGTTCCGCAATATTTTAATCCTAAAGCACGGGATATTGCCCTTGAGGATTATAAGCCGGGAGATAAATTAATTCCCTATCAGGTTGCAGACGCTTTCAAAGGATCTGAGCTGGTTGGGATTTCCTATGAGCAACTATTGCCATATGTTCCATTACCTGATCCGGCTTTTACAGTAGTTCCCGGAGATTTTGTTACCACGGAAGATGGAACAGGCATTGTTCATATAGCTAAAACTTTCGGGGCAGACGATTACCGTACCAGTGTAAAACATAATATGCCGGGGGTGATGGTGAAAGATGCTGAAGGAAATGATGTCCCCATTGTAGATCGGCAGGGAAAGTTTGTCCAGGAGATTACTGATTTTGCAGGAATGTACGTCAAGAATTACGAAGGACATGATGAGTCTGACCCTGATTACCGTCCAACTGATGTTTTGATAGCCATAAAGCTTAAGGAAGAAAATAAGGCCTTTAAGGTAGAAAAGTATGAACACTCCTATCCACATTGCTGGCGTACAGATAAACCGGTGTTGTATTATCCACTGGATTCCTGGTTTATTAAAACTACTGCCTTTAAGGACCAATTGGTAGCTCTAAACAATACCATCAACTGGAAACCTGCCTCTACCGGCACCGGGCGCTTTGGCAATTGGCTGGAAAACCTGGTGGATTGGAACCTGAGCAGATCCCGTTACTGGGGAACGCCCTTACCCATCTGGGTCTCAGAAGACAGAAAAGAAGAAAAATGTATCGGCTCATTGGCAGAGTTAATGCAGGAAGTTGAAAAATCTGTTGCAGCAGGCTTTATGAATGAATCTCTGCCTGATGATTTTGACTTGCATCGTCCTTTTGTAGATGAAGTAGTATTAGTCAGTGATAGCGGACAAAAAATGTATCGTGAACCAGATCTGATCGATGTGTGGTTTGATTCAGGATCTATGCCTTATGCCCAGTGGCATTTCCCCTTCGAGAATAAGGAAATTTTCGAGGCCAATTATCCTGCCGATTTTATTGCTGAAGGTGTAGATCAAACCCGTGGATGGTTTTTCACCTTACATGCCATCGCCGGTATGTTGTTTGATCAGGTCGCTTTTAAGAATGTAATTGCCAATGGCCTGGTATTGGATAAAAATGGAAACAAGATGTCGAAGCGGCTGGGCAATGCCATTGATCCATTCAAAACCATCGCAGAATATGGGCCGGATGCCACTCGCTGGTACATGATCACCAATGCCAATCCCTGGGATAACCTGAAGTTCAATCTGGATGGGGTGTTGGAAGTACAGCGCCGGTTTTTCGGGACCCTGCAAAACACCTACTCCTTTTTTGCACTATATGCCAATATCGATGGTTTCAGATTTGATCAACCAAAAATATCTCTGCATGAGCGGGTTGAAAGTGATCGATGGGTAATATCAAAACTCCATAGTCTGATAAAGGTGGTAAATCAAGCTTTGGAAGATTACGAACCCACCAGAGCAGGCAGGGCTATCCAGGACTTTGTAATTGATGATCTGAGTAACTGGTATGTTCGTTTAAACCGGAAAAGGTTCTGGAAACCGGCTGATAAAAATGACGGACAAACCATAGCAAATGCAAAAGATAAGGTTGCCGCTTATCAGACTTTGTACGAATGTTTGATTACAGTAGCTAAACTGGCGGCACCAATTGCCCCATTTTATGCTGAGCAATTGTATCTTGATCTTAATAGGGTTGCCCGGTTGGAATCTGAAGAATCTGTGCATCTTACCACATTTCCCCAGTCCAACCCTCCTGTGATAGATAAAAACCTGGAAGAAAAAATGACCCTGGCCCAGCGGATCTCTTCCCTGGTTCATTCACTGCGAAAATCACATAAAATAAAAGTAAGACAGCCATTGTCCAAGATCCTGGTTCCTGTAATGAATCAGAAAATTCAAAAGCAAATCCATGAAATTGGTGAATTGATAAGAACTGAGGTAAATATCAAGGAGATTGAATTCATTGATGATACATCTGGTATCCTGGTTAAAAAGATCAAACCAAATTTTAAAAAACTTGGTAAAGAATATGGTCCAAAGATGAAGGATATTGCCAAAGCTGTACAAGCCATGAGCCAGGACGAAATCAATCAAATGGAAAGGGATAATTTGTTCCGGCTTCCTCTTCAGGATCAGCCCATAGAATTAACTCTGGAGGATGTGGAGATCTCTTTTGAAGATATTCCCGGCTGGTCAGTGGCCACTGAAGGTAATGTTACAGTGGCATTGGATATTACCCTGACTAATGAATTGAAACAGGAAGGAATTGCCAGGGACCTGGTTAACCGCATCCAAAATATGCGGAAAGACATAGGACTAGAGGTACAGGATAAGATCCGTATTGCAGTAGAAAATCAAAACCAAATCATTCATGATGCGTTGATAACCTACAAAGATTATATCTGTACAGAAACACAAGCTTTACAACTTACCTTCGAACAAAAATTATCTGAGGGAAATACAATTGAAATTGATGATTTTCAGTTTAATATTAAGATAGCTTTAGAATAAGTTAAACAATAGTTTTGCCTGGTATAAATCATATTAAATAAAGAGTGAAATATTTTAAATATTACCTGTTAAGCCTGGGAATAATCATAGTGGATCAGGCCGTGAAGATGCTGGTCCATTTTAATATGGAAATGGGGGTTGCAGGTCAGATACAAGTTATTGATGACTGGTTTAAGTTACATTATACCCTCAACCCCGGTATGGCTTTTGGTATGGAACTGGCCTCCGAATATGGTAAACTTATATTAACCGTTTTCAGGCTGGTGGCGATGATAGGAATAGCTTATTACTTGTTTATACTTGTAAAAAAGAAAGTGCACCCAGGCCTGATATGGTGTGTAGCACTTATATTGGGAGGTGCCATAGGAAATGTCATAGACAGTACATTTTATGGAGTATGGCTGGATAATGCTCCTTATGATGCAGTTACTCCCTGGTTTCACGGTCAGGTCGTAGATATGTTTTATATAGATATTTGGGAAGGTCGCGTTGCGGAATGGGTACCTCTGTGGGGAGGCGATTATATAGCTTTGTGGCCAATTTTTAATGTGGCTGATGCATCGATCTTCGTAGGTGTCACTATTATCCTGGTGATGCAAAAAACCTTTTTTAATGAATCAAAAAGTCAGGAAAGTTCTGATCAAACTGATCAGGAACTTTCTCCTGAGTCTGAACCACAGGATATGTATGAGAAAAGGGATTTGAATAATTTTTAAGTCGTTGAAAGGATGTTTTTTAACTAAAATTTTCCTGGAATAGTTGATTGCAGCTTGAATATTTTTTATAAAAATGAGGAATTACTCCCTGCTAGTCGAGACCATTGTCGTGTAATTGAAACCCTACCTTAGTCCTATCTTTTCTAAGCCTGCTGACAAGCGAAAATTTTTGTATTTCTCTTGAAATTGAAATGTGAACCGGCTAAATGCTATAGTACCTCATTCAGGTAGTAATTAGCACAATGAGATCTAACCTTATTTGTACATAAATAATAAAAAGTATTTCGCTGTGATTACAACAATATCAATAATTGATGTAATAAATATTATTTCCTGCTTATTTTCATTTTGTCGGTTCAGAAAAGGTTATTGTATCTGGAGTTAGGCTGTTCCTTTTCTCAAACTCAAGCTGTTAAGTCATTAAAAGACGCTTCATTTTTTGATAGTATACTTTTTAATGGATGAAAATATAACCTGCTCATTTACCAATCTAGTGTTTAACCTCATAAAATATTACAGGATAGTGCCTGAAAAAAGAAATTTTAAGGCTAATCAGGTTATTAAAATTTGTCTTAAAGTATTACTGGAAATCAACAGGTTGGATCAGACGATTAAATATCTCTATTCATTAATCCCAATTAAAACTGTTAATATTACAATTAAAACCTTACAAAGGAAAGTATTTTAAAATTTCTTAATTTTTTTTATGGATTTATTATCTAATTTTTGTATTATTCAAAATCAAATTTTAATTTACCTCGCGATTACATAAAAAAATGATTAACATTAATACTGACATAGCTACCTGGAATCAAGTTAAATATAAAAGCACTTTTATAGATAATTCCCGCTTAATTCCATATCAGGTTAAACCTAATACATCTGTAGAAAAGCGATCTTATAAACACGTGGCTATTTATAGCCTGGCTTTTGCTGTTGCATTAGTTTTACTAAATGTTGTGCTTGGGTTAAAGCTATGGTTGGTACTGGCTTTATTGGCTTTGCCTTTATTTATGGTGTTAGTATTCAGTTCAAAAACAGACTTGAAGGTGATTAATATTAATGAAAATTTTGAGCTGCACCTGATCAAGGATAAGCAATTAAATCATTGTACAGCCAGGATCATTTCAAAAATAGAGGACATATCTAACCTTAATTTTTATTATAATCCCAGACATGAAATTGCCAAATTTGCCCAGTTAAAAGATACCGGAATTATAAGCAGTAAGGAATTTGACGCAATTAAAACAGAATTGGCTTCAAGTTTTGTTGGTTAGTAATATATTTCATATAAAAAGAAAGGGGTGCTTTTTCAAGTGCCCCTTTCTTTTTATCCATTTTCTGGTATAAAATTATAGTTCTACCTGTATAACATTATCCTGAGAATCTGTACTTAATCCTTGCCTGGACCAGCTATCTAATGATTGAAAGCCCGCTTTTACAGTATAATTTCCTGGTTTATAGACTTTCGGTCGAAATGACTTTCCTTGTATCCTCATAGTATAAAGAATTTCGCTGTTTTCCTCATCTATTACCTGAACAACCGGATCTGCCTGATTAAACTGTAATTCAGGAAGATATCCATGCACTTTTCGTCCATCATTTTCATACATAGAGAATGTAAATGGCCATCCTGGATACTGCGCCGCATCTCCCCGGGACAGATCTGCGAATCGGGGCCAGCCTTCATAGGTGATTTCCCGGGTTTTCTTATTAAACCTGATCAGGCCATAACCATCACCCAGATTCACTTCTTTCCTGCGCAAGGTATCTCTCATCAACTTCATATTTGAAAAATCCGGATTGGCATAGGCATACATTGTGATCTTGTTGTATAATCCATCCAAATAATCTCCCGTCCAGGGCAACTCATTATCAATAGGCGCTCCTCCACCGGGTTGTTCGTCTTCAGGCCACCACCAGCGTCCATAGTAGGTATTTACAATAGCTGGATTGGTAAAAGCAAACGGTCCATCCCTGAATTCTTCAATACCATGCTTTACGATGACACTCAAATGCTGATCACCACAAAGATGTGTGGCCAAGGCTCGTCTTATCTCCCTCAGTGCATTATTTCTGCCTGTTTGGGGCCAGCCATTACAGTCCAGATCGGCCAGCAACCGGTTTTGCATGGAGCCATGTAAATGAACAGCTCCACAAAATGCTGTTTGAGATAATACAGCTTTCATCTGGGTATCTGTCCAGTCTTGCCCCCATTGATGTAAAAAATCCAGCTGTCTTTCCCCTAATAATTTCAATATGGGCAGATCCACCAGGCTGGGATCATATCCTTCTTCAGTAATGTGATCAGGTCTTGGGCCCATTTGTGGAATTTTTCCTTCTGGACCGGTTTTGAACTTTCGATCTTCAATAATGGCAAAATCCACACCACCAATGTTTAGACTAGTGAAATACACCCCAATATCTTGCTGAAGTGGTTCAGGGTCTGCCGGGTCAGGTAAATGCCAGGTCTGACATCTTTGGACCATTTTCACATATTCGGCCGGATAGTAATATCCCCCGGTACTACCGGCAGGAGAATCTGCTATCTTACCGCTTTCACCCCACACATTTCCCTGGCCAATATCATGATCATCGGGAATAGTTACTACCGGTCGATCTTTAATTATTTCTTTAAATTGGTTACCCCAAAGCAACCAGGCGGCCGTATGTTCCTTGTGGTCGTAACTTTGATCACCGGCAAAAAACAACAGGTCCGGATCCTGCTTTATTAATTTATTTACAATTTCATCCCGGGATTCCCGGTTTTGATTGGAGTTACAAGACAGTGAAGCTACTACTATCTGATCTTTATCTTTAGGATCCTTTCGGATCAAACCTTCAAAAAAGGCATCCTGTCCATGCAATACCCGATAAGGTACATCCTTACTGTTATCCCAATCTTTAATTTCAAAATGGGCGGACCAGCCGGGATAGATTACTTTAGCTGTTTTTATTGGCTCCCAATTTCCATTCTGGTTCATCTGTAATCTTACTTCCCGGGATTCATCCGCTTTTAAAGGATATAGCTGAGCGGTGATCTTTAGCTTACCATTTTGGTGCGTGTATAAGGCAAAAGCTACTACTTCATTCCTGGGCACTTTGACCATTTCAGCCAAAAACTGATCTCCTGGTAGTGAATCTTTTTCCCATATATCATTACGGGCAAAAGTATCCAGATCATCCCCTCTTTCTCCGGGAAACGGATCGGTGTTTTCAGAAGTTTCAGAAGTCTCATTGGTTGGCTGGTTTGTGCAGCTGAAGTACAGAGCCAAAGTAAGGAAAAATATAATGCTTCTTTTTAAGCAATGGATATTCCTGCTTTTCATAATGCTTTTTTTATATTATAAGAAATGTTTTCTGTTTAAAAATATTGAGAATTCACAAAAACAGGTAGAATTATTCCATAAATAATCGGTAATTATTGATTTATTCAGATAAATTTAGCTCCTGTCGAACATGGCTCCAGATATCAGCAAAAATTATATCGGCAGGACGTTCCCCGTCAATGATCTGTATATTTTCCTGCTCCTTTAATTTCTCAAATGCTTTGAAGTAATTTCCCCTCACCTGTTTTAAAGTGTTCAAATTTTCGAATAGATCACTATGGTAACGATTTTGCTGAATCCTTTTTATACTTACTTCAGGAGAAATATCAATAAAAAAGTGAACGGTAGGCTTAAGAATTTGTGCACAAATTGCATTTGCCTGAATCACCCAATCCATATCAAGGGTTCGGCTATGGTAAGCATAAGAGGAAAGATAATATCTGTCGCTGATCACCACGGTTTCCTGTTGAATGATCTTAATCAGCCCATTAACATCGTTTTGCAAATGATCCAGCCGGTCTGCCAGAAACAGAGTTGCAATTGTTTCCTCTGAAGCAGTGATCCTGCGGTTCAGGATATTCCTGATAATAGAACCGATTGGACTGTTGGTTGGCTCTGCTGTGATATAATGCCTTAGCTGATATTGTTGTAACTTATTTTTCAATAACTGAAGCTGAGTTGATTTACCTGAACCATCAATACCTTCAAACACAAAAAATTTATCTTTCATTTTTTATACTATTTGCTGAATGTGAACTATTTCGAATAGACTGAGTTTTGCCGGAAAATAGCAGAAACCCTCCAATTTATTGAAAAAAATTCATAATTTAAGGATTAGAAAAAATCAAATCCCATTATGAAAAATAAAAAAGTTAATATGTCCAAAGTTTCTCGCCGTAAATTCATCCTCCAATCTGCCGGTTTACTGGGTTCTTTTTACATTGTTCCCCGGCATGTGCTGGGAGGCGTCAATTATATAGCTCCCAGTGATAAAATTGTATTTGGTTACATTGGTGTGGGTAAGCAGGTGGAAGGTACATTGGCGAATGCTTTTCTGAAAATTCCGGAGGTGCAGGTGGTGGCCGGAGCTGATGTTGATGCTCAAAAACTAACCAGGTTTGTATCAAAGGTCAATGATTATTATGCTGATCAAAAAGGAACTGCCTATAAAGGTTGTGATGCTTATGATGATTTCAGAGCATTGCTGGCTCGTTCTGATATAGATGCAGTGGTTATTGGAACTCCAGATCATTGGCATGCCATCCCTACAGTTCAGGCAGCTAAATCAGGCAAGGATATTTATACTGAAAAACCACTTTCTCATACCATTGAAGAAGGGAAAGCCATGGTTAAAGCAGTCAAAGATCATCAAAGGATTTTGCAGACGGGAAGTATGCAAAGGTCCTGGAGAGATTTTCGTTTTGCCAGTGAATTGGTCCGAAATGGTTATATAGGAGATATAAAGAAAATAAAAGTGACCGTAGGAGGCCCACCGGTACCTTGTGATTTACCTGCTCAGCCCAATCCATCATACCTGGATTGGACTGGCTGGATAGGCCCGGCAGAAATGAGACCTTATCATGAAGTGCTTTCTCCCCCCATTGAGCAAAATCAATGGCCGCGCTGGAGAGATTATAAGGAATTTGGAGGAGGAGGTATGGCTGACTGGGGCGCTCATATGTTTGATATTGCGCAGTGGGCTCTTGGTATGGATCGTAGTGGACCTACTCAAATAATTCCACCAGACGGAAGTCAATACCAGCACCTGACCTACATCTATGATAATGGGGTAGAAATGACCCACGAAGATTTTGGCAAAGGCAATGCCGTAAGATTTGAAGGTTCCGATGGGGTGATTGAAGTTAGCCGCTCTTTTTTAAATACCACTCCTGAAAGTTTACAAAAAGTCACAATTAAACCTGACCAGCACCTTTATGTAAGTGATAATCATTATCAGAATTTCATTGATGGTATTAAAACCAGGAAAAAAACAGTGGCTGATGTTGAAACTGGTCATCGTACGGCTACGATATGCTATTTGGGCAATATTGCTTACGAACTAAAAAGGCCATTGAAGTGGGAACCGGTTAAAGAGCAATTTATTAATGATGCGGAAGCAAATGATATGATGAGCGGTCCTTGTCGTAAACCCTGGAACTATTATATGTAAAATATATTAAAGAAAAAGTAGACTGAGTCCGGGTTTTCTAAATATCAGGCCCGGATTCATTCCTGTTGATCCAGGATTTCACCTGGTTCATGAAAGATTCATTTTTTTCTCTATTGCAGCCGGATAATTCCAGATAAGTCAATCCTTTATCAGGAAATGTATGCAGGGCCAGGTGACTTTCTCCTAATAACCACAAACAGGTATATCCCTCAGGTTCAAAATGATGTTCTACAAAATTCAATATATTATATCCACAGGTTTCCAGAAAAGTATTAAGATGGTAAAAAAGCATTTTAGGATCGGTCTCTGACAACCATTCCTGGTAATTATACATTAATTGATCTATTTCTTGTTGTTCTTCCATAACTATCTGTATTTACAGGACCTTAATAAAGATCCCAGTTGCCATCAAGGTAATATTTGTACAGTACAGGGTCGTGTACTTTATTAATTTTTACTGAATCCACCGGAAAGGCATATATATCCTTGCCGAAGGAGGTAATCATTTGCATTGCCTCCTGATTAAGCCACCGGGTATTGATGCCCTCAAAATCCAACTGCTGTAATCTTTGCTTTAAATTCCTTCCGGCTGGTTCTTTTATGCCTAATACCCAGCCCCATTCTCCCAGGGTCAGGATTTGGTTATGGTAAGGAACAGTTTGAAATCCTGCCGCATCCATGGTTTTTCGTATACACAGGAATGCTTTGGTAGCATAATAGGGGCTGCCTGCCTGAGTCACCAGGATTCCGTTAGGGCGAAGCTTCTTATGGATCAGGGAATAAAACTCAAAGGAATACAAGCGCCCTAATTCCACAGTTTTAGGATCAGGTAAGTCTACAATGACCACATCATAATATTGACGATCCTGTTCCAGAAAATGATAACCATCCTGATTAATCACGTGCACTTTGGAATGGTTAAGGGCGTTATTATTGAGCCTGGTGAAAATAGGATGGGTCCTGCCTAATTCTGTCATTACCGGATCCAGATCAACCACCGTAATGGAATTAACTTCCTGATATTTTAATATTTCCCTGACTGCACAGCCATCTCCCCCACCTAAAACCAGGATATCACGAGGTAACTGGTGAATACTTAAAGAAGGATGCACCAATGGTTCATGATACATTTGTTCGTCCAGGGTGGATAACTGTTGGTTGCCATTTATGTATAACCAGAAGTCATCTTTCCATTGTGTCATTACGATCTTCTGGTATTTGCTCTGTTTTTCAAAAATGATCTTGTCCTTATACCTGTTTTGTTCACCATAAAGAATGATGGGTTGAGCCAGAAAAAAGCCGCTTATCAACAGGATCGCAACGCCCCCAGACAAACTGTTCAATTGCCACTTCAATCGAGGTTTCAAATGAGGTACCAGCATCAGGTACAGGATCATGGCCACGGCAAAATTAATAGTACCTAAAATAAAGGGTGTATAAGTCAGGCCCAGCAAAGGCAAGCCAATAAAAGCGAAGAATACACCACCTGCCAGACTGCCATAATAATCCTTTTCCAGAATAGAAGATACATTGATTTTTAATTCTTCGAACTGCTGATTGATCCGGATCACCAGGGGAATTTCCATGCCAATCAGGATACCGATCAATATGCTTAAGCTATAAATGATGAAACCAGTATAAATGGTATATGCTGCAGCACTATAGGCCAGCAAAGATGAGAAGGCTGTCAGTATAGAAAGTGTGAATTCGATCAGTATAAATTTTTTCAAAAGATTGTTATCAATGAATTTACTGATTCTACTGCCTAAACCCATAGAAAACAGCATGATTGAAACAATCATGGTCCATTGTAATACGGAATTGCCCAGGAAATAGGTAGCAAGTGTTGATAGTATGTATTCAGCCACTATACCGGATAATCCTGTTGCAAATAAAGCCAGCTTTAAAATATTTGATTTCAGTTTCACAATATCTTCCCTTTGTTAAATAAAGCTGAAAGGAACAATTTATTATAGGCTAACCTGGTGATGTTTTTAAAGGCTCCATGTAATCAGTACGGAACCACCTACATAGGCAAAAGCTTCAATAGTGGCTGCGCCCAGATTGGCTTTTTCCTGATTGACGATCTCATCTGTGAGATTCTGACCGGGCAGCAATACTTTATCTGCCAGAAACCTGACCAGGGGCAGAAATAAAAGTCCAACGAGTACATCAATGCCAACATTGGATAATGTAGTTTGCCAATTCACAAAATCTGTCATCAAACCATATCTGATCAGATTGCCAATAGATATGATGGCTCCGGCAAAGCCAATCCCCACCGCCACATTATCCTTTTCTATATGCTCATGAATATCATAAGGGGTGATCCAGTTGTATACATAGGCAGTCAGGATTAAAATTAACTGTCCCAACAACCAAAATGCCAAAGCAGTGATAATGCCTCCTCCTTCACCAGATACAGCGCCCATTAAAATTAAACCAGTGGCAATGGCATTGGCCCCTTCCACCACGCCGGTGCCTTCATTTTTATCTTCGATTATTTCTTTGTAAACATGAAAATTTCGGAGGATGATCCTGTCATTGATGATGATCGACAGGTTCAACAGGATTATAGAAAGAATTCCATAGATAAAAATGTCAATCATATCCTGTGCCAGGCCCATAGTGGGGCCAACTATTGCGCTGCCAATGGCCAAAAGCAGCCCGATAAAATAGCCGACATGAGCCAGGGCAAAGGCAAAATTGTCCTTTTCTACCAATTCATGTTTTACATTGTATTTTTTATGTATCAGTTGATAAGCCAGTTTGCCCAGGTAAAATAAAATAAAACAACTGGCCAGGTAAACCAGGGTGGTTAATGCAGTATCAAGGAATTCCATTTAATATATTGAATTTAAAGTTTGTGATTTTATTCCACTTCAATGTTATAGCTGATCAAACAGAATTAAAAGCACTTATTACTTCTTATTTTCCGAAACCACCACCCCTGGAACGGATTGATCCGGAAGAACTATATCTTGACCCTGAACGGGAACTTGGGCTCACACTCCTTCTAACCCTGTTCTTAAATGAACTGGCCGAAGCGCTGCGCTGCCAGGTGGTATTCGGTTTTACCCGGCTGTTGTAAGTGCTATTGGTACCATACATTCTTCTGCCTGACATAGAGGGTCCATAATAGGGTTGTCTGCCATAATAACTTCCCCTATAAGTATCATAATAAGATCTTCTGACGGGGAAAGACATCATGTTAAACATTGAACTAAGCAAAGCGTATTTTCCATAAAATTCCCAAAAAGAATCGCCACCACGATTCACCCAATGACCATATTGCGGATTTCCGACATAATTGGAATAGCCGGGAGGGCTGGCTGTACGGGAAACTTTTCCATCTTCACTTTTAGCAGCGATCTCCATACCCATATGTTCCTGGTGTTGCATAAAGAAATTTTCCGGAACTTCATACCACCGGGTGGTTTCTTCTTCTACTTCTCCATTTTGAGTCTTTACAATGCGATACTGGTGCATGTAATCCTTAAAAAAGGTTCCTTCTACATTCATGTCATAAAGTAAAATAGAGTATGAATCAACATTATCCATATCTCTGATAAAATTATCTACCGGTGTTTTTTTAAAATCAGCTCCACCGCAGGCGCTTAAAAGAAAGACTGGTATAAGTAGTAAAGCAAACTTTTTCATGATTAATTTTGGTTTTGGTTTTCACCGGGCAATATATTGGAGAATTCGAATTCCTGCACTACATTTCCAACCGCAGCATCAAATTCCCGATCACCCCATTGCTCAATATTAAGAATGTGTTTATCGGTTTCATCATAATAATCCCAGGAAATTAATTCAGACCAATTTTCCGCGGAGCTGGACATATTTCGAAAATATCCCGGACTTTCTTCATCAAAATAAAAGGTAGTACCTTTATAGGTAATTTTTTTAGGCGGGTGCTGATGTTCTACTATGTAATCAGGCAGATCTTCATCAATCATCAGCAACTTAATTTTTTTAGTGACGCTAAGGTATAATTCATCATCATACTCCACATGCAGGTAAATGGATTCATCACCGCTGTCTAATTTGTATTCCCGTGTAAAAAAATGATCACCCCAATCATACTCATATGATTCTGACACTACCCAGGTTTTGAGATCGTATTCCAGTACAAAGCCTTTCTGCAGATCAGTAATTTTTATATTTGAGGGATCGTAATCCGGTTCTTTCTTCTTTTTAAAAAAATCAAATATACCCATGTGTACTTATTTCTGATGAATTACGAAGTTAAATATTAAATTAAACAATTGGAATAGATATTATAAATAAAGGCTTATACCTTTATGAATGGTAAAAAATAGATCAGGCTGCTAGTTTAAGCAGCCTGATGAGTGTTATGCTCCTCCTTCACCTTGATTTTTTTTGGCTGCCATTTTTGCTTTTAATGCAGCCAAAGCATCAGAACCGCGGGAAGATGTATCGTCCAGGGCCTTGTCTATTTCTTCATCCAGGCTTTTACTTTCATTGGCAATTTCGCCATAACTCTGCGCCAAAGCTTCGTCTTCGGCTACTTTATCCTTCATCCGTTCCAGCATGGATACAGTACTGGAAGAGTCTATTTGTGACATTTGTTTATTCAGATTTTTGGTGGCATCAGCTACTTTAGCCCTGGCTTTCAGGGTTTTCAATTCATTTTCCCATTTGCTGATGTTTTGTTTCAGCTTTTTCACATTTTGTTCTAACTGAGCCACAGATTGATCGAATTTCTCTTTTTCTTCAGTAGAACGAGCAGCCTGCTGTAAAGCTTCTTCCTTTTTGGCCAATGCTTCACTGGCCAACCGATCTGCTTCATTGGGATCAATACCCCCGGATTCTGCTCTTTCCAGCAGTTTCAAGGCTTTACTTTCATAGTCATTGGCCTGGTTTTTATAGGTGGCCATTTCATTTTTTGACCGTATGGCCATAGCTTTTACCTGAGCCAGGGACTGTAAACTATTGTTAAGATCATTTTTTAGATCTCTGATTCCCTGTTCGGTTAACTTTATTGGATTTTCTAATTTGTCTATGGCAGAATGTGCTTCTGATTGTCCTATTTTAAATAATCTATTGAAAATTCCCATAATACTTTTATTTTTTTTAATTTTTTGAAAACTTAATTAATTCTTCCGAATACTCACTTAATAATAATTCTAATGAATTGAGTGAGCCTTCCAATTCATTCAGATCCAGATTTTCCAGCTGCAATGTATCTCTGAAAATAACCCTCTGGCCGGATTCATCCAATACAAAAGCTCCGTGTATGATATCCCGGTTTTTTTGCAATAAACTGACAAACACTTGTTTGTCTACATTTTGAATTTCAAAAAGATACTGTTCCATGATCAAGATAGGATCAGCGCAGGCAATTACCAGATTTTTGATGCCGGCAGCTTCATTTTCTACTACAAATACTTCATCCTCTTCATTTTCCTGCACGATGGCATAATCTAATTCGATTAAATAGTCTTTTACTTTTTGAAAATTACTCTCCATGGTTTAATTATTTGTTTGATTGAAATATATTTAGGATAAATTTAAAAAAATATATTTTCAATTTTTACAATAACAAATAATATAATCTTTTAGAAAAGCAGTACATGATGGTTTTTAAGATTAAATTGTTCAACAAATATTTCCTTATATACTTAATATATCTAATAACGATAGAACGGCTCAAAAGGTTAGCATAAATTCAAAATATTTTTTATGTCATTTATTGGGAAGAATATTCGCAAGATAAGAACAGTTAAAAAGCTTTCACAGGCCGATTTTGCTAAATTATTTAATCTGGCCCGACCTAGTGTAGGAGCTTATGAAGAAGGCCGGGCCGAACCTAAAATAGATACTATAATTCAAATTGCTCATCATTTTGGCTTATCTATTGATGTGTTGCTGACCAAAGAGATCACCATTAATGAATTGTATCATTTTGACTTGTTTGCTAAGGGGAAAAAGGAAGAGGAATCATCAACTTCGACAAAAACAAAGGTTTCAAAAGTCAAAGGTGTACCCCTGATAAAGTCAGACCATTGGTTGGAATATATTTATCAGCGGGAAAATCGTGATTTTATGGCCAACCTTCCGGAAATATTTTTGCCTAGCGATCAAAAACATACCTGGAGGGCCTTTCAGGTACAAAATGATGAAATGCAGCAGGCTCAGGCCGGATTGAAGGTTCGTGATATTGTGCTGACTTACCTTATAAATGTGGATGATTATCATGATTTGAAGCAGGGGGAAGTGCTTCTTTTATTAGTTCAAGACCAGATATTGATCAGGAGGTTAATAAAAGGAGGGGAGCAACTGGAACTCAAAGCGGATAATACCCATTATCCTTTAATCAATGTTCCCCGGATAGATATTAAAGAAATGTGGAAAGTGGTAGCAGTTTACAGCACCCATCTCTCTCCCCCGGATCCACTACCGTCAAAGCTGGTTTATCTGGAGCAGCAAATTGAGCGTTTATGGGAGAAGGTGACACAACTGGAGCAAAAGTAACCATTCAGGATTTGATATTTACTTCTTGAACCGGGCAAAATCCTTGGCAAAATAGGTTAAAATTAAAGAGGCTCCAGCCCTTTTTATGCTCAACAAGGTTTCCAGCATAATTTGCTCTCCGTCCAGCCAGCCCTTTTGAGCCGCTGCTTTCACCATGGCATATTCACCACTCACATTGTATGCTGCGATAGGTAAAGGAAAGTGGTCTTTCAAACTTTTTATTACATCCAGATAAGAGAGGGCAGGCTTCACCATTAAAAAATCAGCTCCTTCCTGTTCATCCAGAGAGGCTTCAATTATTGCCTCCTGCTGGTTGGCAGGATCCATTTGATAGGTTTTTTTATCACCGGATTTGGGGGCTGAATCCAGGGCATCCCGGAAGGGGCCATAATAAGCACTGGCATATTTGGCCGTATAAGACATGATGCTAACTTCAGTAAAACCTTCATCATCCAGCAATTCCCGGATATATCCTATCCGGCCATCCATCATATCAGAAGGACCTAAAATATCTGCCCCGGCCCGGGCTTGGGCCAAAGCCATTTTTCCCAGAATATATAAAGTTTCATCATTCAGGATCTTCCCATTTTCTACCAAACCGTCATGACCGTCAGAGCTGTAAGGATCCATGGCCACATCTGTGATCAGGCAAATATCAGGAAAGTTTTGTTTGATTGTTTTAAGGCTGGAAATATAAAGCCCTTCCGGATTATAACCTTCCGAAGCCTGTTTATCTTTTTTTTCCTCTGAAATGGCAGGAAAAATGACAAAAGCATTCAATCCAAGTTGAACACATGATCCAATTTCTTCAAGTAACAGATCAGGGGAATACCTAAAGATCCCCGGCATGGAGGGTACTTCTATTTTTTGATTTACTCCTTCGATCAGAAAAAGCGGGAAGATCAGATCATTGAGATGTAGCCGGGTTTCTTCTACCATGGATCGGATCGCCTTTGATTTTCTGTTCCGCCGGGGACGTCGGATGATGTGGGTCAATAAATCTCTATTCATGGATTTTTTCATATTAAAACAGTAAATGATCGCCTGAAACTGACAATCATTTGCCAGCAATTATAATTTTATTCTACCGTCACTGATTTAGCCAGGTTGCGTGGCTGATCTACAGAGCATCCTCTCATCACTGCAATATGATAGGATAACAATTGTAGGGGGATCACCGCTACCATGGGCATAAAAGCTTCATTGGCCGATGGCACTTCAATCACATGGTCGGCCATTTCCGGTATAAGGTCATCGCCTTCAGTTACTATAGCGATTACTTTTCCTTTACGGGCCTTCACCTCTTGGATATTGGAAACGATCTTGTCATAGGAACTGTCATTGGTGGCTATGAATACTACCGGCATTTCTGCATCTATCAGGGCAATCGGACCATGTTTCATTTCCGCAGCAGGATAACCTTCAGCATGAATGTAGGAAATCTCCTTTAACTTTAAAGCACCTTCCAGGGCTACCGGAAAATTGTATCCCCTACCCAGGTAAAGGAAATTACGGGCATCTTTGTAAGTTTCAGCCATTTTTTTGATGGAGCTATCCGTTTTTTCCAGCACCTTTTCCACTTTAGCTGGAATATTTTCCAACTCCACCAATAGTTCATGATACTTGTGATCTTTGATGGTGCCCTTTTTGCGAGCCACCAGCAGGGCAATCATGGAAAGCAATGTTAATTGGGCGGTAAAGGCCTTGGTACTGGCCACACCGATTTCCGGGCCGGCATGGGTATAAGCGCCTTCATGAGAAAAACGGGCTATGGAGGAGCCCACCACATTACAGACCCCAAAAATGATGGCTCCTTTGGATTTGGCCAGTTCCATGGCGGCCAAAGTATCGGCAGTTTCACCGGATTGAGAAATGGCTATCACCACATCTCCCTCTTTGATCACCGGATTTCGGTAACGAAATTCAGAGGCATATTCTACTTCTACAGGGATGCGACAAAAATCTTCGAAGAAATATTCAGCTACCAGACCGGCATGCCAGGAGGTTCCACAGGCAATGATAATTATTCTTTCTGCCTGCAATAGTTTATTTTGATATTCGCGAATGCCACCTAATACCAGATGGCCGGTAGATGCGATCAACCTGCCCCGCATACTGTCTTTGATGGATTTAGGTTGCTCAAAGATTTCCTTCAACATGAAATGTTCAAATCCACCTTTCTCCAGGGCTTCCAGTTCCATATCAAGGGTTTGGATATAGGGTGTGGAAGGAATATCCTGGGTAGTTTTTATTTTGAGCGAATTATCCTTAATTACTGCAATTTCCTGATCATTCATATAAACCACTTCATTGGTATACTCAACAATAGGGGTGGCATCTGAAGCCAGGAAAAATTCATCTTTGCCTAATCCTATAACCAATGGACTGCCTTTACGTGCGGCAATCAAGGTATTTGGATCATTTTTAGATAATACCACAATGGCATAGGCTCCCACTACTTTGGTTAGGGCCAGTCTGACTGCCTCTTCCAGACTGCAATCATTATACTTCTTTATGTCTTCAATAAAATGGATCAACACTTCAGAATCCGTTTCACTTTGAAAGGTATGACCCTTGTTGATTAGTTCCTGGCGGATGGAACTGTAATTTTCAATAATACCATTATGAATGATGGCATATTCTCCATTACCGGAGGTATGAGGATGGGCATTTAAATCTGTAGGTGCTCCATGGGTAGCCCAGCGGGTATGTCCTAAACCAATATGGCTGTTCAGGTCTTTATCTAAAACAAAATTCTCCAACTCTGAGACTCTACCCTGCTTTTTATAAACATGCATTTTATTGTCATTCAGCAAGGCAATTCCGGCACTGTCATAGCCGCGATATTCTAATCTTTTCAAACCTTTAACAATTACCTCATGGGCTTGTCTGGATCCTACATAAGCTACTATTCCACACATAATTTAAAAAATTGGTTAAGTGATTGGTTAACAAATTATAAAATTAAAAAATTATTATCTTACGGTTGTATAATAAACGTATAGTTTCACATCTTCAAAATCCGCTATATAACGGTCTATAGTGGTGGATGACCCTTCTGAAACAAAGGGATACAGCATAATATTATTTATTGTGCTATTTTCTTCTAATAAATTTTGTAAAAACAGGGTCGTATTCAGATAATACGCATTTTGATTTTTTTGAAATCTGATATTTAAAGGAACCCGGTTCTGGGAAGGAGCGGTAATACTCCCATTGTTATCCAGAGTTAAACCCCCTGTGGCAGTATTTAATACATTGTAGGTACTGTCAGTTGCATAAACATACAGAAACCTTGGAGGAGGTGTAAAATCATCATAGGGTTTTATTTTTATTTCCAGGATAGCTTCATTAATAATAATATTTCCCACAGAATCAGCATATTCCTGAAACCGGTCAAAACTAAAAACCGGGGCAATAGATGTTCCGCTCTGGGAATAAATTCTGGGTTCTGCCGGATCAAACAAGCCTTCTGTCTCCTCCAATCCGGCCAGAGCTGTTCCTGCAAAATCTGTTTTGATGCTGCTATAAGTCACTCCGGAAAATCTAAAAGCTATACTGGACGTGTCTTGTGACGAATGATAATAAAGTCTCATATTTGAATTGCTCACAGAATATCCTATTACGGCACTATTCTGCTGATGATCAGGTACTATGGCCAAACCTTTAAACAAAGCACCAAAATCAGTTCTTGAATTTATCAAAGAAGTATCATTTTTTACTTTATCAAAAAGCAACTCACCAAAATCTTCATTCAACCTGATAGTTAAAAGCGAATCATCATCAATTAATTCATCAGTAACCGAAAAACTGACGGAGCCTAAAGGTTCCTCAAAATATTCCTCAGACTGAAAACTATACTTAAATAACCTGGATCTTGAAGTGCTATCAGGGCCCACTTCCTCTACCTGAATAACCTGAATAGTATCTTTTAATTGGTGGATGTTCAAAATCTGATCCTGATCCATGTCATTACCATAGTAGTATAAAGACCGCAATTCTACTATCAGGGAATCAAATACTGCATCAGAAGCCAGTTCCGGCACTTTTTGACCAATGAAAAAATCCATGTAGCCTTCTGCACTTACTTTTCCTAAATCTTGATCATGATATGAGCCTGATAAAAAACGGCTATTACTTTCAGTAATTACAGAATCTATTAATTTTACCGGGGTTGAAATCGGCAATATCGCCTCAAATACCCCTACTTTATCTTTATCTGTAATAAAATCCTCTCCTATTTCATTAGTCTCCTCGCATGAAAATAAAATCAGGGCTAACAATAAAATCATTAGCCCTGACTGATAAGAGATATTTTTTGTTTTTTCAACCAATAAGTTCATTATATAAATTATAATATGAATCCAAAAAGTTCTCACCTTTTTCGATGATATCGACCTTCTTATTTTTAGGAAGCTCATTAAACAACTGGTTCAATCCATTGGTAAACTCTTCCTCTGCTTTGATGACAACATCAGCATATTCTATACCAATTTTTATGAATCCTTCCAAATCAGCAGATTCAAGGTTAACCAGCAGTTTTTCATCGATATCGACCATTTTTACCTTATCAATCAGATCACTACTGAATTTATGAGAATATACATTATCATAAACTGTAAAAACCGTTTTTGTTTTCTTAAATATTGGGTCGTTTTTGTATTTGGTTTTCAAATACATGGGGATCAAGCTGGTCATCCAGTCATTACAATGAACGATGTCCGGAGTCCATCCCAGTTTTCGTACCGTTTCAATCACACCTTTGCAGAAAAAGATGGCTCTTTCGTCGTTGTCCTCGTAAAAATTGTTTTCATTATCAAAGAAAACTGATTTACGGTGGAAGTAATCTTCATTATCTATAAAATATACCTGTAATTTGGCATTTGGAATAGATGCAACCTTGATCACTAATGGCTTCTCTTCATCACCAACCGCTATATTAATTCCAGACAACCGCACCACTTCATGCAATCTGTTTTTACGCTCATTAATTAACCCAAATCTGGGTACAAGGATACGGATTTCCATTCCTCTTTCCTGCATCGCTTGTGGCAGTTTTCTTACGAATTCGGCCACCTGAGAAGTATGCAAGAAAGGATCAATTTCACTTGCTACATAAAGTATTCGCAATTTTGACATATTTTTGAGATGTTTGATTTGTTTCTATAAATGGGTTTACAAAAATAGTAAATTTTTACGATTTTAACCCTATTCATTCCATTTAAAAACGTGACAATAGCTAATATTATTACTATAATTTAATTTTATATGGTTATTTTTAAAAAAATAGAACCTTTAAAAGCCTTTTTAAAGCAAAAATTTTTAGCTTCTCAAAAGGTAGGCTTTGTACCTACAATGGGTGCATTGCATCAGGGTCATCTGTCGCTGTTGGAGCAAAGCAAGCAAGATAATCAAGTTACCGTTTGTAGTATTTACATCAATCCCACCCAATTTAATAATCCCCGTGACCTTCGCACCTATCCCCGCAATTACCAAAAAGACCAGCACCTTTTAGAAAACATTGGCTGTGATGTACTTTTTTTACCGGAAGATCAGGTGATGTACCCCCAAAAATCCTTTATAAATTTTGATCTGGGCCCTTTGGATCAGGTAATGGAAGGATCACATCGCCCGGGACATTTTAATGGTGTAGCCCTGGTGGTAAATAAACTGTTGAATATTGTTCAGCCAGACCAGGCTTATTTTGGTCAGAAAGATCTGCAGCAATTTATGATCATTCAGAAGATGGTGGATGAGTTATTTATGCCGGTAAAATTGATGATGATGCCTGTTGTCAGAGATCAAGACAGCCTGGCCCTGTCTTCCCGGAATGCCAGATTAAATGCTGCCGGGCGTGAAGTAGCGCCTCAATTGTTTCAGAGTCTTTCCCTGGTAAGGGACCAACTTGAAGCGGGTCATTCTGTTCACCAGGCCAGGCAGGCAGGCATAGATTTAATAAAGAAGTTCCCCCGGATCAAGTTGGAATATCTGGAAGTAGCAGGGGCAGATGATCTTATGCCTGTATCTGTTGTTAGAGAAAAAATCCCCTTGGCTGTTTGTATTGCAGCTGAAATTGAAGGGGTACGCCTGATAGATAATTTGATTCTGAACGGATAGTATGAAACATTGCTTTTAGAATTCAAAGAAAAATATCTAACTTTGCCTTTTATTTTGTTGTTACAATATTGAATTAGTTATACACTCTCAAAACAGAGGGAATATGTATATTGAAATATTAAAATCAAAAATTCACAGGGTTAAGATTACCCAGGCGGATTTGAATTATGTGGGCAGTATTACCCTGGATCAGGACCTGATGGATGCAGCAGACCTGGTAGAGAATGAAAAGGTTCAGATCGTTAATGTGAATAACGGTGAACGACTGGAAACCTATGTGATCAAAGGTAAAAGAGGCAGTGGAATGGTATGTCTTAATGGTCCTGCTGCAAGAAAAGCACAGGTGGGAGATATCATCATAATCATTTCCTATATGTTGATTGAGAAAGAAAAGGCCAGAACCTACCAACCTAAAATATTGTTTCCCAACAGCCAAAGTAACCTGCTGGAATCCAAATTAAATTAAGCCTTGAAAAAATTAAGATCTTTTCTTAAATATACCGTCACCCTGGCTGTGGCAGGAATATTATTATGGTTCGTGTTTCGGGATATTGACCTGAACCAGATGTTTTTAAAACTTAGGCAGGCAGATTTTAAGTGGATTGTTCTCTCCATATTTTTTGCCCTGATAGCACATATCTTGAGGGCTTATCGCTGGAATTTGTTGCTCAAACCCATAGGATACCGGTTAAATCTGTTCAGAACGTTTCTGGCGGTGATGGTGGGTTATTTTGCCAATTTACTGGTGCCTCGTATGGGTGAAGTGACCCGTTGTGGTATATTGAAAAAAAC
Source organism: Candidatus Cyclobacteriaceae bacterium M3_2C_046 (assembly GCA_051418075.1). Lineage (GTDB taxonomy): Bacteria > Bacteroidota > Bacteroidia > Cytophagales > Cyclobacteriaceae > JBPRGG01. The sequence continues at coordinate 53,531 of JBPRGG010000071.1, read as the reverse complement.
TGATGATGTAGCCATGACCTCATCTCTGGGTACAGTGGTGGCAGAAAGGATCATTGATTTTCTGGTTCTTTTATTAATTGTTGCTGCCGCGTTTGTAGTTGAGTTTGACTTGCTCAATGATTATTTTACTGGTTTTTTTGAAGATAAACTGGCTTTGATCGGGCGTAACCTGCTCTTGGTGTACATCGTAGCTGGTCTGGGCGGTGCCGGCTTAATTACTGCATTTTTGGTATTACGTCATCACAAGGAAAGAATCAAAAAAAATAAAATTTTTATCAAGGTCAGAGGCTTTTTAAGGGAATTGGTAGAAGGGCTTACCAGTATACGCCGGGTAGATCATATGATTGGATTTATATTATCAACCATCATGATCTGGATTCTGTATTATGCCATGTCTTATGTTGTAGTTTTTGCTTTGCCGGAAACTTCTTCCTTAAGTTTATTGGCTGGATTATCTATTTTGGCCATGGGTAGTCTGGGTATGGCTGCCCCGGTGCAAGGTGGAATTGGAGCCTACCACGCATTTGTAGCCAGTGTGCTGGTGTTGTATGGCATTGATAAGGAGGATGGGGTATTATTCGCCACATTATTGCACACTTCGCAGGTAGCAATGGTCATCATTGTAGGTGGCATTAGTTTTCTGATCAGTTTGATCATCAAGAAGAAAAGCACCAGGATAAACTCCCCCGAATTTCGTCCCTCATCAGTTACAGAAACTTCCTGATTCTGGACACTTTGTCTTTCTCCCAACATGAAATAATATGGCAACATATTTGTAATGATTTTCGTATTGATTTGTGATTTGTTTCTAAAATTGATAAAGAGATGTTGATAGTAATTTTTATAGTATTTGCAATTTTGAGTTTTGCCGTAAGTTCCAGGCTTAAAAGTAAGTTCAGGAAATATTCGCAGGTGCAGCTGGCTGGAGGCATGTCCGGAGCTGAAATTGCTGAAAAAATGTTGCATGATAATGGCATTTATGATGTAAAAATAGTTCCCACTCAGGGTCAGCTTACAGACCATTATAATCCTGCCAATAAAACAGTAAATTTAAGTGAAGAGGTATATTACGGAAGGTCTGCTGCTTCGGCTGCAGTGTCTGCCCATGAATGTGGTCATGCTGTACAACATGCCAAAGCCTATAGTTTCCTGGAATTCCGGACTGCCATGGTACCAGTTCAGAACATTAGTGCCAAGGTTTTAAATTTTGTGATGCTGGCCAGTATTTTCGGCGGATTTTTCCTAACCACTGCATTTCCCTTTGAAATGGTAATATTGGTGGTGATTGGAGCCTATTTTGTGATCACTTTGTTCTCACTGGTAACCTTGCCGGTAGAATTTGATGCCAGTAAGCGGGCTTTGGCCTGGATGAGTGATCGGGGAGTTGTAAGAGGCCAGGAAGAATATATGGCCAAAGATGCTCTTAAATGGGCCGCCATGACCTATGTGGTAGCTGCAGTTGGCTCGCTGGTAACCTTGTTGTACTATATTTCCCTGTTTTTAGGCAACAGAGATTAATTAGAAAATATCATTTTAATTAAATATCCTGAAGGTTAGAAAATGGTTCATCATTTTTTAACCTTTTTTTATGATCATGTCCAAACATCAGAAGACCATCCATGGTTGTTTACTCAAACATAAACCAGAACTAAATGGATCTTAACCTTACCGAGGAACAGCTGGCGGTACAAATGGCCGCCAGAGATTTTGCCCGCCTTGAACTCCTGCCCGGTGTGATTGAAAGAGATGAAAAGAAAATTTTTCCGCAGGAACCTGTAAAAAAAATGGGGGAACTGGGGTTTTTGGGCATGATGGTACACCCACAATACCAAGGAGGCGGTATGGATACCATTTCTTATGTATTGGCTATGGAAGAGATTGCCAAAGTGGATGCATCGGCAGCTGTCATTATGTCAGTAAATAACTCACTGGTCTGCTGGCCTTTGGAAATGCATGGAAATGCCGATCAAAAAGAAAAGTATTTGGGAAAGCTGGCTACCGGTGAAATTCTGGGAGCCTATTGCTTGTCAGAGCCGGAGGCCGGATCAGATGCCACCGCCATTAGTACCCTGGCCGAGGATCAGGGAGAATACTACTTGCTTAGCGGCACCAAAAACTGGATCACAAATGGCAGCAGCGCTTCACTATACATCGTTTTTGCCAATGCTGCTCCATCTCAGGGATATAAGGGAATTAATGCATTTTTGGTGGAAAAAGCCTGGGAAGGGGTGACGGTATATCCTGGTGAAAATAAATTGGGTATCAGAAGTTCGGATACCCATTCCATTGGATTTGAACAGGTAAAAGTACCAAAATCTCATCTGTTGGGAAAACCAGGATCAGGATTCCGTATAGCCATGCAAAGTCTGAACGGAGGCAGGATCGGCATTGCAGCTCAGGCATTGGGTATTGCCTCAGGTGCCTATGAGCTGGCTTTACAATATGCCCAGGAAAGAAAGGCTTTTGGTCAGTTAATTGCCCGTCACCAGGCTATACAATTTAAACTGGCAGAAATGTTTACCCAGATAGAGGCAGCCAGGAGTTTGTGTCTGAAAGCCGCCTTTTTAAAGGATCAGGACCAGAATTATTCTCAGGCCAGCGCTATGGCCAAATTATTTACTTCCCAGGTTGCTATGGAAGTGACCAATGAAGCCATTCAAATACATGGAGGATATGGCTATGTTAAAGAGTATCATGTGGAAAGGATGTTGCGCGATGCCAAAATCACTCAGATTTATGAAGGAACTTCAGAAATGCAAAAATTAACTATTGCAAAATCTATTCTAAAGCATATAAAATAAGTTAGTTTCCCCAGTTATAAATAAAATACAATAAGGATTTAAATTTTTTTTGTACTTTTTTTATATGTCGCTTGTACATTAAAATATTTTTTATAAAATTTGTACAACAAAAGTTAGAGAAAATTCTATTTTTTCGGATTACCAATTTATACCATGGAAGATTATAATAAAATAATTGAATCTTTAGGAGTTAGGTTTATTAAGGCAAAAAATATTAGAATATTACAACCTGTCACCATTAAGAACTATTATGATGTAGAAAACACCATTATGCTGGTCCATAAAGGAGAAGTAAAGTATGGCCAGGATAAAGAAGTAGTCAAAGAAAAAGAACTGTTATTTGTACCTGGTGGAAAAATGGTGCCTATGACCTATGGTAGTGGGTCTTCCACTACTATGACAAATGATGATTTCATCAGTAAAAAGGAGAATTTCATTAAAAGCTTCAACATCAAAGATTTAGATGGTGAGGAACAGGAAAGTTTCAGTTATGTTAATTTTGACGCTAAAGTTTTTGATTCTGTAAACTTTTTTGCCAGTTTGGATATACCGCCTTTTGTTATACGTAACAGCCCTAAAATTACCCAGTTAATTGAGAATATTTTTAATGAGAACGTATCTGATTTGGCTGGCAATGAGAGGGTTGTGAAAATCAACACAGAATATTTGGTGGTTGAGGTCATTCGTTACATTATTACCAATCGTCTTTTTGTGGAGCAGCTGGCCACTAACAGCACCTACTTCAAAGATCCCCGATTGATTGATATTTTTGCCTACATCAAAGAGAACCTTGAAGGCGATCTTTCCAATAAGATCCTGGCCAATGTAGCTAACGTATCTGAAGACTACGTAGGCCAATATTTTAAAATGCTTACTGGCATCAACCCCCAGGATTACATTGAATATCAAAGAATGGAACAGGCTGTTAATTTGCTAAGGACCACCAAAAAGAGTATCCGTGATATTGGTAAGGAAGTGGGATACAAAGATACAGCTTATTTCTGTCGCCGGTTCAAGATGATGTTTGGTATACCAGCCGGCAAAATGAGAAGAAGAGAATCATTAATAAATATCTAAAGACTGGTTGAGTTCACCCAGTTTTTCGGAAACCTCGATGATCAATTCGGGGTTTTTTTCTACCCCATTACCTATTACCAGTAAATCTGCTCCGGCCTGTACTGCCTGTAGTGCCTTTTCTGAGCAGTTTAATCCGCCTCCCACCAGCAAGGGACAATTGACTGATTTCCTGACTGCTTCAATTATACCGGTAGAAACAGGCTTTTCTGCACCACTTCCGGCATCAAGATATATTTGTTTCATACCTAACATTTCACCAGCCATGGCTGTGGCGGCAGCAATTTCCGGTTTATGATTGGGGATGGGAATGGTATGACTAACGTATGAGGCAGTGGTGGGAGCGCCGGAATTCACCAGCATATACCCGGTACTAATACTTTCAATTCCATGTTTTTTGATCAGAGGAGCAGCCAACATCTGCTGACCGATCAAATAGTCTGGATTGCGACCGGATATCAGTGACAGAAAAAGGATGGCATCTACTGAAAAATCCAGGTGAAAGCTATTGCCGGGAAAAAGGATCACCGGAATATTGCAATGCCCTTTAATTATCTGTACAATTTGTTCAATGCTGAAATGCATGATCAGACTACCTCCTACCATCAGGTAGTCTACCTTGTTTTCCATGCAAATATTTAATAAGTATTTTAGCCTGGTCAGGTCTGTTTTATCAGGATCCAATAATACAGCCAGAGATTTATACCCTTTTTGGCATTTTTTGATCAGGTGATTATATATCTTCTTTTCCATCTATAATATCATACCTTTCCATCCACTGCAGAACTTTTTTTCTCAGCAGAAAGATCACAAACATCGAGATTTGCTCCTTAAGCACCCTGGCTAAAAAAGACTCTTCCTTGGGTGTATGAACTGATACTTTATCCTGAACATTATCAGATGCCGAAGACTTTTTATTACTCTTTCTTTTTCCAAAAAACCAAGTAGTTAAAGTAAACCCAGCTAAAACTGCTCCTCCAGCAATTAAAATGGGCCAATTAAGTTCTGATGCTTCTTCCTGGGCTTCATTCAGGTCTTCTTGCAGAGTTTTTTTCAGGTCTTTAGTCAGTTCCTTTACTTCTTCTGCTTTTTGTTCTATTGAGCTATTCATAATAAAAAGTTTAGGTTTTTTTCAGAATAAAAATTATAGACTCTAAAATTAAGCAAATCAATTAAGGAGAAAAAATTAATCAATTAATATCTTGTGGGATGTAATTGTTATTGATTCATTTCATAAAAGTAAATCAATAAAAAGGGGATCAAAAAGAATGTAGCAATAATATAAATCAAACCTATCAGCCGGTGTTTCATAGTTGCTTTACCCACTTCGCGGGATATCATGACCGGGATATTGCGCAAAACGGGAAAAGGAAGAAAAATTAAAACTCCCAACAAGTTAAATAACAAGTGAGCCACAGCAATACTCACAGCTGACTCTGACTTGAACATTGCTGCCAGAAAAGCCGTGATGGTGGTGCCAATGTTGGCACCCATTATAAAAGGAAATGCTTTTTTTAGATTGATCTTTCCGGTAGCAACTACCGGCACGATCAGTGAGGTTGTGATAGAACTGGACTGAACAGCCGCAGTAAGTAAAGTTCCCCAGGAAAAAGAGGTGATGGGGCTGTGCAGATGCTGGCTCAGCTTTTCACTAAATTCTCCCTGTAACAGCTTATATATCAAGCTGGATAAGATTTTGATGGAACCAAAAAGCAGGAAGAATGCCAATATGATAGAAATAAAGGGATTGTTTATCAATTCATTGATCGAATGACTGAAATAAGAAGTATAGAAAGCATTGAGGTTAAATCCTTCATTGTTTCCATTAAACAGAGATGGAGTGATCCAACGGGATACAATTGGGGTTAATCTGGACAAAAATCCATAATAATATTCCAGCGGAAATATAATGATTGTGACGATTATATTAAAGATATCATGAATAATACCGGCAGAAATGGCCTTACGGAATTCTTTTCTTTTGGCAATAAAAGCCAATGAAACAAGGCTGCTGGTAAGTGTGGTGCCAATATTGGCTCCCATGATCATCGGTATGGCATTGTGCAATTCCATTGATCCCGTAGCCACTAAAGCAACTACCATAGAGGTCACCGTAGAACTGCTTTGAATAATGGCAGTGACCAACAAGCCAATGAAAAGGCTGGTGAAAGGGTTGGAGGTAAGTAAAATAAATGATTTCACTGCCTCTTTACCCAGTAAAGTAAATGAACTGCTTAACAGGTCAATAGACAATAAAAATACGTAAAGAACAATTAGGATCAGGGCCACCTGAGAGAGAATATTACCAATAGATCTTTCTCTAAATTCTTTTTGATCTTCCACCATCTATGCTGTCAAATTTTAGAAATTATAGAAAAGGGAAAAAAAGTTGCATCTTTCTAAGTAGTTTAGCTGTAAAGCTAAGGCTTTATTTATTTATTTTAAAATTTCAAGTTGTTTTAAATTGTTAAGTTAATATTAGCTTAATCCTGATTTTAATAGCTATTATGTTTATCTTTAGGCAGCTAATTCTGGTAGGGCTTTAAAGATATAGTAAGAGGTAGATTTAAGTTTTACTTAACAAAAACTTAATATAGAAAACTACCAGAGACTTAATACCTTTACGGTGGTCATTGAACCGCCAGTGTGGAGGAAAATAAATTCTTTTTTAATATGTCTAAAAAAGTTACGGAGAAGATCAGTCAGGAAAAGCTTTCTCCTATAGTTTATCAAATTTTTGACATTACCCGTAGAGAAAGTGTTTTTATTACCCTGATTGCCATTCTTCTGTTTGTGGCAGGTTCTGTATCTCCTCATCCCCAGATTGCCATGTGGTTTGGATTTGCCATGGCGGGTTATTCAGCCATTGCCAATGACAGCATTCAAACCATCGGAACATTTATTTCTTCCAACATTCATAAAAGATGGTATTATTTATGGTTGTTTATGGGAGGGATCTTTTTGATAACAGTTACTTATAGCTGGATCATTTATGATGGGGATGTGAGCTACCAGCGACTTCAGGCCAAAGGTTTTGCCGAAGCACCAGATTCTTTTAGTTTTCTCCAATTAAGCGCCCCTGTTATTTTGTTGATTCTAACCAGGATGAGAATGCCTGTTTCTACTTCAATATTGTTACTCAGTGCTTTTTCCTCTCAGGGCACAGCCATAGTTGATGTTTTAAAGAAAAGCTTATCGGGATATTTTCTGGCATTTATTGCTGCTATTATTGTATGGTATATCATTGCACATTTTGTAAAGCATTACTTTAAAGGCAAGCCACATCCCAGTTGGCGTTATTTCCAGTGGATCACAAGTGGCTTTTTATGGTCGGCTTGGATCATGCAGGATGCGGCCAATATTGCAATATTTTTACCCAGAAGCCTGAATATTTATCAGTTTATCGGATTTGCCGCCTATATCTTTTTTGGATTAGGGCTTCTTTTTTATTTAAAAGGTGATAAGATCCAGGGTATTGTCAATGAAAAATCTGGTGTGACAGATGTGAGGGCAGCTACCATTGTCGACTTTGTTTATGCTACCATTTTGTTCTACTTTAAAGAGGTAAGTGTGATTCCTATGAGTACTACCTGGGTATTTATTGGATTACTTGGTGGAAGGGAACTGGCCATTAGCTTTTCGAAGAAGAGAGCTTTGAAACGCAAACGTTCAATCAGAAAATCTCTCCGTATGATCAGTAAAGATGCTCTTTATGCAGCAATAGGCTTAATAGTTTCTTTGCTACTGGCTTTTGCCATCAATGCAGACCTTCGGGAAGCCATCATTAAATAACTAGATCATAAAATACCTGAATTAGAATATTTTCTAGCTTAATTCCTGAATGGTAAGCCAGGCCATCAAACCAGATCCTATTCTTAGGGCATCCTCATCAATATCAAATGTGGGGGTGTGTACAGAGGATGTAATTCCTTTGGCCGGGTTACCTACCCCCAGCCGGTAGAAACATGCATCCACGTTCTGAGTATAATAGGCGAAATCTTCAGCTGCCATCCAAAGATCCAGGTCTACCACATTCTCCTGTCCCAGATAGTCTTCAGCTGCTTTTCTGACCCTTTGAGTAAGTTCCGGGGTATTTTTAAGAAAAGGGTAGCCTTTCATAATATTGATCTCGCAGCTGCCTCCCATGGATTGGGCTATATTTTCCGCCATTTTTTTAATGCTTTGATGTGCCTGAGCTCTCCAGGATTCATCCATGGTTCGGAAAGTTCCTTCAACCATAACTTCATTAGGTATAACATTAGTCGCACCTTGTGCCATTACTTTCCCAAATGACAAAACTGTAGGCACTTTAGGGCTGGCTTGTCTGCTTACGATCTGCTGTAAAGCTACAATAATATGCGCAGTAATTAATACAGGGTCTATATTGATATCTGGCATGGCAGCATGGCCACCTTTTCCTTTAATGGTCATATATATTTCATCGGCGCTGGCCATATACATGCCCTCCTTAAACCCCACTTTTCCTACCGGAATCAGAGGCATTACATGTTGGCCCAAGATTTCCTGGGTAGGTGGATCTTTCAACACACCCTCTTTGATCATTAAAGAGGCTCCTCCCGGGATTTTTTCCTCCCCCGGTTGAAAGATCAGTTTGGCAGTGCCTCTGAAAGAATCTTTGAGTTGATGGAGAATATATGCGGTGCCTAAAAGACTTGAGGTATGGACATCATGTCCACAGGCGTGCATAACTCCTTTATTTTGGGATTTATAGGGCACATCATTTTCTTCCACAATGGGCAAAGCATCCATATCTGCCCTCAGGGCTACTGTTTTTGACTGAGGATCCTTTCCCTGGATCAAAACCACCACACCAGTATCCGCTATTCCGGTTTGGGGGGCTAAACCCATTTGCTTCAATACATCGGTAACAAAAGCTGCGGTTTGATGTTCCTGAAAGGATAATTCCGGATGACTATGCAGATGTCTTCTGTAGGATATGATCTGGCTGTGATGCTTACCAGCCAATTCCTTTACCTTTTCTTTAATTCCCATAACGGCTAATAATTTAAAGCAATACGTTCCGGCACCAAAATGGCTTTAGGGAAAGACTCCTTAATCATGCTGTAGGATTTTTGTGCTTCTAACCTGGTGTAGAATTTACCCACCTTTACTTTATAATTGGGTGGATCAAAAAAGGGTTTAGGATTAGCATCTGGAATCAATTCATAGATTCCTTGCCTGATCTGACCGGCATCTGATGGGTTTTGAGCAGGAATGATGATGGTAAATCCCTGAACATAGTTAAGTTTTTTATTCCGGACTGCTATGCTATCCAATAAGGTATTGATGCGAGCAGTCATATCATTGGTAGGTGTTACATTAGTTTCAGGGCCATACAACTCTTCAGAAGGCTGGGGTAAGTCTGACTGGTATTCATAGTCAGAACGATATTGAGCCAGGTCTTCCTGAATATTAACACCAGTTGAACTTTTAGAGGCTTTAGGAGCACAGGCGTAAAACAAAACACCCGAGGCCAATAATAAAAAAACGATCTTTTGCATAGCGGTATGAGCTGGAAAGCTCCCAGGTCAGGATACTCCTCCTTTGGTGCTTTCAATGATTACACATTTATTATTTTTAATATCTTCTTCTATGGTTTTATACTTCACATTTTCCTTCACACTGCCATCCATATACTGTACAGTTACCCTGTCATTTCTGCCTGCTACCTTCTGCGACTTTACAGGGGCCATTTTTTCCACCGGAGGCCTATTTTCCCTACCATCATTCAATAATGATTTGGATTCCTCCTTACTTTCTTCCAATTTTTCCCTTCTGCGTTGCCGGCGGGCTTCTTTTACTTCTTCCGGCTCCTTGATCGGGATTGCTGCTTTCATCAGGAAGGATACAGTATCTTCATTTACTTTGGATACAAATCGCTTAAACAATTCAAATGCTTCAAACTTATAGATCAAAAGTGGATCTTTTTGTTCGTATACTGCATTTTGTACCGACTGTTTTAAATCATCCATTTCCCTAAGATGCTCCTTCCATGCCTGATCTATAATAGCCAGGGAGGCATATTTTTCCATGGATTTTATCAGCTCCCGGCATTCAGAATTTACATTTTTTTCCAGGGGTGAGGCCACACCTATTTGTTTTTTGCCATCAGTAAATGGAACCAGTATGTCTTCCAGGGTTGCTCCCCTGGTCTGGTGAATATCTTTGATAATGGGGAATGCCTGCTTTCTGATAAAATCGTTCTTTTCTTTATAATGCTGATAAGCAGCATCGAATAGATTATTGGTTAATTCTTGGTTGGATATTTTTTTAAATTCTTCTTCATCTATCTCATAATCCACCCCCAAAACTCCAAGACTGTTCAATTTAAATCCTTCATAATTTTCAGATACTTTATTGCTGAATACCAGATCTTCAGAAGTATCGTAAAGAATATTCATAATGTCCAGCTGCAGTCTTTCTCCAAATAATGCATTTTTCCTTCTTTTATAGATCAGTTCCCGCTGGGAATTCATCACATCATCGTACTCCAAAAGCCTTTTACGGATAGAAAAGTTGTTTTCTTCAACTTTTTTCTGGGCTCTTTCTATGGATTTGGTGATCATGGAATGTTGAATCACTTCTCCTTCTTTCAAACCCATTCGGTCCATCAGTTTAGCAATACGGTCAGATCCAAACAACCGCATCAGGTTATCTTCCAGAGATACAAAGAATTGAGAAGATCCTGGATCACCCTGCCGGCCTGATCGTCCTCTTAATTGGCGGTCAACCCGTCGGGATTCGTGTCGTTCGGTTCCGATAATAGCCAAACCGCCAGCTTTTCGTGACTCTTCGGTCAATTTGATGTCGGTACCCCGACCAGCCATATTGGTAGCGATGGTAACTGTGCCTGGTTTGCCCGCTTCTGAGACTACCTCTGCTTCCCGGGCATGTTGTTTGGCATTTAATACCTGGTGTTTGATTTTGGCCAGGTTGAGCATCCGGCTAAGCAATTCCGATATTTCCACCGAAGTAGTACCAACCAATACCGGTCTGCCCTTTTTGGTCAATTCTATGATCTCGTCTCTTACCGCATTGAACTTTTCCCTTACAGTCTTAAAGACCATATCTTCTTTGTCATCCCGGACAATGGGTTCATTGGTAGGAATTACCACTACATCCAGTTTATAGATTTCCCAGAATTCACCCGCTTCTGTTTCGGCTGTACCGGTCATACCTGCAAGTTTATGATACATCCGGAAGTAATTTTGCAATGTAATGGTGGCATAGGTTTGAGTGGCATCTTCCACTTTCACCATTTCTTTGGCTTCAATAGCCTGGTGTAAACCATCAGAGTAACGTCTTCCTTCCATCACCCTTCCGGTTTGTTCATCTACGATTTTAACCTTACCATCGACTATAATATATTCCTGGTCTTTTTCAAACAATGTATAGGCTTTCAGTAACTGGTTGACCGTGTGGATTCGATCTGCTTTTACAGTATAGTCACTGATCAACGCTTCTTTCTGGGCCAGCTGATCCTGTTCAGATATCTCCGTATTATTTTCAATGTTGGCAATTTCAATTCCGATGTCAGGTAAAATAAAGAAATTAGCATCTTCACCTTCCATGGTCATATTATCAATCCCCTTTTCAGTCAATTCAATGCTATTGTTCTTTTCATCAATAGTAAAATACAAGGGTGCATCGGCATCGGGCATCATTTTAGAATTATCCTGCAAATAAAAATTTTCTGTTTTTTGCAGAATCTGCCTCATTCCTGTTTCACTGAGAAACTTTATCAGTGGTTTGTATTTAGGTAATCCCCTGTAAGCCCTGAATAAGGCCAATCCACCTTCCTTTTCATCACCATTTTTGATATGTCTTTTGGCATCTAGTAAAAACTGGGAAACCAGTTTCCGCTGGGCATCTACCAGTTTAGCTACTCGTGGTTTTAGTTCATAAAACTGATGTTCATCTCCCCTGGGTACCGGTCCAGAGATAATTAATGGCGTTCTGGCATCATCTATTAATACGGAGTCTACCTCATCTACCATAGTATAATGATGTTTTCTTTGTACCAGGTCCTGCGGTTCGCGAGCCATATTATCCCTGAGGTAATCAAACCCGAATTCATTATTGGTACCATAGGTAATGTCGGCCTGGTAGGCTTGCCTTCTGGATTCTGAATTAGGTTCGTGTTTGTCAATACAATCTACTGTGAGGCCATGAAACTCAAAAATAGGGCCCATCCATTCTGAATCCCTTTTAGCCAGATAATCATTTACTGTTACAATATGCACTCCTCTTCTGGCCAGGGCGTTTAAAAAAGCAGGTAATGTAGCCACCAGGGTTTTACCTTCTCCGGTGGCCATTTCGGCAATTTTACCCTGGTGTAAAACTACTCCACCAATTAACTGTACATCATAATGCACCATAGACCAGGTGATTTCATGTCCTGCGGCTAACCAGCTGTTGTGCCAGATAGCCTTCTCACCCTCAATTTCTACACCTTTTCTTTGAGCAGCAATTTTTTTGTCAAACATGGTGGCTTTCACCTCCAGTTTGCCTTTTTCTTTTAATCTTAAGGCTGTTTCTCTCACCACTGCAAAACCGAGGGGAAGTACTTTATTCAAAACTACTTCCAGTTGTTTGTTTCGGTCTTCTTCCAGACTGTCAATTTTATCAAAAATAACTTCTTTGTCATTGACATCCATATCAGGATCATCCTCGATATCTTGATGAAGCGTTTTGATCTCTTGATCGATCTCAGACAGTTCCTGATCTATGGTGTTTCTTATCTGGTTGGTTTTGTCTCTTAATTCATCATCAGAAATATCGTGTAATTTGCTGTATTCCAGCTTAATGTCTTCCACAATGGGTAATATGATCTTGATATCCCGTTCTGATTTGGTGCCAAAAACTTTGGCAATACCCTTGGTAATTATATCTAACATCTTAATAAACTCTTTCTTATATAAAAATGCTTAAAATCAAATTCTGTTATTCTTTTTGCACAATAATCATACCTTAATAGAACCCTGAAAAACCTGAACTGCCGGTCCGATCAGGTAGATATCTGTAAATTGGTGGTTTTCATTCCTGGTAAAGCTTACTTGGAGATCACCACCCCTGGTTTTAATTTTTACAGGGCTTTCATAATTTTTCAGAGAAACAGCCAGAGCGGAGGCAGTTACACCAGTTCCACATGACAAAGTTTCATTTTCCACACCACGTTCGTAGGTTCTGACATAAATTTCATTTCCCGATAATAACTCAACAAAATTTACATTGGTTCCCTGGTTCTTGTAGGTCTGATTATAACGGATTTTGTGACCTTCCTGATATACATCAAGTTGATCTAATGCAGGGACAAATGCTACATGGTGGGGAGAACCTGTATTAATAAAAAAATCCGGGCCTACTGGTTTAACCTGGTTTACCTGGGCCATGGCTAAATGAACCAGGTCACCTTTTATAAATCCGCGATGCACCCCATCGATGGCTAAAAATTCAGCTTCATCATGAATCATATTCAAATAACTGGCAAAATGTATGGCGCATCGACTGGCATTACCACAAAAGCTTTGACTGGAATCAGGATTAAAGTAAATCATCTCAAAATCATGTTTGACGTGATTTTCAATCAATACAATACCGTCTGCTCCAATGCCGAACTTTCGATCACACAAAAAACTGATTAGTTGCCGGTTCTTTTTATCGAAATGCTTTTCCCTGTTATCAATAAATATGAAATCATTGCCTGTTCCCTGATATTTGAAAAACTCGAGCTCTTTCATAGAGGCGCTTTTTTAGTCGGCTAAAGGTAATTATTTTGCTAAAAATCAGGAAATTTAGGCATTGAAAAAAGTGGGTTGAAATAAAAAAGCCCCTGTTGCAAGGGGCCTTTCCAAAATATTTTAAAGGATCAGGAGATTTTTTCTTTAATCCTCGCTTTTTTACCTTTCAGACCTCTCAGGTAATATAACCTGGCTCTGCGAACTTTACCTCTTCTGATCAATTCAATTTTTTCGATATTTGGTGAAATGATGGGGAAGATCCTTTCAATTCCAATACTGTTCGATACCTTTCTTACAGTGAAGGTTTCTCCATTGCTATTAGAATTCTTAATTTGCATTACAGTGCCCTGAAATTGCTGAATCCTTTCTTTATTACCTTCTCGGATCTTCACATGTACATTTATGGTGTCGCCCGGTCCAAAAGCAGGAAATTTTGCCCTGGCTTCTTTGTATTCTTCTTCAATGATCTTTATTAATTCGCTCATGATAATTGACAATATAATTCTTCTCCAAAAATGGAGTGCAAATATAAAAAATTATTTTACTAAATAATAAAATTATCAAGTAATTAATTACAAATAATATAGATTATGTTGAAGGTTTTAGCAGGTCAGGTCTCCTTTGTTTGGTCCGGTCAACTGCCTGCTGATGCCTCCATTCATCTATCTGAGCCTGATGGCCGGATAAAAGCACAGATGGGACCTTTAAACCTTCAAAATCTGCCGGACGGGTATATACCGGCGGGGCCAACAAATTATCCTGAAAAGAATCAGTCAAGGCAGAAGTTTCATCAGATAAAACACCCGGAATCAGCCTGATCACTGCATCAGACAAAACTGCAGCTGCTAATTCCCCTCCTGAAAGTACATAATCACCAATGCTGATCTCTTTGGTAATATAATGGGTTCTGATCCTTTCATCTACACCCTTATAATGTCCACATAAAATTATAATGTTCTTTTTTAGAGAAAGTTGGTTGGCCATTGGCTGATCCAGCTTTTCTCCATCAGGGCTCATAAAAATGATCTCGTCATAATTGCGCTGGTTTTGGAGGTGATTGATACACCGGGCAATGGGTTCTACCATTAAAACCATCCCTGCCCCACCCCCATAAGCATAGTCATCTACCTGGCGGTGCTTTCCCCGGGCATATTTCCGTAGGTCATGAGTATTTACTTTCACCAGTCCTTTGGTTTGGGCTCTTTTAAGAATGGAATCTGAAAAGGGGCTGTGAAGCAGATTAGGCAAGCAGGTTATGATATCTATTTGCATTTTTTTATTCCTCCAGGTATAGTTCGAGCAGTCCATGGGGAAGGTCCACCAGCAATTCTTTTTTAAGGTGGTCAGCCTGTAGTATGATCTGGTCATTTACAGGAATTAGTATTTCTTTGCCAAGGTAATTCATACTGAACAGGCTCTGGCTGGATAGATCATAAAACGAATCAATTGTTCCCAATTTTCCTTTGATTTGGTCTATCACTGCATATCCCAATATATCATGAAAATAAAACTGGCCTTCAGCCAAAGGGGGCAGATTTTCCAGGGGAAGATAAAGTTTGCATCCCTTAAGGGCATCAGCCTGCTCAACGTCTTCCACCTCTTCCAGTTTTACAACTGCCGTTTTGTCAGACAATTGAATATATTCAATAAAAAAAGGAACCAGTACCTGGTTGTGGCTAACATCAATCAGTACTGATTCCAAATCTGAATAGGTTTCCGGATCATCAACATCAAGAAAAATATTGATTTCACCCTTTAAACCATGCTTTTTAATGATATACCCTAGCTGATAGCAAGAATCAATCTGCATGGTAAATTTAGATAGTTATTCTTCTTCTTTCTTTTTATCTTCCGGCTGATCTTTCTCCTCAGTTTTTCCCGGCTTATCTTCCACTTTGGCCTTTTCAGGCTGTTCTTTTGCAGCATCGTTCAGGGCTTCTTCTTTTTCGCCACTTTCCGGAGCAACAGTTGGTTTATCCTCTGCTTCGGCAGCAGGCTTTTCTTCCGCTTTTGATTCTGCTTCTTTTTCAGCTTCAGCTGGTTTTTCTTCCTTTGACTGGCTGTTTTCTTCAGCCTCTTGAGGCTTTTGGCTGGGTTCAGCAGCCTCTGCTTCAGGCTTCTCAGAGCTTTCTGGTGTATCCTGCTTTTCAGCTTTTACATCCTGGGTTTGGTTGCTTTCAGGAGCTGCTTCGGTTGCTTCTGCTGCTTCCTCCTCCGTTTCAGTTGATTCTGATTCCTTACTTACAGCTGCAGCAAGTTCGGAATTTCTTTTACGTAATTCTTCGGCCCGCTTTTCTTTGATCTTGGCTTCGGCCTGTAGCCTGGCTTTATCTTTCGAGGCTTTTGATTGAGCCATCGTATCCAGCTTTTTGGCGGTTTTAGATTCCTTTTCACTCTTCCAGTCCTCCAGTTTCTGATCAGCCTGTTCCTGAGTCAAGGCTCCTTTGTTTACCCCTACCTGCAAATGTTTACGAAGCATTATCCCAACATCTGACAACAAGTTCCGGGTGGTTTGAGTGGGAAGAGCTCCCTTCATGATCCAGTCAAAAGCTTTTTCTTCATTGATCTTCAATGTGCCCGGATCTGTATTAGGATTGTAAGTTCCTAACTTTTCTATAAATCGACCATCTCGTGGTGCTTTGGCATCTGCTACGACCACGTCGTAAATTGCCAGTTTTTTGCGTCCCCGACGCGCTAACCTAATTTTTACTGCCATAATTAAATTTAAATTTAAATTAAGCGGGCGGATCTCGTCCGTCCTGAATTAAAAATGACTGCAAAGATACTATTTTTCAAAGAATTCATTTGAATTGTAATAATTATTTTATAGATACCAGATGTTTTTTTTCTTCATTTGAATAAAAAACTACAATTAAGAAGATAAATGAGCCATATTTAAAGAATTATTCTTTTTTTATAGTTAATTAAGTGGGTAAACCATAAAATTCAGCATAATCGAATAACCGCATAAGCGATTTTTAGGTAATGTGAAATATTATTTAACTTTGTCAGATCGTGAAAATCATTTAAAATGGATAAATATTCTTATATATCAAATGCCCATGGTGCTTATATAGACGAATTGTATAAATCATATCAATCGGATCCCGGCTCAGTGGATGAAAGCTGGCAGAAGTTTTTTGAAGGATTTGAATTTTCCCAGGTAAAATATGGAGGTAATGGCCACGATCAAGACCTAATGGAAGATCAGGTTTTGTCCGAGAAAGAAATCGGAGTACGAAACCTTATTCATGCATACAGGACCAGGGGCCATTTGAGATCAAAAACCAATCCGGTAAGACCCCGACGGGATAGAAAGGCAATCCTGGACCTTTCTGATTTTGGGTTGTCAGAAAAAGACCTGGATCAGGAATTCAAAGTAGGGGAAGTCATAGGAATTGGTAAAGCCAGCCTTAATAAAATTTATGAATCTTTAAAGAAAATATACGAAGGGTCCATAGGGTTTGAATATATGTATATTCGGGAACCGGATGTACTGGCCTGGCTGAAACAAAAGATAGAGCACGATTCTTTAAATTTTGTACCCAATCTGGAGCAAAAGAAAAGGATTTTGTCTAAATTAAATGAAGCGGTTGTTTTTGAAAATTTTCTACATACTAAATATATCGGACAGAAAAGGTTTTCTCTGGAAGGAGGAGAAACCACCATACCTGCTCTTGATGCCATCATACAAAAAGGAGTGGAATTAGGAGCAGAAGAATTTAAAATTGGGATGGCGCATCGGGGCAGGTTGAATGTACTGGCTAATATAATGGGTAAAACCTATGATCAGATATTCAATGAATTTGAAGGGAACCTACCGGTAGAGCAAACCATGGGCGATGGGGATGTTAAATATCATTTAGGATTCAAAAGTACATTCAATACAGCAGAAGGAAAGGAGATCAGGGTAAACCTAATGCCTAATCCTTCCCACCTGGAAGCGGTAAATCCGTTGGTGATAGGAAGTGTGAGAGCTAAAGCTGATTGGTTGTATCACAACGACTACTCTAAGATCATGCCTATCCTGATCCATGGTGATGCGGCCATTGCCGGACAAGGCATCATCTATGAAATCGCCCAGATGTCTGATCTGAAAGGATATCGTACCGGAGGAACTATTCACTTTGTGATCAATAATCAGCTGGGATTCACTACCAATTTTGATGATGCCAGATCCAGTATCTATTGTACGGATGTGGCGGAGATTATAGACGCGCCAGTTTTACATGTTAATGGTGATGATCCGGAAGCTGTGGTTTTTTGTGTGAATTTAGCCGTAGAATTCCGACAGAAATTCCATCGGGATATTTTTATAGATATGGTCTGCTACCGCAGACATGGACATAATGAAAGTGATGAGCCAAAATTCACCCAGCCCTCTCTTTACAACATCATATCCAAACACCCTAATCCCAGGGAGATCTATAATAAAAGATTGATAGACCGCGGAGACGTGGAGGCTAAACTGGCCAAGCAAATGGATAAGGAATTCAGAGCCTTGCTACAGGATAGACTGAATATGGTTAAACAAAAAGAAATGCCTTACCATTTGCAACCTCTGGAAAAAGAGTGGAAGCAACTGAGACCTTCTCAACCAGAAGATTTTGAGGCTTCTCCTGAAACAGGTATCTCCCTAGAAACCATAGAACAGGTAGGAAAAGCCCTTACCAAAATACCCAAAGGTTTTAAACCGCTTAGACAGGTAGACAAACTGCTGAAGGACAGAAAAAAGGCTTTTTTTGAGACCAAACTGCTTAATTGGGCCAATGCTGAACTGTTAGCCTATGGTTCAATTTTGATGAATAACCAGATTGTGAGAGTATCCGGCCAGGATTCGGTGCGAGGCACCTTTTCCCACAGGCATGCTGTATTGTTTGATGCAGAAACAGATGAGCCTTATTCCAACCTTGATCATATAGTGAAGGAACAGCAACCCATGAGGATCTTCAATTCTCTGCTATCAGAATATGGTGTGCTCGGATTTGAATTAGGCTATGCCCTGGCCAATCCTAATTCATTAACTATATGGGAAGCCCAGTTCGGGGATTTTGCCAATGGAGCCCAGGTAGTGATTGATCAATTTATTTCCTGCTCTGAAACCAAGTGGAACCGGATGAATGGTCTGGTACTTTTATTACCTCATGGCTATGAAGGTCAGGGGCCGGAACATTCCAGTGCAAGACTGGAAAGGTTTTTGCAGTTATCAGCCGATTATAATATGGTGGTAGTGAATATTACCAGCCCTTCCAATTTTTTTCATGCCTTACGGCGTCAGTTAGCCTGGCCATTCAGAAAGCCACTGATTGTAATGTCACCTAAATCTTTATTGCGACATCCAAAAGTTGTTGCTCCCCTGGAGGAATTTGAAAAGGGTCGCTTCGAAGAGGTCATTGACGATGAGCAGGTTAAAGCCAATAAAGTGAAGAAACTGTTACTTTGCAGCGGAAAGATTTTTTATGATCTGATTGAGGAAAGAGAAAGACAAAAACAAGAAAATGTGGCCATTGTGAGGTTTGAGCAGTTGCATCCTTTGCCCAAAAAACAGATAGATGATATATTTAAAAAATATGAGAAGGCATCTTTTTTCTGGGTTCAGGAAGAACCGGCCAACATGGGTGCCTGGAGTTATATACTTAGGATGTTTCCTAAACTAAATATTGAATTGATCAGTCGTCGTTCTGCCGCATCTCCGGCTATTGGATATACCAAGCTTCATGATAAGGAACAGGCTGAAATTGTTAAAAAAGCTATTTCCTGATTATTTAAACCAATTTACCATCATCAATAAATTAATTATAATAAATGAGTGTTGAAGTCAAAGTTCCTTCTGTAGGAGAATCTGTTACCGAAGTGACCATTTCCCAATGGTTGAAAAACGAAGGTGATTATGTTAATATGGACGAAGTGCTATGTGAACTCGAATCTGATAAAGCTACTTTCGAATTAAATGCTGAAAATTCTGGCATATTGCATATCAGGGTGCAGGAAGGCGAAACCCTTGAAGTAGGAAGCGCTATTGCAGAAATTGATACGGAAGCTTCGGCACCTGCACAATCAGAGAAAAAACAGGAAGTCGACGAAGAGGAATTTGCCGGTACGGAAGCTGGAGATACTAGCAAGATGGATAAAACCGGCCAGGTGGTAGAAATGAAGGTGCCGACAGTAGGTGAATCTATTACAGAAGTTACTATTGCCAGTTGGTTTAAAAATTCAGGTGATTTTGTGGAACTTGACGAGGTCATTGCTGAAATTGAGTCTGATAAAGCTACATTTGAATTGACTGCAGAAGCCAAAGGTATACTGGAAATAATCGCCAACGAGGGAGAAACCCTTGAAGTCGGTGCGCTTATCTGTAAAATTGAAGTTGTAGTAGGCACTATTCCTGAAAAGCAAGCACCATCCCGGCAAAAAGAGCCTGCTGATCAGAATAAATCATCCTTAAAAACCTATGCCAGTGGGCATCCCTCACCGGCAGCTGCAAAAATACTGTCCGAAAAAGGAATGAAACCGGAGGAAGTAAACGGTACTGGTGTTGATGGCAGAATTACCAAAGAAGATGCCATGAAAGCCCGGCCTTCTTCCGTGAAGCCTGAATCTCCTGAAAAAGAAAAGCCAGCGGCTGAGCCAACTACCTCAGGTGATCGTAATCAGAGAAGGCAGAAACTTACCACCCTCAGGAAAACCATCGCAAAAAGACTGGTGTCTGTAAAGAATGAAATGGCCATGCTTACTACCTTCAATGAAGTAGATATGCAACCGGTTATTGAAATACGGTCCAAATACAAGGAAATGTTTAAGGAAAAATATGAAGTGAACCTGGGGTTTATGTCATTTTTTGTTAAAGCCTGTACTGTGGCATTAAAAGAATGGCCGGCTGTGAATGCATTGATCGACGGGGAGGAAATGGTTTATCATGATTATTGTGACATTTCTATAGCCGTATCAACCCCCAAAGGCCTTGTAGTCCCGGTGATCAGAAATGCAGAAAAAATGTCTTTTGATCAGGTAGAAAAGGAGATCATTCGCCTGGCTACCCGGGCCAGGGAAGGTAAAATAAGCATTGATGAGATGACTGGTGGTACTTTTACTATCACCAATGGAGGAGTATTTGGATCTATGCTTTCCACGCCTATTATAAATGCCCCCCAAGCTGCCATTTTGGGAATGCACAATATTGTAGAGCGACCAGTGGCAGTAAATGGAGAAATAAAGATCAGGCCGATAATGTATGTGGCCCTTTCTTATGACCATCGGATCATTGATGGCAGAGAGTCTGTAAGTTTTCTGGTAAGATTAAAACAACTGCTGGAAGATCCGGCTCGTTTGCTGCTCGGAATATGATTTTTTTAATTAATATTTAATTTAATCCAAAATATTAAATTCCATGAAATACGATGTGACCGTGATTGGTTCAGGCCCAGGCGGATATGTAGCGGCTATCCGATGTGCCCAGTTAGGTTTTAAAACGGCCATAATTGAAAAGTATAAAGCCCTGGGCGGGACCTGCCTTAATGTAGGCTGTATACCTTCCAAGGCATTGCTTGACTCATCCGAACATTATCATAATGCTGCCCACACTTTTGGAGAACATGGCATTGAAATTGCCGACCTGAAAGTGAATTTGCCCCAAATGATCAAGCGTAAATCACAGGTAGTTAAACAAAGCATTGATGGAGTTTCTTTCCTGATGAAGAAAAATAAGATAGACGTTCATACCGGATTAGGCTCTTTTATAGATGCCCATCGACTCAAAATTACAGATAGTCAGAATGGTAATTCTACAGAACTGGAATCAGATAAATTCATTATTGCCACTGGATCAAAGCCTGCCAGCCTGCCGTTTATTAAATTAGATAAGAAAAGAATAATCACTAGTACTGAGGCTTTGGAATTAAAAGAAGTACCCAAGCATATGGTGATCATTGGGGGAGGAATTATCGGGTTGGAATTGGGATCTGTGTATGCCCGGCTGGGTGCCAAAATAACGGTAATTGAATTGATGGATCGTATCATACCTGGCATGGATGGTACCATGGGCAAGGAATTATTGAAGTCATTAAAAAAATTAGGTTTTGAATTCAAGCTTCAGCATAAGGTAACAGATGTATCCGGCAAGGGTAAAGAAGTGACAGTGAAGGCTGAAGATTCCGGAGGTAAAGAGGTAACGTTTAAAGGAGATTACTGTCTGGTTTCTATTGGTCGTAGGCCTTTTACTGAAGGGCTGGAGCTTGAAAAAGCCGGTCTAACAGTGAATAAACAGGGAAAAATTGATGTTGATCAGCACCTGATGACCAAGGTACAGCATATTTATGCTATTGGTGATGTAGTCAAAGGAGTAATGTTGGCTCATAAAGCTGAAGAAGAAGGCATATTTGTGGCAGAACATATGGCGGGTCAAAAACCACATATTAATTACCTGTTGATCCCTTCAGTTGTATATACCTGGCCGGAAGTAGCTAGTGTAGGCTATACAGAAGAACAACTAAAGGAAAATGGCCGGGCATATAAAACAGGCTCATTTCCATTCAAAGCATCTGGCAGGGCAAGGGCCAGTATGGATTTGGATGGCTTGGTGAAAGTATTGGCTGATAAGGAGACGGATGAAATATTAGGCATTCATATTACTGGTCCCAGGGCAGCAGATATGATTGCAGAGGCTGTGGTAGCCATGGAATTCCGGGCTTCAGCTGAAGACCTGGCCAGGATGTCACATGCACATCCAACTTTTACAGAGGCCATAAAAGAAGCCTGTTTAGCAGCAACTGAAAACAGGCCTATACATATTTAGGAAAAAGCAAGGAAGGCTTAAAATTTAATCTCTTTAATGGCTCTGATGGGAATAAATTGGGAATCTAAAATACCCACATTATATTCATCAATTTCCTGGACAGAGGTTACCACAGATTTTTCTTCCACAGTATCAGTACTGTAAGTTATTTTCACTTGTTTGTTACTTTTAATACCAAGTTTAAAAGCTTTATAAATGTTAGACATTCGCAGCTTTTTCAGAAACTGGCTTTCGATAACATCTTTTACTGTGAGGAAAGTATCCTGTTTAATCATTTCTTTTTCCATAATTACTTTTGTTTTATTCAAAAGTAGGATTTTTTAAGAAGTATATAATTCTTTAATAATTATTTACTGTACGATGTCAGAAATGAAGATGGATAGTTATAAGGTATATAATTATTTCAATCTCATTGTAAGCAGGTTAGATATAGAAAAGCCCTCTAAATGGGTTCAGAATGCTGTTTTAATAAGTGTAATATAATGATTAAAACTAAAAGAAATTGTAAAAAATAAAGAATGGCCTTTGTGGGCTAAGTGACTGACTATTAGATGATAGGGATCTTCTGTATACATGTATTAAATAAATGTAAATTACATCCTGATTAATAAAATCATTCATATTATTCCTTCCTGTCACTTTGAATTTAACCTGGTTCTTCTGAACAAAATCGATCTTGCAATGTCATCCAGCTTAATTTATTATATATCAGCATCTTATAATTTTTCAATAACTTCATGAAAAAGGGAATTAACAAAACGATGTGAGGAATAATCAAAAAATAAATGGAAATTAATCAGAAAATTTAAATAGATAACTTCCTGATTACAAGCCAATACTAATCAGAAACTGGAAAGAATTGAAGGACAGGTAGATTTCGTCCACCCCTTCAGATAAAAACGTGTTATCATATCTTAATTCAAGATCTAGGCTAAAATGATTTTTTATTTTTACAGTGGAACCTAAACCAGCTATAATAGCCAGATATTGGGGATTTATATCTCTAAGGCTTTCATATCCTATGGTAGTTTTTTCCATTTTAATCGGCAGATAAAGATAAGGTCCTGCATACACATACGGCCTGATGGTTCCCTCTCGATTTACAGTATACCTGGCCAGGAGTGGGAGTTGAAGTAATTGAAGATCATAAATAGTTGTTTCTCTGTTTAGGTTAACAGTCCTGTTAGCTTCTGCATATTTTGGTGCCCACAACAGTTCAGGCTGAAAAGATAAAGGACCACCAAAGTCAAAATTAAGGTAGATGCCTCCTATAAAATCATTTCTACCAGTGTAGACTCTCTCTGCTCTTGTTCGGGCAAAAAAGTAATTGACGGCATATCCAACTTTAATTCCTTTTTCAATGATAAGTATTTTTTGATTTTCCTTTAAAGAAATGGTTTGGTTCGGATTGGTACATTGGTTATATTTAAGAGTAAGATCAATCAGATCGTTTCTGGTATATAAACTTTTATTTCGATTGATCCTGAAATCTTCACAGTCATAGAAAAATGCGGTTAAAAAATTCCAGGGATGTACTTTATCAAATTGTTGAGCTGGCTGATTTTCCTTTTTAAAATAATATATATTCTCATTTTGGCTGCTTTTTTTGGTAAATAAGCTGGCGTATCCCACTACAATGGCTTTTAAAAATTGGGTGGGTTGACCTTTTACAGCAACAGATAGATAATGTTCATTACCCTGCTCAAAAGCATGTAATGTATCTGTATCTAATACTTTTGGATTGGAGCCATCAGCATCTGTACTGAAGAATATTGCCGTTTTAGTTTCGTTGTTGGGCACTCTGATATAACCTGCTAAACTGTCTGACTGATGATTGACAATGAT
Source organism: Candidatus Cyclobacteriaceae bacterium M3_2C_046 (assembly GCA_051418075.1). Classification (GTDB taxonomy): domain Bacteria; phylum Bacteroidota; class Bacteroidia; order Cytophagales; family Cyclobacteriaceae; genus JBPRGG01. The sequence goes on along the minus strand of JBPRGG010000071.1, from coordinate 29,259 downwards.
CCCTGACTTCCAGTTATTCTGAGCATAGGAAATGAGGTTACAAAATGCGATAAGGGTAATCAATATAAATATAAACCGTTTCATGGAAACAAAATTGGCTATTTTTTACGATAATAAAATTATTGGACCATAAATATTAGAGTATTTCTTCACCTTTTTGTAGATGACAGGTTGTATAAATAAACCCTGGACCTGTAGAATAGGTAGAATAATCCGGACCCTCTGAAAAAATGTAACCAAAAAAGATAGAATGAAGATGGCTTATAAATTAGTATTAATTAGACATGGAGAAAGTGAATGGAACAAAGCCAATTTGTTTACCGGTTGGACCGATGTGGATTTATCAGCAAAGGGAGAGGAGGAGGCTCGAAAAGCTGGCAGAATGTTAAAAATGCATGGTTATAATTTTGACCTGGCATTTACATCTGTCTTGAAGAGAGCCGTCAGAACTCTTGATATAGTGTTAGCAGAACTGGACATGTTCTGGCTGCCGGTAGAAAAAAGCTGGCGGCTCAATGAACGACACTATGGAGCGCTTCAGGGTTTGAATAAGCAGGAAATGAAGGAAAAGCATGGAAAGGAGCAGGTACACTCCTGGCGACGCAGCTATCAGGTAAAGCCGCCTGCCTTAAAGCGGGAAGATAAGAGATTTCCCGGTAATGAATCTAAATATCAAAAACTCAATCCAAGGGTATTGCCTTTACATGAAAGTTTGGAAGATACGGTGAATCGATTTCTACCCTGTTGGACTGATCAGATCAGTACCAGGATCAGAGAAGGTCAGAGAGTGATTATATCCGCTCATGGGAATAGCCTGAGAGCCCTGGTTAAGTATCTGGATGAAGTATCAGATCAGGAAATACCAGGTTTAAACATTCCTACTGGCGTTCCCCTGATTTATGAACTGGACCATGACCTTTGGCCAATCAAACACTATTACCTGGAAGAATAAAAAAAAGGAGGTTAAAAACCTCCTTGATCAAATTTCATCTTAAATTAATTGTGCATCCAATCTACTTTCTTCTGAAGTTCTTCTTCAGATTCTTTATGATCCGGGTCTGGAACACAACAATCTTCCGGACAAACAGCAGCACATTGAGGTTCTTCATGAAAACCTACACATTCACTGCATTTAGCAGGAACGATAAAGAAAAAATCATCTGAAATTGGATCTAATTCATCATCAGCATCAACCGTACTTCCGCTTACTTCAATTTCACCGGATAAGTTAGTACCATCAGAATAGGTCCAGGATGTTCCTCCTTCATATATTGCTGTGTTTGGACATTCAGTTTCGCAAGCACCACAATTGATGCAATCATCAGTGATTATTAAGGCCATATTTAATCCTCCTTATAAAATTTTATATGTTAAATAATGAATTCTTCTTTAAAAGAATAATTTTGTAATGATCAAAATTATATTTTTTAAAAATCCAACGCAAAGATTCATCCCAGATTTACCCCCTAAATCATTAATTTAGAAAAAGTCTAAATCAGTTTAAACTTTATAAGCATTAAGTGGCTCATTTACAAGCTCATATATTTTTTATCTGTAGGTATAATCAAATTATGGAAATGATTTGTGGAGGATATCCGGATTGTAGCCCTTAAAATTGATTTACACAAAACTGGCAGGTTTAAAGAAAAAATAAAAAACGGGCAGATTCTGACTAATTTTTAAAATTATGCCTTTGATAATTACCAAAGCCTTATTTTTTTATTAATCAAAACTGATATATATCATAGTATTAATTTAGCAGGATAAGTATTTTTACCACACCTTGATAAGTAGGCTTAGTATTTATGTTCTAATTGAGAAATTACCATTTGAATGTTTACAGGAATAGTTGAAACCGTAGGAATTATAAAGGAATTGAAGAGAGAAGGAACCAACACTACTTACTGGGTTCAGGCTCCATTCACCAGGGAGTTACAGGTAAATCAAAGTGTTTCACATAATGGCGTTTGTTTAACAATTACAGATATCAAACAAGATCTGTATTCTGTGACCGCAGTAGATGAAACATTGAAAAAATCAAATTTAGGCGATCTGGAGGAAAACAGTGAGGTGAACCTGGAAAGAAGTATGTCATCCGGTTATCGTTTTGACGGTCATATTGTACAGGGCCATGTAGATCAAACTGGAATTTGTACAAATGTTAAGGAAATGGAAGGTAGTTGGCTATATGATTTCGAATATGAACCAGCTACAGGAAATTTTTTAGTGGAAAAAGGGTCTGTTTGTATTGATGGTGTGAGCCTGACTGTTTTTAATACAGAAAAAGGAAAATTCAGGGTCACCATTATTCCTCACACTTATGAGGTTACTGTTTTTAAACATTATCAGGTAGGTACAAGGGTAAACCTTGAATTTGATATCATTGGAAAATATATCCAAAAACTTTTTTCCATGGGTTATATCGATTATTTGAAGGATAAAATAAAATAGAAAATTCCGCCAAGGAATATTTTTAGGTATTTAATTTAACAATAGCAAATGAAAGAAAAAATTTATGCAACGATTGATGGTAACGAGGCTGCGGCTTATGTTGCTTATCGGGTAAATGAAGTCTGTGCTATTTATCCGATCACCCCTTCTTCCAATATGGGGGAATGGGCCGATGAATGGTCAGCTAAAGGAATTAAGAATATATGGGGAAGTATCCCTACTGTAGCAGAAATGCAGAGTGAAGGAGGCGCCGCAGGAGCGGTTCATGGTTCTCTACAAGCCGGAGCTTTAACAACCACCTTTACTGCATCCCAGGGGCTGCTGCTGAAAATACCCAATATGTTCAAAATTGCTGGAGAACTTACTTCTACGGTTTTTAATATTTCAGCCAGATCGCTTGCCACACATGCCTTATCTATTTTTGGTGATCATAGTGACATTATGGCGGCCAGAAGTACAGGTTTTGCTTTTTTAGGTGCTTCTAATGTACAGGAAGTGATGGATTTTGGTCTTATAGCTCAGGCAGCTACTCTGGAATCAAGGGTTCCGTTTTTACATTTCTTTGATGGTTTCAGAACTTCTCATGAAGTTTCCAAAATTGAATTGATACCGGATGAAGTCATGAAAGAAATGATTAGTGACGATTTGGTAAAAGCCCATCGCCAAAGGGCCTTGTCTCCGGATTATCCCTCAATAAGAGGAACTGCCCAAAATCCTGATGTATTCTTCCAGAACCGGGAATCTTGTAATCCTTATTATGAGGCCTGTCCTGATATTGTACAGCAACAAATGGATAAATTTGCCCAGCTTACCGGCAGACAATATCACGTGTTTGAATATTATGGTGATCCTGAAGCAGAAAAAATATTGGTGCTGATGGCTTCTGCCTGTGAAACTGTACATCAAACAGTAGATTATCTCAATGCCCGGGGCGAAAAGGCAGGGGTACTGAAAGTGAGGTTGTACAGACCTTTTGATATTAAGCGTTTTATGGAAGCCTTACCGGCTACTACCAAAAGGCTGGCCATTCTGGATAGAACTAAAGAACCGGGTGCCAATGGTGAACCTTTATATCTGGATGTAGTAAATGCAGTACAGGAAGGAATGAACGAAGGCTATGGCAATTTGCCATCCCTGCCCAGAGTTTATGGGGGCAGATATGGACTCTCGTCCAAGGAGCTTACTCCTTCTATGGTCAAAGCTGTTTATGATAACCTGTCACTTGAAAAACCCAAAAACCATTTCACCATCGGCATTACTGATGATGTTAGCCATACCAGTTTGGATTTTGATAAAGATTTTGATATTGAGTCCGATAAAGTATTCCGGGCTATGTTCTATGGATTAGGCTCGGATGGTACTGTGGGAGCAAATAAAAATTCAATCAAAATCATTGGTGAGAATACTGATAATAATGCACAGGGATATTTTGTCTATGATTCCAAAAAAGCAGGAGCTCTGACGGTTTCTCACCTGCGTTTTGGTCCTGAAAAGATCAGATCCCCCTATTTGATCAAAAAAGCCAATTTTGTAGCTTGTCATCAGGCTGTATTTTTAAATAAACTCGATATGGTATCTAGCCTGGTACCGGGTGGTGTGTTTTTGATAAATACCTATTATAGTAAAGAGGATGTCTGGCCTAACCTGCCTAAATCCATGCAGGATGTTATCATCAGGAACAAGATCAAGCTTTATGTTATTGATGCCCAAAAAGTGGCGGAAGCAACTGGAATGGGCCGGCGTATCAATACCGTGATGCAAACCTGCTTCTTCGCCATTTCTGGTATTTTACCAAAGGAAGAAGCCATTAATGCCATCAAGGATTCCATTAAGAAAACCTATGGCAGAAAAGGTGAACATATTGTAAACATGAACCTGAAAGCGGTAGATAGTACTGTAGACCAGCTTTTTGAAGTGGAAATTCCGGATCGGGTTTCCAGTGATACAGACATTATGGCTCCGGTTCCGGATGATGCACCAGACTTTGTCAAGGATGTATTAGGTGAAATTATAGCTGGCAGGGGTGATGATCTACCTGTAAGCGCTTTTCCGGTGGACGGAACCTATCCAAGTGGCACCACTAAATATGAAAAACGAAATATTGCATTGCAGATTCCGGTTTGGGATGAATCTATATGTATTCAATGTGGAAAATGTGCCATGGTATGTCCTCATGCAACCATCAGGCAAAAAGTGGTAGAGAATGACTTACTCCAGGATGCTCCGGCTACATTTAAATCTGTGGATGCCAAAGACAAGGGTTTTAAAGGATTAAAATATGTTTTGCAGGTAGCTCCTGAGGATTGTACCGGCTGTAGCGTTTGTTTTGAAGTTTGTCCGGTGAAGGACAAATCAAATGTAAGCCGCAAGGCTATTAACATGGAGCCGCAATTGCCAATTAGGGAACAGGAGCGGGAAAACTGGGATTTCTTCCTGAAATTACCAGAAGCTGACCGGAGCCTGATAAACGTTACCAATATCAGATCTCAGCAGTTCCAGCAGCCATTGTTTGAGTTTTCAGGTGCCTGTGCCGGATGTGGTGAAACGCCATATGTAAAGCTGGTTTCTCAATTATTTGGTGACCGGGCTATCATAGCTAATGCTACCGGATGTTCCTCCATTTATGGTGGTAACTTACCTACCACTCCCTGGACTAATAATCAGGATGGTAAAGGTCCGGCCTGGTCCAATTCACTATTTGAAGATAATGCTGAATTTGGTTTTGGTTTCCGCCTGGCTATTGATAAACAGCAGGAAATGGCAGCAAATCTGTTAAAAGAGTTGAATGGATCCGTACCGGCAGATTTGAAGGAAGGCATTCTGAATGCCAATCAATCTGATGAACCTGGCATTTTCGAGCAAAGACAAAGGGTGGGACAACTGAAAGATGTACTCCAATCAATAGACAGTTATGAAGCCCGGCAACTGGCCAATGTAGCTGATTACCTGGTCAAGAAGAGCGTGTGGATAATCGGTGGTGATGGTTGGGCCTATGACATTGGGTACGGTGGTTTGGATCATGTAATTGCTTCAGGAAAGAACATTAATATTCTGGTGCTGGATACGGAAGTTTATTCCAATACCGGTGGTCAAACCTCCAAAGCTACTCCGTTAAGCGCCATTGCCAAATTCTCAGCCAGTGGTAAACCCACCAAGAAAAAAGACCTTGGTTTGATGGCCATGTCTTATGGATCTGTTTATGTGGCATCTGTAGCTATGGGAGCCAAGGATGACCATACCTTAAAGGCCTTCCTGGAAGCGGAGGCTTATGATGGACCTTCCATTATCATTGCCTATAGTCATTGTATTGCCCATGGTATAAATATGGAAGCTCCATTGAAGCATCATAAGGCTATCGTCGATTCAGGCCAATGGCTGCTATACAGATATCATCCGGACCGTGGACTAGAAGGTAAGAATCCTTTTACATTAGATTCGAAACCACCTAAAATTCCGGTAACTGAGTTCCTGACTATGGAAAACAGATTTAAAATGCTGGCCAAAAGTAAGCCTGAACTGGCTAAGAAGTATTATCAGCAAGCGCAGATAAATGTAGATGAGCGATATACCCAGTATAAATATATGTCTGAAAGGACTATGATTGAACCAGATCCGGAAGAAGCCGAGAATGAACAATAATCAACAGGATTGGGGCACTGGCCCCTGCTTGTTTTTCTGGTTATTTTTTTATAATATTTCAAAAATTAATTAAAATGGATTTATCAACAACATATTTAGGGCAAAACCTCCGGACTCCTTTAGTGGTATCTGCCTCACCACTCTCCGACGAAATTGATAATATCAAAAGAATGGAAGATGCTGGAGCGGCTGCGGTTGTGTTATATTCTTTATTTGAAGAGCAGATTAATCTGGAACAAAGAGAGTTACACTACCATACTACTGCTGGCACTGAAAGTTTTGCTGAGGCATTATCCTATTTTCCTGAGCCAGATGAATACCGTCTGGGGCCGGAGGAATACCTGGACCACATCCGAAAAGCCAAGGAAACCGTGAGTATCCCTATAATTGCCAGTTTAAATGGTTCATCTATGGGAGGCTGGACTGAATTTGCTCAGAAAATGGAAGAAGCTGGGGCGGATGCCATTGAATTAAATGTTTATTACATTCCAACTGATCTGAATCTGACCGGAGCCGATGTTGAGCAAAATTATCTGGATATTTTGAAAGCTGTTAAATCAGCAGTATCAATTCCAGTGGCTATGAAGCTAAGCCCTTATTTTTCCAATATGGCTAACATGGCCAAACAATTGGATGAAGCCGGAGCTAATTCTCTGGTATTATTCAATAGATTCTATCAGCCAGACATTGATCTGGATGAATTGGAAGTGACTCCAAATGTGCTATTAAGTACTTCTGCCGCCATGCGGTTGCCCATGCGCTGGATTGCCATCCTGAAGGATAAAATTAAGGCAGACCTGGCTGCTACCAGTGGAGTACATTCTGCCCTGGATGTAATCAAAATGCTTTTGGTGGGCGCAAATGTGACCATGCTTAATTCAGCCTTGCTGATGAAAGGAATTGACCATATAAAAACCATTGAAAGCCAAATTTTTGTATGGATGGAGGAGAAAGAATATGAATCTGTGAAGCAAATGACGGGAAGTATGAGTCATTCAAGAGTGCAGAATCCCAGTTCATTTGAAAGAGCGCAATATATGAAGGCGTTAACCCATTACAAATTATAAAATTTAGTTAATTGCATTTAAACGAATAAGGGTACACAATCATGGTGTGCCTTTTTTTGCTTCTATATAAGTAGCATAAATCCAGGGAATGATATATATAAATATTCACATATGATAATATGTTGGAATGACTTGTTTGGTCTGAATAATTTCATTATATTACAAACTGTTGATTTGGTGAAAGATAGCGGCGGGTGGGCCAGATACTAACGGATGCTCACAAATTTTTTAATCAGAAAAAACTGCAGAAATGAATAAACAAATTGAACAATTGGATGAAGTAACCATCAGGTTCGCTGGTGACTCAGGAGACGGTATGCAATTATCCGGTACCCAGTTTTCAAATACGGCAGCCAGCATGGGAAACAACGTTAATACATTTCCGGACTATCCTTCTGAAATCCGGGCTCCGGAAGGCACTTTATATGGAGTGAGTGCATTTCAGGTACATTTTGGTTCTACCAAAATTAATACGCCGGGAGATAAAATCGATGTTTTGGTGGCAATGAATGCCTCATCTCTGAAGGTTAATCTGGCTAATCTGAGAAAGCAAGGAATAATTATTGTTAATTCTTCAGGTTTTAATTCCAAAAACCTGAAACTGGCTAAATATGATGACAGTCCCCTTGATAATGGCCTTCTCAGTGATTATCAGCTGTATAACATTGATATTTCTTCGTTGGTGAAACAGGAATTGAAGGAAATGAGCCTTTCACCCAAAGACGTGGAAAGGACCAAAAATTTATTTGCCCTTGGATTGACTTATTGGTTGTTTAATCGGCCAATAGAACCTACGGTAAATTGGCTAAAGCAAAAATTCAGTAAAAAACCAGAAATTCTTGAGGCCAATGTACGGGTTCTGAGGGCAGGCTGGAATTTTGGACAAAACGATGATCAATTTGTAAAGCAATTCAATATTCAAAAATCTACCCTGCAACCAGGCACATACCGTAACATTACGGGAAATAATGCAGTGGCGCTGGGTTTGGTTGCTGCGGCCAGAAAAGCTAATCTGCCATTATTTTTGGGTTCATATCCCATCACGCCAGCCAGTGAGATTTTGCAATATATATCAGGTTATAAGCAATATGGCGTGCGCCATTTACAGGCAGAAGATGAAATAGGTGGTATTACCAGCGCCATAGGGGCGGCCTTTGGAGGGAATTTGGCTGCTACCACTACCAGTGGCCCGGGGTTATCTTTAAAAATTGAAGCCATCGGTTTAGCTATTATGACGGAGTTGCCCCTGGTGATTGTAAACGTTCAAAGGGCTGGTCCCAGTACAGGGTTGCCCACAAAGCCTGAGCAGTCTGATCTCTTCCAGTCCATGTATGGTCGTCATGGAGAAGCACCCTTGCCCGTTTTGGCTGCTGCCACCAGTTCCGACTGCTTTGATATGACAGTAGAAGCTGCACGGATAGCCCTGAAATATATGACGCCGGTAATTCTTTTAACTGATGGTTATATCGCTCAAGGGGCTGAACCCTGGCGAGTGCCTAAATTGAATGAGTTGTCAGCCATAGAAGCTAAATTTGCCACAAATCCTGAAAATTTTGCTCCCTATAAACGGGATCCTGATACCCTGGCCCGTTTATGGTCTATACCGGGTATACAGGGTATGGAACATAGGATAGGTGGCTTGGAAAAAGAAGATGGTTCAGGTGTTGTGAGTCATGATCCATTAAACCATCAAAAAATGGTAGAGATAAGGCAGAAAAAGATAGACAACATCTCCCGGGATATACCCAATGTTTTGGTAGAGGGTGAATCATCCGGCGATTTATTAATAGTTGGCTGGGGAAGTTCTTATGGTGCCATTAAAACAGCCTTTGACCGGATGCGGGGACAGGGTTTAAAAGTTTCATATGTCCATTTAAAATATCTCAATCCATTTCCCTCCAATTTTGGCGAAATCCTTTTCAATTTCAAACGAATTCTGGTACCGGAACTTAACCTGGGCCAACTGAAAACCATTATCCAGTCCAAATACCTGGTTCCGGTGATAGGTTATAACAAAGTGCAGGGTATGCCTTTTAAATCATATGAGATAGAAGAAAAAGTAAATGAATTATTAAATCAAAACCAGGGGGAATTGTCATGAAAACAATGTTAGATGAAATTATTCAGCAGCCACATCAGGGTGAAGTAAAATATACACCAAAGGATTTTAAAGTCGACATTGATGTAAGATGGTGTGCCGGCTGTGGAGGATATGCTATTTTATCTCAAACCCAGAAAATAATGCCTGATTTAGGCATTCCCAAAGAAAAGATCGTATTTGTTTCAGGAATTGGTTGTTCTGGTAGATTCCCTTATTATATAGATGTATATGGATTTCATTCCATTCATGGAAGAGCCCTTGCCATCGCCTCAGGGCTGAAAATTGCCCGTCCGGATCTGTCAGTCTGGGTAGCTACCGGAGATGGTGACTGTATGTCCATTGGAGGAAATCATCTGATCCACGCCTGCCGTCGTAATATTGATATCAATGTGATAATGTTCAATAATGAGGTTTATAGCCTTACTAAGGGGCAATATTCTCCTACGTCCAGGTCTGGTCAGATTACAAAATCTTCACCTTTGGGTGCTTTGGATGACCCATTCAACCCGGCTGCTTTGGCATTGGGATCGGGCGCCACATTTTTTGCCCGGGGATTTGACCGTGATTCTAAACATATGAAGGAATTGTTCGACAGGGCCGCTAAGCACAAAGGGATTTCATTTGTAGAAATCTATACCAACTGTCTGATCTTCAATGATGGCGCATTTGATGATTTTTCCAAAAAAGATGTCAGGGCCGAAAAAACAGTGTGGCTGGACCATGGGAAACCTTTGGTTTTCGGTGAGAAAGAGGATAAAGGAATAAAATTAGATGGTTTTAAACCTACTGTGGTTTCCCTCACTGACGGAACATACAGCAAGGATGACTTGCTGATCCATGATGAAAAAGATTCTACCCTGTCCTTTATTTTGGCCAATATGATTTCTAATGAAAAATTACCAAGACCTGTGGGGGTTTTTCAAAGTTTGGAAAAACCATCTTATGATGAAAAAGTTACTGCTCAGATTGAACATGAAATAGCCCGCAAAGGTGAAGGTGATGTGGAAGAACTTTTGAAAGGAAAGGATAGCTGGGAAATTCAATAGCTAAAAATTAATTGCAGATCCGAAAGCTTGCACGGTTTGTTTTCGGATCGCTTTTAAAATTCATAAATATAGCCTCCCGAAATGGTAATGATTTGGCTTCTTGAGGCATCAAGTAATGGTATTTCAGGTTTTAAAACATTGCCAAACCCAAAGGTATACCTGGCTTCTCCAAAAATATTGCCCCAATTAAAATTGTAGCTGATACCTGCCCCGGCCTTTAAGCCATAATCAAACAGGTTATCCCTTTCAGCCTGATAATCGTAAGGCTCAGTGCGGGTTTCCCCATTTTCTGTAATTTTCTGTTCTCCACTCAGCCTGAAGCCGATAAAGATGCCCAGATTTAAAAAAAGCCTCACCTTTTGATTCCCCACATATCCGTGAGACATAAAAGGTAATTCCAGGTAATCCAGCTTATAAGCAATATTATTTAATGTGTCAGTTACTTCCTGCCATCCTCTCTGGCTCATATTTAACTCTAATTGTACACCCAGATGATTGGTGGAAATATTTTTATAAATTAAGCCTGCTTCAAATCCAGTAATACTTTCCACCCCTCGGCCCCGGGCATTTGGAAGAAACATAATTGAAGCGATATTCCCGCCTCCCCTTACTCCTATTCCTTCAATTGCCTGGGCATTTAAAGAGCTTGTCCCACAGAAGCTAAGAATCATCAAAAAGTATAAATTTTTCATATAAGCAATGATAAAAACAAATGCTGAAGGACCAAAATTAGGAAAAATCAAACACATACTTAGCTAAAAGATCAGCAGATCAATTTATTCTGTTAAATACTTAATCTTACATATGCTAATTAATGAAGATTTACCGATTGAATTTATGGTTCGAATGAATTTAATTTATACTATGTAATGAAGTGATGGTAAGGAAAATAGGAGGATCTGAAAATGAAATTGACCAAAGAAACTATGCCAGTGAGCGCATATAATCACGCATTTTCAAGTATAATAATTTTAATATTTTGTTTTACTAATTTTATAAATGTTAAAACACTGGGTGCAGACTATCAGCTTTGGCCGATAGATCAGGACAGTCTGGTCAAGTTGGAAGGTAAGGTTTTTGATGCAGAGACTAAATTACCAATAAATGCTACTATTTTTTACGAAAAATTACCTTATGGAAACGATCTGGGTATTATACATTCCAAAGATAGCACCGGATACTACCAGTTTTTATTATTTCCCAGGGAACAGTATAAAATTTATGTAAAAGCTAAAAACTATCTGGCCTATATTGAAAAGGTATCTCTGCCCTGCCAGCCAGAGAAAGCATTTGAGAAGAATTTTTATTTAACTGTTTTAAGAGTAGGATCATTGATCAGGCTGGAAGATCTTACCTTTGCTCAGGGTGATCACGCATTAGCCAATGATTCATATGATGAGCTGGATGAACTGGTGGTGATGCTTACAGAAAATCCAAAGGTAGTGATCCAGTTGGAAGGCCATACCGATTACCGAGGAAGCAGGAAACTTAATCACAAATTATCTGAGCAGCGGGTAAAAACAGTAAAACAATACTTACTGGACAAAGGGTTACATAAAAGAAGAATTAAGACCAAAGCTTATGGTGGATCTGAACCTTTATCCCGGGAAAATACCGAGGAAGCAAAAAAACAAAACAGAAGAGTAGAAATAAGGATATTAAAAATTTGATTTTTTGGTAAATTTATCTTAAGACTACGTAAATTTGTAATTTAAGCTTAATAAATTATATTTATTAAAAAAAATTACTAGCATGTCGAAAAGGTTATTTTTATTTTTTTTATTAGTCTCTCATTTTGGATATAGTCAAAACATACAATGGGCCACAAAGGTACTGGAGTATTCTTCACAATTATCACCCTATGAATATTCAGCTACGCAAGTTTTAAAAAAGCCGGATGTTTTACCCAACCCGGGAGACAATCCCAATGCCTGGTTGCCTAACAAACCGGATGATACCGAATTTATTAAAGTAGGTTTTGATTATCCCATGCAGATTCAGCAAATTGCTATTGCAGAATCTTACAATCCCAGTGCAGTATACCAGGTGTATGTCTATGACAGATCGGGCAATGAATTTTTAATCAATACTTTTACACCCAGACCTATTGAACTAAAAGGCCGCATGCTTAATATCTATATTGATGAAACTGATTACGAAGTGCATGCTGTGAAAGTGGTATTAAATGGGCAGGCAGTGCCTGGATATAGTGGTATAGATGCCATAGGAGTCTCCGATTCCAAAATTCCCATAGAAGTAGAACTGGAAATTGCCACCAATGTGAAAACCGGGCTCAAAACTGAAAGACTGGGTGAGAATATCAACAGCTCTTATCAGGAAATGAGGCCTCTGATAGCGCCCGATGGAAAAACCCTTTATTTTTCCCGCAGTTTTTCTCCTGACAATATGGGTGGTGAAGATGACCCTGAAGATATCTGGTTCTCTGAACTGGATGAAGGAAGTGGGGATTGGCAGCAGGCCCAAAATATAGGGGCTCCATTAAATAATGCCGGACCGAACTATATCAGTTCGATTACACCAGATGGCAAATCAATGGTAGTACTGTTGGGAAATGAGTATACCAATGGAGATAAAATGAAGCCGGGTGTATCGGTTTCTACCAAAACCAGCGAAGGCTGGTCTGAGCCGGAAGAGTTGGATATAATTAACTCTTATATTGAAAACAAGGACGGCAATTATTTTCTGGCCAATAATAGAAAAACCCTGATCATGGCCATTGAAAGATATGATACCCATGGTGGAAAAGACTTGTATGTGAGCTTTAGGCAAGACAATGGAAAGTGGACCGAGCCTATGAATTTAGGAAATGATATCAATACTGCCCATGATGATCTGTCTCCCTTTTTAGCTGCCGATGATGAAACCCTGTATTTTTCTTCCAAAGGATTCAGTGGTTTTGGAGGAAGCGATATTTATATCAGCCGTCGGTTAGACGCTACCTGGCAAAACTGGACTACACCAGAGAACCTGGGATCAGATATTAATTCAAATGCCGATGACGTATTTTTTAATATACCCCCATCCGGTACTTATGCCTATTTTACCAAAGGGATGAGTGAAACAGACGCAGATATTCATCGCATAGAACTTCCCATATTCTATCAACCTGCTCCGGTGGTAGCGGTATCCGGAAGTATATATAATTCAGAAAGTAATGAACCCATTGAGGCACAAATATCTTATGAATTGTTGCCGGAAGAAACTGAAATTGGATTGACCCTTTCTGATGGACAAACCGGAAATTATCAGATCTTGTTACCTTCAGGAGCAAGCTATCGCTACCAAGTATATGCCATGGGATTTAAGCCCAAAACAGAAACCATAAGCTTGCGCGAACAGGAAGATTATAATGAAATTGAGAAAAATATTTTCCTGGAACCATCTGATGAAGTAATAACTGCTGCTGATGACAACGAAGATGTTTCCGGACCAACTTCAACCACTTTGGAAGCAGCAGCAGCTAAGCCTGCCGCTTTGCAAAACGCCGTTTACTTTAATTTTAATGCCGATGATATTCAAAATGAATACACTGATGAGCTACAACAAATTGCTCAATACATGAAACAGAACCCTGAGGAAATTCTTGAAATTCAAGGTCATACTGATCGTGTGGGAGATCATAGCTACAATATGAGATTATCTCAACGTCGGGCCAACTCTGTTTATAATTACTTAGTCCAGCAGGGAATCGCTAAAGACCGGATGATTGTGGTATCTTATGGAGAAGTCCGCCCTAAGATGGAGGGAGAAGGAGAACAGGCCAGAAGTGAAAACCGAAGGGTGGAGTTTGAATTGCTTCGCTGATAATCTTATTAAAGTAATTTATGTTTCAGAAAAAGGTAATCGTGGATTACCTTTTTCTGTTTTATATTGGATATTCTTTATTATAAAGCAGTCTGATTTAATGAGAGGGCTTTTGAAGTTTGTGATACTGGTTTTGAAAAAATATAGCAATATATTGAATCATTATATAACTATTCTTTTTGTGGAACATAATGACTCGAGAATTATCAGGAAAACAAGTAAATGAGCAGGTTCACTCATTTACTTCTAAATTCACTTATAAACTATCTTTTAGCTTCTTTAAAAAAGTTTTTTTAGTTTTCACCCTTTTCAAAGATTTAGCCAAATCTTCATTTTCGTAAACCCCAGCTATCCAATTTATAAAATCATTGTTGTTATTACTCACATGGTATTGAAAAGCCTCATCTGAAATCGTGTCGTTTTCCAAGGCATCGGCTAATTCTTTTACCGATTTTATAGCTGGTCCATTTTGTACGTAAAATGCCTGATCTTCAGAAACTTTGGTATTCAATTTCATAATATAAAAGTTTTAGGTTACAAAAAATAGCGGAATAATTTATCGGACAAAAATAAATAAAAATTCATTTATAAAATAAGTTAATTTCATATAAAATTGTTATAATAAAGTGTTTTCCAATTTTTAAAAAACACTCACTGAATTTTTCCTAAAATCCATCAAATTAAAAATTTTCATATCTTTTTCTTAAAGTATTTTTAAAGAATGCCGTAATTTTATTTGGTTAAAACGAATAAAATATGCCTGCATGAGAAAAAAAGTGGTGGTACTTGACGGAGGATACGCCTCTTATCATTATGAAAAGATGCTTTTTACTAAATCCGGGTTTGAATTCAAAGTGTATAACGGCTCTGCTTCTGATACATTGGCCAAGATCAATTTAGCCAAAAATGCCCAGGGAATTTTAATTAGAGGAACATTGGTAGATGCAGCATTTTTAGATCAATTAAAGGATCTTAAGGCTATTGTTCGATATGGTGTTGGGTATGATAATATTAATATTGAAGCAGCTACAGCCAGAAAAATTCGTGTCTCTAACGTGCAGGGATATGGGAATCATGCAGTTTCGGATCATGCCCTGGCCTTAATGTATGCATGTTCCAGATCCCTCATCAAAGGAAATCAGAAATTTAAGACGGGGTTTGGAGCTGCGCCTATTGAACCAGTCTATGAATTTCATCGAAAGACTTTAGGAATCGTGGGACTAGGTAGAATTGGAAGTTCCTTAAGTATAAAGGCAAGAAATCTTTTTGCCAATATCATTGCTTGTGATCCTTATGTTAGCCAGGAAAGCTGCTTATCAGTGGGGGCAAAAAAAGTAAATTTTGAAGAATTGCTTCAGCAAAGCCATGTTATCAGTATTCATTGCAACCTGAATAAGGAAACCCTTCATATGTTTGACCAAAAGGCATTTGATCTGTGCAAAAATAAGCCTGTTCTTATCAATACATCAAGAGGCCCGGTAATCAGGGAACAGGATTTACTTGAAGCTCTGAATCAAAACAAATTGCATAGTGCCGGATTGGATGTCTTCGAGCAGGAGCCTCCCGGAGCCGATCAGGATAGTTTATTCCATCATCCGGATGTGATATGTACAGGACATTACGCCTGGTATTCGGAAAACTCTCACCTGGAATTGCAAAAACGTGCAGCTGATAATTTATTAGGGCTTTTAAGGGGAGAATTACCGGAAGATTGTTTAAATCCGTAAATTAGGCCTAAATTTAAAATTTTTGAATCAAATGAAAGAGATTTCATTAACTAGTCTATCAATAGGTTATTTGATATTTTTTCTTACCGGTTGTCAATCCTCTTCCAGTGAGATGACCCGAAAGGAAAATTCCACATCACCCAATGTTCTAATAATATTGACTGATGACCAGGGGTGGGGCGATCTGCATTATCATGGCAATGATTCCTTACACACACCGGTTTTGGATAATTTTGCCAGGAACAGTATATACCTGGAGCGATTTTATGTTTCGCCAGTCTGTGCCCCCACCCGGGCCGCCTTACTTACCGGCCGTTATCCCTTAAAAACGGGCGTTTCAGGCGTTACTAATCGCAGAGAAGTGATGAGAAGTGAAGAAGTGACTATTGCCGAATTGCTTAAATCTGCCGGATATACCACTGGTATTTTCGGTAAGTGGCACAATGGAGAGCAATATCCCAATGATCCAATTGGTCAGGGTTTTGATCATTTCTTTGGATTCACCGCTGGTCATTGGAATAACTATTTCAACACACAGCTTAATTATAACGGGGAAATGATGCCAACCAAAGGATATATCAATGATGTATTAACAGATTCTGCTCTTCATTTCATGGCGCAACACCAGGATAGTCCTTTTTTATGCTACACCGCTTACAACACACCACACAGTCCTTTTCAGGTACCGGATTCATATTTTACCAAATATAAAGCGATGGGGTTTGATGACAAAAATGCCTCTGTATATGGCATGGTGGAAAATCTTGATTATAATATAGGCCGTTTTTTCAAATCTCTCGACTCCCTGGGTATTGCAGATAATACCATTGTTATATTCTTTACTGATAATGGACCTAATGGTCACCGGTTTAATGGAGGTATGAAAGGGGTAAAAGGATGGGTCGATGAAGGTGGAGTGCGGGTGCCATTCTTTCTCAGCTATCCGGGCCGATATTCAGAAGGTTTAAAATTGAAACAGATTGCGGCGCATATCGATATTTTACCCACTTTAATGGATTTGTGTCAGGTGGATATCCCTGACAGCCTGGATCTGGATGGAAAAAGTTTGGTTCCTTTGTTCGATCAGGTTCAGGCAGATTGGCCGGAGCGTCAAATATTTAGCTATTGGGCTAATAAAGGTTCCGTCAGAAACCAACAATACCGGTTGGTAGTTCAAAACCAGGATACCATGCTTTATGATATGTATCATGACCCGGGCCAACATCGAAATATTGCCATTATGGAAAGGGAGGTATCCCAGCAAATGAAAAAGGCTTACCAGTATTATATCAAACAATTTGAAAGCGACAAGCTTACGAAATTACCAGTCCAGGTAGGATATCATCAAGCTCCTGTGGTGTCATTGCCAGCTCATGAGGCAGATCTGCATGGAAGTTTGCAATATAAGGAAGGTCATGGTTGGGCTAATGACTGGATTGTCAATTGGCAGGATGAAGAAGATTACGCAAGCTGGCCTTTGGAAGTTGTGGCACCGGCAAGGTATTCATTTACTTTGCTTTATGATACACCGCAAGGACAGGAAGGCTCAGTGGTGAGGGTAAGAATTGGAGACCAATCTGTCACAACTAAAATTAGTGAGCCATTTGCCGGTGAATATATAGAAAGTCCGGACAGGGTTAAAAGGCAGGAGGTTTATGAAAAAGAGTGGGGTTTACTTAAAGTAGGAGATTTGGACCTGGTACCCGGAAAATTCCAGTTAATGATTCAGGCTGAAGATGTAGCTCAGGACCAGGTAATGGACCTTAAAGGTGTTTTGATAGAAAAAATGCCTGATTAAAGGTTAAGAGTTGGTTATTAATTAGCTGGAATGGAACTATTTAAATAATTTAACGTTCCTGAAACTATCAGATACAGAAATATTGAAAATACACGAAGTTACAAAATAGACACTTTACTGATTCGTTATAATCACAGCCTAATAAAGAACAAGAAATTTATTTTCATTATGATCAAAAAAGTATTTTTGGTTGGGTTTGTAGTTGCTTTATTTTTTTATCCTGCTTTGAGCCAGAATATTCCGGAAAATCCTGAAAATGAAAAAGAGGAAGAAACTGAGGATGTATTTCAGGAAGAGGAACTAGATCCTATCACTGACACCCCACTTACCATAGACCTGTACGATGAAAGGGATGAAGAAGATGATGAGGAAGACGAAGATAAAAAGAAGAAAAAGAAGAAAAATGTTTTCTTTGGACTTAAAACTAAAAAAGGCTACACCAAATCCGGTTTTGGCAACAAAGTAAAAATAGAGATCTTTCATTATCTAAAAAATTACATCGAACCTGATCCCTATGTAAGAGACATTTACTGGTATGATTTTAAAGACAAACGGATCAGGGTTTCAGGCAAGATTGACAAAAAATACGGTGGTATTCTACATGGTCCTTATAAAGTTATTCAGAATGAACAGGTAGTGGAGGAAGGGATTTTTTATATCGGAACAAAACATGGCCGCTGGACCAGGCACGGAAAGATGTATGATTATTATGTATTAATCGACAAACAAAAGTATTTTAAAGGCTGGCCTAAGGAGTCAAAGGTATCCTATTATGATCGGGAAAGAAAAAAACTTAAAGAAGTCATTCCAGTAGAATATGGCAATAAGGAAGGCAATTACTTTTATTTCCATGAAAATGGGCTGGTAGCAGTTCAGGGCGAATTTCGAAATGATACCAAGGTAGGAAAGTGGGTAGAATATTACCAGTTCAGGCGCAGAAGGAAAAGAGAAATTCAGTACAGGAATGATCCTTACAATGATCAGTTTGAGCCTTTTATCAGCAAGGAATGGGATGAGCAGGGAAATCTGATCTATGACAAAGAAGCTTTGGAAAGACGTTTAAGCAGCCGGTAAGATTAATAAAAAGCATCGGGGAAATGTTGAATATCATATTGGTCTCCTTGTAAAAGAATGGAAATAATATCGAATCGAATACTACCCTGCCATCCCTGCTCATTAATATAATGATCTGCCGCCTCCAGGATCAATGCCATTTGTTTGTCATCAACAAATTCTTCAGGATGCCCGAACCGAACTCCTGTACGGGTTTTAATTTCTACAAATAGCAACAAATCTTCTTTTTCAGCTATAAGATCAATTTCTGCCCTTTTATACCGGTAATGAAACTCCTTGATCTCAAATCCCAGACCTTGTAAATAATTTGACCCGATCGCTTCACCTTTATCCCCTAATGCTTTATTATTGCCCATGATAAATTCGAAATTTGATTTTAATTTATTTTTTCATCTGTCACCATTTCAAAAAGCCTATTTAAAATGAAAACGTTATATCCCTTAAAATTTAAGACTATTTTTAAAGATAAAATATGGGGTGGAAAAAAAATTAAGAAAATTTTGGGAAAGGATTTTGCTCCATTACCTAATTGTGGTGAAACCTGGGAATTGTCCGGAGTAAAAGGAAATGTGTCAGTGGTTGAAAACGGACCACTACAAGGGAAATCATTAGTTGATTTGATCAATAGATTTCAAAAAGAGCTGGTGGGAGAACATGTTTACCAACGGTTTGGCTGTGAGTTTCCATTGTTGGTGAAGTTTATCGACGCTAATGATGACTTATCTATCCAGGTTCATCCCCATGATCAATTGGCAAAAGCAAGACATAATTCCTTTGGAAAAACTGAAATGTGGTATATTATACAGGCAGATCAGGATGCCAGCTTGATCACCGGTTTCAATCAGCCAGTAGATCGTGAAACATATTTGGAAAAATTTAAGTCCGGAAAACTGACCGATATTTTAAACCGTGAGAAGGTAGATGCGGAAGATATGTTCTTTATTCCGGCCGGCCGGGTACATACCATCGGGAAAGGCATCTTATTGGCTGAAATCCAGCAGACCAGTGATGTAACTTACAGGATTTATGATTTTGACCGGGTAGACCACCAGGGAAATCCCAGAGAGCTTCATGTTGAAGAAGCATTGGATGCGATAGATTATAATTTTTATGACCAATATAAAACCCAATACCAGGATGGTATGAACCAGCCGGTTCAGTTGGCATCCTGTCCTTATTTTATTACTAACAAGTTACATTATGATCAGGAGGCGATCAGAAGCTATCAGGATATTGACTCCTTCGTGATTTATGTTTGTCTTCAGGGATCTTTCACGATACAATATGGTACCGAACAAGTACATATGAAAATGGGAGAGGTAGTTCTCTTACCAGCATCTATAAAAGAGGTGATTTTAAAACCTCAGGATTCATTTAAAGTTTTAGAATCATATGTACCTGAAATTTAAAATGACTCAGTGAATAAAAATATCAATAAAAAAGTAGCCTTCAGACATTTAGGCTTGATGGACTACAAGCAGGCCTGGGATTACCAGGAAGATCTTTTTGCCGGAATAATTGAAAAAAAGATTAAAAATAGATCGTTATCCCATCAGGAGCAATTGGTTACGGAGAATTATCTGCTTTTTTGCCAGCATCCCCACGTTTATACTTTGGGTAAAAGTGGTCATGAATCAAACCTACTGATCAAGGATGAGGAACTCAAACAAAAACATGCTACCTATTATAAAATTAATCGGGGAGGAGATATTACCTACCATGGTCCTGGCCAGATTGTGGGATATCCCATCCTTGATCTGGAGAATTTTTTTACGGATATTCATAAGTATATGCGGCTTTTGGAAGAATCTATCATCCTCACCCTAAGATCTTATGAAATTGAAGCAGGACGCATTAAAGGATTGACAGGGGTATGGCTGGACCATATCAAACAAAAAAATCCCAGAAAAATATGTGCCATGGGTGTGAAATCCAGCAGATGGGTTACCATGCATGGCTTCGCTTTTAATGTAAATACCAACCTGGATTATTTTAATTTTATTGTTCCCTGTGGTATATCAGATAAAGCTGTAACATCCTTGTCAAGAGAGCTTAAACAGGAAATAGCTATCGATAAAGTAGAAGAAGAGCTGAAACGACATATAGCTTCCCTTTTTAAAATGGATTTGTTTCAGGAATAAAGTTGAATTTTTAGAAATTATCCTTTATTTTTCCTTTCATTAGCTAAAAAATAGTAACGTATGAGTAAAAATTTAGCATTGGAAAATATCCTGTTCCTGGATATTGAAACAGTATCCTGTGCCTCTGATTTTGATCTGATGGACGAACGTTTGAAGTCACAGTGGGAAAAGAAGTCTAATCTGATCAAAAATGACGAATCCCTGACCAGCCAGGATCTTTTTTATAAAAGGGCTGCCATATATGCCGAGTTTGGAAAAATTGTGACCGTGGCCGTGGGGTATATCAGGAAAAATGAAGCGGGGGAGAATTGCCTGCGGGTGAAAGCCATTGCTTCAGATAATGAAGAGGAGCTGTTGCAGGAATTCAAGCGGTTGGTCCAGACCAAATTTGATCAGGATAAACTAACACTATGTGCCCATAATGGTAAAGAATTTGATTTCCCTTATTTATGCCGTAGAATGCTGCTCCATGGAATTCCACTTCCGGCTGTGCTTGATATAGCTGGCAAAAAGCCCTGGGAAGTCCTGCATATCGACACCATGGAGCTTTGGAAGTTTGGTGATAGAAAAAGCTATACTTCGCTGGAGCTTTTGGCAACCATATTTGGTATTGATTCCAGCAAAGATGATATGGATGGAAGTATGGTTACCGAAATGTACTATGAGCACAATGGCCTAAGCCGGATAGCCACTTATTGTATGCAGGATGTAGTGGTTACTGCCCAGCTCTTTTTGAAATTAAATTGTCTGCCCTTGATTGAAGATCAGTACATTACCTTGCTGGAAGTTTAAAACATTAAAAAATGTTACATTGAAAGCTTTATGTGATCTAATCTTTTTATATTAGAATTTTTCGGAGAAATGATTAAATGAATTTATCTAATATAAATAAAGATCAGGAGTTGTTGCTGGATGTGAATAACCTGAGAACCTACTTTAAAGTAGAGAAAGGCTTTATTCAGGCAGTGGATGATATTAGTTTTCAGGTAAACAGGGGCGAAACTATTGGTATAGTGGGGGAATCCGGGTCGGGTAAATCTGTTACGGCCCTGTCAATAATGAAATTGATTAATGAGCCTCCCGGACAAGTCATGGGGGGAGAAATAAGGTTTAAATCTTCCCAAAAGGGCTGGCTGGATATCAATCAACTTTCGACCAGGGAAATGCGTAGTATTCGGGGAGAAGATATTTCAATGATCTTCCAGGAACCTATGAGTTCTTTAAACCCCGTATTCAGCTGTGGTGATCAGGTGATGGAAGCAATCTTACAGCACCGGAATATTAGTCCCAGGGAAGCCAGGAAGAAAACCATCCAGCTTTTTGAAGAAGTACAACTGGCCCAACCGGATAAGATCTTCAAAGCTTATCCTCATGAAATATCAGGAGGACAAAAGCAACGGGTAATGATTGCTATGGCCATGTCCTGCCATCCCATGATCTTAATTGCTGATGAACCTACCACTGCCCTTGATGTTACAGTCCAGGCCAATATCCTGGAATTGATGCGAAAGCTGAGGGATGATAATAATATGTCGATCATCTTTATCTCCCATGATTTGGGTGTGATCGCTGAAATAGCAGACCGGGTGATAGTGATGCTGGAGGGAAAGATTGTGGAACAGGGAACGGTTTGGGATATATTTTCCAATCCTAAGCATCCCTATACCAAGGGTTTATTAGCCTGCCGGCCCAGGTTAGATATTAAGCTCAAGTTACTCCCAACCATTACTGATTTTATGGGATCTGACAAGGGAAATGGCAAAGTTAAGCACTTTTATAACTCTGTAGGTGAAGCATTATTGCTAAATGTACAAACCAGCGAAGAATTAAAGCAGCGACAAACAGATTTACTGAAAAAGCCCCCTCTGTTACAGATAGAGGATCTCAAAACATATTTTCCTGTACGCAAAAACCTGTTTGGCAAAGCCAGGGAATATGTAAAAGCGGTAGATGGAGTCAGTTTTGTAGTATATCCGGGAGAAACCCTGGGGCTGGTAGGTGAATCAGGTTGTGGTAAGACGACCCTGGGCAGGACTATCATGAGGTTGGAGGAACCTACGGCAGGCAATATTATATATGAAGGCCGGAATATTAATCATTTATCTCCCCGGCAGCTTAGGTATCTCAGAAAAGAAATGCAGATCATTTTTCAGGATCCCTATTCTTCTTTAAATCCTCGCACAACTATTGGCGAGGCCATAATGGAACCAATGCGAACCCATCGTGTGCTAAACAATGACCAGCAACGGAAAGAAAAAGTAATGGATTTGCTCTGTAAAGTCAATCTTCAGGAAAGTTACTATAACAGATATCCCCATGAGTTTTCCGGTGGCCAAAGACAGCGTATTTGCATTGCTCGAACACTGGCTCTTGATCCAAAGTTTATAATTTGTGATGAATCTGTTTCAGCTTTAGATGTATCGGTGCAGGCCCAGGTCTTAAATTTGCTTAATAGATTGAAGGAAGAATATAATTTTACCTATATTTTTATATCTCATGATCTTTCTGTGGTTAAATTTGTGGCTGATCGGGTTTTAGTGATGAATGAGGGTAAAATTGTAGAAGCAGGTTATCCGGAAAAAATCTATGAAAATCCTGAGAAAGAATACACCAAACGTTTGATAGAATCTATACCTAAAGGTGCTCTGGATGATATCAGGAAATCACAATTGAAAAGAACATTGTATAAGCCCAAATCCGATGTGTTAACAACCTGAAACTGTTGCAGGCAGCAAACATTTTTTGATTGCAATACTTTTAATCCAAATTGATAATTAATTTAATATTTTTTATATGCCCAGTAAGAACAAGAAGAAAACCAAGCCAAAATATAAAGCGAAAAGTTCAGGAGATCAATTAAGAAACAGATTGTTGGATTTATTTGAGCAAAATCCCAATAAACCTTTATCAATCAAGCAAATCATAAAAAAGCTGGGCCTAAGGGATAAACGCTCAAAAAATGCCGTTCCCACCCATCTGTTTGAATTAGAGGAAAAAGGTTTTCTGAAAAAACTACGTAACGCCAGCTTTCTCCACAAAAAGAAAGACAGCTTTATCATTGGGGTGGTAGATTATGTCAGTTCCCGATATGCCTATGTCATAACACCAGACCTGGATAATGATGTCTGGGTAAAAGGAGATAAAATGAAAAATGCCTTTCATGGGGATACCGTGAAAGTCAAAGTATTGATTCCACCTAATGATTCAAGGAAAGCTGAAGGAGAGGTGATTGAAGTGATGGAAAGGGAGAGGGATGAATTTGTGGGAAGAATAGAAATTTCCCCTCGCTATGCTCACGTAATCCCGGATTTTAAAAAAGTCCATCATGACTTTTTCATCAGGTATGATGATATCCATGGAGCCAAACATAATGACAAAGTGGTGGTGAAACTGAAAGAGTGGCCTGCCACTGAAAAAAACCCTATTGGTCAAGTAGTCAGGGTTTTAGGTCCTGCCGGAGATAATGATGCTGAAATCCATTCCATTATGGCTGAATTTGGTTTGCCCTTTGAATTTTCAAAAAGTGCAGAAACTCAGGCCAAACGTATAAAAGAAGAAATTACCCAGGAGGAGATAGAATTTCGAAGAGATTTCAGGGGGATTACAACCTTTACCATCGACCCGGAAGATGCTAAAGATTTTGACGATGCCATCTCTTTCAGGAAGTTGGAAAATGGCCACTGGGAGATTGGTATCCATATCGCTGACGTGTCGCATTTTATTAAGGAAAATATGCTTCTGGATAAAGAAGCTTTGAAGAGGGCTACTTCCGTTTACCTGGTGGACCGAACTATTCCTATGTTACCGGAAAAGTTGTCAAATAAACTTTGCTCACTAAGGCCAAATGAAGATAAACTTACCTTCTCCGCTGTATTTGAAATTGATGGTGAAGCCAATATCCTGGCTCAATGGTTTGGCAAGACTATAATTAATTCCAATCGCCGGTTTACTTATGAGGAAGCACAAGAAAGAATTGAAACCATCCAGGGAGATTTTGCCAAAGAATTAAAAATTTTAAATGAACTTGCCCTGAAGCTGCGACTAAACCGTTTTACCAGAGGGTCCATTAATTTTGAAACAGTGGAAGTAAAATTCCGGCTTGATGAAAAAGGCAAGCCCCTGAAGGTGGTACCAAAAATCCGTAAAGATGCCCATAAACTGATCGAGGAGTTTATGCTTTTGGCTAATAAAAAGGTAGCAGAATTCATCTACAGCAAAAAATCAGGTAGAAATAATCGTAAAACATTTGTTTACCGGACCCATGATTATCCGGATCCTGAAAAGATCAAGGCTTTTTCTGTGTTTGCCCGCAAATTTGGACATAAGCTCAATGTAGATGAACAAGCCATAGCTTTATCGCTTAATAATCTGATCAAGGAAATTGAGGGAAAACCCGAAGAAAATGTATTACAGCAATTGGCCATCAGGACTATGGCCAAAGCCAAATATACTACCGAAGAAGGGGGGCATTTTGGACTGGCTTTTCCTCACTATACCCATTTTACTTCTCCCATCAGGCGTTATCCTGATGTGATGGTACACCGGTTATTGTTTCACTATCTCCATGATGGCAAATCTGTAGATAAAAACCGGTATGAGGATATGTGCTTACATTCCTCCGAAATGGAAAAACGGGCGGCTGATGCCGAACGTGCCTCCATCAAGTATAAACAGGTAGAATTTATGCAAAAGTTTCTGGGAGAAGATTTTGAAGGAGTCGTATCGGGCGTGACCGAATGGGGCGTTTACGTGGAAATTGTGGAAACAAAATGTGAAGGGATGATCAGGATGTCTCAGATGGATGATGATTACTATGAATTTGACGAACAGAATTATCGAATAATAGGCAGAAACAACAAAAAAATGATATCTTTAGGTGACAATGTGAAGGTGAAAGTAGTGGATACGGATATTGATAAAAGAACGATTGACCTAGAATTTGTGTAAAAAATGAAATACGATGCCAAGGGGCTGGTTGAATTAATCAATCGTCATATTGATAACCTGCAGTATGGAAAACATCCAAAGGAGCTTTACCAGCCTGTAAATTATATTATGGGCATTGGAGGTAAACGATTACGCCCTGTACTATCATTATTAGCCTATCAAATGTTTCGGGATGATATTACGGCTGTTTTAAATCAGGCTGTGGCTGTAGAAGTTTTCCATAATTTTACCCTGATGCATGATGACATTATGGATAAAGCTCCTCTTCGCCGGGGTCAGGCTACTGTGCATGAAAAATGGGACGACAATGTGGCAATTCTTTCCGGAGATGTGATGGTGGTAAAGGCTTACGATTTACTGCTGGACACTAAGCCTGAAATTTTACCAGGATTGATACATACCTTTAATGCTTGTGCTGCTGCAGTTTGTGAAGGTCAACAACTTGATATGAACTTCGAATCATACCAGCAGGTAAGCCAGGATGATTATCTTGATATGATCCGTAAAAAAACAGCAGTATTAATCGGCTTTAGTCTCGAACTGGGAGCAAAATTGGCCTCAGCCTGTCCTGAAAATCAGCAATTATTGAAATCATTTGGCGAATATATCGGTATAGGGTTTCAACTTAAAGATGATCTGCTGGACATATATGCCGATCATCATAAATTTGGTAAACAGGTAGGTGGAGATATTATAGCCAATAAGAAAACTTTTTTATTGATAAAAGCTCTGGAACTGGCCAGTGGATCAAATAAAGAAACCCTGGTTTACTGGTTGAATCAGGAAAAATTTGATCCTCAGGAAAAAGTTAAGCAGGTAAAGGATATTTATGATCAGTTACATATCAAAGAATTAACCCAGGAAAAAATGAATGCTTTTTTTCAAGAGGGTTTTTTATCTTTGGAAAAAGTGGATGCGGATCCCGAGGGAAAAGCGGAACTTAAGCAATTTGCATATAAACTAATAGAAAGGGAGAAGTAATTCATGTCTGTCACTTTAATTCTGATAGTTATCACCATTATAGCCAGCTTTTTTGCCTGGAAAAATGTCAGTTTTCTGGAGAAATGGATGTTCAACCCCTTTAAGGTTTACCATGACAAGCAATTACACCGGTTCGTTACATCCGGATTTATTCACAATGATTATATCCATCTGTTTTTTAATATGTTCACCTTTTACTTTTTTGGTGAATCTGTAGAACAGACTTACCAGGTTATCTTTAATGAGAACGGAAAATGGTATTTCCTGTTCCTTTACCTGGCAGGTATGATCATTTCTGATATTCCTTCCTTGATTAAGCACAAAGACCAGCCTCAATACAATTCTTTGGGCGCTTCTGGTGGTGTAGCAGCGGTAGTATTCAGTAGTATACTGTTTTACCCTACCAATAATATTTATATTATGGCCATTTTGCCTGTACCAGGATTTGTTCTGGGTATACTTTTTTTAATTTACTCCTACTACCAGGGGAAAAAAATGGCTGGAAATGTCAACCATGATGCTCATTTTTTCGGGGCTGTTTTTGGTATTTTGTTTACTATTATTACGGTTCCGGATGTACTTGGACATTTTATAGATGAATTATCTCAATTTAATATTTTTTAACCGTAGATAGACTGAAGTTTTCAATTTACTGCTATCTGTGCTAATATAAATATTGAAATGCTTGAGGGGAGAAATATTAAATAAAAAAGACTGCTTTTGATCAAAGCAGTCTTTCAACTTGAATATCATCGTATTTGCTTAACAGATTAATTAATGGCTGCTGGTTCTATTGAAATAATAGAACGGTTTTTTCTGCCTTTCTTAAATGATACCACGCCATCTGCCAATGCAAACAAGGTGTGATCTTTGCCAATACCCACATTTTTTCCCGGATGATGCTGTGTACCTCTTTGTCTAACCAAAATGTTACCCGCGGTAGCTTGTTGTCCACCATATATTTTTACACCCAGTCGTTTACTATGGGATTCGCGTCCGTTTCTTGAACTTCCAGCTCCTTTTTTATGTGCCATAGTCTATGAATTTTTTATTGAGAAATTTCTTCAATTAATACTTTGGTAAAATCTTGTCTGTGTCCCTGGCTTTTCCTGTATCCTTTACGGCGCTTCTTTTTAAACACAAGCACTTTATCTGCTCTACCATGACCAAGAATTTTCCCGGTTACCTTGGCCCCTTTTATAGTAGGAACCCCTACATTGACCTTGTCACCATCATCTAACAGAAGCACCTGGTCAAATTCTACGGAAGCGCCTTCTTCGCCCTCCATTTTTGGAGCATAAACGAATCGGTCTTTGCTAACTTTAAATTGCTTTCCGGCTATATCAACAATTGCGTACATTATAGTTTTATATTATTATATTCAATAGAATAATAAACAGGAGTGCAAAGGTAAAATATTTGTTTAATTTTACCAAACTTATAGCACTTATTCGTCATTAATTCTTAATGACGTTATCCATGCAGTCAATGATGGTTTTTAGGGTAATAAAAAGAGCT
Organism: Candidatus Cyclobacteriaceae bacterium M3_2C_046; assembly: GCA_051418075.1. Taxonomy (GTDB): domain Bacteria; phylum Bacteroidota; class Bacteroidia; order Cytophagales; family Cyclobacteriaceae; genus JBPRGG01. The sequence continues at coordinate 944 of JBPRGG010000071.1, read as the reverse complement.
CCAAAATTTTCTTCATCAAAGTGGCCGCTTTGCTCTTCCATAATAGAGGTTACTACAAATTTAAGCAGGCTGGATTGGTGATAACTGTTTAGCAGGTTACTTACAAAATCCTGAAACCCTGCATCATTCTCTACCAGCAGGTATTCAAGCATTTTGAGATTCATTTCTTCAGCAGTTTCAATATCTACATCTGAAACTTTTGTCTGATAGTTTTTGCCTCCTGCAGCTTTCCAAATCATAATTCCCATATATAGCAGGAATTCCCGTTCTTCTTCGGAGAAAGTGTCATGCTCCACAGCCATTAAATAAGCCAGAATGTAGGGTTGGCTTTCACCCATATCTATGATAAGATGTTCTAATTTTTCTTCAGGAAGGTTGTCCAGGATATCCTGGGTTTCGTCTATATCAATGTCTGTAATCCGCCTCATTAGTTTAAATTTTCAACTAAATAATGAAAAATATGTAATATTTCCAATTCTAATGAGCTAAAATAGTATGTCTATTTATAAACTAAAAAGACGCAGATTTAATGGTTTGGTGTAATAATTTGAATATGAAGGTATTATGTTTTATTCACTCCAGGAATCAAGATCCATGGTTTCACTGGTAAAAGTATTTTTGATGTCAGCATTTTCAATATAAAGATTTCCCTCCTCCAGTTGGCCAATTTCAATAACAGGTTGGGATTGTTCTTTTTCAGGTATTTGAAAGGCAAATAATACCACCAATGATAAGCCAAATAGTCCTATTAATATCTTTTTCATGGTTATTAGTTGGTTTAATTGTTTTTGATTGGGATTTAATTATTCAGACCAGGAGTCAAAATCAAGTACGTCTTCAGAACTGTTTTGAGCGGATTCTACTTCGTTGAAAACTTCCTGAGAATCGTCGTTACAAGCAAAAGCAAACAGTGAAGCAATAAATAGTAAGGTTGTGAATATCTT
>JBPRGG010000070.1:0-2079 GCA_051418075.1 Candidatus Cyclobacteriaceae bacterium M3_2C_046 | reverse complement strand
AATGTTTCCATGTTTTGTGCATTAATTGTTTATAAGTCTGTTACGCAACCTTCTGAGGCTGAAGAAACTGATTTTGCATATTTATATAAGATTCCGCTCCTGGCTTTTAATTCTGGTTTAACCCAGGAACTTCTCCTTTCGTTCATTTCCTGTTCAGAAATATTAACAGTGAGCTGGTTATTTATGGCATCAATGGTAATTATATCGCCATCTTTTACCAAAGCGATGTTTCCACCTACCTGTGCTTCCGGAGTAATATGACCCACCACAAAGCCATGGGTACCTCCTGAAAATCGACCATCGGTAATTAGTGCCACTGAATTTCCTAAGCCTGCACCCATCAATGAAGAAGTAGGTTTCAACATTTCAGGCATCCCAGGTGCGCCTTTGGGGCCAGAGTAGCGAATCACTACCACATCTCCGGCTTTTACCTTGCCGCTTCCGATACCTTTATTTAAATCCGTCTCATTTTCAAATATTCGGGCCGGACCTTCAAATTTCTCTCCCTCTTTTCCTGTGATTTTTGCAACTGATCCCTGTTCGGCAAGATTTCCAAATAAGATTTGTAGATGACCACGTTTTTTAATTGGTTTATCAACAGGCATGATAATTTTCTGATCTCCAGACAGGTCATCAACAATGGACAGGTTTTCTTCCATGGTTTTGCCTGTTACAGTCAGGCAATCACCTCTGAGGAAATTTTCTTTCAACAAATATTTCATCACTGCCGGTACTCCACCAATATTATGAAGGTCTTCCATCAGGTATTTACCACTAGGCTTCAGATCAGCAATATAAGGAGTTTTGTCACTAATCCTCTGAAAATCTTCTAATGTTAAATCAACCCCCACTGCTTTTGACATGGCGATCAGGTGTAAAACTGCATTGGTTGAGCCACCCAAAATCATCACTAATGTTATTGCATTTTCAAAAGCTGCCCGGGTCATGATGTCGCGGGGCTTGATATCTTCTTTAAGCAAATGACGAATGGCAGCGCCAACCTGTTTTAGTTCTTCTTTTTTATTTGAACTGGTGGCAGGATTAGATGAACTGTAAGGCAGGCACATACCTAAAGCCTCAATGGCTGAGGCCAGGGTATTGGCAGTGTACATTCCACCACAGGCACCAGCGCCAGGACAAGCATTTTTGACGATACCTTTAAAATCTTCCAGTGAGATCTTGCCGGCCAGTTTTTGACCGTAAGCTTCAAACGCAGAGATAATATTAAGATCCTGACCTTTCCATCTACCCGGGCTGATGGTGCCACCATACACAAGAATTGAAGGCCGGTTCAATCTGCCGAGGGCCATCATTGCTCCAGGCATATTTTTATCACATCCCACGATAGGCACTATGGCATCATAGTATTGAGCCCCGGCCACTGTTTCAATGGAATCAGCAATGATATCACGGGAGGGTAGGGAATACCTCATTCCATCGGTCCCATTACTGATACCATCACTTACGCCGATTGTATGAAAGATCAATCCAATCAAATCAGCACTGATTACCGAATTTTTTATGTCTACAGCAAGGTCATTCAGGTGCATATTACAGGTATTACCCTCAAAACCGGTGCTTACGATACCTACCTGCGCTTTTTTCAGATCCTCTTCTGATAATCCGATTCCATATAACATTGCCTGTGCGGCTGGCAATGATTCATCCTGGGTGATTTGTTTGCTGTATTTATTTAATTCCTTCTCCATTATTTAGGTATATAATTAAAAAAAAGCCTTTCTGCTGGTGAGAAAGGCTTTTCAAAAGTCTTGAAATAAATATGATCCTTCCTCATCCTGGAACTTTTCCCACGACCACCACGAGGACGGAAATAAGAATGGATATGGAAGTATTAAGTATCATTATTTTCTAAAAGTGTTTCTTTCTAAAATATTCTTCCGCGACTAGTCGCATTAAAAGATGAATCAAAGCTCTAAAGTTTTAATATAAAATCAAAATAATTTCTAATGTTTTTGTAGGAGAGGACGGGCTTTTGGAGAATAATTTTATTAAAATATGGTGAAGGTTGAATTTTCCTGTTATCTAGTGACCGTATAAGCTATTTCGGTATTTTGAATT
>JBPRGG010000069.1:0-42262 GCA_051418075.1 Candidatus Cyclobacteriaceae bacterium M3_2C_046 | reverse complement strand
CGATGTTCCGGAAGAAAAGGTCTGGGATTATTATGAAAAACATAAGCTGCCGCACCATCCTTTGAAAGCCAAAGGTTATGAATCAGTGGGTTGCGATAAGTGTACCCTCAAGGGTATGAGGCGCGAAGGACGATGGACCAATTTCTTCAAGAATGAATGTGGGTTGCATATTTAGTGCGTTGACTTTACGGCTATACCAAGTTGTGCAATTTTTAACCTTTTAATTACTTTTCATTATAATTATACACTGCCGAAAGTTGGCTTGAGGGAATAATGATTTTCGCTGCAACAGCAGTTACAAGCGTGTTTGTACGGCTGAATTATTGGCTATAACTTTTCCTGCAATTATTTCCTCGATCGGTCGGTTTTGTAGGGGATAAATAAGCGGGATTATGCCGGAAGGTCAGAGAACATGAGGGTAGAAGGACATTACATACCCGGCGCTGACTGGCAAAATTGGAATGCTATTCCAACTAAATGAAAATAGATTTTACCAATTTTTCAAATTGTATCAGAGCGAACAGGATCGCCGCAAGGGCGATTTTAGGAATCCTTTTAAGTTTCTTTTCAATCTAAATGAAATATTGAACTTATACTTTTACTTTTTGTTATTTTTGCAATTGTGAAAAGATCCGTCTTATCCATACTGCTGTTGTTGTCACTTCTTCTGGCGTTAAGCCATGAGATTATTCCGCATCATCACCATGATAAACCGGAGAATGATCGTGCAATAAGCGGCCATGATCATCACGATCATACCGGCCATGATCACGATGGTGGAGATGGAGCAAACGATCATCATCCTTTTTCCAACCACCAACATGTATCAGTAGCCGGCGATTTCAGCTTTGTTCGCTTCAGCGATGACAAGACATATGTGAAAGATCAAACATGCGCTTTAACAAGTCAGCAAGGCATAGTTCTTCCTTATTCCGATGATCAAACAATTATAAAAAATCGATGGCGTATAAAAGCCGTCTTTATAAGATCTTCTTATCTGCCAGAAGCTCTCTCTTTAAGAGGCCCTCCTAGTCTGGTTTAAGTTAGTAAAATTCTTATTTATCATAGTTTATGTTTCACAGGAAGCCATTATTCTGCATGGGATAATAGCAACCAAAAATTTAATTATTATGAAACGATTCATTTATACGTCGTTTATAGTCGTTTACCTGGCATTTATGGCCGCATCATGTGGTGCGGGAAGTCAAAACGCCCAGGAGCAAGATCATTCTCATGAACATGGGGAAGGTACTCATACGCATGATCAGGAGCAGACAGAACAGGAAGAATTCACAGTGGAAGATTCCGTATCGAATTCTGCGGCTGACGACCATGGTCATGATCATGAAAATGGCCATCAACATTAACAATTATCCCGGAGTTTAACCGCTCCGGGGTAATTGTTATTTATTAAATGTTAAATATTGAATGGTAAAATTTTGAGTGGTAAATGTTGAAGAGTAAGGATATATTTACAATTTTTATAGTCGCCTCGTCAATGCTGTTGTCTATTATGTCCGTTAATGCACAGGATACTGGCATTGAGCAGGTTTTGCAGAAAATAAAGCAAAACAACAAAACGCTTAAGGCATACCAGGAGTATGTTAAAGGTCAAACGCTTAACCTTTCCGCAGGCAATAACTTGCCTGATCCGGAAGCTTCGGGTTATTACTTGCCTTTCGGCGATTCCGGCGGCGGCGATTACACAGAATTCCAGGTTTCACAATCTTTTGAGTTTCCGACTGTTTACGCCCAAAGGAGGGATCTTATAGACCTGCAAACAACCGGATTGGAACTCGGATATATAAATCAAAAGCAGGAAATTCTTCTTGAAGCGCAAAAACTGCTTCAGGAGTTGGTTTACCTGAATAAAGTCAGGGAAATCGAACAGGCAAGAATGGATCAGGCCTACGAGGTTTTCCAGCAAACAAACGAACTGTATGAACAAGAGCAGGTGGGAATACTTGAATTGAATAAGTCGCGCATTGCCTGGATGGAGGAACAGTTTACTGTTGAACAAATAGATGATTTCATCCGCACAGTTCAGCGTAAACTTGAATACCTGAACGGAGATCAGGAAATAAACCTGTCCGGCTTAACTTATGACAGAGATTTCACCATAGAGCCGGTCGACAGCCTGTGGAATGAAAAACTGGATATGGAACCGTCGCTTTTGTCATTGAGGAATAATGATAAGACGTCTATGGCAAAGGTAAAACTGTCGCAAAGTCAGTCGTTGCCCGATCTGACATTCGGTTTCAACCGCCAGGGCATACCGGGCACGGTAAATTCAGGCTTTCTTGGGGGCGTAGAAATTCCTTTGTGGAACAACCGGAATAAGATAAAATCGGCGAAAGCATTGTACAAGTTTGAAAGATTGAATACGGAAAACAGGTTGAATGAATATTTCACCCAATTACAGGGATTGTACAACCAATACCAACTGACGCTTCAGAAGTACACCGAATATCAAAATACGCTAAGTAAGCTTAACAGCGAAGAACTGCTGTTGGAAGCATACAGACTTGGGGAAATTTCATTTATCGACTTTTACCAGGAGCTTAGGTTTTACAGACAGGCATACGACGCCATGCTGGAAATGGAGCTTCAATTGCATCGGCAAAAAGCTGAACTATTAAAACATCGATTGACTGATTTATAAAAAGATACCAACAAATATGCGACATATATTCATCACAATACTATCAATAGCGGCTTTCTCCTGTAACCGGCAGGCAGAGGATCATGGCCATGCGCATGACGAATTCGGCAGTCATGGCGAAGAAACCCTGACTCAGGATACAACCCTATGGACCGGGGAAACTGAACTGTTTGTAGAATTCCCTGCGCTGGTTGCAGGAAGGTCGAGCCGTTTTGCGGTCCATTTCACTAAGTTGGAAGGCCATCAGCCGGTACGCGAAGGGTCGGTCACAGTAAGCCTGATCAAAGATCAAAAGGGAATAAAACATAAAGTGGAAGCGCCTTCCTTTCCGGGAATATTCAGTCCCGCATTACAGCCAAAGGAAGCGGGCGAATACCAATTGGTTTTTGATCTGGAAACGCCGGAGTACCAGGATCGGATCATCGTAAATAATGTGCGGGTGTTTGCTTCGGCGGAGGAAGCCGAAAAAGGGCTAGGAACAGAGGAGGAAGATGACGGTACGATAACATTCCTAAAAGAACAAGCCTGGAAAATTGATTTTCAGACCGTTCTGGTAATACGCGGAGAAATATATGATGTGATCAATACCTCCGGCGTATGGAAGGCTTCTCCCGGCGGCAGTAAAACGCTCATCGCCAGCGCTGGCGGCGTAATTGGGTATGTCGACGCAAATCTGACCAAAGGAACTATTGTGAAAAAGGGACAGCCGTTGATGACCATCAGCGGATCTGGACTGACGTCAAATAATCTTTCCGCTGAAATTGAACAGGCGAGGGCAAATTTTGAACAGGCTAAAGCTGAATATGAACGTAAGAAACAGCTTAATGAATTGGATATTGTTCCCAATGCAGAACTTGAACAGGTAGAAAGCCGGTTTAAGGTGGCAAAGTCAACCTATGAAACCTTATCCTCAGGTTATTCCGCCGGAGGCAAGCAAATCAGGGCTCCTTTTGACGGCTATATAAAAGCGATCAACGTAAACAACGGCGACTTTGTAAACCAGGGAGATAACCTTATCACTATAGGTTCGCATCAATCCCGGTTGTTGGAAGCGCATGTGAACTTATCGCAGGCCGCTGGTATGGAAAATATTCACAACATCTGGTATCAGCCGGACTACGGCCGATGGTCGGATCTGAATGGGGCCGGCGGGACTTTATTATCGGTTGGAAAAGAAGTTGATCCGGGTCAACCTCAGTTGCCGGTATACGCCCGGGTGAATGAAGTCGTTACTGCGCCGGAAGGCAGTTTCACAGAAGTGCAGATTGCCGTAGGCGATCAAAGAGAGGGCCTTATTATTCCTGCGTCCGCTTTGCTGGAGGATTATGGTAAATATGAAGCGGTTGTCCAGCTGTCAGGTGAAAGTTTTGAACGAAGACCGGTAATCAAAGGCAGGCAAAATGGAGAGCAGGTGGAAATCATTAAAGGATTGAATCCGGGCGAAGTGGTGGTATCCGAAGGCGCTTACCAGGTGAAAATGGCTTCCATGGCGGGGCAGGTTCCCGCGCATGGACATACGCACTGATTTTAATCCACAAAATTCAAACAACAAATAACAAATTTTGAATCCTTCTTTATCAAAGCTTTATAAGCGTAATGACATTTAAAAACATAAAATCATAGAAAATTGCTAAACAAAATCCTTCATATATCGCTGCACAACCGTCTAATGGTACTTTTAGCTGCGGCAATATTGACCATAGCAGGGCTTTACGTCGCCCGCACCATGAATGTAGACGTGTTTCCGGATCTTACTGCGCCGACTGTGACTATATTGACAGAGGCGCATGGAATGGAATCGGAAGAAATTGAGAAACTGGTCACCTATCAACTGGAAACCGCGCTCAACGGATCGCCGGACGTTCGCAGGATCCGGTCGGCTTCAGCCGCCGGGATATCCATTGTGTGGGTTGAATTTGATTGGGGAACGGATATTTACAAGGCCCGGCAAATTGTAAGCGAAAGAATACCCATCGTACAGGAAAGTCTGCCGGCTGGCGTGGGTACGCCCACTATGGCGCCCATATCTTCTATTATGGGTGAAATTATGTTGCTGGGAGTTACTTCAGACAGCCTTTCGCCGATGGAACTCAGAACTTTATCCGACTGGACGATAAGGCCGAGGATCAAATCTATTGGAGGCATCGCTAATGTAGTGGTTATTGGAGGCGACTATAAACAATATCAGGTGTTGGCGCATCCAGAAAAGTTGAAATATTATAATGTGACCCTTGGAGAACTTTATGAGAAAGTACAGGAAGCCAATATTAATGCACCCGGAGGTTTCTTTAATCAACATGGAAACCAATATATTATCAAAGGCGCAGGCAGAGCTTATACAGTAGAACACCTTGAAGAAGCGGTTCTGAAACAGGAAAACGAACAGACCATCAAAATCAAAGATGTGGCCATCGTACAGATAGGGGCGGCGGATAAAATAGGCGACGGATCGCTTAACGCTTCTCCAGCGGTTATCCTGACCATATCAAAGCAGCCGAATGTGAATACCCTGGAATTGACCGAAAGACTGGACGCGGCGCTGGCCGATCTTGAAAAGACCTTGCCGCCAAACGTCAACATTGAAAGTCATATCTTCCGGCAATCTGATTTTATTGAAGCTTCCATTAATAATCTTAATGAAACGCTGCTGGAAGGCGCATTCTTCGTTGCGATCGTACTTTTTATCTTCCTCATGAATTGGAGAACGACTGTTATCTCCCTGCTGGCTATTCCCCTGTCGCTCCTGGTGACGGTGATTATCCTGAAAATGTTGGGGTATACCATCAATACCATGAGCCTGGGCGGTATGGCTATTGCTATTGGCGCTCTTGTCGACGATGCCATTATCGACGTTGAAAATGTTTTTAAAAGGTTGCGGGAAAACTTTCGCAAACCAAAAGAAAACAGAGAACCCGTCTTAAAGGTGGTTCAGGACGCTTCGGTAGAGATAAGAAGCTCCATTATTATTGCCACCCTCATCATCATTGTTTCATTTATCCCGCTCTTTTTCCTGGGGGGTATGGAAGGTCGTTTGCTTAAGCCATTGGGTATTGCTTTTATTACTTCTGTCTTAACATCGTTGGTGGTCGCGGTAACCCTGACGCCAGTGTTATGTTCCTACTTGCTGAAAAATAAAAAGGTGTTGGATAAACAAAAAGAAGGTACAAAAGTAGAGCGATGGCTGCAAAAAAGATATGCCGCAACGCTAAACAGGGCGTTGAAAATCCCTAAAACAGTTATCGGGCTCACGGTAGCGGTTTTTCTCATCAGCGCGCTGGCATTTACCCAGTTAGGGAGAAGCTTTCTGCCGGAATTCAACGAAGGATCCCTGGTGATCAGCGCCGTAGGCCCTCCGGGAATGTCGTTGGAGGAAAGTAATAAAACAGGAAGACTGATCGAACAACTGTTACTGGAAATTCCGGAAATAGAGGTGGTAACCCGGCGAACGGGCAGGTCGGAGCTGGACGAGCATGCCCAGGGCGTGAATGCCGCTGAGATTGACGCGCCGTTTAAACTTTCAGGTAAAAGCAAGGAGGCGTTTTTTGAAGAAGTGCGTAACAAGCTCGGCGTCGTTCCGGGAGTCAATATCACGCTTGGTCAGCCAATCGCCCACAGGATAGACCATATGCTTTCAGGAACTCGCGCCAATATAGCTATTAAGATCTTCGGTCCGAACTTGCAGCGTTTATTTGATTTAGGTAAACAGGTAGAAAGGAATATCCGCCCGATAGACGGGTTGGCCGACGTGGCGGTAGACCAGCAAATTGAAGTTCCACAGCTTAGGATAACCCCCAGGAGGCAGATGTTATCCGCTTATGGAATGACGGTGGGCGATTTGATGGAACAGGTAGATGTTGCCTTTGCAGGTGAAGAAGCAGGCGAGATTTATGAAGGACAGCAGTATTTTCACCTGGTGGTGCGATACAGGCAAGAGTCCAGGAACAGCATTGAGAATGTTCGTTCATCGCTGATCAGCCTGCCTAATGGCGGCCAAACCACATTGGAGCAGTTGGCTGATATTTCATCCGTCAGCAGCCCGAACAGCATCAGCAGAGAGGACGTGCAGCGAAAAATAGTTGTGGCAGCCAACGTGCAGGAGAGAGATCTGAGAAGCGCCGTAAACGAGATACAGGAGGTTATCAATAGCAATATAAATCTGCCGGAAGGTTACCGGGTAGAATTCGGAGGACAATTTGAAAGCGAGGCGAAGGCTTCGCAACTATTGCTGGTTACGGCATTCATCGCTTTGTTGATCATATTTTTTCTGTTGTATTATGAATTCAAGAATGTAAAGCTTGCTTTAGTCGTCCTGATTAATCTGCCTTTGGCGTTAATTGGCGGCATTCTGATCCTGTATTTTACCGGAGGCGTCGTCAGTATTGCGGCGACTATCGGTTTTATCAGTTTGTTTGGAATTGCCACGCGAAACGGCATTTTGCTGGTTTCTAGGTATGAAGATCTGCGCAGGGAAGGCCAAAGCGGAATGGATCTGATCAGACATGGCGCGCTGGATCGTTTGAATCCGATCCTGATGACGGCTTTCACGACCGGACTGGCTTTGATCCCATTGGCGTTGAAGGGCGGCCAACCAGGCAGTGAAATTCAAAGTCCGATGGCTGTGGTCATTTTAGGAGGACTTTTATCAGCTACATTATTGAATTTGGTGGTTATTCCTGCGGTTTATAAAATGATGAATGTTAAATGATGAATGTTGAGTTACGAGTTATGAGGTTGCGTACACGCAGGAATTACAATTAATATTAAATAACTTTGAGTAGATATTCATTTTAAAATTCAACATTTAAAATTTAAAATTAAATTTTCTGTGCATCATCATAATCATGAGAAAAAGACCATGTGGGTCGTACTATTAACCGCCGTCACGATGGTAGTGGAAATAATATTTGGGTTGATAACCAATTCAATGGCGCTGCTTGCAGATGGCATTCATATGGGTTCGCATGTTCTGGCGATAGGTTTAAGCTGGATAGCCTATATAATAGTAAGAAGAGTTTCGCAGAAGGATAATTTCAAAGGCAATTCTGAAAAGATTTTATCACTCTCAGGCTACAGCAGCGGATTGATGCTGCTGATCTTTGCCGTCGTCATTATGGTTGAAGCAGTGGAACGATTATATAATCCGGTTAACATTGTTTATAAAGAGGCTATTCTGGTGGCGGTTATTGGTTTGGTTGTAAATATAGCCAGCGCATTCCTGCTTCATCATGATCATGAGCATTCAGATCATAACATTAGAGCGGCCTATCTGCACGTAATCGCCGACGCTTTAACAAGTCTTACCGCTATAGCAGGTTTAACCGCCGCAATGATCTGGAATATACCTTTTGTCGATCCTGTTGCGGCTATAGTCAGCGCGCTGGTAATTATAAAATGGTCGGTCGGATTGTTGAAAGATTCCGGAGCAGCGCTATTGGATATGGAACATAAGCATGAACATCATCATCATTGACCAAGGGATTCAATTAATAAACTTAAAATTTTGGTCATGAAAAAATCTCATTTACTTTGGATTCCGGCTGGCGGGGCAGTTGGTTTTATTGCTTCATGGGTATTTGGCGATCTTTTAAGGCTTCCTCTTGATATTTACTACCTGATCTACTTCTTTATTGTTACAACGTTTTTGTTTTTCTATGTTAAGAGGACAAATTTTGATTTACGAAAATGGATTTCAAATAATCTGATATGGGGGATCATATTAGGAATAATTGTTGGATTCCTGATGTTGAAAAACGTGCTATCGCGTCCGGCAACAGATCAATTTACAGGTTTCACACTTTGGTGGGAAATATTGTGGCGCGGCGTTATTTACGGTTTAGTTGATGGCATATTGTTATTTTCTTTCCCGTGGATTGTCACATGGAGAGCGTTTAAAGCAAAATCAAAAAAGATTTGGGGCAAAGTAGGAATAGGCGCTATAGCCTGGCTATTTACTTTGCTTATCACAACTGCTTATCATCTCGGTTATGCTGATTTTCGCTCGAAGAAAATTATTCAGCCTAATATTGGCAGCGTCATAACCTCAGTTCCTACTTTATTTACAGCTAATCCTATAGCTTCGCCTATTTCTCATGTTTTCCTTCATGTTACGGCTGTAGTCCATTCTCCTGAAACGGACTTATTTTTGCCGCCGCACAGGGAAGAAGATTAATGTTGTTTATAATAGTTTGCTGTGGGATAAGACAAAAAAGTTCTGGAACCGGCTCAAGTTCCAGAACATAATTCAGGCATAAGAAAGACTCACATGTATGGGGCCTGAAACTCTTTTATTAATGAATCATCGGCTGGTTCTGCCGTCTGTTATTCATTAGCATTTTTTGGATATCTTCAAAATCATAGTAGATGACGCCGCCAATTTTGGTATAGGGGAGGGATCCGTTTACACGAAGGTTTTGCAATGTGCCGGGAGAAATATTAAGCAGTCTTCGCACATCAGGCGATTTAAGCCATTTTCTGGAGGATTGACCGCTGAAATTTTGCAGGAGCCTTTCAATTTCTCCTAAGAGGTCTCTCTTGAATTTCTCCAGATCGTCGGGTGTAAGTACTTTTGCTGCCATTGAACATCTTTTTTTGTAGCAAAGATGCCCAATGGCATGAAGTCAACTTCCGGATTTATATTTGGAAGGATGAGTTATTCGCACACTTCCTGATAGTTTACGGATTATGCCTGCTTCTTCAACCTATTCTTATCTTTTTTCTCTTTCAGCTTATCTTTTAAAGCATTCATATCTTCGCTCAATTTTCTTTCAATCACCTTGGCATAGATCTGCGTAGTCGTAATTCTTGAATGGCCCAGCATTTTGCTCACAGATTCAATGGGAACGCCGTTCGAAAGGGTAACTGTAGTTGCAAAAGTATGTCGAGCTAAATGGAAAGTCAGGTTCTTTTCAATCCCGCATATGTCAGCTATCTCCTTTAAGTAGCTGTTCAGTTTTTGATTAGAGATATTTGGAAACAATCCTCCATTGGCTAAAGACCTGGGATGGCCTTTATATTTATCAATAATTTCTATTGCTTTGGATAATAAAGGAACCCGGACAGGGTTGCTAGTTTTTTGGCGGTTGGTGATCAACCATTGAGCTCCGTCTATACCTATGGTGATATTCTGTGGAGTCAACTTCATTACATCAATATAAGCCAGCCCGGTATAGCAACTGAAAACAAACAGATCCCTAACCCATTGAAGTCTGATAATCTTCAATTCTTTCTTTTCAATAATTTCCAATTCCTCCTTCGTCAGGCATTCCCTTTCAACCTTATCAAACTTCTGCTTGTACTTCAAAAAAGGGTCTTTATCCAGCCACTCCATCCGGATCGCCAGGTTGATCATTTTCCTGAAACGCTCGATATGCTTCATCAAGCCATTATTGCCCAATGGCTTATGATGATCTTTTGGCTCCCAATGTCTCAGGAAAAATTCAAAATCGATAATAAAGTTGTAATTCAGTTCTGAAAGGAACATGTCGTTTCTCCTTCGGTGGTCTTTCAGGAAAAGCATGATATACTTCTGGGTGGTTTGATAGTTTTTCATTGTCCCCCAGGCTATAGTATCCTTCATCTTGGAATTATGGTACTCCACCAAGCTCATTAATGAATGTTCTCTGGCTTCCAATCCCAAATAAGCATTTTTCAGGGATTCTGCGGTAATCATTTTCCGGTTTGCCAGCATTTCACGGTAATGACGGAAAACTTCTGATTCCACTTGTTTAAGGTACGCAGCGATTGACCGGCCATCTTCGCTGTTGGTCTTTGGCTGACCGTTGTTCCAGATGGTTTTCCTGATCTTCTTCTTGATGGAGAATTCAGCCCGTTGCATGTCAACGGTAATACGGCAATAGATTAAAGCTTCTTTTTTTGAGCTTTTTGAGGCTCTTAGTACAAAGGCTGTACTGTAGGTTGTTCTCTTTTCCATGGGAATTGGTTTAAAATGTTACACTTTGAACTGTTCATTAAGTCCAGTTCCCCATACAAAGAGTCTTAAATAAAATCAAATTAAATGACTGTATATCAAGGAGTTACAGCCTTTCTGGTGAGCCTTTTACAAATATAAAAAGACTCACCGAATAACTCACCACGCCATTGGTTTTATTTGAATGATTTGGAGGGTCTTATTAACAAAAAACCCCCTAAATCATTAGATTTAGAGGGTTTTGCCGACATTTGACTCTGCCTATGTCGGGGTGGCAGGATTCGAACCTGCGACCCCCTGCTCCCAAAGCAGGTGCGCTAACCGGACTGCGCTACACCCCGAATTTAATTTGTCATCCCTTGATTTAACCGAACCATGCCCACTCATGAATAGCCTGCCCTGCAATTCCATCCCGATATTTCGAACCCCGGCCTGCCCTTCGGTTCTCATCTCTATTAATCAACAAAATGTCCTATAAGTTAATACGTTTATTAACTCATCTAGCGGAGAGAGGGGGATTCGAACCCCCGGTACAGTTTGACCCGTACGGCGGTTTAGCAAACCGCTGGTTTCAGCCACTCACCCATCTCTCCGGATATACTTGGCTGAATAATGCCATCCTGAAAAACCTGTTTCCAAAATGGATTGCAAATATAGCATATCTTCTAAAACATAAGCATAGATTGCTAAAAATATTTATAAAAAAATCCGCATATTTTTTTTGATAAATACCGATCAAGCTGATGAAGACAATGTTTTATATTTTAGCAGATAGTTTTTACATTGGTGACTATGCAGGATATCGTTTAATTTAGCTGTCTGAATAAAAAGATATGAAAATCGCTACTTATAATGTAAATGGCATCAATGCAAGGTTGCCTGTGTTATTACGTTGGCTGGAGGAATCAAGTCCGGATATTGTTTGTCTGCAGGAGTTAAAGGCTCCCCAGGAGAAATTCCCCCTGGATGCCTTACAGAAGTTAGATTACCAGGCTGTTTGGCTGGGACAAAAAAGCTGGAACGGCGTAGCCATCTTATCCAGGGAAAGTCAAATTTTTCTAAAAAGCAAGGAATTGCCCGGAAATCCTGATGATGTACAAAGCAGATACCTGGAAGCCGAAATAGATGGAATCAGGCTGGTCTGTCTGTATCTCCCCAATGGTAATCCTGCTCCCGGACCAAAATTTGATTATAAAATGACCTGGTTTAAACGGCTTCAACTTCGGGCCCAGGAATTGATTGATTCGGCTAAACCAGTAATTATTACCGGGGATTTTAATGTCATGCCCACTGAACGGGATGTATACAAGCCGGAAAGATGGTTAGAGGATGCCCTTTTTCGACCAGAAGTAAGAAGCGCTTTTCATCAGCTGGTAGATCAGGGATGGACCGATGCCATCAGGACATTATACCCAGAAGATACTATTTATACATTCTGGGATTACTTTCGTAATGCCTTTGGCAGGAATGCAGGCTTACGAATTGATCACTTTTTGTTGAGCCCTCAGCTTCAGGACCGACTAGTTTCCGCTGGGGTAGATAAATATGTCAGAGGTTGGGAAAAAACCAGCGATCATGCCCCGTTATGGATAGAACTTTCAAATTGACAACTATTTAAATTTTATACAAAATAATCGCTGTTTAATATGTGGCTTCGTCCTGTCATGTTGACCATTCAGGTAGTAATTTGGGTGCTTTTGCCTCATCAAACCTTTGCTCAATCCTGGGACCCGCCTCGGTTGCAGATATTATTTCAATCTGGCAGCCAGGGTTATGAACAGATGCGGATCCCTGCCCTGATTAAGACCACGGATGGTTCCCTGTTGGCTTTTGCTGAAGCACGAAAAGAAGCAGGAGACGCCGGGGACATTGACCTGGTTTGCCGGCGTTCTTCAGATCAGGGCAAAACCTGGTCCGAAGTGTTCATCATTTGGGATGATGAGGAAAACACCTGCGGCAATCCCTGTCCGGTGGTGGATCAGGAAACCGGAACTATTTTTTTGCTGATGACCCATAATTGGGGTCAGGACAGGGAAAGGGAAATCATCAATGGATCTGCTCAATCCACCAGAACAGTATGGATATGCCAAAGCAATGACCAGGGAATATCATGGTCCAGGCCCCGGGAGATTACCGCTCAAACAAAAAATCCTGACTGGGGATGGTATGCTACCGGACCGGGCATTGGAATTCAACTACAAAACGGACCTCGTGCAGGCAGGTTGATCATCCCGTGTGATCACAGTTTCAGTCGGAAGGATAACAGGGGCGGATTCGAATATGGATCTCATGTCATTTATAGTGATGACCATGGCCAAACATGGCAGTTGGGTGGAGTCATCAGGCCTAAAGTGAATGAATGCCAGGTAGTGGAATTGAATGATGGTAACGGCTCCCTCCTGATGAATATGCGTTCATATTTTGGGAACAATCTGAGAACCCAGTCCAAAAGCTATGATGGGGGAATTTCCTGGACTGTACCTCAGGATGTGCCTGATTTGGTTGAGCCAGTTTGCCAGGCCAGCCTGATCCGGTTTTCCCCGCTAAATCAGCCTCGCAGCCTCCTTGTATTTGCCAATCCGGCCAGTTCGATGAATAGACATAACCTGAGTGTCAGAGGAAGCCATGATGAAGGAAAGTCATGGCCACTAATTCGCACGATTTATCCTGGGCCTTCTGCTTATTCCAGCCTGACCAAATTATCAGACCAACAGGTGGGACTGCTTTTTGAAGGCGGTAAGGAAAATCCTTACCAATTTATTTATTTTACCACGGTAGCCATTTCAGATTGGATACCGGAAGTAGATTAATCATCGTGATTTTTTTTATTGCCACCTCAAATTCATTAATTTGGCCAACGTAAAAAAATTAGACTGATTAAAAAAGTTGTACTATGGTAAAATACTTATGGTTGATATCATCTATTTGCTTTGCTTGCGTTTCTCCGGGTGATAAGAGCAGCCAGGATCAAACAACTGAACGATCTGGAAACCCTGTCATCAGGCATATTTATACAGCCGACCCTTCGGCCCGGGTATTTAATGATACCTTATTTTTATATCCCAGTCATGACCGGGACACTGCTCAGTGGTGGGATATGGAAGACTGGCATGTTTTTAGCACCACGGATATGATCAATTATCATGATCATGGAGTCGCCTTGTCATTGGAAGATATTTCCTGGGCTGATCAGTTTGCCTGGGCACCTGATTGCATAAAAAAGAACGGGAAGTACTATTTTTACTTTCCCACTGACCAGGAAAATATTGGCGTGGCAGTGAGTGACAGACCTTATGGCCCTTTTAAAGATCCAATGGGTAAACCATTGCTTACTAAATACACACAGGGTGTGGTGTCTGACCGGGATTTTATAGATCCGGCGGTATTTATTGATGATGATGGATCTGCTTATCTGTTTGTGGGTCAAAATACCATAAATGTAGTAAAGTTGAATGACGATATGATCTCTTATGATGGTGATATTTTGATCATTGAAGGAGCTGAAGATTTTTTTGAAGCTGTTTGGGTGCATAAATATCAGGATACATATTATTTATCCTATTCTGGTAAAGGTCAGATCCTTTACGCCACTTCAGACCAGATACTGGGACCATACCAGTTTCAGGGCAAGATCCTGGATAAGGTCAACAGTGGTACCAATCATCACTCCATCGTAGAGTATAAAGGCAACTGGTATTTGTTTTATCATAATGCTGACCTGGCCCTGGAAAAAATTCCTGAGGATTCACCAGACCGGGAGTACATTCAGTGGCGTAGATCTGTGGCTGTGGACCGGCTATATTATAATGAGGATGGCACTATAAAACCTGTAATTCCTACCAGCGAGGGCGTATCAGCTGTAAAATAAATGGCAGGTGGGCTAAGCTGATTTTGATGTAATAAGTTAATGTTTAGCCAGAAAAATTGAAGTTCTGCCGATTTTCCCTAATAATTTGCTGTAAATTTCCTGAAAATGATCTAAATTGGAACAAATAAATCGAATTGAACATGTTTCGGATAGCATCCTTTTTATGGGTTATCGTTTTTTTATTTAGCTTTAAAGCAGTGTTAGGACAGCCCAATATTTTAACTGAGAAAGAAAAAGAAGCAGGTTGGCGACTCCTCTTTGACGGTAAAACCACTAATGGTTGGCGGGGTACTTATATAGATCATTTTCCCTCCCACGGATGGGAGGTTAAGGATGGTATATTGTCTACTATACCTCATCATGGTGAAAATCGGAACCAAAGGGGAGGGAGTATCATTACAACAGAAAAATTTGAAGACTTTGAATTGTATCTGGAATGTAAATTTGATGCTGGAGTTAACAGCGGAATCAAATATTATGTACTTGAGCTCGATCCTCCTAATCCCAGGCATGGACTTGGTTTGGAATACCAGATCTGGGACAATCAGCAAGCACGTGATGCCAATAAGATGATGGCTTGTCTGTATGACCTTATAATAGCAGATAATCCGGAACCAGCCCTGCCAGGGGTTTTTCACCAAATCCGGATCATTTCCAAGAACAATCAGGTAGAACACTGGCTCAATGGTAAAAAAGTACTTTCCTACCGAAGAGGAAGTCCGGAATACCGGCAACTGGTGGCTGAAAGTAAATATAAAGATATTCCTGCTTTCGGTGAAGCAACCGAAGGTCATATACTTTTGCAGGATGAAGGTGGTCCTGCTGTTTCCTTCCGTAATATCAAGATCAGACCATTGTAAATAACATTATTGGGCAGTCTAAAAAAATCAAAATTTTATCTGTGCAGATTTTGGGACAAAATTTCTGCTAACAATCTCACCAAAATATTTGATA
This sequence comes from Candidatus Cyclobacteriaceae bacterium M3_2C_046, assembly GCA_051418075.1. GTDB lineage: Bacteria > Bacteroidota > Bacteroidia > Cytophagales > Cyclobacteriaceae > JBPRGG01. Next base: position 26,851 of record JBPRGG010000069.1, on the reverse strand, counting down.
TTCTTTACTGTATGCGGGAAACCTGAGGTTTGAAATTATCTGGTTTAATTCTTGGCAGGTTGATGTCAGCAGAAATCATTAAGCAGCAGGGGGCATTTGGGTTAAAGTGAGGAAGGAAAGTCTCTTTATTTTTATCTAATTTGCCGTTTCAATCTGAATCGGAAGAAAAGCATAACATTTAATGAATATGCTTTTCTATCACGGCATCTAATTCTTGTAATTCAAAAGGCTTGTTTAACACACCGTTTACATTAAGTTCCCTGATCTTTTGGCTATTGATAGAGGCTGAAAAGATATAGATAGGCAGGTCCCTGGTAGAGGGATCATTGCGGACGAGATCTACTACTTCAGCTCCATCCATATCCGGTAGTCCCAGATCTAATAGCAGGAAATCTATTTTATGGGCTTTTAGTGTAGGCAAAACTTTACCTCCCTGGTCTACTATCAGGTATTGATAACCTTTTGTATTCAGATATAGGTTTAGAAAATCAACCATATCCTGATCATCCTCACAGATTAAAAATTGATGCATAGCGTTTATTTAAATGGCACAGGTACAAATTTCGAAGATATTAGAACATAAATCAAGTAAAATATCCCAAGAATGATGCGGGTTGTCTACTTCCTGCAAGTATTAAGAGTATATCAGGTTAATTTTAAACTTTTGTCTGGCTTACTTCAGCTTTAATATATCATACCAGGCTAATGGCCATCATCTTTCTACCCATGCCCCCCCTAATTTTTAATCAGCAATTATTTCGCTCAATCGGTTAAAAACATTAAAATAAAGGTTGGTATCTGTATTTTTGGCATCAACTCTACTTATAGCCACTAATGGATTCATTAAAAGTGATCTGGTATTTTCTGATTTTCAGCTTTATCATTATATTTCGGAAGCAGGAGTGAGTTTCATATTGATCTACCCTTTGGGCAGATAATTATTCCTTGGGCTGAAAAGATGATTAAAACTTAGTCCACATCTGCAAAAAAAATGATAAATATATTTAAATACCTGATTTTATTAAGTTCAGGCCGAATAAGTTACAGATTTGAATCGTTTCGATAATAGCAAAAGGAATATATTTCAAAGTAAAATTTTTATTAAATAAACCAAAAATTATGCATAAAAAGCTGTTTTTATTGATGGTGCTGGTTTTTGCCGCATTTATCCCAACCCGGGCTACTAAGGTAGTGGAACTGAAAGCCGTAGATAAAGATTACCTGATGATATACTTCAAAGATGGTGAAGTATTTTATAAAGATGATGGAACTGGCCCCAGCGCTTATTCAGGACATGATTATGCTCCCGGTGATGATCGTTTGGTGGCTTTTGGTGAACCACTGAATGTGGATCAAGCGGTTAAATTAACCAGTTGGAGCATTAAATCTACTGATGATCCTGCTTACCACACCGCCCTCCATCCGGTTGAAGTATATCGAAAGGCCAAAGTAAATAATACAGATATTAACTGGAATTATAAATTAGATCATTGGTTTTATCTGAAACTACCAGCTTCACTTCAACAGGGAAAGCATTATACCTTGCAGATCGATCCAAAAATCAATGCAGATAAGAATGAGGCGGAGATGTCTTTTGATATCTTTTCCAGCCAATCAGAAGCTATTCACGTAAACTTAATGGGTTATCATCCCAATAGTCCCGTCAAAGCAGCTGACCTGTATTTGTGGCTGGGTGATGGAGGCCCCAGAGATTATAAATCTTTTGAAAATAATAAAGTATGGCTTTATGATCAAAAAAAGGAAAAGAAACACCAGGTGGGGCAGGTAAGTTTCTGGCAACCTATAGGTGACCATGAAGCAGAAGGACGCAACCTGACTGGTTCGCCGGTTTGGAATATTGATTTTAACTTTAATAAACCAGGTACTTATCGACTGGTAGTTGACGGTGTTGGTTGCAGCCGGCCTTTTGAAATCAAAGAAGATATCTATTTTGAACCTTATAAGACTTCCCTGAGAGGATATTATTACATGAGGATCGGCCAGGATGCTATGGATATGAAACCCATTCCCCGTCGGCCTCTGTTTATTCCGGGAAAAGATCCGGCCGGTTTTACGGTTTACATTACTGATCTGGATCCCTTTGATCCGGCCTGGGATACCCACCCAGGAGATACCTGGGATGAGCCTCATTTTAAACCGGCTAAAGAATCCATGTTCTGGCAACGTAGACTGGAGGGTAATCCTGTTAATCCGAATGCTTATGGTGGCCATTCTGATGCCCTGGATTGGGACCGGCATCTGGCCCACGTTTCCAATATTTATGACCTGCTGTTACCCTACTATTTAACTCAGGGCCAACTGGGCCAAGATGATTTAAACATATCTGAAAGTGGTAATGGTATACCTGATATCATAGATGAGGCCCGAAATGAAACAGACCTTTGGCTCAGATTGAGACATGGAGAGGCTTATGCCCACGGCCTTACCAACCCCACCAGTGAAAAAACCATTATGTTTCAGGCTGGCACTACCACAATGGCGGCCTGGGCCAATGCAGCCAATTGTGCCATGCTGGGTGATTGTTTCCGTATCTCAGGTCATGACCAGCTTATGGCTCATTACAGGAATGAAGCCATAAAGGCTTTTAATTTTGCCGACCGTCAGGAAGAAAAACAACTGGATGACAACCAGGATATAGGAGATGCCAGCATGCGTGGACGCGACTTTAAAATGATGGCTGCTGCATTTTTGTATAACCTGACCGGTGATACCGAATGGGAAGATATTATGGCTGCCGAAAGTGTGGTTAAAAATAAAACCACTAAAATAGATAATGGGAGAGAATGGGTACAAACCTGGGGTACCATGGCCTATCTGATGAGCCCCCATATCATTAATTACAAAACATTGCAGGAAAATATGAAATGGTCAGTTTTGCATCAGGCCCGGGAAAATAATTTACGGCATATGACACGCAGGCCTTCCCGCCGATCTTCCAATAACAACTACTGGCAAACACCTCACAACTTGCAAATGGTATTACTGGCTCATGCTTTATCCGATAATCCTGAGGAAAAAGAAAAAATGATTAAAGCCATGGTGCTGGAATCAGATTGGGGATTGGGTCGAAATCCATCCAATATTGTAGAAATGACCGGCCTAGGCAGCCGAAACATCGTCAATTGTTATACCAGCGGCCGAAATGATGGATTTGCCAGCCTTCATCCGGGCCATACTCCCTACAATAACCTGGATCCCTGGGGTACCCAGCACAACGGGTCCAATCCCAGATGGTTTTCTGATAGGGGATATCCTGACTGGGATGAAGGCGGATGGCCCCATCAGGAAGCCCATTTTAATTGCCGCTATTCCTGGGCCAATGGAGAATTTACCCCCCGACAGACCATGAGGGGTAAAATGGCCTTATATGGATATCTTCATGCCATTTTTAGTCCTAAAACACAGAAAATAAATTAATCGTCTTTGATTTGCCAGAAAGCTTATGAAAATCCAATTAATCAGCTTATTTGTTTTGTCGGCCACATTGGTCAGTCAGGCTCAACCCTGGATCAAGCAATGGCCCAACCAGCAACGGACCGATCACAAGTTAAAGATAGGTCCCCAGCAAAGATTCCTTTACTATCAGGATGGAAAACCCTTTTTTTACCTGGGTGATACTGCCTGGGAATTATTTCATAAGCTGGATCGGGATGAGGCAGATTATTACCTGGAAGATCGGGCTGAAAAAGGTTTTACTGTTATACAGGCGGTAATTCTGGCTCAATTGGGTGGACTTTCCCGACCAAACCCTTATGATCAGTTGCCTTTGATTGATCAGGATCCTGACCAACCCAATGACAAGTATTTTGACCAGGTGGATTATATAGTTAAGAAGGCTGCTTCCCTTGGTTTGGTCATAGGCATGCTTCCAACCTGGGGATCTTACTGGAAAGTAAATCCGGATAATGATAATTTAATATTCGACACTGAAAATGCCCGGTCTTTTGGCCAATATTTAGGTAAAAGATACAAAGATCAGCCAGTGATATGGATTCTGGGAGGCGATGCATTTCCAGGGAACGACCAGGAGATTGCCATTATAGAAGCTATGGCCAATGGGTTGAAAGAAGGAGATCAGGGCAATCATTTAATTACTTTCCACCCCAGAGGACCGGGTCGTTCTTCCGATTATTTTCATCAGGCAGATTGGCTGGACTTCAACATGTATCAATCCTCTCACGCAGCTGAGGATTTTGATAATGGCTTGTTTGCCCAGCACGACTATGTTCTTACCCCAGTAAAACCCACTATTGACGGAGAGCCCCGTTATGAGCAAATTATGGTTGGGTTTTATTATAGAGGAAATAATCAATTGAATCGTTTTCAGGCCTTTGATGCCCGAACAGCGGCTTACTGGTCCTTACTAGGTGGTGCTTTCGGACATACCTATGGCAATAATAATATCTGGCAGATGTGGAAACCGGAAGATGACCCGGTAATTGGAGCCAATACACCCTGGTATGAAGCCCTGGACCATCCCGGAGCTTTTGACATGATGCTTATTAGACGGCTTTTTGAATCCCGTCCTTTTGAGTTACTCAGGCCCACTCAGAAAATGATCGTGGATGGTCCCGACCAGTCCCCTGACAAGATCAGAGCTGCCCTGGCTGAAGATGGATCTTTTGCTTTTGTGTATTCTCCCCGGGGAAAGCCATTTACTCTAGATATGGATGTTTTTTCGGGTAATCAGCTGATAGAGCGTTGGTATGATCCCAGGTATGGTACTTCTTACTTTATACACCAGGGAGGAAATGCTGCCATTAAAACATATACACCTCCTACCAGTGGTAGAGGTAATGACTGGGTACTGGTTTTAGATGTTCTCGAAAAAAATTATCCGGAACCGGGTCAGATTAATAGATAACGATGCCCATAAGAATTTACATAACGATTGGTATAATCCTGAGCATGCTCTGGGGATGTGATAATGGTGAACCTCAGACAGCAGGTAATCCGGTAATTGAAGGGTGGTATGCCGATCCCGAAGGAATTATTTTTGATAATAAATACTGGATCTTTCCCACCTACTCTGCTTCATTTGAAGAACAGGTATTTTTTGATGCTTTTTCTTCTCCGGATCTGGTAAATTGGACAAAGCACCAACGGATTCTGGATACAGCTGCGGTGCAGTGGGCTGATAGCGCTATGTGGGCTCCTTCAATTATAAAAAAAGATGATCAGTATTTCTTTTTTTTCGCTGCAAATGATGTCCAGACACCTAAAAGCAAATGGTATAATCCGGAAATTCACCCGCCCGGAATGACTGGTGGCATTGGTATTGCTGTGGCAGATCAGCCGGAAGGGCCCTATCGGGATTATCTGGAACAGCCTCTGATCAACCAGGTACTACATGGTGCTCAACCTATTGATCAATTTGTTTTTCAGGATCAGGATGACTATTATATCATATACGGTGGTTGGGGACATTGCAATATTGGCAAATTGAATGCTGATTTTACTGCTCTGGAGCCATCTGAAGAGGGGGAATTGGTGAAGGAAATTACCCCTGACGGATATGTGGAAGGTCCGGTGATGTTTACCCGCAATGGCTGGTACTATCTGATGTGGTCGGAGGGAAACTGGGGCAACGATTCCTACAAAGTGGCTTACGGAAGATCTAAAACCATTTTTGGTCCATTTCACCAGTTGGGGATTGTGCTGCAGAAAGACACCACCATTGCTACCGGAGCAGGTCACCATTCTGTGATCAATTATCCAGGTACAGATGACTGGTACATGATATACCACCGCAGACCTATTCCCAATCAGGATCGGGACCACCGGGTAACCTGCATTGACCGGATGTTTTTTGATGAAAATGGGTATATTCTACCCCTGGAGATGACCTTTACCGGGGTTAAAAAAAGACCGTTAAAATAAATCATGAACAAACAAGTGGATCTGGTGTGACAGGAAATCCAATTCTTATAAGAATGATTATCTATCTTCCTTAGGTAAAACATTCGTAGCCAGGGAGTAAAATTTAAACAACAAAATAACTACATCCTGGGCTTCCTTATCTGGAATTTGTCAACTATACTATACTACCTTCTATTATAAATTACTTGACCATAAATGGTTCTATACCCATGATATAACCATCCGTATAAATTTCCAGCTTATGTTGCCCCGGATCAAATTCTCCACCTTTTTCATAGAAAAAAGTCAATTGTTGTTTAGTATTATCAAAAAGGATCTCCTGCTTGGCAGTATAAAACTCTTCCTTACCATTATGCATAAAAGTACCAGAGCCACGGGCTACATCAAACAAAACATTTCCTTCTGGTTCAAGAATCCTGATCAGTACATCTTTCCCCTCGATTGGAGCTACTTCATTTTCGGCAATGTTAAACTCGATCTTTAGTTGCTCAATTTGTCTGGCTTTAAGATCCCCATCCCTTTCCTTGCCTCTTCTGTTCACGCCATAAACCTTGATGTTTTCAGCTTTTAACCGGCTGGCCATATTCACTTTCTCCTGCAATTTTTGCCTGGTCAGGTCTAATTCAGAAATCGAATCATTCAATACATTCTTTTCGTTTTTAAGATCAGTATTCTCTGTGAGTAATTCCTCTGTCATGGCAGTCAGTTTGGCAATTTCCTCATCTTTCATAATCAGTAGTTCGCGGTAACCTTCTACCTTATTCTGTATTTTCTTATATTGGGCCCATGCAATCTGATTGTCTTTCTTCAACGCTTCCATCTCTGTTTCCATTTCATCCTTGATTTGTCTGAGTTGGTTTACATCTCCCCCCAATTTCTCAATCTCTTCAATTTTATCCTGCAACTCTGTGTTCATTCCTTCCAACTTGCTATATGTATCATTAAGTTCAGCCTGAATGAACTCATTCTGTTCTGACTGCTTCATGTTAAAATAGACGGCCACACCCAAACCCAGGATCAAAACTCCTAACGCTACAAAAATCCAGGTCCTGCCTGAACCTTTGTTTTGATTTAATGCTTTATACTGATCATTTGACATTTCAGCCATTCTTGTAAAATTTTAATTTAATGCTTGAATTAATACCTTTCTGGTTGATTTAGATTGGATTTACACCACAAATTTATAAATCATTTTTTATACTTCAATAGCGACCCTAAATTAAAAATATTGTTTATATTATACTATTTTTTCGGGATTTAAAACGCTAATATTCAAGAATATAATGCTGTTTCAGGTATAGGGGTCGGAAAAATAATAAACCTGATTGAAACAGGTCAATACTTAGGGTGACCCTGGGGTGCATAGAAATTTCGGCCCAGGCTTTTTCCATGGAATCTGACCAATGAATATCACCAATAGCGAAAATTGTGTTATTATTAACTTTAGCCAGGGCTTGATTAAAATAATTCACAGTTGCCTGATAACTGTGGTTGGCATCAAAATAGATAAAGTCTGCCTGATCAATCTGTTTAAGCAGCGTTGGAAATGTTTGATCAATATTTCCTTTTATTAAATGGATGTTGTACTGGGGGAAGTTTTTAAAAAGAGACATCGCCATAGTTGCTGTATTTGGGCATCCTTCCAGGGTAAAAGTCTTTCCACCGGGATTACCGGAGGCCATATATAATGTGTTTAAACCTAACGATGTGCCTAATTCAATGATAGTTTCAGGCTGATAGCGGGCAATCAGCCGGTGAAGTAATCTGGATTGCTTTTCCGAGCTCAACGAATGCCGGGTCACTTTTTTTACCGGGCGACGAGCCTGATTAAAATAAATGGAGCCAGCTCCCAGATCTGTGACTTCCAATAAAGTTTTATCCTGTAACAATTGTTGTTTGACCTGTTTAAACACTTCAAGATCATCTTGCTGTTGGTCATTTTTTATTAGAGCGGTATAAACTTCATAAATGAAGGGGGCATGCAGTGAATATTCGTCTATGGCTTTGAGAAAATATTTGAAGTAGCGGACGGCCATCTTCAAATGCTGAACTTTCATGATAGGACTGAATTAAAGGTGGCAGACCAATAAAGTACTAATTGAGCCTGTATGGTACGATCATACTGAATTCAGGGATCGTTACCTTAAACTTTTTACCATCTACTACCCGTTCCATCAGGTAAGTACCTTTCATTTTTCCCATTCCTGATTTCAGGTTGCAGCCGGAAACATATTGATGTACCTGACCTGATTCAAGGGTTGGTTGCTGACCTACGACACCTTCGCCTTCTACTTCCCGAACCACACTGTTGGCATCATGGATAAACCAATGTCTGCTTAATAATTGTATGGTAAATTCACTTTTATTTTCTATTGTGATTCTGTAAGTAAATACATAATGAAATTGCCTCGGACTGGAATATTCCGGTTGGTACTCTGTTTCAACTGTTACTTTTATGCCTTCTGTAATAGCAGTTACCATAAACTTTTCTGAGTTATTTAACTAATTAACGATGAAATACCATTTTAAGTTTTAAATTTGAATAGTATTCAACCATAATTTCAAAGTTAATATATCTCAGGTTAAAATTGCTTTATGGATGTTAAAATTGCCGATTCCTGGAAAGTACAATTAAAGGAAGAATTTCAGCAGGAATATTTTAAAAAACTAGCTGAATTTGTAAGAAATGAATACCAAAGTAAAACGGTTTATCCTCCCGGCCGATTAATTTTTAATGCATTTGAACATTGCAGCTTTGAGCAACTCAAAGTGGTGATCATCGGCCAGGATCCTTATCATGGTCCCGGGCAAGCTAATGGGTTGTGTTTTTCAGTGAATGATGGCGTGCCCCTCCCTCCCTCGCTGGTGAATATTTTTAAAGAAATTAAAGCAGATATAGGTATTGACCTCCCAGCCAGCGGAAATCTGGAAAGATGGGCCAGGCAAGGCGTGTTATTGCTCAATGCAACACTTACGGTCCGGGCCAACACACCAGGTTCTCATCAGCAACAAGGATGGGAACAATTTACCGATCAGGTTATTCGAAAGATTGCTGAGGAAAAAGAAAATATCGTGTTTTTACTGTGGGGCGCATATGCCCAGAGAAAAGGAGCCGTAATAGACCGGCAAAAACACCTGGTGCTGTCATCTCCCCATCCTTCGCCGTTTTCTGTACACCGGGGGTTTTTTGGCAATCGACATTTTAGCCAGACCAATACCTATTTAAAAAGTAAAGGATTAACTCAAATAAGCTGGTAAGGATTATTAAATAGGAAAATCCAGGTGGTTGGCCTGGATTCCTGAATCTTTATATATTTTAATACAGATAATTACCTGATCAAATTAAATAACCTGTTCCATCTGACCTTGGAAATGAAATTCTGATCAGGGTCCAGTGAAAGCCAGATGAAAAAGGCTTTTCCTACCACATGATCTGCCGGAACAAATCCCCAGAAACGGGAATCTTCCGAATTGTGCCGGTTATCCCCCATCATAAAATAATAATCCTGGTTGAAGGTATAGTTTTCTACTTTTTGTCCATCAATGAAAAGGACCCCGTTTTCAATATTTACATCATCATGCCCTTCATAATAAGTGATCATTTCTCCATACATAGCTACATTTTCAGGCGTCATCGGGACATTGGCTCCTTCGGCCGGAATGGTCAGGGGACCAAAAAAATCCTCATTCCAGGAGAACATGGTAGCATCAGGAAAAATTCTGGGATTAACCTGGTCCTGAGGCATTTTCATTACTTTCACATCATCCACAAAAGCCAGATTGCGGAATTCTTCAGCGGTTTCAGGGGTGGTGTATACCAGGTATCCGCCTCTTTGCAGGGAAAACTCAGAAATATCATATTTTCTGAATACCCGGTCATTGATGATCTCATTGGTATAGATAAAATAGCGGAACTGCATTTTGGGAGGGTTTTCCAGTGGTTCCCCATTGATATGTACCTGAAGATCACGTACTTCCAATTGATCACCCGGCACTCCAACACAGCGTTTGATATAATTGGTCTTCAGGTCGGTTGGGTATTCATGTTCCGGTGGATAATTAAATACCACTACATCATTTCTTTTAATGCTGGTCAAACCAGGCAAACGGAACTGAGGAAGTTGTATCCAGTCTACATAAGAAGGGATCTCTGTGCCCCAGATCTTTTGGTGAGTAAGGGGAACCTGTAAAGGTGTCTTTGGGGTTCTGGGACCGTAATGGATCTTGCTTACAAACAGAAAATCTCCTACCAGCAGCGATTTTTCCATAGAAGGGGTAGGAATGGTAAAGGCTTCCAGGAACAGCCATCTGATGATGGTGGCAGCAATGACAGCAAACACAATGGCATCAACCCATTCTCTGACCACAGTTTTTTCCTTTTTTTCCTGCTGCTGGTTAGAAGACACCTTCTCCTTTTCTCTCTTTTTTTGCAATAATTTCATTTTAACTTATGTTTGGAGCCAAATAAAAGGCACAAATTTACGATCAAACTTTATATTAAACTTTATAATCCTTTTAAAATTATACAGAATAGGTATTATATTATTTTAATGGTAAGAAATCGTCCATGGATAATATACCTTTTTTATCCAAAATCCATTCAGCCACCAATACAACTCCACTGGCAAACCCCTGTCGGCTGTGGGCAGTATGTTTGATTTCAATATCATCATTCAGGGAGAAATAGTTCACAATATGTGTTCCCGGCACTTCAGGCTGACGAAGCGAACCGATCACCAGGTTAGTGGGATCTTCAGATACCTCTTTTATCCACTGCTTTTTCCTTTTCAGCTGTTTTAATATTCCTTCAGCCAGGCTGATGGCAGTGCCGCTGGGTGCATCTTTTTTTTCTGTGTGATGGATTTCTTCCAGTTTTACATCGTACTCGGTAAAGTGCTGCATTAAGCTGGCCAGGTATTCATTCAGTTTGAAAAAAATATTTACCCCCAAGCTGAAATTAGAAGCATAGAAAAAAGTGCCATCTCTTTGTTGACAATGATCCTCTACTACTTTCATTTGTTCCAGCCATCCGGTGGTTCCCGATATTACAGGGATTCCTTGGTCAAGACACTGCTTGATATTTGCAACTGCTGCTTCAGGCTGGGTAAATTCAATAGCTACATCAATTTGAGAGGTGTCAAGATGATTAAATTTATCACCCTGATCCTGATCAATGATCTCAACAATCTGGTGACCTCGCTCCAGGGCTATTTTTTCAATGGTTTTACCCATTTTCCCGTATCCTATCAGCAATATTTTCATTTTAACTGTAATTTTAAACTAATTCCCAATTGATAACTGTATGCAAAATTTTGTATGGAGGGTTCTACTTTGAAAGTCAGGTCATCTGTAATGTCAAAATCCTGCAGGTGAGCATCCACATGTGCTTCTACTACATTAAGCAGGTAAAATAAAGAAGTAATGATCATAAAGTAATCCCGGTTTCTCCTGTTGCTGGAAAGCGCATTGGCAATAGTTCGCCGGTTAAGCAGATCCTGATAGGGATTTACGGTATTGGGATTGCCATCATCTTCTGCCAACAATACATTTCTGAATTTCACATAATTATAATCGAAATATTGTACAGTGGCAGCAAGGGCGAAAAGTCCGCCATATACGATAGGAATTTTCCAGTAGCTGCCATTGTAAGCCTGACCCAATCCGGGCAGTACAGCTGACAATAGGGCCGCTTTTACGGGATCGAGCCTTTCCAGGGGAGTGTCTATGGCTGCAGTATCCAACTTTATCCGTTGACGGCTGGTATCCTGTTTCAATACTTCAGATTGGATTTGCCTTTCCTGGCCATGGACAAAATTAAAAAGTAACAAATGCAGGGCGGCAACAAAAAATAAAACCTTTGGCATCATAAACGAATATCCAAAATTTCCAGTATTCTGTTCAAATCATCCTGTGAAGTAAAGGGAATCTTAATCTCACCTTTGTGGTTTTGATCTGATTTGATATTGATCTTAGTGCCAAAATGAGATGATAACTGCGACTGTAATTGATTTATAACTTTTGCTTCCTCAGTATTTGTGGCGCTTTTTTCTGCCTTTACCTTATCTCCACCTGTCACAGCGCTTCTTACCAGCGCCTCAGTTTTTCTCACTGAAAGATCTTCCTTAACGATCTTTTTGAACATGCTCAACTGAAGATCTACATTGTCTACATTGATCAGGGCCCGGGCATGTCCCATGGTGATTTGGTTGTCTCTTAAGGCAACCTGAATATCGGGAGGAAGCTTTAGCAGGCGCAGATAATTATTCACAGTGGTTCTGTTTTTGCCTACCCTGTCTCCTAATTCTTCCTGCTTCAGGCTGCATTCTGAAAGTAAACGCTGATAGCTCAGCGCAATTTCGATGGCGTTGAGGTTCTCTCGTTGAATATTTTCTATCAAGGCCATTTCCAGCATTTGCTGGTCATTGGCAATGCGCACAAAAGTGGGAATGGTAGTCAATCCGGCAATTTTTGAAGCCTGTAACCTCCGTTCTCCGGATATCAGCTGATATTTATTTCTCTGTAATCTCCTTACCGTGATAGGCTGAATAATTCCCTGGATCTTAATGGATTCGGCTAATTCCTCCAGCGCTTCCTGGTCAAAACTGCTTCTGGGTTGAAATGGATTGGCCTCAATTTCTTCCAAAGGTATTTCACTGATAGAATTAATTGCAGATGATTCCAGGTTTTGCTTCTCCTGGCTATCTGAATCGTCTAACAAAGCTCCCAGTCCTCTACCTAATGCATTTCTTCTTTTTATCGGTTTCTTTTCCGCCATTCAATTGTATATTATATGCTGATACCGTTTTTTGTTAAAATTTCCTTGGCCAGGTTCAGATAACTGATAGCTCCTTTACTTTCAGCATCATGGGCAATGGCCGGTATGCCAAAACTGGGTGATTCACTCAATTTGATGTTTCGCGGGATCAAGGTTTCAAAAACAAGTTGCTTAAAATGGGTTGAAACTTCTTCCACCACCTGATTTGATAAGCGCAACCGGGCATCATACATCGTCAATAAAATCCCCTCTATCTCCAGCTTCTTATTTAAACGAGATTGGATAATTTTAATTGTATTCAAAAGTTTACCCAAACCCTCCAAAGCAAAATACTCACATTGTACCGGTATAATGACAGAATCTGCTGCAGTGAGTGCATTGATCGTGATCAAACCCAGGGAAGGAGAGCAATCTATAATAATAAAATCATATTCTTTTTTGATTGGATGCAGGGCATCTCTCATTTTTTCTTCCCGGCGGTCAAGGTTGATCATTTCTACTTCTGCACCCACCAGATCAATATGAGAAGGCAGCAGGTCCAGATAATTAATCTCGGTTTGAACCACACTTTCCATTACATTCGCCCCATCTACCATGCATTCATATATACTGACCTCTATATCTTTTGGATTAAAACCTACACCAGAGGTAGAATTTGCCTGCGGGTCTGCATCTACTATTAAAGTCTTTTTATCCAAAGCGGCTAAACTGGCAGCTAAATTTATGCCAGTGGTTGTTTTGCCAACCCCACCTTTCTGATTGGCAATTGCTATAATTTTACCCATGAGCTTGTTTAATAATTACAAATTGATTTTTTCTCCTATCTTTAACAATAATAGCTCTTTTTTCTTACTTTCTGCCAGCGATTTCGCCTGATCTTTATCAATTTCAATGTAAGGAAAGGTGTCAAAGTGCATGGGAATGATGGTGGATGTTTTAATAAAGTCTGCCGCCTTTAACCCATCAGCGATGCCCATGGTAAAATTATCTCCTATGGGAAGAAAAGCAAAGTCTATTTGAAATTCTTCTCCAATCAAATTCATGTCCAGGTGTAATGCTGTATCTCCGGCATAGTAAAAAGTCTTTTCAGCCGTCTCAATTACAAAACCAGCCGGATTTCCTCCGTAGCTGCCATCAGGCATACTGCTGGAATGTACAGCATTTACCATTTTCACTGTTCCAAAATCAAATTCCCATTTCCCCCCATGGTTCATAGGATGAACCTGCTCTATTCCCTTTTTCTGAAACCAGCTTACCACCTCAAAATTAGATACGATTGTAGCTTTACTATTTCGATAAATTTGCTCAACATCAGCTACATGATCCTGATGACCGTGTGATAATAAAATATAATCAGGTTTCAATTCATCCACATTTATATCACTGGCCAAAGCATTGGGTGTGATAAAAGGATCAAATATGATTTTCTTTCCACTTACTTCTAAAATGAAGCTAGAATGACCTAAGTAAGTAATTTCCATAATTCAACTTGAATTTGATTTAAAATCGCTGAAAATTAGCTCGAATTTTAAATGCAAAGATATAGTTTTAATTCAAAAAATTTAAAAAAATTATGATAAGACCAATTTTAATCTTTTTGGCAGTGATAATGCTATGGGGGAGTTGCAGCCAAAAACAGGAGCAGCTGAGTGATAAGAAGGTTTTCAGGTATAATCAGGCTGACGGACTAAGTTCTCTGGATCCTGCTTTTGCCCGAAATCAAGCCAACATCTGGGCGACCTCTCAAATATATAACGGATTATTCGAATTGAGTAGCGATCTTTATCCGGTGCCCAGCCTGGCCAGCACCTGGGATATAAGCGAAGATGGCAAGGTTTATAAATTTAATATTAAGAAGGGCATATATTTTCACGATAATCAAGTATTTCCCCAAGGTAAAGGCAGAGAGGTCAAAGCTGAAGACTTTGTATACAGTTTCAAAAGAATATTAGACCCTGCCACAGCTTCTACCGGGGGTTGGATCTTTTCTGATAAAGTTAAAAAAAATGAGCATGGAAAGGTGGCTGATGATTGGGTGGTAGCTGAAGATGAATATACCCTAAAGGTTTCATTGGATCAGCCCTTTGGAGCTTTCCTGGAAATACTCACTATGCCCTACACCTTTGTAGTACCACATGAATTAATTGAAGCACATGGTAAAGATTTCAGGATACATCCGGTAGGTACCGGACCTTTTGTTTTTAAATCGTGGGATGAAGGCAATAACCTAATACTACTGAAAAATGACAATTACTGGAAGAATGATGAGCAGGGGCAGACATTACCTTATCTGGATGCTATTCAGGTTTCTTTCATTTCTGACAAAACACAGGAGTTGCTTACTTTTCAGCAGAAAAAGCTGGATTTTATTTCTTATTCAGGGCAAGCCAATTCCATTGATCTTATACTAAATAATGATGGTACCATCAAAAACGAATTTGAAGGGCAATTTGTAGTGGAAAAAATGCCTTATATGAATACGGAATATATAGGTTTTTGTCTGGACCCTGAATTATATGATGATCCTAACCATCCTATACTTAATAAAAAGTTCCGGCAGGCACTTAATTATGCGATTAATCGGAAGGAAATGATCTCCTATTTATTAAATAACCTGGGTGTGCCTGGTACATCCGGAATTATTCCCCCTGCCATTACCGGTTTTAACAAAACCAAGGTCCATGGATATGATTATGATCCGGCCAAAGCAGAAACCTTATTAAAAGAAGCCGGATATGGTAATGGCAACTTGGCCGAATTGAAATTATTTACCACCATACAATCAAAACCTTATGTGGAATACCTGCAAAAACAATGGGAAGCCATTGGGATTAAGGTGGAAATAGAGATTAACCCGGTGGCCACCCACCAGGAACTGATTGATAATGCCAAGGTTAAGTTCTTCAGAGGCTCTTGGTTGGGTGATTACCCTGATGCGGAGAATTATATGGCCATGTTCTACAGTAAAAACTTTTCTTCAGCCGGTCCCAATAAGACCCATTTTAAAAATGAAAGATTCGACGAACTTTATGAAAAAGCTAAACTGGAACCTAATGGATTCAAAAGACTTGATTATTACCTGGAAATGGATAAGATCATTGTGGAAGAAGCTCCGGTAATTGTTTTGTTTTATGATGAAGCCCTGCGTGTTACCCAGGAGCACCTGGAGGGAATGGAAGCCAACCCTATGAACTTACTCAAACTGGAAAGGGTGGATTTTATGCAAAAACAGGTTGTTCAGGCATCTAACTAATTTTTGTTGTCATAAATATTATTTGAAAAAAAGGTTGTGTTTTGCAGCCTTTTTTTTTAACCTGTTTTATTGGTTAGACGAATTGTGGTCAGATAATAAGACCGAAAGGGCTAATAGCGTATTGGCGGTGGGAACATTCCAATATTCGGTGCTGCTCCACTCGGCCCGGGCCTCCAGATCCACTACCATTTCATCGGTAAGGCTCCCTCTGGCCCCTACCATAAATCCTCCCGGCATAGTGCCAAAAAACCGGCTGTGAGGCATTGGATTGTTATAACCTATGCCACTTATCGAACTGGTATTGAGTGGGTTGTTTCCAATCATCCAATAAATCTGATGCCAGGCCAGGTTGGTTAAATCATTATCTTTTAGTATTTTGCCCATAAGGGCCAATCCATGAGCCCAACTGGTCCAGTGTCCTCCCAATCCATGATTGATACGCTGAGAGGAGTTGTCTGGCATAAAAAACCTGAATTTCAGGTCATAATCAAATTCCCGGTAAGTATCTTTTTCAGTCAGTTGTTTATTGAACAATCCATAAGGCATCATGCTAAAAGGATTGGTTTTTGATAAGGGTAAAATATAGTTGTTTTTACAAGCCTCCAGTGCTACTTTGATCTTTCCAGATAATTCATGGTCAGGAGAGTAAAGGGCAAACAAACTTAAAGCTATAAGTGGCTGAGCAGAATGTAAAATCCCTCTGTATGGCTCATGGCCAGAATCATCCATAAACCAGAATCCGAATTCCTGGCTTTGTTTTTCTAATAAGGGAATCACCATTTCCTCCAATTGATCCCTCGGTATCAAGCCAGCTTTATGCAACTCAAGGCCGGCCATAAGTCGCCAGGATTTTACCGAAGTCCACCTATGCAAAGGGTCGGATCCTGATTGTTGCTGAGTAAACTGCCAACCACGCCAGGCTGCCTGTTTACACTTTTGACCATATTCCGGATCATCAATGCTGATATGGCTTAAAGTTTGCAATAAAATGGTAATGCTGATATATTGAACAATAGGATTATAAGCTACCCGAACCTGTCGTTCATCCCCTGAACCAGGGATGTTATCGGTAAAGTGATTCTGGGAGTTATCTGCCAGACAACCTGAATGATTTTCGTACCACCAGGACATACCTGGTTTTTTACGGGAAGCGCCACCTCCACCTACCTCCTCATAAAACATACCGGTTTGAGGGTCCTGCATTTTAAGAATAAAATCTGTGGCCCACAATGATTCTGTGATCAGGTCATTTTCGTTTCGTTCTTCATGGGCAAAATGATTCCATTTCCATCCCAATTGATCCTTGATGGCCAAAAAACCCAATGCTGGCAAGTTGGCAGTAGTCATCCATTTTCGCAAATCACCGGCATCATACCAGCCACCGGTTACATCTATTTGTTGCCCATTGTCTGATCGAATGGCATCGTCTAAATGAGCAGGACCTCGCCAGGCATTGGCAAAATTTCCTGATCTTTTTTGATGGATATTATCCAGTAATAAGCGGGGAAGGTGTGAAAAAGCGCCATCGGACATTAAAAAGTGATAGGAATGTCCCTGATCCTGAGGTAAAACGATCCGGTAAAGACCTGGTAGAATAAATTCACTAAAATCTCCAATTTTAAATTTGCCCATCGGGCCATCATAGGTTTTCAACTTGCCCTGAAATACCGCTTTCCAGTTTTCATATTCTCCCAGTGTTTCTTTTGCTACCTGGGTCATGTCCTGTATTTCAAATTGGGTAGCTTCAGTAGCATTGATGATGAATTTTTTCTGAGCATGGCTGGTAAAGCCAATATGGTTAATGATAATTTTTGGTGGCATCATAGGTGGTTAACATTGAAAAATTAATATTTATATGATCTGAAATATTTTTCTAATTGATATTTTGTTAAATATATTGTATATTTTTACCTCTGATATGAATTAGACTTTTACTGATCATTTGCAAGTATATCAAAAATATAGCAACGAAAAAGCGTTAATTTCCAAATTAAAACAGGGAGATCAAAAAGCATTTGATCTGATATTTTATCAATATAAAGAACGGATTTATCTTTTTTGCCTGAAATTCTTGAAATCCTCCGATTTAGCAGAAGAAATTGTGCATGATGTTTTTCTCAAAATCTGGGAAAAGCGTAAGGTATTGGATCCTCAATTGTCTTTTAATGCATATATTCATACCATTTGCAAAAATATGGTTTTTAATTATTTAAAGAAAGCTGTCCGGCATCAGGCGCTGTTGAACCAGATTAAGGAAAGCTATCTATTTGATATACAAGAAGATGAAGAAGAAAAATTAAATTTTGAAGCCCACCAGTTATATTTGGATAAAGCCATAGATCTTTTACCTCCCAAACGGAAAATGATCTTTCAGATGTGTAAATTAGAAGGTAAAAGTTATCAGGAAACAGCCCAACATTTCAATATCAGCCGGGATGCTGTTAAAGATCATATGATCAAAGCGGGAAAATTTGTAAAAGAATATGTTCTTTCCCATTCCGACCTGATTATCACCCTGGCATTATTTCTCAATTTAGTTTAATTTTTTTGTTTTTCTGAACTACCCTATTTTTCTGATAAGGTGTATAATTAGAAAAACAAGAACCGTGGATCAACAAGATATCAAATATCTTTTTAGAAAATATCTGGATAACCAGTGTTCGGCTTCTGAACTTGATCAGGTTTTTCAGCTATTGCAAACCGGAGCCTATGATGATTTGATCAGGCAACTGATTGGTGAGGAAGAATGGACCAATATAAAAGGCCAGATGTCTGAGCAATCTACCCTGAAAATACAAAAAAAACTGCAGGAAAGTATGGGCAAATCCAGGTCCGGCCAATCATTTATGATTCAGCCCTGGATGATAAAAGCTGCAGCCTCCCTGCTTCTGTTTATTGTTGCGACCATTATCGTCCTTCAATTTACCAAAACGGATTACCAGGAATTCAGTACTTCTTTTGGGCAAACCAGAATGATCGAATTGCCTGATCAATCCGTGGTAACCCTCAATGCCAATTCAAAATTAAAATTCCGCCATAAATGGTCCACCTTGGAGGATCGGATGGTTTATCTGGAAGGTGAAGCTTACTTTGATATTACAAAAGACGATCTTCATCAAACAAAATTTATTGTGGCCACAGAAATGATGAAGGTAGAAGTTTTGGGAACCAGATTTAACGTACAAAATCGATCTGGATATCATCAGGTAGTTTTAAACCATGGTCAGGTTAAAGTCACAGTTCCTGCGCTTTCGCAGCATGGCGAAATGATGATGGAACCAGGAGATTTGGTGGAAATTTCTTCCCGGCAAAAAGAATTGGTCAAAAGAAAGGTGAATACAGAAAAATACACGGCCTGGATGGATAATAAATTAGTGTTTGATTCCACTCCGGTTTATGAAATTATAAAGAGGCTGGAAGATATACATGGTATTGAATTAATTATTCAGGAGCAGGAAACCTTGAACCAACGCTTTACCGGAACTTATCCTATGGATAATTATATGATCGTGATAAAAGTATTGGCAGAAACCTATGACTTAAACTACAGACAGGAAGGAGAAAGCATTGTTATGAGTGAAAACAATAATTAGCCCAATAAAAAGAATAACCCAATTTAAAGTTTATAAATAAATGTAATTTAAAAATTATGAACAAACAACTACTAAAAATGGCAAAAACCATCAGTGTTTTGCTACTGTCATTTGTGAGTATGACAGTTCTGGCTCAGGATCTGGCCACCATAAGAACGGTGGGGGGAAATCTTGACGAATCTGTGATAAAACAGGAAAATATGCTGCCTTTGAAGAAGGTACTGGAGGACATTGAATTGAAATTTAATGTCAGTTTGGGATATGATACCAAAACCATTGAAAAAGCAATGATCGATCCCAACCAATTGAAGATTGATCAATCATCCCTTAATAAAACATTAAGCAGTGTGCTGAAGCCATTGGGAATGGATTACAAAATGGTTGAGAACAATTATTATGTAATTATAAAACAGAAAGAGCATAAGTTAAAAAAGATCAAAAAGCGGGCAGAAGCTGAATCATATATCAATCTGAATCGCAAAGCTCAGCTATCGGCCGTTAAAAAGCGGGAAAATCAGATTAACTTTCTGAAACAAACCAGGACCATTACCGGCACAGTAACTTCCATGGAAGATAATGCACCCCTTCCTGGTGTTAACATTATTGAAAAAGGAACATCAAATGGCACAGTATCTGATGTAGAAGGCCAATACAGCTTGAATATTTCAGAGGATGCCACCATTGTATTTAGTTCAGTAGGATATACTTCTGAAGAGATCCAGGTAGGCTCCCGTTCAGTGATCGACCTTACTATGACTCCTGACGTTAAACAACTGCAGGAACTGGTGGTGGTAGGTTATGGAACTGTAAAGAAAAGTGACCTTACCGGTTCAGTAGCCTCAGTTAAAGCCGAGGAGTTGACCGCATACCCTGCCATTGGTGCGGTACAGGCTTTACAAGGAAGAGCAGCTGGTGTTCAGATACAGGCAAATAATGGAGAACCTGGAGCAGATTTTAAGATCAGGATCCGAGGTGCCACCTCTATTAATGCTAGTAGTGATCCTTTAATCGTGGTGGATGGGTTTCCCGGTGGAACAATGCCTCCCCCTGAAGATATTGAATCAATTGAAATATTGAAAGATGCTTCGGCAACTGCTATTTATGGTTCCAGAGGAGCTAATGGAGTGATAATGGTTACTACTAAAAGAGGAAAAGACGGCAAGGCCAAAATAGATTTTAATTCATCCTTCTCCACCTTAACGGAAATTAACAGGCTGGATTTATTAAATGGTGAACAATTTGCTAACTATATTAATGATGTCTACCTGAGCAATCCCTCCAACAATCCGGATAACCTACCATATGCGAATCCTTCATCTTTTGGTGTTGGAACAGACTGGCAGGATGTTATTTTTCAGAATGGTTCTATTCAAAACTATCAGTTGTCTGTAAGTGGTGGTAATGAAAATGTAGGGTATTATGTATCAGGAGTTTATTTTGATCAGGAAGGTATCATATTAAATTCTGACTATAATCGGTTTTCTGTAACCAGTAATATTGATATTAAAGCTTCTGAAAAATTTAAGTTAGGTATTAATTTATTTGCCAGGAGAACTGATCGTAATGGCGTTAGAACTCAGGAAGGAAGTGGAGGTACAAATGGAGCTGGAGTAATTTCTTCCGCTTTTAAATTTGAGCCAATAGCAGGGATTTATGATGAGAATGGGATGTTTACTATCAGTCAGATTGGAGACCCTCATGATAATCCTTACGCCTTGGCCACTGAACTATTAAATAATAATGTAGAGGATCGTTTACAGGGTAATTTTTATGGTGAATATGAAATTTTACCCGATCTGAAATTCAGAACTTCAATAGGTGCAAATATTAGAAATGCCCGCAATGGAGGATTTACTCCTACTACCTTAAATGCCGGTAGAAGCAGAGGTGGTATAGCCAATATCAATACGGATAAAGATGTTAATGTTATCAACGAAAATTACCTTACTTACACCAGGCAATTTGGAAGCCAGTCTTTTTCCGTAATGGGTGGTTATTCATACCAATATGATCAGTCAGAAGGTTGGAATGCTGCCGGTTCTTCATTTATATCCAATGCATTTGAATTCTGGAATCTTAATGGTGCTGCTGTTTATGATCAGCCCAGTTCTAATATATCAGAATGGGAGTTGTCTTCTTTTTATGGCAGGGTAAACTATTCCATTAATGAAAAGTATTTGTTTACAATAAATGCCCGATATGATGGTTCCTCCCGGTTTGCCAAAAACAATAAATGGGCTTTTTTCCCTTCCGGAGCATTTGCCTGGAATATATCTCAGGAACCATTTATGCAGAATGTTAATCCTATCAGCAACCTGAAACTTAGAACCAGTTTTGGAATTACCGGTAATCAGGCAATTGGCGTTTATCAATCTTTGGCTAAATTCAGGACTACCTTTGCTGTTATTAACGGAGTACCTGTAAATGCGGTCAGGCCTCAGGATGTGGCTAATGATAATCTTACCTGGGAAAGTACAGAGCAATTTAATATTGGTTTAGATATCGGGTTATTGGATGATCGAATTACCCTGGCCACAGATTATTATTACATGACTACCTATGATATGCTTTTTAGCCAACCATTACCAGAGTATTCAGGATTTGGGTCTATGATGGCCAATATTGGTAAGATGGAAAATAAAGGTTTTGAATTCGAAATTAATTCAAGGAATATCACCGGTGAATTTACATGGTCTTCTAATCTGAATTTATCTATTAACCGGAATAAAATCCTGGAATTGCCCGAAGGAGAGGATATCAGGTACCGATCAACTCCCGGACATATTTTAACAGATGATACCCAGATTTTAAGTGAAGGATATCCTTTGGGATCTTTTTATGGGTGGATTTATCAGGGTGTTTATCAGGAAGGGGATGATTTTCTGGATGGTTCTGAAGCTGTTCCGGGAGGTGAAAAGTATATGGATCTGGATGGTATGAAAGACGATGAAGGCAATCTTACCGGTCAGCCTGATGGAAAACTGAACAATGATGACAGGACCATTATTGGGAATCCTAATCCTGACTTTATCTGGGGTTTTAATAATACCTTTAGCTGGAAAGGATTTGACCTGAATGTGTTCTTCCAATCTTCTGTAGGGAATGATATGTTAAACTTTACCCGGTTTGAGTTAGATTGGTTAACAGGAAAGAATAATGCGTCTACTGCTGCATTAAACCGTTGGACTCCCACCAATACTGATACAGATATACCCAAAGCTTCATATAGCCGTCCAGCCAGACCTTCAACCCGATGGATCGAAGATGGGACTTTTGTAAGGCTTAAAAATATCTCTTTAGGGTATAATGTACCAAAATCTATAGTTAATAATATTGGCATTAGAGCAGCCAGGGTGTATATAAGTGGTCAAAATATCCTGACATTTACAGATTATCAAGGTTTTGATCCGGAAGTTAATTACCAAAGCGGTGGTAACAGGGATTCTAACCAAAATCTGGGATTGGATTATGGCAGTTATCCCAATGCCAAATCATATACTGTTGGTTTAAATATTGGGTTTTAAATATAAATGAATTATGAAAAGAACAATAATTAAAATATTATCATTAGGGTTGTTAATTTCAGTATTTAGTTGTACTGACCTGGAAGAGGAGCCGGTAGGGTTACTGGCACCTGAAGCTTTTTTTAAAACTCCTGCAGATGTGGAAGCTGCCATTTTCGGAGCTTATGGCCGTATTGCCTCTGAAAGCATTTATGGTAGAAAATTAACTTTGACTTTGCAACTGCTTAGTGATATGGTTGATATTGGAGACCGGGGAACTCCTGCCCGAAGACAAGAGATTAATGACTTTAGAACGGATTCAAGAAACGGGATGATCTCAGCATTTTGGCCTCAACTCTATACTACCATCAGTACAACAAACGCTGCTATTGATGGTGTCACTAAAATTAACGGAAGCGAACAGGTAAAACAACAACTTGAGGCAGAAGCCAGGTTTGTCAGAGCATTTTGCTATTACCACCTGGTTCGATTGTTTAGCGATATACCATATATTGATTATTTTGTAAATGATCCTGATGCAATCAGGGATATTTCATCTACACCAGAAGCAGAGGTCTATCAAAATATAATAGCTGATTTAGAGTTTGGCAAACAACATTTGGCCGATCAATATACCAGTGATGTGCGGACACGTCCAACAAAAGGAACTGCAGCTTCTTATTTAGCCTCAGTTTATTTAACCAGAGGCGATTTCCAGAAAGCAGCTCAGGAAGCAGAGTGGGTAATTAATAATGCATCAACCTTTAATTATTCACTGGAATCTGATTTTCAGGATCTGTATCGATCTGATAAAGCAGATGAATTGACCGAACATATCTTTGCTATTGATTTTTTAGGTCAGCAATCAGGTGAAGGTGGAGCAAATGACGATTTAATGGGACCAATTACGGGAATCCGAGGTTCAGATTTCAACGGTTGGAGTGTTAATGTGCCAGCTCTGGATGTTTATACTGGTTGGGATCCAAGGGATTATCGCAGGAAAGTTAGTTTTGAAGATACTACTTTAGTTGGTGGTGTACCCACTCCGTTTACTGATTACCAGGTAGTGCAAAGACCTCATATTGCAAAATTCTTCCGGTTCCCCGGAAACAGTAATTCAGAAACCCGTTATTCAGACCATAATTATGTGGCGATGCGATATGCAGAAGTATTGCTTATTGCAGCTGAGGCTTTAAATGAAGTGAATAATGGGCCTACAGCTAAAGCACTGGAATATATAAATATGGTTCGCGAAAGAGCCAGAAATTGGCCGGTAGGCTCATCTGATTTTCCAGCGGATCTGTCATCCGGATTGAATCAAACTGATTTTAGAGAAACCGTAATGGAAGAAAGAAGGTTGGAATTAGCCTTTGAATTCAAACGATGGTATGATATCAAACGACACCGGTTGGGCGAGCAAGTTTTCAAGGGGCCCAATGCACGGGAACTACATGAAAATTTTGATCCTAATAAACATTACCTGCTTCCATTACCTCAGGATGAGCTGGACATAAATCCCAATTTACGACCTGACGGCACCAATAACGGGTATTAATCTTATTTGAATCACATATCCTGATATAAAAAGCTGCTCTGAATTGAGCAGCTTTTTATTTTTAATTAGATTTATACCATAATTCATCTTTTATCGTCGTGAATAATTTTTTACTTTATTTTTTCCTGGTATTCCTTGTCACTGGTAAAGCTTTTGCTGCTGAAAAACCCAATATTTTGCTGATCATGTCTGATGATCAGGGCTGGGGTGACTTTAGCCTGCATGGCAATAAATTGATCGATACCCCTTACCTGAATCAATTGGCCAGTGAAAGCCTCAGGTTTGATAAGTTCTATGTGTCTCCTGTTTGTGCCCCCACCCGGGCCAGTTTACTTACCGGGCGGCATTATCCCCGTACAGGCGTACATGGAGTGACCCGCAGGAAAGAAACCATGCGGGCAGAAGAAATTACCCTGGCCGAAATCCTGCAAAAAAATGGCTATCGCACCGGGATTTTTGGCAAATGGCATAATGGCAACAATTATCCCTATGATCCCAATGGTCAGGGTTTTGATGAATTCTGGGGATTTACTTCCGGAATTATCAGAAATTACCACAACGCCAGAATAAAACATAATCAGGAGACCGTAGAATCCAATGGATACATTACAGATTTTCTAACTGATAAGGCTATAGAATTTATGGATAAACATTCCAATCAGCCATTTTTTTGTTACATCCCCTACAATGTCCCTCATACGCCAATCCAGGTTAGTCACAGGTTTTATGACAAATATCTGGACCGGGGCCTGGAGCCTTATGACGCCGGTATCTATGCTATGGTGGAAGCCATGGATGAACAAATTGGTCGCCTGATCTATTTCCTGAATCAACGTAATCTTCGCAAAAATACCATCATCATTTTCCTGACTGATAATGGACCCAATGGATTCAGGTATAACGGAGGTATGAAAGGCAAAAAGGGAAGTGTGGATGAAGGGGGCATCAGGGTACCTTTATGGATACACTGGCAGGATCAAATAATCCCGGAACTGATCACACAACCGGCTGACCAGGTGGATATTTTACCCACTATCTTGGACTTCTGTATGATTCCCTTACCGGATTCCTTAAAGTTGGATGGGGTAAGTCTAAAATCCATGATAGATCTTCAGTCAGGTTGGCCGGAACGTTATATATACACCAGTCGTAAGGGTAATCAGCCTTACCCGGGAAGCATCAGGAATAGCCGATACCGTTTAACCATGGATGATCAGGGACAGTATGCCCTTTATGATCTTGTCTGTGATCCTTCCCAGCATTACGATATCTCCTCCAGGCAGGCATCGATTAGCCAGAAAATGTTCGAAGCCTATCATCAATGGTATAAGGAGGTATCTTCAGCCGGATTCGAAATTCCTCCCGTCCACATTGGCCACCCCGGATACCCTAACGTTGAACTTCCGGCTGTGGGCGCTTTGATTTCACCAGGTCTGGCTTATAAATTTGAACACGGTTGGGCTTATGATTGGGTAGTGGATTGGGATCATCCGTCCGAATATCTTGAATGGGATATTAAAGTGATCACTCAGGGAACCTATCAGGTGGAATTACAATATGCCAGCCAAAAGTCCGGAGCCACTATTTCAGTGGAGGTAGGTGATCAAAAAATTAGCAGGAAGATCAAACAAGCCTTTATGCCCACAGCATTTTTAAAGATAGATCTGGTAGACCGGGGAAGACCCTCTGAGATGAAATGGAAGGATTTTTCCTGGGGAACTATGAAACTGGCTCCGGGCAAGTACAAATTATCCTTAAAATTAACAGACATTCCTCCCGGGCATGCTGTTGAGTTGTATGGGATAAAGATCAGGAAATTGGAATAATACACCCACAGGTATAGGAGATAAAAATAAGGAGGCTGATGGAAGGATATATTATTGGCCGTCAATACCATGAGGAATTCACCAGGTTTAATGCTGCTTTACCTCTCAGCCATTGAAGCAAAGATATCAGCCTAGCCCCAAGGCATCTATTTAAAATTGATTTCCCCTGTTCAGGAAAAAATTGTAATTCAGGCAACTTCTGGTTTAGGCATTTAATACGCATTTTTTTTGGTTTAAAAAAAAGCGTATTTGTATTTTTTTTTAACGCTAATTTTTTTCAGTGTTTTTTTGGTAAATCAGCAAATTTCAATGAATTTAAATCTATGTTTGATCTTTAATCATAGAATATATTTGAAAAAATAAAATAAATAATAATGCTAAAATCAGATAAAATATATACATATATAATTAAAAAAACCTAAAATTAGACTATATAGCTATTTAT
>JBPRGG010000068.1:0-4337 GCA_051418075.1 Candidatus Cyclobacteriaceae bacterium M3_2C_046 | reverse complement strand
TCATCCTGCCAGGCTGACTGGGTTTGATTACTAACCATAGGGCCAAACTGATATCTACCTTCTGTTTTGCTTCCTTCTACATGTCTATGCGCTATAATATTGCCAGATATGATAGTACCAGGTGCTACTTGGGCTAATTTAGCGGTACTGGAACTATTAAATACCATATTAAGATTTCCACCTGTATTTAGAGTGCCCGAATCTAATTCCAAGATATTGATTACCTCATGACTGGATGATGACAAAGTTAAAGCTCCTCCACTAGTTTTATTGACCGTTAAATTATAAAACGTAGTGCCACCGGTAGTACCGGCAGTAGAGCCGCTGGAAAAAGTGACTGTCCCACTTTGATGATTAAACGTACCGCTATTGGACCATCCACCATTCACCACCATAGAATTGGGTGCATTTAAGGTTCCGGTAATACTGATATTATTGAAAGTGATTTCATTTCCGGAAATGGAAGTTGTACCGGCAAATATAATTTCACCTGATCCTGAATTAAATGTTCCGTCATTTGTTATATTACCATTAACTGTAAAGTCTCCTGATGTAGCATTAAATATGTTTCCGGTACCATTGGTTAAGTTCCCGGTCAATGACATTGCGCCACTACCTGAAGTAAAGGACCCATAATTATCTAAGTCACCGGCTAAGGAAATCGTACCGGAGCTATTACTAAAAGTACCATTGTTTGTAAACTGATTTGTTACATTCATGGCAAATGTATTGGTGTTTAAGGTTGCACCTGTTAAAATGGTAAGATTATTGTTAACGTTCAATTCGAATTTCAGGTCTTTACTGCTGGATCCATCAATTATTAAATTATGAAAAGCTGAACCACCAGTTGTGATATTTTGGACTGTAGTTCCATCAAATGTCACTAATCCCGTTCCTGCAGTAAAAACGCCACCTCCATAAGATCCTCCGGTAGATACGCTCCAATCTCCGGCTACCGTAATATTATGACTGTTGGAAATCAGGTTTCCTCCATCATTTACAGCAAAATCACCATCTACATCCAAAGGATCGGTAAGTGAGACCTGAATATTGGTGTTATCCGGAATAATAGAAAGGTTGTTAAAAGGCTGCCCATTACTGGTAATTTGCTGATTTGCATTATTGCCAAACTTTACCGTACTGCTACCAGGTGTTACAACCGAGCCTGTATTGCTCCAATTACCACTTAAAGTGACAATGATATTATTCAGATTAATAGACCCGCCATTCAGTTCGATATTACCATTCACAGCCAGATTTTCCAGGACAGAAACATTCCCATTAACTATGAAATTTTGAAAAAACGATTGGTCATCTACATAAACATCCTGGTCGGCACCAGTAAATGTCACACTCGGGCCAATATTTGTTCCAGGAGCTGCATTTGTCCAATCACCGGATACTGAAAAATCCTTTCCAGCTATACTGGCAAATGTTGAAGGAAAATGAACATTATTAAAATCAAATGTACCTGAACTATTGATATCTAATGAAACAGTTCCACTAAAGTTAGTGGTACCTGAACCCGGTTGAAAATCCCCATTATTCAAAAAATCGCCAGATAATGTCAAAGTATTGGCACCACAATTTAAAACCCCACCTGCACTTATAGATAGATTATCTGTCACTGCTACATTTCCGCTTAATGCGACTGTATCAGTTGAACGGCTAACCAACAATTCTGCCAGGGTTACTGCTGGTAACGATCCGTTAGCAGGAGTAGCTACACCATCCTGTAAGCTGACTATGGAGGTGGAACCACCTACCAACTCGCCAGTACCAGTAGTAATATTACCCAATAAGGTCAGGGTAGCATTTCCAATGGATAGGTTACCACTGGTTAAAGTCAGATTGCCATTTATGGTGGTAGAACCAGCTAAAGTAGCTCCGCCTGAATTGTTAAGGGCCAGGTTATTATATGAAATGGCAGGGATTGATTGGGATGAAGTTCCATTAAAAGTAATAGTACTTGTACCTGGATCATAATCAATATTGGCTGAATTAGCTGCAGTAAATGTATTGGCTATAGAAATATCACCGGAAAAAGAAACGGTACCGGATCTGTCATTAATAGTCAGGTTTTTGTAGGGTAAAGACCCCACGGTCTGATTTCCTGATCCGGCATAAGTAATGGTGGTACCATCAGTGATGGATACTGTACCGGAAGCTGTATTGGATATATTTCCTTCGATGGTTAAAGTGCCCAGGGTTTTATCACCAACTCCGGAAAGATTTAGATTGTGGTAAGTAATGAAGGGGATGGTTTGGGTGCCGGTTCCGCCATTAAATTCAATGGTGGAATTAGTGGCAGAATGAGAACTTGCGGCAAAATTAGTGGCGGCAGCAATAAAAATTGTACCAGCTGTGGAGAATGTCTTTGAATTTCCCGCAGTATTAAGCACACCATAATTACCTACCCTGATCACCTGACTTTCACCGGTATAATCATAATTGACTATTCCGGTGGCATCACTTGAAATAGAGCCTGAAGTACGGCTGGTGGGCCCATTTAAGGTTAAAGTGTAAGTATCAACATTTAAGACACCGGTACTAAGACTTAATGTCCCATCCACTATGGTATTACCGGTTAAAGTGACATCATTGCTGTTATTTATGGTTAAATTGTTATAGGTGAAAGCCCCGGCTGATTGAGCAGAAGTACCATTATAAATAAAGGTATTTCCTGTGGTTGAAAAACTAGCATTAGAGGCAGTATTAGAAAAAGCACCAGCCACATTTAAATTTCCTGAGGGAAAAGTTACTGTTCCTCCTCCTTTATTTCCGGAAATAGTTAAATCACCATATTGAATGGCCGCAATGGTTTGCCCGGCGGTCCCATTATACTCAAAATTTATATTTGTGGCTCCGGTATATGTGGCTGGAGTAAAAGTTCCTGAAATTCCATAAATGCCTGAGGAAGATAAAACTTTAGCACCAGTACCAGAAAAAGTTAAATTATAAAAATTGGCAGGTTCAATAATTTGATCTGATGATCCTGAAAATATAAAGTTATTTGAATTGGTTTTTGCGTCTAAAGATACTGTTGCTCCAATAGAAAAATCACCATTAACAACAATATCTCCTGTAGTAGTTTTAGTCCCCGAACCACTTAAAATTAAATTCTGATAACCCGCACTAACCGGAATTATATTTTGGTTATTACCAGTATAACTAATTGTTGAATTTAAATCAAAATTAATCACCCCATCAGGTTTAAATACTCCTGCTATCATTACTTCTGATCCATTACCGATATGAATTGTCCCTTCAGGATTACTAACTGGATTAGGAGGAGGACTATTAATTGCAGCCTTAATATCTAAATTTTGAGCATTTAGATTTCTAATTACACTACTTCCTGTGAATCCAACATATAAAGATGCTCCGTTCGATATTGTTATACTATTACAATTAACATCTGTATACCAAATGTAAATTGTTGAATTATTTAAATTTAAAATAACATCATCAGTAGAAGAAGGTACTAGTTCTAAATCCCAATTTAGAGGATTATCCCAATCCCAATTATCACCATCTCCATCTGAATCACCATCCCAGGTGATCGTAGCACTATAAATATTAAAAGAACAAAAAAAGCTAATTAATAATACCGTAAAAACCTTTTTCATAAAATCAACCAATTAAATCTAAAATCAGCCAAAGCTGGAATTATCAAAAACCGAAAATAAGGAACTAAATCCATATAAATCAACCGTTTCCGGAAATATTTTTACCGCCGGCGTGTCCGGGATCTTTCTTAAATGCACTAATTATTTTAAATAGGGCTGGTTTTGCCAAAAAATCTGTATAGCTTCTTTCTTTACTACAAAACAATCTAAAAAAAGTGAATATTTTGCAGTAAATGTCTATTTTTCGACCAATTTAGGCATTTTTTCGATGAAATGTCATCAGATATACCTGTTTTTTTGATGTATACCGGATAGGGTGGTTTGGTAACTGGGGAGAAGGATGGTTGGGCGACCGCCGACGGCTGACGGCGGATGGCCGGGGTGAGTGGGTTAACAACGGATAGCCGGTTCTTTAACCACAGAGAACATTGAGTAGGCACGGAGGGGCACAGAGATAGGATTGAGAAAATAAGACCGCGGAAGGCGGACCGCTGACGGCTTAATTGGACAGGAAAACCTGACAGGTTTTTTTCCCTTATCGCAGCATTTTCAAGCTGACATTTGCTGTAACTTTTATGGTAGCGCCTTTTTGAAAAGAAACCTGTCAGGTTTAAAGCGACGGTGCTGGTTCTTTAAACACAGAGGACATTGAGTAGGCACTGAGGGGCACAGAGAGAGGATTGAGGAAAAAAGACCGCGGAAGGCGGA
>JBPRGG010000067.1:0-12749 GCA_051418075.1 Candidatus Cyclobacteriaceae bacterium M3_2C_046 | reverse complement strand
AATTCAATTTTTTAACCTGATCCAGCAAAATGGAATAGAAGGGATAGTATCAAAAAGATTAGAAAGTCTTTATCAACCAGGTCAGCGCACAAAAGAATGGATCAAGATCAAATGCAGTTATGAGTCCGAAGCTTTTATCATTGGTTATACCACTAAACCTGGAGAAAAGTATTTCAGCTCCCTGATTCTGGCTGATCAGGAGTTAAAACCTGTCGGCAATATTTCTTCCGGATTAAACGATAAACTGATAAAACAACTTCATGAGATTTTTCAGCTGATCCTGTTAAATAATGAATCTCTGAATTATTATGTGGAACCGCGAATCCGTTGCCTGGTAAAATACAATGATAAGACCCTG
This sequence comes from Candidatus Cyclobacteriaceae bacterium M3_2C_046, assembly GCA_051418075.1. Lineage (GTDB taxonomy): Bacteria > Bacteroidota > Bacteroidia > Cytophagales > Cyclobacteriaceae > JBPRGG01. The sequence continues at coordinate 12,391 of JBPRGG010000067.1, read as the reverse complement.
GATGGTAAGTTAAGGGCTGGTGTATTTTTAAAGTTATTGGCTTAGCTAAAGTGAATATTTAAGTTACTGTAATTGTCCGAGCTGTCCAACCTGTCCAACTTGTCCAACCTGTCCAACTTCTTCAAAAGTAAAAATCCCTCTAAATCATCAAATTATCCCGGCATATCATTAAAAAATCCCGCTTTTTATGCTTTTTATCCCGAAATGGATAGTCCTAAATGACAGTTATTTTTGCTCTGAAATAAAAAATCCCGGCAAAATGACTATTTAGAACGGAAAGTCAGCTATTTAGCCCGTTTTTTTTATTTTTTGATTGGCTTCATTTACTTTTAACTACCAGTAATTAAGGAAACCTTTATTATCAACTTGTAAAATAGTACTTAAAATGAATAACAATGAACCAAACTTCACATTTACTATGGTCCCTCATTACTTACTGGAAGAAATTAAAATGAATCAGGATCGGATTTTAAATGCCTTAAGTAGCATACAACAGAGTCAGGAAGAAAATGAATTACCTCCACTAAATCAAAGTTTGAGTTTTTATTAGTATCGGCATATACTAATAGATTTCACTAATACTTTTGTTGAGTGATCAGCAGTTTTTGGGGTATGAAATTAAGTGGCTTTTTTATTTAATCTTTCATTATTAAATAATTTGTTATTGTCCAAGTTTCTTTCACCTTCTCTAATATTAGATTTAGCAAATATTGTTGTGGTAATATTTCCAACTGGATACGCATATCAGATCAGCAAATTACCATTTACAGTACTACTGGTCAACAGATAGCCCTGTACACACTGGCCGGTCCGGATAGTAAAGGGACCTACATTGGCAGAAACTTAAAAAGTCCCAAGCCTCCCTCAAAGCCAGGAAATAGCTTAACAAAGTACTCGGAGCGGCCATGGAGCAAAATATGGAATTGTTAAAAAGCCAGGATCACAAGCATTATCCTAGCCAATGGCGGTTGCTGCTCAACTTAAAACTCAACTACTATCCTCAAGATATAAATATAGCAGTGCAACGAGCCCTTACCTATAAGGTATATGATGCACGCAATGTAGAAAACTTCTTGCAGGTAAATGCCAAGAAGAAATCAGAAATAACTTTTAAAATCTCCTGAAGATGAACAAAAATCAAGATACTTTTATATCCAACTGCCGCTACCTGGGTTTAAAGCACCTAAAATCGGCCTATTCAAGCCTGGTGGCTCAAGCTACCGATCAGCAGGTGAGCTATGGCGAATTTATACAAAACATCGTTCAGCAAGAAACTAACGCTAAAATAGAGGGCAGCATCCGTTACCGGATCGAGGAAAGCAAGCTACCCAGGCCTCACAAGATGCTGGCCGACTTTGACTTTAACTTCCAGCCCAGGCTCAACAAGAAGCTAATCCTGCAACTGGCTACGCTTCATTTTTTTTGACCAGGGCCAGTCTATCCTGTTTGTCGGCGATCCTGGCACAGGTAAAAGTCACCTGGCCCAGGCCATTGGCCTGATTGCCTGCCAGCAAAGGCGGCGCGTGCTTTATACCACCTGCTCTAATATACTCAACGACCTGAACCAGGGAGTATATGAAAAAACCCTTCTCAACAGGCTATAACGCTACCTGTCTCCTGACCTGCTGCTTATTGATGAGATGGGTCATGACCGGCTGGAGTTGGAAGTGACCAAAGAAGCGCACCTGCTCTTTAAGGTAATCAACGAACGCTACAATAAAAACAAGCCTCTCATCTTTACCACCAATGTAGAAGAACCTGACTGGGCTGAATACCTGGGTGATCCCATCTCTACCAAAGCCATACTGGACCGCATTTTTCATCACTCCATCAAAGTAGAGATAAAAGGCCCCAGCTATCGAAAACACGAAGGAGAAAAGCTACAGCAGCAATATGCACAAGATACTAAAGAGCCTTAGGCGAGGAGCGACCACGGGTGATTATTTGTAATAGCTAGAATATTATCTGACAGCAGGTTATTATTTAATGCGTTTTATTAGGCATATCCTTTCCAAAATGAACATTTATAGAGGGGCTTATTTTTGCCCCATCTTCATTTCGGTTGGTCAGGTTATTCCTGGCAGGTTGATCGCCACCAGAGCCTGTTTCCGCTTCGCCTGACGATGGCAAATGTACGAAATTTTGAAATTTATTATCCAAATTTTTTTCATCTGCTAAATGTTTGCTTTCTAACCAGGTTTGCATTGATGTTCTCCCAAAGCAATATTTACCTGTATGCGTTCTTTCATTGTTGTAATGATCTATCCACTGGTCCAGATCCTTTTGTAACTCTTCAATTGAGTTGTATATTTTCTTTCTAAAAGCAATCGAATAGAATTCATCTTGAATGGTTCGATGAAAACGCTCGCAAATCCCGTTAGTTTGAGGATTTCTGGCTTTTGTTCTGGTATGATCGATATCCTCAATAGCTAAATACAATTGAAATTCATGATGCTCTCTGGCTCCACAATATTCAGTACCTCTATCGGTAATAATTCGTAGTAAATGAACATCTTGCTCTTCATAGAAAAGTAATACTTTATAGTTGAGCATATCAGCAGCTACTAAGGCATTTTTACGATCATAGAGCTTAGTATGAGCTACTTTTGTATAGGTATCGATGAAGGTTTGCTGATAGATTCTGCCAACGCCTTTGATCGTGCCAACATAATATGTATCCTGGGCTCCTAAATATCCAGGGTGATAGGTTTCTATCTCTCCTTGGCTTTTTTTTTCTCCTTTGCCTTTTCCATAGCAGCTACCTGGGCTTCAGTCAACACCAGGTTCTCTTCGGTAGCTTTGACTTCCAGAACTTTTAAGCGTTTCTTGAATGTTTCCAAATTATGCCTTAGCCAAACACTGTTTAACTCTTGGAGAGCTTGTTCTCCTCCAGTCTCATAAAGTTCCTTAAACCGATAAAAGCTATCTCTGCTGTAGCCAAAGATTTTGCATACTTGTGAAACATTGCCTAATTGCTCAGCTAAATTGAGCAGTCCTAATTTAGTTTTGATTACTTTTGTCTGTGTATTCATGACAGTTATGGGATTAATAATTGAACATTCTTTTCAAATTCAATTTAATTCCTAACTGTCAGATTTTATTATAGCTACTTCAAACTAGAGGAGTAAGAAACATAAGTTTCTTCTTATTCAGACTTTCAAATATATATGCTTAATTCAATTACTCTACAGGTTTTCGGATTGATCCCAGGTTTTCGGATTGATCCCGGCTTAGTGTATATCTTTTCGTATATCCAAAAAAAGAGGCATTCACAATTTGATTTGTAAATGCCTCATTGTCAGTGTAATAGCTCGTCGGGGTGGCGAGATTTGAACTCACGACCCCTTGCACCCCATGCAAGTACGCTACCGGACTGCGCCACACCCCGAACTTTTAAGAAATGCAATATTAACAAAAAAAACTCATTTCCTGAATATTTATAACCTTTTTATAATTTTTTCAATTAGCTTCATCGTTATATGTTTGAATCAATGCCTGCTTTAATCTATTTAACATTGCTATACTACAATTATTTTATATTTTTGCTTTATGTTTTGAAGGAATGGTGAATATGTGGGTAAAAAAAATTGTATGGTTATTTGTGCTAATCCTGTTTTCAGTCAGCATTTTATCAGCCAACCCTAAACGAGCACTCAAACTTTACCAAAAAGGGAAATTTGATAAAACTGAAAAAACACTGGAAAAATCTTTAGCCAAAGACAGCCTCAACCCCGGGGCTTATTATGTTTACGCTTTACTCTACCTGGATACTGCGTATATCCACTACAGTGTCGATTCATCCCTTAATAACATCGAAAAGGCCATCCGTCAGTATGATTTGATAGATCAAAAAACCAAAGACAAGTTGGCTAAAGCAACTATTGATCATGAAGCAATTAATTTACAGAAATCCCGGGTAGACTCGGCCGCCTTTCGGGTAGCTGTTTCTCTTAACACCATACCTGCTTATAACCTGTTTCTGCAAAAACATCCCACCGCTATTCAAACAGATCAGGCCATCGAAAGTAGAAATGAACTGGCCTGGCAAAAAGCCAGAGAAACCTATACCTATGAAGCATTTCTGGATTTTATCCAGGTTTATCCGGAAGCAAAACAAGTGAAACAGGCCGAAGAACTTTATAATTCCTTGCTATTTAAAGATAAAACGGCTGATCAGTCCCTGTCCAGCTTTGAAAACTTTTTGCAACAATACCCACGTACACCTTTTCGTGAACAAGCAGAAAAAAACATCCTTGAATTGAAAACCTTCAGTAATCAGGTTGACCAATACCTTTATTTTATTAAAAATTATCCCAACAGTGTACATAAGGACAAAGCTGTCAGTTACCTTTACCATACTTTTAAAACCCATAATAACCCGGATGATTTTTTTCAAACCTATCAGTTACCCATCCAGGATTCGTTGGCCCAGGTCATTCAGTTAGAATCAGGCTTCCTGGTGCCGGTATTGGAGGAAAATAAATTTGGCTTTAGGGATGAACAATGGAATCAGCTATTCCCGGCTGAATTTGATGACATTGAAAGTGACTATAACTGTGGCAACATAGATCAGGATTATCTGGTAGTAAGCCAAAATGATACTAAAAGCATTATTGCTAAATCTGGCCCTGTAATCTATCAGGGAGATTTTGATCATTCTGCAGATCTGGGTTTTGGACTGATCAGACTTGAAAAGAATGGTTATAGCGGGCTGATCCATAAAACAGGAGAACGTCTTTTGGACTTTGCTTTTGATGATATAAAAATGCTGGATGGTCAATTTATTAAGACCAGAAAAAATGATAAATGGGGCCTTTATACACTGATGGGACGGATGATTTTTCCTGAGGCTTATGATGAAATAGACCTGCTGGGGCCTTTTATGCTGGCCAGGTTAAATCAGGATTATGCAGTATTCAAACCAGAAAGCCTGCTGCAGGTACTGGAAGATAAACGACCGTCTATGGACTTTATTTATGAAGAGGTGGAACTGCTTGATAATGCCTACCTCATCGGGTACAGAGGTGATGCTGAAACGCTGCTTAATAGCGATTTAAACACTGTAATTCCTCTGGAAAGGCATATTATCTATAACATGAATGACGGCTGGCTTATCAAGAGGCATAATCGTTATCAGGTATTGAATCAACAATTTTTGCCCATTACCGATACTTCCTTTGCTGAAGTACAATATAATGACAACTGGCTGGCTTTGAAAAAAACCGGAAAATGGAGTTTTATTACTTCCAATGCTACTGTAATGTCTGGTTTTGTGTATGATTCAGTGGAAGTCTTAAATAATCATTTTGCTTATCTGGAAAACAATGATCAAAGACTATTATATTTCTCCAATGACAGTATTGTTGACCTGGAAAAGGCTAACAATGTCAAGTTGTTAAAGCCTGTTTCAGTTTCAGCAGGTGATCAGTTTCAGGAATTACTGTTGGTAGAAGAAGCAAACAGGCATAAGAAAATTTATAACAGGCTGGGACAGCTGATGCTGGAAGGCAGATATGATCAGGTTTCGGCTTTGGGTAATGAATACCTGGTACTGGATTATCGTGGTCGTAAAGGGCTGGCGGATATTCAGGGGAATACGCTTTTGAAGACAATTTATGATGGAATTGGAAATTATAAGGATGGTTATGTTTCCTTATTACGTAACCAAAAATTTGGTGTATTTCATTTGAGGCATAATATCGAAATTTCGCCTCAGTATGATCAGGTGATCAAACCTTATAATGACAGTTTGTTAATTGTATATAAAAAAGGGAAAGCCGGTTTAGTCGATCATAAAAATAAAAGCCTCACAGATTTTGATTTTGATCAGATCACCTATTGGAACGACACCTCTGCCCTGGTAATGCAGGAGGATGTCTGGCATATCCTTAACCTGAATCAGGGGCATTTCGAATATGAAGATATTTCTAACTACACCTATATCAGAAATGATACTACTGAAGTTCTGATTTACATTCTGAAAGAAGATAAATTTGGTGTCCTCAGCAATACCAGGGGAGAGATCATTGGTCCTACATTTAATGATATAGTAAATCTGGGTACTGCTAAACATCCCATCTATTTCGCTGAAAAACAGATCAGGGAAGCTGAGTTTTTTGTGGTGATCTACTATGACCATCAGGGGGAGATCCTGAAAAGAGAAGCTTTCACCGGAGCAGAATATGACCGAATATACTGCCAGTATTAGTGGATCAGTATTTCCTATTTACTTGGCTTCCAGCGCTCCGGGTCCACCCGCCAGGACTTCAATAAAACCAGTTGGTCTTCTTTAATGTAATCTTTTTCTAATGCTTCTTGTAACAGGGTGGAATAGTTGCTCAGGCATACCAATGGTATTTTGGCTTTTTCAAAATGCTCCTCAGCTTTATTGAATCCATAGGTGAAAATAGCCACCATGCCAACGACTTCCATGCCAGCTTCTCTTACCGCATTTGCCGCTGCCAGGGAGCTTCCTCCGGTGGAGATCAGGTCTTCCACCAATATTACTTTAAATTTTTCATCAGCTTTTCCTTCAATAAGGTTTTCCATACCATGCCCTTTGGGCTTGGAACGAATATAGATATAGGGCAAATCCAAGGCATCTGCGATCAATGCCCCCTGGGGAATACCAGCTGTAGCTACCCCGGCTATACAATTAGCCACACTATAATATTCTTTGACAACCTCTACAAAATTATGCTTGATATAACTTCTGATCTCAGGATATGAAAGTGTCAGCCGGTTATCACAATAAATGGGAGATTTCCAGCCAGAGGCCCAGGTAAATGGTTTTTTTGTATTGAATTTAATCGCTTCTATTTCAAGCAGCATAGAAGCAATTTTTCTGGCAGCTTCTGTCGTAAATATCTGGTAACTCATGATGCTAAATTACAATATTTTATTATATATGCGGTGGAGTTAATTGCTTACTTAACAATTTTTTTCCTGATCAGGTTAAACAGAATAAGGATTAAAAATAATGAAGTTATTTATAAACGATAAGCCGGTGAATATCCTGCCTATAAAAGATTTACCGGATCTGGAGAAATTTGATGTGATGATTGATGGTGAAGTGGAAAAGATCTATGCCAACCAGTTAATTGATGATGTGTTGATCATCAATGCATCTTTGGAACAAGTGGATCAGATTTTCAGGTTTCTTACAGAAAAGCCTTTTAAGAAGTTGGATTCGATTACCATGGGGGTGAATGACCCAAAATCTGCCAAACATTTTGTAAAAAGAAAGTTCAGCATCATTAAAGCTGGCGGTGGCCTGGTGGTAAAAGACGATAAATTTTTGCTGATCCATCGGTTGGGGAAATGGGATTTACCCAAGGGCAAACTGGAAAAGGGTGAAAAAGTAAAAAAAGGGGCAATAAGAGAAGTAGAGGAAGAATGTAATATAAAAGTGAGGCTGGGTCAAAAAATTTGCCATACCTGGCACACTTATACCAGGAATAATAAGCGCATTTTGAAAAAAACCAGTTGGTATTTGATGCATATAGTGGATGAATCAAATATGGCTCCTCAAAAGGAGGAGGACATTACTGATGTTCGCTGGATGTTACCCCGGGATACTAAGATTGCCTTATATAATTCCTATCCCAACATACGGCATGTTTTTAAGGAGTATTTTAAGCTACAGGAAGCTAATGAATTAAGACCATAAGGAAATTTAGTCCAATTGGTAAGGTATAAAGCGGTCGATGTTGCCCTGGTATCGATGAACCTCCCGGATAATGGATGAACTGATGGAGGCATATTTGGGAGAAGTGATCAAAAAAACAGACTCCAGATCTTCATTTAAATAGCGATTGACCTGAGCAATGCTGTTCTCATACTCAAAATCAGTGGTGTTTCTTAAGCCTCTCAGCAGAAACTGAGCTCCTGAATTTTTGGCAAAACTGGCAGTTAATTCGTTGTAGGTATCCACCGTAATATTTTCATGGTCCCTAAAAACCTCTTCGATTTTTGCTTTCATTAGTTCTATGGGGAAGTACCTTTTTTTTTGGCTGTTATAACCTATTGCGATAATGATCTGGTCGAATAACTTAAGTCCACGCAGCACAATATCTTCATGGCCTTTGGTGAAGGGATCAAATGAGCCAGGGAACAGGGCAATTTTTTTCATGGAAATAGTTCAGCGTTTATAGGACGTTCAGGCACAAAGATAAATCCCATACACATCCAGGTAGTGGTGTTCTGGTATTTCATCAAAAACAAAGCCTCTTTTCAGAAAAGATGGGCCACCACCGATTTTGATGTTTTTGATATATTTACTGATCTCCTGCATATGAGGTGAATGCTCATTAAAATATCCCCAGATATGGACAGGCTGTGAATTAATATCTATTTGTAATTCATTCTTAACCAGCATCATATATTTCACATAATCAGAGAAACTTTTAATCGTAAACTGGTTGTACAAAATAAGCTTTTGATTTTCCAGTACCACGATATGCATGTTGATCCGATCCAGGTATACATACATTTCTTTTTGCTGGCTGAAGTTGATATTTTGAAAAAGACTTTCTATCAAGGCTGTACCCTGATGCACGATTTGAACCGAAATTTTGATATAGATAGAATTGATAAAATCTATCAATTGACTATCCACAGCAAAAATGGAATTGGCATCCAGCCACTTGATGGGACTATAATAATAATCCTCACTGTCAGGATCCAACTGGGCATTGAATTTCAGATAATGAGGCAACTCCTCTTCAGAAAACAAGTCATTGGGAATCAGGGTGAATTTTTTACTTTTGACAGACAGGGTGACGGATTTCCAGAAGTTGGCCAGTAGAAAGTGGTGCTCATAAAAAAGCTCTCTAAGGCATTCTACCAGATCCTCCACAGATTCAATCCGGGAAAAGGTATAGTCCTCCAGGAGCAGGCAGGAGTCATCTCTGGTATCGGTGACACATAATTGAAAATCACTAATCCCTACTTGCAAAAGCAGGGAATAGTGCTCCAGATGATCAATATTGAAATGCCTTCTGTCCTTTACTTTATGTACTAACTGGTATTTCTTATCTTCTGTATACAAAATGAATTATTCCCAATTTCCGGTTGTGGTTACATCTGTTCTTGAACCAAATCTTAAAGGCTTCCGGTTGAATATTTCAGACTCCTCATCCCTGGTTGGATTTACCGGGTCCACGTCTTTTACCTCTATCACATCCACCTCTATATTGTTTTTAGTGATTTTATCAGCAAAGATGTCAAACCTTTTTCCACCACTGCCAGGAATAATTGGTAAACGGGTCGGATCAAAATTGGGGTATTGGGAAGCTGGAAAAATGGAATCCCTTACCGCCACTTCACCCAAAGTATCTACTTCTATGTGGATACTGTCAGCGCCATATTCCAGGGTGATTACAGTTTCTTTTTTCTGAACGTTATAGATCTTTCCCGTATCAATAAAGCTGATCAGTTTATCCCAGTCACTGGTATATTGTCCCATCACTGCCTGGTAGGCTATTTCAGCCTCACGGATCATTTTTAGTTTTTCAATAACACTTCTTTCTATCCGCTCAATTCTTTTTTCCTCTTCAATCTTTGTTCTGATACTGTTAAATAAATAATAGCCCAGTCCTAATGCTACTACCAATAAGACGGCTGATACAACTTTGATCCAATTCATTGTCTGTTATAATTTTTGTTGCAAAAATATTATTTAATTTTATATATCGAAAATTATTATGAATTATCTATGAGAATAAGTCCTGATACACTAATTCTCTAATTTATAATATCCTTGTAAATTTAATAATTCCTGAAAATTTTCACAGTGGTTAAAGATATTGTGTTTGTTTTCAGGATGAATTTTTTTCAATGCTGTTTCACTCATAAATCGAACCTCCTCTATAATCTGAGGTTGATCCTTCATTTCAGGATCAATTCCCCTGATCAGGCTCCCTGATATTTTTTCAACGGAAAAAAACAACTCTATCGCGTGTAAAGGTACATTTAAATACTCGTGAACAAAAAGAAATCGTTCGATTTTAATGCTTAGACCTGTTTCTTCTTCAAATTCCCGGTTCAAATTATCCTCAGAAGAACAACCAAAGTGCATACCTCCTCCCGGAGGTAGCCATAAATAGCCTCCCGTTCCCACAGACCGGTGTTTGACCATCAGTAATTGACCGTTTTGTATGAAAAGCCCCATCACCCTTACCCTTAGTTTGTTGCCATATAGTTGTTCCAGTTCTTTTTTTTCTTTTTGCATATTCCTTTAAGCCTTGGTCAAAAATATGATATTTTTGTCTACTGAATCTATTTTTAGATCAACATTCTCAGGTTATCATGACCTGACTTTTAGCCATAATTGCCAATTTAAAAAAAAGTAACAGATTTGCCGCTGGTTTCAGATATATTGATCAGAAAATTTCCTTTTACTGCCACCTCCGGTCAGCAAGAATTTTTTATTTTACTAAATGATTTCTTAAAAAAGAGTGATCAGGAACGGCCGGCTTTGTTGTTAAAAGGTTATGCCGGCACTGGTAAAACCACCATCATCAGCACCCTGATTGAAGTTTTGCCACTGCTGAATTTCAGATATGTATTGTTGGCACCCACCGGAAGAGCGGCCAAGGTCATGTCTTCTTATGCCGGTAAAACGGCTTTTACCATCCACAAAAAGATTTATCAGACGGTGGCGGATCCCAATAAAGGCACCTTTAAGTTCAAAAGACAGAAAAATTACTATAAAAATACGGTGTTTTTGGTGGATGAGGCATCCATGATCCATGATGAAGCTGAATTTAATAACAACGGACTGCTTACTGATTTGATCGAATATGTATATGAAGATCCCTCCAACAAATTGATGCTGATTGGTGACGGAGCTCAGTTGCCGCCGGTGAAACAGCTTAACAGCCCCGGATTGGAACAGGAGTACCTTCAGGTAAAATTCAACCTTTCGGTACGGCAATATGAATTAAAAGAAGTGATGAGGCAGGAACTGAATTCCGGCATATTGTACAATGCCACTTCTCTTAGAAACGAACTTTTTAAAAAGGATTTCCAGATACATTTTCAAACAGCTGGTTTTAAAGATATCTACAGAATGACCGGAGAAAAACTTGAAGATGGCTTACGGTATGCCTACGACAAATATGGGGTGGAAAATACCATCATCATTTGTCGATCCAATCGACAGGCGGTGGGCTTTAACCAGTATATCCGCCGCATGATCCACTTTTTTGAAAATGAAATTGAAGCAGGTGATATGCTGATGATTGTGAGAAACAACTATTTCTTTGTCTCCCAGGATTCACCGATGGGCTTTTTGGCCAACGGCGATTTTGTTGAAGTCATGAAGATCAAAAATTTTGAGGAGCAATATGGATTTCGTTTTGCTGACCTTGAACTCCGGTTAATTGATTATCCTGATCAGCCTTATATTGAAGCAAAAGTGCTGTTACATACCCTGCATTCCCAGTCAGCCTCATTGACTTTCGAAGAAAACCAGGAATTATACAAGCAGGTAATGCTGGATTATCAGGACATAAAATCCAAAAGAAAAAGAAAAGAGGCCCTGATGAATGATCCTTATCTCAATGCCCTTCAAATTAAGTTTGCTTATGCCCTTACCTGCCATAAATCACAGGGAGGACAATGGAACGCTGTTTTTGTGGATCAAGGATATCTCACAGATGACGCTATCAATAATGAATATCTTCGCTGGCTGTATACAGCCGTAACCCGGGCCACTGATGAGTTATTTTTGGTGAATTTCAAGGCAACTTTTTTCTAGTAAATGCTGTTTACAGATTAGTATTAAAAGAAACAATTATGAGAAACGTAAATATAAAGTTCCTGAAAGGTGCGCTGAGCCTTATAATCATGTTAATGATCACAGGGTATTCCTTTGGACAAAATGAAAACACCAACGGACCGGTGATCAAGTTTTCCAAGGATATGCATGATTTTGGGGATATTAATTCAGGTGAAAAAGTATCCTATACCTTTGAGTTTAAAAATACCGGGAATCAACCCCTGGTTTTGTCCAATGTACTAACTACCTGTGGCTGTACCGTCACAGAATGGCCCAAAGACCCGGTTGCTCCGGGAAAATCCGGCCAGATTGAGGTGAAATTCAATAGTACAGGCCGCACAGGTAAGCAAAACAAAGTCATTACAATAATTTCCAATGCGACCAAACCCCAGGAACGGGTGAAGATTACGGCTAATGTTTTGCCTAAAAACAGCTAGTGTGTTAATTATTAAATTGGTTTACTAAATGTTTGCTATTATTTTTTCTTTAGACAAGGCAAAATTTGAGAGCATAGCAGCGTTACGGTTGAAAATTTTAACGCAGTATAAAGGAAAAAGAAGGGTGAAACTAGTGAATTAATTTAGTAATTAACACACTAGGAACAAGACA
>JBPRGG010000066.1:0-2183 GCA_051418075.1 Candidatus Cyclobacteriaceae bacterium M3_2C_046 | reverse complement strand
GTGGGGTGTATTGATTTCTGAGCCATAGCAGCCAAGATCGGAATAACCCATGTCATCGGCCAGGATCAGGATGATATTTGGTGGTTGGGGGTTGGATGTTGTTTGATTGGAGGTGTTTTGGCAGGCTAGGAAGGTAAATAGAAAAAAAATCCAAATTATTAAAAAATGCATTATAATAAATCAAAAATTCAATGGTTGATTCTAATCGAAAAATTTAATTCAATAAAGAATTAGTAACTACTCAGGTGTTAAAGTTGGCAATTAGTTTCAGGTTTTGAAAGACATTAAGATTTCTTTTATTGAGTGTGTCAATTATAGACCTGATAATTGCGAAATTAAATGCTCCTTGCATTGACCGGAATTGACCAGATATTTTCTGTTTGACCTTAATGTTGCGGATAGCCCTTTCGGAAGCATTATTATCTGGAGGCACGTTAAGATGATACAAAAAAGGGAATATGTGGTCTTTGTACCTGAGGATCCTTTTATAGAAACTGTATAATTCTTTATGTTTTTTATCAGGGCTCTGATCAAGTAGTTCCTGAAAAGATGAGAGGATACTGTTTCTTTCAGGGTTTTCACCGTCATACTCATGTAACCCCATCTGCTTTTTCAGTTTTATTGCCCGGTTCAGTAAACTTTGAAACTTACGGCTCCAGGAGTGTTTATACCTATCATTTAAATAATTCAGTTCCCTGAGCAAATGTGCACAGCATAATTGGTGATTGCGACAGTCGATAGAAAACTGTGCCCTCCAGGCGTCATGACAAACAATGGCATTGGGCAAGTTATTCATCACACTATCAGTAATGGCTTGTATCCCACGTGATTGGCTAATGTAGATCAATGTGTTTTTGGGATCTTGCCAGGTCCACGCCCAGTGTTTTTTACCATTTATTTTCATACCCGTCTCATCACTTCCTACAACCTGGGCACCCATTATTTCAGTCTTAATCCTGTTGTATACCGGGGTTCCTTTTACAGCAAAGCGCTTTATAATATTATCAATACTCCCCTGGCTGATTTTTACCCCATAGCTGTCTTTGAGTAATTCCTGCATGCGTTCATAGGGTAGGTATTGCCTTGCATGAAGGTAACATATCAAAGATTCTATTCCGGGTCCATACTGCACTGTAGCACTTACCGGACCCGGGAAGTCCGTTATTGTCTTATGGCCACAGTTGCATGTTTTGCTGTACTGACGGTGTTCTGTCCAAATGGCCTGAATATTAGGTAAATCAACTACCTGGCGTTTAGATTCCAACTCCGGGGTTTGATTGCTGAGTGAGGTGCTACAAGCTGTGCAAAATTGTGGGACATGGTCCACAAAAGCATCGGGCACAAGGGTCATCTCCAGAGTTTCTCCTTTATGACCTGGTTGGCCTCCGATCTTTTTACCGCTTTTCAAACGTAAACTTTGGTTTTTTATCGGACGGTCCTCATCTTTTGATGGTGGGATAGAACTATTAGAGCTATTTTTAGGTGTCTGATATTTTGATAATTGCTGTCTTAAACTTGCATTTTCTGATTGGAGCTGACTTATCTGGTTGGTAAGATGGTTTATCTTCTCAATTAGTTGGCTGATGATTTTGTCCTGCTTTTCCAGAGGTGTTTGAATTTTTTAACACCCGAATTTGTAGAAAAAAAATTAAATTAAACAACTGATTTTCAATTAGTTACCAACATTAAGGGGTGCATAACTCAACCTAATGTCTGATTTTAGACTTTTCTTGAAAAAAGTGCCCAATACGGCCTATAAACGCACTTTTTAACAGAAAAGTTATCCACACAAATCAAAAAAAAATTTAGCCCTGAGTAGTTACTTTAAATTTAATTCATCAGCAATTATAACAGATTCTGTTTGTAACCAAATAGGATTACTTCGTACATGTAATAATTCTTTATTAGCAAACGATGGACCAACATTATTTGGAACTAAATTTGGGTCAAATTTCCTTAATTTAGGTATTATGTTATTTATGAAATTCGATGGGCCTGCAATTCCAGGTTTATTTATGTTTAGATCGTAAGTGAGCTTAACATCTCCAACATCATTAAAATTAGAGATACCTAAGGCATTAAGTTTAGCCTTAATATTGTAGAGAATTGTATTTTTCGGAAGCTCAAGAATATGACCTAGAGGATAATTAGCCATATTTTTTACAACCAACTCATTTAACGCT
>JBPRGG010000065.1:0-5811 GCA_051418075.1 Candidatus Cyclobacteriaceae bacterium M3_2C_046 | reverse complement strand
AGCAACCAGAAACCAGCAACCAGAAACCAGCAACCAGCAACCAGAAATATTCCTTCCAGCTTCACGCTTCGAGCTTTATTTCCCTTCCAGCTCCCCCCTTCACTCACACCCCAAATCCCTCCTCGACCTCACATCATTATTAGGAAAACACTGCCCCGAAGGCAACTCCTCTGGCACATAACGGAAAAGGTCCGGATCATACAACCCATCCTCCAGAAAGGCCGTGATCTGATTCATCTCCTGCTCCGTCAATTCCAAAGGATGAAACAACGTACTGATACTCCCCTCCGGCACCTGTGCATTTTCCGGCACCGCCTCATTTTTATATTTCACCACCTCATACACCGTAGCAAAAGAAGCCCCATGACCTAGAAATCCAGCATCCTTCAGGTTATATAATTGTGGCACCTTAAATCGATACATATCCTCAGCCATTCCCGTAAATCCTCCCCGACCCTTATTTTCCAGGCTAAACTTGGAAGAATTCACAATCTCATCCCCCGCCTCATACAAATCCTTCATACCCAACCCATAAAACGCCATCGAATTCAGGGCCGGCCCATTATGACACTGATAGCATTCCGCTTTTCCAAAAAACAGGATAGCCCCCTGCTTTTCATCAGTATCCATAGCCCCCACTTCCCCCCTCAGCCATCGCTGAAACGGTGCCTGGTTAGCCAGCAGGCTCCTCTCATACGCCGCTATAGCCAATCCCGCATTCACCCGGTTACATCGCTCCGCCTCCGGAACCTCCGGAAAAGCCGCATCAAAAAGAGGCTTATAAGCCCGGATATCTTCCACAAAGAAATTACCAATCAGCATCCTGTGGGTATCCATTCCTGCCATAGCCTGGGTTTCCACCCCCTCAAACCCCAGGAAATTATCCTTCCGGGGCGTATTTTCCAGCCAGGCAAACTCCGTTCCCTGGTTCACCCCAGTCGCCCCAAACTGTCCATTCCACAGCATATTCGGTTGATACGCCACATTCAGCGTCGAAGGTGAACGGATAGGTTGCACATCCAGCGCCTTATTGGTATATTCAGGATCCCTGATCCGGCTTTCACCCTTCTGGCCAAACCCAATTCCACCTTCCCCAATTCCCTGCTTCAGACCCGCCTGAAAACCAGCCCCCGCATGGTGACAACTGGCGCAGGAGTACGTGCCCGCACCCGCCTGCAATTCCGGGTCCAGCCCCAGAGACGGTTCATGGTACAGAAACATACCCAATTTGATTTTAGCCTCAGTCAGCTTATTGCGCGGATCCTGAGGGATCTGATCCAGTTGTCCCGCCTCCGGCATTTTATAATAGGACAGGCCTGCCCCCTGGGAAGCCGTCTTCAGCGCATCCTCCAGTACCTGGTCAATATTAGTCACCTCCTGCTCCTCCTGGCTGCAGGAAATCATCAGGACCATCAACAACAAGCCCCAACCAAGCCCGACCTTTAGATTTTTCATAATACCGGCAATTTAGCTTAAATACACTTTCGCCTCTAATAAGAGTAACTTTACCTAACTTTGTCGTTTAAACATCAATATTTTTTAGAGATCAATTCACCTCCGGATTTTTTGTCCTTCTCCATTTTTTTAGGGTTCCCGCATCCCCACCCACAAGGCCTCCACACCAGCCACCCGGCGCCAAAATCGGCCATCCCACCAGCCATTTCGGTTTTTGGCCGCCTCCATACCACTTGCCAAAACGAATATTCAGCAGTAAATCAAAAACCCCACCTTTTACATCCCAAACCAAGCCCCTGCTAAACCATGAACCATTGCCTATTATCAACTGCCAATTCCTTCCAGCTTCCAGCTAAATACAACCAGCACCAGAATTCTGTTTGGAGTTTCCGCTAAAATTGATGTCGCCGAAATCAATTAAGGGAGGTTTTGATGTAATAACCAATAGCAAATGCCGCCAACTAATAAAAGATGCTATTCGAATCATCCTGGATCATCAACTACTGCCCCCCGCTAAATTTGCCTGAATAATGATTACATCAGGACTATAATTATCTGAAAATCAAAAAAAGCGCTGGCCCGACAGAAAATGCAGGTGCGATGAAGTGCCAGGCCAAGATGGCCTATGGCTATAGCTTTAAGGTACCTGACAGATTGATAGGCTTTGTTAAAATAAAAATTCAGGCTTATATAATTTCAATCATTTTCTCGCTTAATTTTGAATAGGAATCATATTTTGGGATGGATTAAAAAATGAACACAGTTTTATTGATATTGGGAATGGGAGGATGGGAAATCCTGCTGATCCTTTTTGTGACCCTGGTTTTATTTGGGGGAAAAGAAATACCGGCAATGGCCCGATCCATTGGCAAAGCTATCAGGGAATTCAGGCAGATAACTGATAACATTAAAAAAGACCTTGATATAAGGTAAAAGCAGGAAATAGTCATGATTTCCTGCTTTCAACTGTATACTATTATTTAATAAAGGTTTCAGGTAATGGCTAAAATACCACCTAATACCGCAGCTCCTCCTGAAACAATGGCAGTTGCTACCAGCCACCAGGCTGCAGTTGCCGCAGTTTTTCGGGTTGCCTCCAATTGATTCAGGGTAGCCTGTTTGGTTTGGTTGAATTTTTCAGTGACCTGAGATTCCAGTTGTTCTGCTTTTTGAATGACCTGGTTTCTGGCATCATCATATTTATTAAAAATATTTTCTGCATCCTGTCGTGAAATATTCTTTTTTTGACTGATCAGGGTGATCAATGAATCACGATCCATTTGCTGCAATCTTCTTCTGATAATACCAGGACTGGCTTTTGGATCTCTGAACATTCTCATGAAATCCAGTTTAATTTTTTCATAATTAAATTCTGGTCGGTTCATACCATTAAAAAAAGTTCTCAGCTTCATTTCATAATCAATCTTTTTGCCTTGAGCCTTACGCTCCATCTCTCCTTGCTCTCCATCACTTTCCGACTGTGTCTGAGCTATTTTATCCTTTGCCCCTGTACTGGAAGAATGCAACACCTGTTTTACTTTATCCAGGGCTTTTTCAGCCTGTTCTACTATTTTTCTGGCTTTTTGATCATTCATCCCATCTCCCGTTCCTTTTACCAAGTCTACCAGGGTATCCTTATCCATTTGATCTACCCGGTTCATTATCACTTCTTTAGAACTTTTAGGATCATTGATGATCTCTTCCAGATCATGTTCCAATTTTTCCGGTTGCACTTCTTCAGCTTCGGTATTTCTCAAGTAATCTGCTACCTTTTGTCTGACCTGAGCCGTTTTTTGTTCTGATCCGGGTGTTAATTTGTCCAAACCGGCCGCTACTTTTTCTGCTTTAGAGTTTCCTTGCTGATTGGCAGATTTTACCTTGTTAAAAATATCTCCTACTTGCTTAACCTCTTGCTTACTTAAATTTGGTTGTTTTTCGGCAATATTGATGAATGTTTTCTGATCCAGACCTTCAGTTTGATAGGTGGTTTTCTGTTCTGCCTCAATTTCATTCAAAACAGTTTTAAGCTCTGCTTCAATACGGTCGTAATCCAAGGGCTCTGGTTGTAGTTTTTCCACATACTCATCCAGCTTACTAACAAGTTCATCAGTGTTCCACTGCTCATTAACTTCTTCCTGTATTCTGTCGATTGAATGATCAATTGTGCGCTGAACTTTCTTTGCCTGACCGGTTTCAAAAACAGATTTTGCTGTATTAAATGATGATTTCAATGCTTCTCTGGCGAGTTTAAATAATCCTCCTGCCATTGATGATACCGATTTCATTTCCAAATACATCATGGTGGTAAAAAAGGCCGCCCAAATCACTAAACTTAGCACCAGGGCCAGGGTGTTACTCTCTATTAAAATAAGTTTTAAACTTAACCAGCAGGCAAAAAACAATGAAATGCTCACTGTGAGCATAGTCCAGATGCCAAATGCCGAACTTATTTTTGGACCTATGGAACTACTTTTTTCATTACTATGAGATCGGTCCTGATTTGATTTGTTTTTATCAGAACTGTCAGAGGTATTTTTATTAAAGGGACCCACTGCAGCAATTCCGCCAGCTACAGAAATGAGGGTCATTAATGCCTGAAAACCAAAAGCCAGGATCACTCCGGCCAATAAGGCAAGCAAAAACTCTCCACCAAATTGCATTAATGCAGCCCCCTGGGCATAAGAAATGTGACTGATGGAAAAAAAACATATAGAAAATAAAAAAACAAATATGGGTTTTTTCATAGTTTGTGAATTTAAGATTAAAAAATATTTTAAGATTATGTTTTTCAGTATGTATCCTATTGATGATGAACTATTTGGGACACATATATTAACATTTTTAATCTTAACAAATTTTATATAGCTTATGTTAGGGGCATAAAGAAATTTGACTGAATTAATTTGTATTTCTCCTTTTTTTTCTAATCTATTAATTAATATTATTGATCAAGCCATTATTTTTAAATGAAAAGAGCCCATGATAACTGTGTCTTGATATTTGATATGACAATTGTTGTTAATATTCTTCTTCTGGAAAATGGAGGAAAATTGATTTTACAAATTATGGATGAATTCCGATGATAAGCCCGGCTATTGCTGAAGAAAAATTCTAAGAGGCATCACCATTCAGGCTCTTGAAGAAATTCTTGAATAAGTTATTAAGTAATATTCAAAAAAATGATCGAATCAAGTAAGGCATTTCGGGACTTATGCTAAATAAAAAAAACTTGAAGAGCAGTAAACAAAAAATGAGGCTTAAAGCCTCATTTAATTGTTTTTTCGGTGAGCTACCTAGGCTTCATTTTTCTTATCTGTAACCTCTTTTCTTAGATCATGAGCCATATTTTTGACTTCCAGCATGGCTTTTCTAAGCCTGGTACCGGCTGCTTTATTGCCTTTATCATAAAAAGCTTCAGCATCTTTTTGGGTTTGCTCAATCAGTTCTTTGATTTTGTTGAAAGTTTCCATAGTTAAAAAGTTTAATGATATAATTACAAGATTAACAAATTAGCTGAATAATGCCCAATAAATAGGCAGAAATTAGTAGAAAAGCCTATTGGAAACCCTAATAAAAAGTGATTTTAGAGGTAAATCCAGGAAAAAGTACAGATTTTTCCAGATCCATACCTGATGTACGTCATTTGTAATACCCTTTTTCCCGGCAAAAAACAATTAGATAATGAAGCATTCTTTGACGGATGATCAACGACCGCCATTGAATTTGTCTGAGAATTTTATGATTACATCAGGACTATAATTATCACAAAATCCATGAAGCGCTGGCCCGACAGAAAATGCAGGTACTACGGTGTGCCAGGCCAAGATGGCCCCGGGCGCAAAGGCCGCGGCAGGTGTGGGAATTTTTTTCTGTCTTGATTTTTTTGGGTACTTTTTGCATCAAGGCAAAAAGTACCGCCCGTCCGGCCAGGACAAAAGATCCTATAAGGTAGCATGTAAATTACAAAGCAGAAAATACCAAAAACCATCTGAATAATTCCGTAGCATATCTGCTTATAGCAACTACCTACCTTAACCCAAACAGATTTCTCCTGATGTCGAAATGACGAACTTACCAGAACATTCACCGTAATGTATTTGATCTATTTATTAATTATCAGAAAATCAAAAAAAGCGCTGGCCCGACAGAAAATGCAGGTGCGATGAAGTGCCAGGCCAAGATGGCCTTGAGCGTAAAGGCCGCGGCAGGTGAGGGCTTTTTTTTCTGTCTTGATTTTTTTGGTCTGGCCAGGACAAAAAATGAGGTAAGGTAGCATGTACATTACAAAGCAGCATCCATCAATAACCAACTGAGTAATTCCTTAGCATATCTGCTTATAGCAACTATCTACCTTAA
>JBPRGG010000064.1:0-10497 GCA_051418075.1 Candidatus Cyclobacteriaceae bacterium M3_2C_046 | reverse complement strand
AGCAACCAGCAACCATCAACCTCAAGGCTTTTCCCAGTGGGCATTCGTCTATAACGTTTTCATCATTATCATGAACTTAACCTAAGCGTTAGGATTTCAGCCAAGTTTAGATGATCGCCTATTTAGGATTTCAGGTTAAAGGAAGATAAATACTTTTTTGGGATGATTTTCTTATGATTAATTCCGGAGAAAGAATTCTTGTTTGAACATCTTGCTCCTGTTGCAAATTTTTGATACGTGCAAAAAGAAGTTCGGCTGATATTTTACCCAATTCAAAGGTAGGCTGGGCTATAGAGGTAAGGGGCGGATCGATCAATTCAGCCAGTGGGTCATTACCATAACTCACCAATCCTATGTCCTGGGGTATTTGCAGCCCTTTTTCCTGGATAGCCTTAATGGCACCAAAAGCAGTGGTGTCATTGACTGTAAAAATGCCATCAGGAATTTGATCTTGTTCAAGCAACCTGTGTGTGATTTCATATCCTTGCTTTTTACTCAGATCACTGGTTTGAATCAAATCCTCATTTAAAGGCAGATGATTGTAATTTAAAGCATCCCTGTATCCTTTTAATCTTTGTTGTGAGGTAGACAAACTATCAGGGCCTCCAATAAAAGCCACTTGGGTAGCGCCTTCATAGATCAGGTGTGAAACCGCCTGAAAAGCGCCCATATAATCATCAATGATCACTTTGTCAACTTTCAGCAAATCAGTAACACGATTTATCATAACTACTGGTATTCCCAGGGATTGCAATTTTTTTAAATGATCATACCTGGTGGTTTTACTGGATAAAGATACAATCAAACCATCTATCCGGCTGGCCATCAAAGTATTAATATTTGCCATTTCCATCTCATAGGATTCATTGGACTGGCTGATTACCACATTGAATCCCTGTTCCCGGGCTACCTGTTGAATACCACTAATAGCTGAAGCGTAAAAATGCACGATCAGGCCTGGTATCACAATTCCTATATGGTTGCTTTTTTTATTCACCAGACTTTGAGCTATGGTATTAGGTTGATAGTCAAGTTTTTTGGCCAAATCTCGCACAGCTTTTTTAGTTTCTGCACTGATATCATCATAGTTTCGTAAAGCCCGCGAAACTGTAGCTACAGAGATGCCTAATTGTTTGGCTAAGTCTTTTATGGTGATTGGTTTCTTCATAAAATTACCGGAACTAAAAAAAGCTGAAATTAAAATTTTTTGAAAAAATGCTTTAAATCCATTTTTTCAAATAGAATCAATAAAGATATCGGATTATAAGGAACCGGACAAGTTAATTAGATAAAAAATATTGTTTTGGTATGTTATTAGGAATTTTAGGTAGCTGGTATAGCAATGTTCGGTAAGCAGATATATTGGCTGCTGCTCCTTCCTCCGAAAACGTTAAAGTAAGTAAAATATGCAAAAAATGTAAAAACATTAGGGTAAGGGCTTTGACGTTTGCAAAATAGTTTATAAATTAACTTAAATGTTGTAAAAAGCGTTTATTTGATTTTTTTAAAGGAAGTATTTAGGTGTTTAGTTATATTTAATTAGTATGTATTTTAATTTTAAAAATTGTTTGTATGAGAACAAAAGGTTTACTATTTAAGCGATTGACTTTTATGGCTATTGCAATGGCAATGGCTCTGGGGGCTTATGCCCAACGTACAGTCACCGGAATGGTGACGGATTTGGAGACAGGTTCAGCCCTTCCCGGGGTGAATGTGTTGGTTAAGGGAACCGGAGAAGGTACGGTCACCGATGTGGATGGTGACTACTCTATCAGAATCCCTGGTGATGCCGCAGTCCTGGTATTTTCTTATGTAGGTTATACCTCAGAAGAGATTACTGTGATGGACCGGGATGTGATCAATATAGCTTTGACTTTAGATATAGAACAATTATCTGAAGTTGTGGTTACAGGTTACTCAACCCAGTCCAAAAGGGATATTACCGGCTCCGTATCAACGGTAAGTGCGGAAGAACTGACTGCTATTCCTACTGCAACTGTAGAGCAGCAGTTGCAGGGCAGGGCTCCCGGGGTAAATGTCATCTCTGATAACAGACCGGGGGGAGGAGCTCAGGTAAGGATCCGTGGTATCGGGACCTTTAACAATACAGCCCCTTTGTATGTAATTGACGGTGTTCCCACCAGGGGTGGATTCCAGCGGATTAATCCCCAGAACATCGAATCTATGCAGATCCTGAAGGATGCTTCGGCCGCTTCTATTTATGGTGCCCGGGCTGCCAACGGGGTGGTGATCATCACCACCAAAAAAGGAGATGCCAGTGGACAACCACAAATTAATTTTAGCTCCCGGGTGGGTGTACAAAGGCCGGTAGGTTCACTGGACCTGATCATAGATCCCCAGCAACTGGCTGAAGTGATCTGGACCAGCCGAAGGAATGCCAACCAGGTGGGAGATAATGGTAATCCCACCCATCCCCAGTATGGAAGCGGATCCAGCCCGGTCATTCCCGATTATATTTTTCCTTCTGGTGCTTTTGAAGGGGACCCCAGCACTGATCCTTCATTATATAGCGATAATCCGGATGATCTGTACCTGATTACCCGGGCTGCCCGTAATGGCACCGACTGGTATGATGAGATTTTCCGTACTGCGCCTTTACAGGAATATAACCTGAATGCCTCGGGAGGGAATGAAAATGGACGTTATTACCTGGGATTGAATTATTTTGACCAACAGGGTATCGTAGAACATTCAAGTTTTAAACGCTATTCGCTAAGGGCCAATACCGAATTTTCTGTTTTTGACCGATTCAGGATTGGTGAAAATTTGGAAGTTAGTTATACAGATGGAAGAGTTTTTGGTAATAATGATGAAGGAAACCCGGTATCGATGTCGTATCGAGTACCTTCCATTATGCCGGTATATGATATCAACGGATTTTTTGCAGGTTCCAAAGGAGGAGGTTTGACCAATGGAAACAATCCGATGGCTCTATTATGGCGATCCAAAGATAACCCGGATACTGATCTGAGGATCTTTGGTGGCGCATTTGCTGAATTTGATGTGTTGGAAGACCTTACCCTTAAGTCTCAGGTTGGGATTGACTATGAAGTAGGTCATAACTGGGGCTTTTCATTCCTGAATATTGAAGCAGCGGAAGTAGGTAGTTCCAATGGATTCTTTGAAAACATGGGACGCCGTTTTAACTGGACCTGGACCAACACAGCCGAATGGAGGGCTACTTTTAATGATATCCATCGATTGAACGTATTAGTAGGATCTGAAGCCATTGAAGAAACACAGCGAGGATTTGGAGCCAACCGGCAATTTTATTTCTCCAGTCAACCCAGTTATCGTTATTTAGGTACTGGTGAAGGTGGGATCAACAATGGTGGCGGAGGTTATGAATGGGCCCTTTTCTCCGTATTTGGAAAAGTGAACTATGCCCTGATGGATAAATACCGACTGGAGGTAACTGTCCGTCGGGATGGATCTTCCCGTTTTGGACCTAATTTCCGTTATGGTACCTTCCCTGCTTTTTCTGCCGGATGGACTGTGTCTGAAGAAGATTTTATGGCCAATGTACCCTGGATCAGTTACCTGAACCTGAGAGGGGGATGGGGTCAAACCGGAAACCAGGAAATAGACAACTATAATTTTGCTAGTACATATGGTACGAGTTTATTATATTCAGCTTATGATATCGGTGGATCCAATACTGGTACTGTTGCTGGTTTTGATGCAGCTCGTTTTGGTAATCTGGATACAAGGTGGGAAGCTACTGAAACCACTAATATTGGTTTGGACGCTACCTTGTTTGCCGATTTCTCTCTGACTTTCGACTGGTATACCCGCTCCACGACTGATATGCTTTATGGTTTACCCTTGCCAGCTACCCGGGGAAATGCTGCTGCTCCTGCCATTAATGTAGCCGAGATGAAAAATACCGGGTTTGATATTGGCTTAAGCTATACCGGCGCCTCTGCGGATAATGATTTCACCTATAATTTCTCAGCTAATGTGTCTCACTACACCAATGAGTTGGTGGCTTTGGGTATTGATCAGCCTTTACAAGGTGGATTACTCAGGGGTGAACTCTATACACAGGCTGAACCGGGCATGCCTATATCCAGCTTTTTTGGTTATATGATAGATGGTATCTATCAGAATGAACAAGAAATCAGGGATAGCGGGGTAGAATACCCAGGCTATACTGAAGTACTGGATGATGGATCTGTAGTAGGGGTTGGAAAATTCCGCTACCAGGATGTAAGTGGACCGGAAGGTGTTCCCGATGGTGTAATTACACCGGACGACCGAACCTACATTGGAAATCCTCATCCTGATTTTACCTATGGTTTCAATGCCAACCTGAACTACAAGAACTTTAATTTTACCTTGTTCCTGCAGGGATCTCAGGGTAATGATGTGATCAATTATGTAAGGCGTTGGATCGATTTTAATAAGTTCCAGGGTAATCGAAGCGTCAGGGTCTATAATGATACCTGGACCCCGCAAAGACCTAATGCCAGCTTACCTATCCTGGATGCCAATGACAACATCAGTGATATTCCCTCCACCTATTTTGTGGAAGACGGATCTTATATGCGGATCAAGAACATACAATTAGGATATACTTTCCCGGAATCACTGGGTGTGCGTCAATTGCAGGTCTATGTACAGGCCACCAATCTGCTGACCTTTACCAGCTACAGTGGACTGGATCCGGAAATTCCTTCTGAGTTTGGGGACCGACGAATGGGTGTGGATGAAGGATTATTCCCGGCTGCTCAAAACTTTATTTTGGGGGTTAATTTAGGACTTTAATTAAGTAAAAACTGGTATAAATAACAAGAAATATAATTTTATGAAAAAAATAAGTATTTTAATCGTTTTATTTACATTCGGGATAATTACTGCCTGTGAGGAATTCCTGGATAGGGAACCCCAGGGCGTTTTATCAGAGCAAGTATTAACCAGTCCGGAGGGGGTGAATGCCTTATTAATTGCTGCCTACAGCGCTCTGGATGGCAATGTAGGAGCCGGTAACTGGGGATCTTCTACTACCAACTGGATTTATGGCAGTGTAGTTTCTGACAATGCCTATAAAGGTTCGGATGCAGGAGACCAGCGAAATATCACCTTTTTGGAGAGGTATAACTCAACACCTGATTTATCCTATTTTAATGACAAATGGCGTACCATGTATGATGGGGTAGCCCGGTCTAATGATGTGCTAAGGTTGGTAGAGAATGTAGAGGCTTTTACTGAAGATCAGAAAAATACAATCAGGGGTGAAGGCCGGTTTTTACGAGGATTCTTCTATTTTGAGCTCAAGAAGATCTTCAACATGGTGCCCTACGTGGATGAAACCACCGAAGATTTTAATCAACCCAATAACCAGGATATCTGGCCCCAAATAGAAGCAGATCTGGAATTTGCCTCTCAAAATTTACCCAATAACCAAGATCAACCCGGAAGGGCTGATGCCTGGGCTGCCAAAGCTTTACTGGCTAAAGCTCATTTATATCAAAATGATTATTCGGCTGCCAAACCTTTACTGGATGAGATCATTAACCAGGGGCCATTTGACCTGGTGGATTGTTACCATGATAATTTCCAGATCTCTACCAATAATAATCAAGAATCCATCTTTGAGATCCAGATGTCTGTAAATGATGGTGGTCAGGGACAGAATGGCAACTATGGCGATGTATTAAATTATCCCTATACCGGCGGTCCCGGTACCTGCTGCGGTTTCCATCAGCCTTCCCAAAACCTGGTCAATGCCTTCAAGACCCAAGGTGGCCTTCCGTTGTTGGATACTTTCAATGATGAAGATATTAAAAGTGACCAGGGATTAAGTTCTGAAGAAGATTTTGTGCCTTATGATGGACCGCTGGATCCCCGACTGGACTGGACCGTAGGTCGCAGAGGTATTCCCTACCTGGATTGGGGACCACATCCGGGTAACGACTGGATCAGAGATCAGGCATTTGGCGGACCTTATGCTGCCAAAAAGAACGTTTACTACAAAGCTGAAGAGGGTTCCTTATCTACTTCCACTGGTTGGGCCAGAGGACCCAATGCCAACAACTTCCGATATATCCGTTTAGCCCATGTATTGTTATGGAGAGCTGAGGTAGCGGTAGAAGAAAATGACCTGGATTATGCCAGAGAACTGGTAAATCAGGTGAGAGAAAGAGCTGACGGATGCGTGGTAACCAATGAAGATGGTACCCCGGCGGCCAACTATGAAGTATCACCCTATCCGGCCTCTGCATTTAGCAGCCAGGATGAAGCCTGGAAAATTGTTCGATTCGAAACCAGGCTGGAATCAGCCATGGAAGGACATCGGTTTTTCGATCTAAGACGTTGGGGCATTGCTGATGAAGTGTTGAATGATTATATAGCTACCGAAGGACAGAAAAGATCCTATTTGCGCGGGGCTGCATATGATCCAGAAGTAGACGATTACTTCCCCATTCCACTGAACCAGATCGATATCATGGGATCTGATGTACTGCAGCAGAATCCCGGTTATGGTGGAGGTTGATAAGCTACTGTATCGTATTCAAATAAAAAGCTTTTATTTTTCATAGCTGGTAAATTGCAAGGATAGTTTTATCCTTGCAATTTTTATATGGTGGGGTGAAGCCGAATTTCTACAGCAGGCTTGTGCCAGTATATTAACCACAAAGTACACAGAGGATTAACAAAGATCACAATGTGGTGATTCTTTTTCTCCGGGCACTTTGTGCATTCCTTAGTGTCCTCTGTGGTTAAAATATAATAAATAGAAGGAACTAAAAGGTTTGATAATCAATTTTTTATAAAATGATTTCCAACAAATTTTAAAGGTATGAAGGGATTTTTACAAATTTGGAGCGGCCTGATGATTTTTGGGCTCATTATACAGGGTTGTGATTCTAAGAAAGAAACATTGTTTGAATTACAGGAGCCCGGTCACACCGGCATCCACTTTACCAATACCATTACTGAAAATGACACTTTGAACATCCTGGAATTCGAATATGTCTACAATGGTGGAGGGGTAGGGATTTCCGATTTTAACAATGACAGCCTGCCTGATATTTATTTTACCGGTAACCAGGTGGACAATAAATTGTACCTGAACCGGGGCAATTTTCAATTTGAGGACATCACCCAATCAGCCGGGGTGGATGGGTCTGGTAGATGGGCCTCAGGGATTGCCCTAGTGGATATTAATCAGGATGGCTGGCAGGATATGTATGTTTGCAATACCGTATATGGCCGGTCAGATCAAAGAGAAAATCAATTGTATATCAACAACGGCCCTGATGCAAATGGTGAAATCTCTTTTACAGAACAAGCTGCAGCATATGGTATCAATGATTCCGGCCACTCGATCAATGCCGCCTTTTTTGATTACGATATGGACGGTGATCTGGACCTTTATGTATTGACCAATCAGATGGAAACCAACCGGCCCAACCAGTACCGGGACAAGAAAATCGATGGTTCCAATCCCAATACTGACCGGCTGTACCGAAACAATGGCGATCAAACCTTTACCAATGTATCCCGGGAAGCCGGAATTCTGATCGAAGGGTATGGTTTAGGGGTTTCGGTACATGATTTTAACCTGGATGGCTGGCCAGACCTGTATATCACCAATGACTATTTGACCAATGACCTGCTTTATATCAACAACCAGGATGGCACTTTCACCGATCAAATCAAAAAGTATACCCAGCATCAAAGCTACTCGGCCATGGGGCATGATGTATCAGATATCAACAACGATGGTTTTGTAGATATTTTTGCTTTGGATATGCTGCCGGCAAAAAATAAACGGAAACGAATGATGATCGGAGGCAGTAATTACCTGACCTATATTTACAACCAGGAATATGGCTATTCCCACCAGTATATCCGCAATACCCTGCAACTAAATGCCGGGCCCACCCCGGAAGGACACCCGGTATTTAATGAGATTGGTCACCTGGCCGGTATTTACGAAACAGACTGGAGTTGGTCCCCTTTATTTGCTGACCTGGACCTGGATGGTGACCGTGATCTTTTGATCACTAATGGATTTCCCAAGGATGTGACAGATCATGATTTTGGCAGTTATCGTTATAGCACCAACAGTATTCTGGATTCCAAGCAAGATTTGCTGGATATGATTCCGGTGGTGAAAATTCCCAATTATGGCTTTGAAAACCAGGGTGATCTGACCTTTACCAACCAAACGGAAGCCTGGGGATTATCTATACCATCTTTTTCCAACGGGGCTGCCCTGGGAGACCTGGATAATGACGGAGACCTGGATTACGTGGTGAATAATATTAATGACAGTGCTTTTGTTTTTGAAAATAAAGTCATTGAACCAAATAAGGAAAATAATTCTAATTACCTGAAGGTCAGATTGAAAGGAACATCTCCCAACCAGGCGGGCCTGGGAAGTAAGGTAAGCATTCATTATGACGGAGGTAAAAAGCAATTCTACGAACATTCCATTTATCGGGGTTATATTTCCTCTCTGGAGGATGTGATACATTTTGGACTGGGAAACATCGGAGCCATTGATTCCCTGCAGATTATGTGGCCTGATGGATCTTACCAATTGTTAACTCAGTTAGATGCCAATCAACAGCTGGTTTTGAGGCAATCTGAAGCCAGTGAACCACAAGGTTTCGGGCCTGAATTTCTTTATCCCAACCTGAAGCAGTCGGTAATGCAGGAAGTAGCTGGTAAACATAATTTACAACTTAAACATAAAGAAGAAGATAAAATAGATTACAACGTACAGCGTACCCTGCCCCATAAATTTTCTCAAAACGGGCCTTCCATGGCAGTAGGAGATATTAATCAGGATGGTCTGGAGGATTTTTTCCTGGGGGGAGCTGCCGGAGAGAGAGGTATATTCAGTTTGCAGCAGAATGATGGCACCTTTGTGCAGGAGGATAGATTCATCAATTATGAGCATGATGAAAAAGAAGATATGGGCAGCCTTTTGTTTGATGCTGATCAGGACGGCGATCTGGATCTTTATGTGGTCAGTGGCAGTTATGAATTTGAACCGGAAAGTAAATTCTACCAGGATCGACTATATCTTAATGATGGAAAAGGTTATTTTAACTATAAGGCAGGTGCCCTGCCGGAGTTTCGGGTCAGCGGTTCCTGTGTAAAAGCCGCTGATTTTGATCAGGATGGGGACCTGGATCTGTTTGTAGGAGGCAGGGTGAAGCCAGGAGGATATCCTCAGCCGGTCAGCAGTTTTATTTTACAGAATGAATCGGGAAACTTTAAAGATGTTACCGACCAGGTAAATCCGGATTTAGGCTCACTGGGCATGGTAAATGATGCACTTTGGACTGATTTTAACCAGGATGGGGCTTTTGATTTAATGGTGGTTGGAGAATGGATGCCGGTTACTGTTTTCCAAAATGAAAATGGCCGGTTCAAAGATGTGACAAACACCTCCGGATTGCATGATTTTAAGGGCTGGTGGAACAGTCTGGCTGCAGCCGATTTTGACCAGGATGGAGATATGGATTTTATCGCCGGCAACTGGGGAGAGAACAACAATTATCAGGCATCCGATCAATATCCTTTACAAATGTATGCCAAAGATTTTGATCAAAGTAACTACATCGATCCTATCCTGGTGAAATATGCCATAACTGATGAGGGCAGCCTGGCTCCCTATCCCTGGCATCCCCGGGATGAACTGGTGACCCAACTGGTGATGTTGAAAAAACGGGTCAAAAATTATGAGGCTTACGGAAAAGCCACCATTCACGATCTTTTTTCAGAAGAAGAATTGCAGGATGCCCTGGTTTTACAGGCCAACTGGATGAAAACCAGTTATATTGAAAATAAAGGTACAGATGAAAATGGACAGGTGCAGTTTGAAATAAAATCCCTGCCGGTGGAAGCTCAATTTGCCCCGGTTTATGGTATTTTACCCGGTGATTTTGACCAGGACGGTCATTCTGACATCCTGCTGACCGGTAATAATTTTGCCAATGAACTATTTGGCGGACAATATGATGCCATGAAAGGCTTATGGTTACAGGGAGATGGAACAGGTGATTTTAAGGCAGTACCTTTAGCCAAAAGTGGTTTTTATGTTCCTGGTGATGGGCAGGCCCTGGCCCAAATGTTCACCCGCCAGGATCAAAGACTGATTCTGGCCGGACAAAACCGGGATAGATTGCGGGTCTTTGCCTCGGCAGACCAGGATTTACCGGTGTTTCAACCATTAGCCCAGGATGCCTGGATGGAGGTGAGTCTGAAGAATGGAGGCAAAATACGGGTAGAGTTTCCGTATGGGTCAACCTTTTTATCCCAATCCTCCCGATGTGTGAAGATACACCCCGAGATGGTCAGGGCAGAGGTTTATGATTATCAAGGGAATAAAAGGGAGGTCCAATTGCAGGATGATGAGGCTATGGCGGTGAGGTAGATGGACATATACGCTTTTTTGCAGGTCATGGAAGGATTGCCACAGGTTTTTACCTTCCCTCTGCCCCTGCAAAACCTTCG
>JBPRGG010000063.1:0-9025 GCA_051418075.1 Candidatus Cyclobacteriaceae bacterium M3_2C_046 | reverse complement strand
CACAGAAGGGAGTAATGACCTTTATAAGCTGGACATCCATCACAACATCATAATAGATGCGAAAATGGAAGGTGTAGGCGTTACAGAAGCCACCTACAAAGCAAATCCAGCCAAAGTTCAGAAGATTAAGGTCTACAATAATACCATCGTTGGCTCTGGAGGACATGTAAGTGCCATTGGCTGGCAAGGGTATGGGATCAATATCCGGGGTTTTGAAGACAATCCAGACTTTAAAGATGTCGAAGTTAAGCACAACATCATTACCGAAACAACCGGCCGCCCCATTTCAAATGTATATGCAGGAAAAGAAGCCCATAATATCAATATTTCTCATAACCTTGTGTACCCGGAAGGCGATACCACTCCGGATTGGATGAAAAATGAAAAGTCAGAAAAATTCAACGTATTGGGAGAAAATGTAGTGGTAGATGATCCGGCATTCCGGAACACAAGACGGGGTGACTACAGATTAACCAGTTCGTCACCCGCTAGAAATATGGGTCAGGATAAACAGGATTTGGGCGCTATAGCTTACCATAAAATTTGGCAGCCAGGCAAGGATTGGGCCGGACAAGTCACGGCTTATTATTATCCGGAGACCATCTGGCAGCCCCTAATGATTCCCCGGGGAAAATTTACCATGCATCGCAATCACCACCAGCGGCCCAGTTGGTTTCAGCGCAACCGCTACGGTGTAGACTTTCAGAATTTACCAGCCGGGGAACAAGCCTTTGCCGGGGTCACCTTTTTCATTCCCGATGAGGCTCAAATTACCTGGCCCAGCATACTGGCTTTGCGGGGAAGGCAGGCGGAGGTAGAAGCTGAAAATATTGAAAATATTCCAGTGCAAGCCAAAACTTCTAAGCTGGCCTTCCTGCAGGCTTATCATTTGCAGAATAAGGAAATAGAAAAAGGTGAACAGCTGTTCCATTTCAGGGTCAATTACTCTGATGGCAGCCGGGAGATCATTCCGGTTCACTGGCAGGTGGAAATTGAGGACTGGCTTGCCGGCCCTGATGAATTGCACAACCTGGAAGCAGCTGAACTGGCCTGGCACCAGGCGGTGCTTAAAAAACGCGGAGGTACGCAACAAATCCGATTGTACAAAATGGAGTGGGAAAATCCAAAGCCCGAAGTTGAAATCGTTTCCCTGGATATGATCAATAACCGGGAATACCAGGATGGTGCTCCGGCGGTGTTTGCTATATCTTTGGTGAAGTAAGGGGAAGTTCGAAGTGTGAAGCTAAAAGTTAAAGGTGAAGAAGGATGACCTTGCCTAAAAATGATTAACCATTTATATTAAGCTAAGAATGAAAAACCAATTCTTTTATAAAAAGAAAGAACTTGGGCAAATAAAGTATATAAAGTTTCACAATGTGAAACTTTATATTTATATTTGTCTTCTTTATGTATGAAAATCCATCTAATAAAAAAACAGTCGATAGAGGATTATGTAAAAATAAACGCAAGTAGTAAAACTTCTTTTGGCACTTGGTTGTCAATCCTTAAATACGCGGATTGGAATGTTCCCGCTGATATTATATCAACATTTAACAGTGCTGACATTCTTGGGGATAACTCAAAAAGAGTAGTGTTTAATATCGGAGGAAACCATTACAGGATGATTTGCAAGTACTATTTTGGTAAAACTATGGTACATTTGTTTATCAAATGGATAGGTACACATGCTGAGTATTCGAAAATATGTAAGGAAGGTAAGCAGTATGATATTGATAATTTTTAATAGCTAAAGAGTATGAGTCAGGAAAAAAAATTAAAATATACAGTAATTAAAAATAAGCATCAGTACAATACCTATACAATAACTTTAGAAGCATTAGTGGCTGCTGATGACCAGGCTTTAAATGATGAAATCGAACTACTGACACTTTTAATTGAGAAATGGGATGCCGAAAACATTAGAATGAATGATTTGGATCCTGTACAATTAATTAAAAGTCTGTTATATGAAAATGAATTAAAGGCAAAAGACCTGGTTTCCATTTTAGATCTATCAAAGGGAACAGTTTCAAAAATTCTTAACTACCAGAAAGGACTTTCAAAAGACTCTATTCGTAAACTATCTGACTATTTCAAATTATCACAAAGTGCTTTTAATCGGCCTTATCCATTACAGAAAGAAACCGGAAAGAAGATTGGAAAAAGAAAAGTTTCTGGCAATGTCAATTGAGAAATTATAATTTCTCAAAAATATGGATTTAAGACCTTGAGAGGTTTGTTAAACAACAAACTAATTCAAAACATGTTCAAGTCTATAAAATTAATCCCACTTTTCCTCATCTGCCTCACCCTCTTTGGTTGCAGTAATACCGAAAAAGAAAATAATACCACTGACCGGCAACCCCTTTTTACCCGCGCAGAAACGGAGGCTGCAGCAGAAGAAATCATTGCGCAAATTTCCGAACCGGAAATTCCGGCTGATACAATTAACCTGATCGCGTATGCCGGCCAAAAGCCTGATTCGGAAGGAACTGTCGATTTCTATCCGTACATACAAAAAGCGATCGATGAACTGGCCACCAAAGGAGGTGGCTGGCTACTGTTTGCCCATTCACAGGGCATCAAAACCTGGCTGCGCTACGAAGAAACCTATCGCATCGAAGGAGCCATCCAGATGAAAAGCAACATTGGTATCATTGTCGACCGCTCGGTACGCCTTTTCTTCCCTTTCGGTCCGGAAAATTATCTGCCGAATGGCCAGGGAGTACTCACCCGTTACGAAGGCACCACCATCTATTCTTTTTCTCCTTTGTTCAGGGCCTTTAATGCTAAAAACATCGCCATCATTTCCCGCGGCGAGACCGGCGCAATGCCCCTGATTGATGGGGATGGGGAAAAATGGCAGCGCTGGATGTGGGAGGGGGAAGGTGCCCGACGTGAACAAGGTTTGATGCCCGCTGCCGAGAGTTATGGCTAACGCAATTTTTCCAATAATCCCCATTTGCCTTGTTAAATTCGGTATATCGGATTTTAGGGAACTTATCCTTTGAATCATAACCGGAATACACCATTTGTTGCCGGGCATAAAAGGAAACCCGGCTTGTAAAAATAAAATAAAGGATTAAATTTTCCTTACATCCATAATAGAGAATAATCCAGCAGGAATATCTACTGTGAAAGAATTTTTTTCAATTTCCAGAGGAGTTTTTTCTATGGTGTTGAAAGCTTCAAAATCACCCTCCATTTGAATTTTAACGGTAATCCGATGTGACTCTGGATTGATCCATCCCGGATCAAGTAGGAATAACCGGTAATGATCTCTGCTTACTTTGAGTACCTGCATGAATACAGCGCTCCCTTTTTTAGTTTGCCTGAAAAGCAAACTTTCTGCTGCCATTTCATATTGCTGTTCGATAAATTTTGCTGCCTGATCACCAGTAAGTTTTTCACCACCTTCTTCCCAGATATAAATACCATCGGTATGCAACCACTTATTGACACTTGAAACCTTTTTCAGATCAGTCTGTGAGGGAACCATGACAACCAAGCCGTAGGGTGTAGCCGGTATCTGATATCCAAATTGTCTCTTTTTATTAAATACAACTTTTTGAAAAGCATGGTCCATTGTGTTGGTCATTCCCCATAAATTGCCATTGTGAGGGAAGACAGCGTTGTGTAGCTCCGAATCATCCCGCCATTTTTCAGGGCTATGACCGTTGTACGCATCTTCCAGCCACTTTTCTTCCGGTTTATGTACTACTAATCCCAGGGTTGAGTAACCCAATGCATCACCTGGTTCAGGAGAAAATACAATTCCTTTGCCCAGCAAATGATAGAAAAACTCTGCACTCTCTTTGCCCATAGGCATAATCACTTTATCTTCACCATCGGGCATATCTCGTCGTGTCCGTACATTTACCTGTGTCATGCCGGTAGTGGCATGCGCTATAAGCAGTCGTAAATATGGGTGACCGGCTTTAGGGTATTCCCACTGCTGGAAGCGATTAAATGAAAATAAATCGCCATGGATAGATACGTCATTATTTTGCAACAATCCGGCTTGCCAAAGCCCGGCTCTGCCCATTAAATTGATTTCCGGGGTACGAGAATTTGAATCCTCCGTTAACGCCAGGGTAACTTCTGAACGTCCTCCTTCAAACATGGCGGAAAATACTTCTTCATGAGCAGGAGAAGACATCCACCACAATCCCTTATTTTTAGTGCCACACAATTTATTGCCATATTGAAGGCACAAATCAGCTAAAGGTTGGAAAAAATACTTAAAATAACGGGGCACCATTTTTATGTTTTCATCTTCCGCAGTATAAAAGCCAAGACAATAATTCGGAGCTATCTGTAAAATTTTTTCTGCAGTTTTCAGGGAGATAAATGGCATACAGGAATGACCTATGTAAAACAAGGTTGGGATCCGGTTCTTCTCAATCCACCGCGCTTTGTCCAGGATTTCTTCTACTGTGTTAGTTCCATTTATCGCATCCGTTTTCCAGCGCCTGGGGTTCCAAGGTTCTCCTTTTTCATTCAGTGGTGGTGTGTTTTCCATCACCTTCAAAGTTTTGATTACCCGCAAATTATCATAAGGAAAACGTTGCTTAAACCAATCCATTTGTTTATTATGTTTTATCAGGCCTTCAGGCGATGTATCAACAGAACCAAATCCTACAATCATATTATATTGCTTTTCCGGAATACTTGCAGGCTGGTAATCTTTGGTTTTACCAAGCAATTGCTGGGTTTGATTTTTTACATCGCGAATCAAACCTTGAAATTCCAGGGAAGCAATGTGATGCTGCCATCCGGAATCCAGCTTCACTTTATACATGTATTCATCTCCATTTGGGCAAGAACTAAGAAACGCATAATTTTCCTTAATAATAAAATCCGTAAAACCAACTTTGCCATTTTTCTCTCCCAACAGGTTTCCCTGATAGTCGAAAATGCGAAACATGCCACCTGCCACAGAAATTATCTCTTTACCTGGGTGTTCAGGAAAAATATCAGCTGCCCTTACAAATGCGGTTGAATAAAATTCAATTTGTGATTCACCCATTTTGGCAAAAGGTGGCAGTCCTTCTGATATCCATAATGGTTTTGCACGTTGATCACTCACCAGAACAGCCTGCTTATTGAAATAAGTATCTCCAATTATAATTTCATTATCTCCATCCAAATCAAGGTCATCAATGATGATAGAGAAAGGGAAAAAGCTTCCTCCTGGATTTTCCCAATTAATTAGTTCACTAGGTACCTTCAAGGGCTTTCGCCAAAGTGACAGCAATTTTTTATCCTGCATTGCCATTAAATTTGCAATGGTTCTGTTTTCTACCACCAGAATTTCATCATAATCATCTCCATTCAGGTTTCCCACTGCGATTCGGTGAACCAGCCTTTGTACTTTGGGTGATTTAGCCATCTGGATACCCTCGTTATTAAAAACATAAACATGTCTGTCAATTCCTCCACAAGTTATCTCAAGATTTTCATCACCCATGAAATTGCCTAATCCTACATTATAAAGTGGCAATTTTGAATGAAAGGACCATATTTTATTTCCGTTATTATCCAACACCACTAAATCCCCGGATGCTGTAACAAAAGCCACTTCTTTTTTACCATCACGATCAAGGTCAGCTGTTTTCAAATCAAAAACAAAAGATCCTGCTGGAAATGACCAAAGGTTTTGTCGGTTATGGATGTCGCGTAAAAAAACATTGCCATCGTAATCGGCCAGCACAAAATGATCGTTGCTCCAGTAGTTTAGGTGCCAGGCATTGGATTGTAAATCAAAATATTCTATTTCAGGGGAGTCAGCTTTTTTACATGAAAAAGAAATAGTAATAAAAAACAATACAATTAAAAATTTATGATTCATATTGAAATTAATTTTATAATTAGAATAGTGATTTTCAAATACAAGATATTCTGTAAATTAATAATATTCTTGAAAGTTTGCATTATGAACAATATCATAGAATCCAACAAAAAAGGGTAAAGAATGAAAGCGAATCCTTTTCTTCTTTATTAGAAAACGTTATTCCTTCACCTATTTATCATTTCTCACCTCCCTCACTGCATCACCAAATGCTTGTAAGCTCGGTAGCAACATCTCATCGTACTCCCTTGAAGCCACTACTCCTTTAGCTCCTGCCTGATATGATTCGATTACCGTTTGATAAATTCTTTCCGGCTCATCAGGAGTACGGATAAATTTCTTCCCCTCCCGGTGAGGTACATTGATGCCCAGGCCGGGATACACGGCTGCTTTACCGTTGACTGCTTCAACAATTCGCCTGGTTTCTTCATAAACGTATTTGGCCGAGAGGCTGGAATCCATGATTTCATCCAGCGGAGGCAATACAGCATCTGAATATCCATTGAACGCTTTGAAAAAATCATAGGCAGCATCTTCTGATAAACCTCTCAATGTTCCGGACCTCCAGCGATCAAGGAAAGCATCTTTCACCCTGGCAGCCATTACATCCTGGTAAAGGATCGGTTTGATAAAATCAGCATGTTCGGCAACTTTTTTATAATCAGTAGCTGCACGGTCTATTGGATTCAATGTGGTCATGTTGCTGGCAATGTGCCGGCCTACTTCTGCCTCGGGTTTTATGTTCTTGATGGTTGTATAAATTAATGCCATCAGATCTTCCAGCGAGGCATGCCATAATTTTTCCCATGCCAGAATCTCCGGGTAATGGATGAAAAGGTGCAGTACCTGGTTCATCACACTGTCGTGGGCCGGAGGATTCCCGGCAAAGCTTTTTCGAATGGTATCCAGCAACAGGGTATATCCTTCAATAGCCCGGTCCGGATCGATGCCTGAATTCCTGGCCCTTTGCCGGCAATGCTCACAAAAACAACCAGGTCTGTTGGCCCTGGATAATACTTCCGCCAGCGGTCCCGAGCGTTCGGAGCCCCATTGGTAGCCATCCAGTTCATAGTTGGTAAACATATCAGTAACCATGCCCTGCATAAAAGCTTTAAATTCAGGATTATTTCTGCAGGGTTCGTTGCGTAATTTTCCCTGGTGGTCCACGGAAGTCACTTCATCGTAATTGGCAATTCTACCCTGTACATCCAGGCGACCCGGCTCCAGCAACCGGGCATATATTTTCATTCCCCGCTCACGGGAAGGTTTCACCAGCTCATTAAAAACATCCCTGCCTGCATGTTCTGCTTCAGGGTCGGGCTCTTTGAACCAAAGCGAGGTATCTTTAAAATATTTTTTGTCGTGCTTCATCCATACCGGGTTAAAATACCGGTCCAGGTCATCCCGCTGAGTGATGCCGTGATCATAGGCCAGCACATTGGCAGTACGTGTATACGGTATGCCGTAGTAGGTGTGGCTGTAAATGAACATCGTATCAATGGCTGCCAGGTTTTTTAAACGATCGAGCACCGTCTCGATGCCTTCATCCAAAAAATTGAAGGGGGCTATCTGTATGGCGGAGGTGAATTTTTCTGCCTGAATGTTAAATTCACTGCCCAATAACTCTTTGGTTGCTAAACTGAGTCCCGCGGTTGCCAATGAGGCGGTCTTGATAAAATTTCTTCTGTTGGTCTTCATTTTTGCTTAGTTTTTATGCTCTCTTACACCATCTCCATAAGCCTTAAGGCTGGGAATTGTCATTTCTTCATATTCCCTGGAGGCTACCACCCCTTTTGCCCCATTAGCAAAAGCCTGTAATACCGCTTCTTTGATAGTTTCCGGCTCACTTGGCCTTGGCTGGTTGCCCCAGAAGCTGCTGCCTACCGGAATATCCATGCCTATGCCGGAATAGATTTTGGCTTTCCCATCCACCGACTCGACCGCTCTCCTGGTTTCCACACCCACAAATTCAGGAGATAAACCATCGGATTCCAGGTCTTCTGCTTTGGGGTGGCTGGCAGGGTCATGGTGATTTTGAGCGTAGAACAAATCAAGAATTTGTTGCGGGGAAAGTTCTTTATAAATGGTTTTTCCCAAGGGGGTCAGGTGCCACCATTCCAGCCGTGGTCCGGTAATCTCATGATAAGTAATGATCTTGATGTAATCATTGTGATCGGTCATTTCTGAAAATAGGGCGCCGGCCCGGTAGAACATGTCCATGGCTGTTTCCACGCAGGAAACATGACGTCCAACCTGGGCTGCAGGTTTTATTGCTTTGATTGCATCATACACCATTTTATGCAGTTCATTTTGAGCACGGTGCCACTGCCAGCCCCAGGCCAGAGTTTCCGGGTATTGCATCAAATGGCGCAGATAGACCGTCCAGGCGCCATCGGTGGGGGGATTATCAGATTCCCGCAATTGATTCAAGTATTGGTATAATTCAAAAAACCCGGTTTTTAGTCTTTGCGGGTCAATATTGTTTTTTTGCATCCGTTGCTGGCAATGTCCACAGAAGCAGGCGGGTTTGGCATTCCAGTGGAGTAATCCTCCCATGGGGCCACTTCTTTCTGCACCAAACTGGATGCCATCCAGGTCATAAGTATTGAAAAGATCACGCATGGTACCGATGATGTACCCTTGATATTCCGGATGATTGGGGCAGGGATTGCCGGTACGATTACCTTCAAAATCTACTTCCAGCACTTTTTCAAAGTTTTTCACATTTTCGCTTACCTCTTTGCCATGTGGCTCATACATCCGCTCATAAACGGTCATTCCTCTTTGATGAGCATTATCAAGCAGGTCATGCATGATATCCTTTTCAGCGTAAAACTGCTTTTTCTGCACATCGGTGTGTCGCAAGCTGGTTTCAGAATAGTATTTATCATGATGGTCCACCCAACTCCGACGAAGATTCCTTTTAGAATTATCTCTTTTAGGTACTCCATGATCCCCCATCACTGCCAGTGGCTGTCCAATAGCGCCGTAATAGGCATGAAAGGACACCATTAGATTATTAATAGCTCCTTCTTCCTGTTGTAAGTCTAGGCAATAATCCATACCCTCGTCATAAAAACTATGGGCGGCAATCTGAATGCCGGAAAAAGGCAGTTTGGTATACCTATTATCAGCATTATTACCAAATGTCTGCAAGGGAAAAAGGCCGGTTGC
>JBPRGG010000062.1:0-1412 GCA_051418075.1 Candidatus Cyclobacteriaceae bacterium M3_2C_046 | reverse complement strand
GGCCTGATAATAGTACCCTTGGTACCATAAATCAACACGTCCTGTTTTGCTTGCTGAACGTCGGCCTCCTCCTCTTCATGCAGGTAATTTTTTACATTATCAAATGTTACCTTGCCAAACTTGTGATAATGCGCCAAAAGAGAATTTAAAAGGTCGTTGATCCTGATGATCTCAGGTGTTGTTCCTTTAATTCGGATTTCATTACCACGTGAAACAATTTTTGATCGGGGAAATGCTGAAGCTACTTCATTAATGTTTTGATTTTCTACTCCCAGAAAATCTATCAAAGAAACATTCTCTAAAGTAATTACTTTTTCTACCAAAGGCTTATTGAAGATTAATTTTTGTTAATTTATTTATGGGTTTAAAATTTCTTTAATTTTGTCTTCTGCAAAAATATACAAAAAAATCTGATTTTTTCATGGCCATTATCACATTCATGTCAGACTTTGGTATCAGCGATCATTATGTCGCTGCTGTGAAAGGCAGGCTACTAAGCCTGGATCCTGACCTGACCATCGTGGATGTCAGCCATACTATTGAACAGTATAATATTGCCCATGGTTCATTCGTGCTCAAATATATCTACAGGCAGTTTCCAGCCGGCACTATCCATTTGTGTTCCATCAATGCCATGGATGCAACCCAATTCATAGCCCTTGAACTGGATGATCATTATTTTATTGGTGCCGACAATGGACTCTTCAGTTTGCTCTCTAACAAAACTCCCAGCCATATAATTTATTTACCAACCCATGTAAAAAGTAAATTTCCTGCCCTGGATATTCTGGCTCCGGCAGCAGCCCAACTGGCTAAAAGCCAAAAGATCAGTAGCCTTGGAGAAGCCAGGGAGGATTATTACCAGCTAATGCCCAGACAGGTAAAAGCTAGTAAAAAGCAGATTTCAGGAAACGTAATCAGGGTAAACAATTATGGAAACTGCATCACCAATATAGAAAAGCGGGAATTTGAACTATTGAGGAAGGATAAGAAATACAGTATTGTTTTGGGCCGTGAAAGACTCTCAAAACTCATTGATGCCCCTGACAAAGTAGAGCCTGGGGATTGTTATGCATTATTTAATGACCTGGACCTGTTGGAGGTAGGAATCAACAAGGGAAATGCTTCCGAATTGCTTGGGTTGCAATATGACAGCAGTATTCATATTATTTTTTCAGAGTAAAAATCTTATCAAAAATGGGATTGCAAATTCAATAAAATTAACTATTTTTGCAGCCCTAATGACAAAAACTGCGGATAAGCAATATTTTTTAGATATTGCTTATTTTGTTGCCCAGGTGGCGGAACTGGTAGACGCGCTGGTCTCAAAAACCAGTGGTAGCAATACCGTACCGGTTCGATTCCGGTCCTGGGTACTTGCTTAGCAAAATAAAGCCTTTCTATTAATTTAG
>JBPRGG010000061.1:0-5873 GCA_051418075.1 Candidatus Cyclobacteriaceae bacterium M3_2C_046 | reverse complement strand
ATTGGCCGGGCCAGGAGAAAGACAAAATCCATGCAAAGCAATGATGAACAGGAAAATACCTTAAACCAGATGCTGCAGGAGTTGGACGGATTCGGCACCAATTCAGGTGTAATAGTCTTGGCAGCCACCAACCGGCAGGATATTCTGGATAAAGCGTTGTTAAGACCGGGAAGGTTTGACCGCCAGATCTATTTTGACTTGCCCAATTTTAAGGAGCGGGAGGCTATTTTC
Source organism: Candidatus Cyclobacteriaceae bacterium M3_2C_046 (assembly GCA_051418075.1). Classification (GTDB taxonomy): domain Bacteria; phylum Bacteroidota; class Bacteroidia; order Cytophagales; family Cyclobacteriaceae; genus JBPRGG01. The sequence continues at coordinate 5,642 of JBPRGG010000061.1, read as the reverse complement.
AAGATCCATATGAATGGGATCAAGTTGAAGGAAAATATCGATGTGAAATTACTGTCTGGACAAACCGCCGGTTTTTCCGGGGCAGATATTGCCAATCTTTGTAACGAATCGGCCTTGATAGCAGCCCGAAAGCAAAAAAATGCAGTAGAGCAGAAGGATTTTGTGGAAGCTATGGACAGAACCATTGCCGGACTGGAAAGAAGAAGTAAGATCATCCCTCCGCATGAAAAAGAAGTAATTGCCTATCATGAAGCGGGTCATGCTGTAATCAGCCGCTTGCTTAAAAATGTGGAAGACCTGGTGAAAGTAAGTATTATACCCAGAGGACGCTCACTGGGGGCTAACTGGTACCAGCAGAGGGAACATCAGTTACAAACCAAAACCCAGTTGCTGGATAAAATGTGTGCGGCATTGGGAGGAAGGGCTGCAGAAGAGATTAAATTTGGAGAAATCACGTCCGGGGCACTGAATGACCTGGAAAAAGTGACTAAAATGGCCTACGCCATGGTAACCATGTATGGGTTTAATAATAAATTAGGAAATATCAGTTTTCACGACTCTAATGGACAATGGCAGGAGTCCTTCCAAAAGCCATATAGTGAGCATTTAGGAAAATTAATCGACCAGGAAGTACAGCAGTTGATCCAGGAACAATATGACAGGGCCAAGCAACTGATAAAGGAACATTATGAGCAACTAAAGGGTATTTCGGAGATGCTTTTGGAAAAAGAGGTATTATTTGGTAAGGACCTGGATCAGTTTTTTGAGGTGGAGAAGGTGAAGGCATGAGGAAAATAAGGAAAAATATTTTATAATAGCTTCAAAGTTTGCTGATAGGATCTTGCCTGCAAATAAAGATCCTGGTGGAAATACAATATACTTCTATTTCTATAAACTTTAGATTTACTATTTATTTCTTGGTGGTTAACACTGATACACTTTCTTATAGTCAGCATAACTTTGAAGTTTGCTTATTTCCACTAACTATCAGCCAATAAAACAGTTAGTATTTCAGCAATTGTTTTTTTGAATGATTAAAAAGAATATATTATGCAAAATATTGAAAACAAAGTAGCCTTAATTACCGGAGGCAGCAAAGGTATTGGCTATGGTATTGCCGCATCAATGTTAAAACAAAAAATGAAAGTGGCTATTACCAGTCGGTCTCAATCAAGTGCTGGAGAGGCGGCAGAAAAACTTCAGCTGTTGAACAGCGGTGAAGTAATAGGTTTGGAGGCAGATGTGAGAAATTATGATTCTCAGCAAAAAGTAGTTGAGCAAGTATTGCAAAAATGGGGTCAGCTTGATGTTTTAGTGGCAAATGCCGGCTTGGGACATTTTGCCTCCATAGAAGATATGACCCTTGACCAATGGCAGCAAACCATTGATACCAACCTCACCGGGGTTTTCTACAGTATCAAAGCCAGCCTGGAAGCATTAAAAAAATCGGAAGGATATATCCTCACCATATCAAGCCTGGCTGGAGCCAACTTTTTCCCTCAGGGATCTGCATATAATGCCAGTAAATTTGGCCTCACAGGCTTCACCCAATCAGTCATGCTTGATTTGCGGCACCATGGAATCAAGGTATCTACCATTATGCCTGGTTCGGTGGCCACTTATTTTAATGACCACCAGCCTGATCAAAATCAGGATGCCTGGAAGATTCAACCGGAAGACCTGGGACAGATGGTGATTGACCTGTTAAAAATGCATCCACGCACATTACCCAGTAAGATAGAGGTCAGACCGTCTCAACCACCTAAAAAATAATCAGGTTGTGGGGAATTTTTTCCCCGTTTATTTAATTATCTTCCCTGACATTGATACCTCTATTTAATAGATATAGTGAATATTGAACGGAAATTTTATTATTCAGTGACATGAAAGCTTGTTAGTCCATAAAGGTCTGAAAAAAGTTGGGCTCTCGAGTGATGAAAGGTAGGTATCACTTCAAGAGCCCTTGCATTAACAACCAGCTATGTACATTGGTATACGCAAAGGCTGTGCCAATTGTTTCATAGGCCTAAAATAATCATTAAAAGGATGCTTTTTTAATTTCCATGGGTATAAACTGCCCCAATTTGGGAAAGACCTTCCCAAATTTAGATTATTCAGAAAAAACTACTTTTAACGGTTTGGTGAAAGGTATTGAATCAGTCTTATTCGATGTTTTTGGCCGCATTTCTTGTTCAATTTCTTCAACACATTTTTGCACCCCCATGACATAACCTTTGTGCTCTCCCAGTTCATAACCATAGTTAAAGGCTATACTGGCCGTAATCAATAGAGCTAAAACGATTAAAAGGGCTACATTGAATTTATTGTTAAAGGCTTTCATTCACTGCTATTTTCAAATTGGGAAAAAACCAGGGTCAATATTTTTTTATACACCAAAAAATAGTACCGCTACAATAAAGTTACAAAATTTCATCCAGCCCTCTTTATAATTTTGAAGGTTGATTAACTGTATCAGCTAAACAGTCTCTCTTTTTAAGCCCATTAAAATATATATTCAATAAAAATTTGATAATAAAAAATCTTTTAATTAGCTTTACAGTGTATTAGTATTGTAGTACACTATCATACCAAAGCAATGATTAATATTCGAGATCTCAATTTCAACTATTCCAATCAGCAAAATTTATTTCATCATTTGCAATTGGATCTTAAACCGGGAAGTATTACCGGTTTACTGGGAAAAAACGGGGCAGGAAAAACCACCTTATTGAAGCTGCTCATTGGCCTGCTTCACCCACAGCAGGGAAATATTGAGGCAATGGGACTAAAGCCTCAATTGCGCCAGCCAGACTTTCTGGAACAAACTTATTTTGTGCCGGAGGAATTCTATTTGTCTTCCTTATCTGTTAAAGATTACATCAGAGCTTATCGGGGATTTTATCCTAATTTCGATCTACAATTGATGGACCGAATACTGGAAGACTTCAGGCTCTCTCCTACCGCCGGCATTCATAAGATGTCTTATGGTCAAAGGAAAAAATTTCTCATATCTTTTGCCTTAGCTACCCGCTGCCGGTTCCTGGTTTTAGATGAACCTACTAATGGCCTGGATATTCCTTCAAAATCCATCTTTCGCAAAGTAGTAGCCGGGGCGTTGGATGAAAACCAACTGGTAGTGATCTCCACCCATCAGGTCAAAGATGTGGAAAATCTGCTGGACCAGATCATCATTCTGGATGAAGGGGAAGTTATATTTCAGGAAGAAACCCTTCATATCGCTGATACATATCAGTTTGGATATGCCACCAGTCTGGAAAATGGTAGTATCATGTTCAGCGAACCAGCTCCGGGTGGATACAAAGTGATAAAACCAGCTCAAAAAATGATGGAAACAGAAATTGATATAGAGCTGCTGTTTAATGCAGTGACTTCTGGAAAACTAAAATTAAAAAAGCATGAAAACACAGAAGCAATTTAAATTTTCCAGGTTTTATAACCTGATCAGATATAAATTCATTGAAAATCGTCAGCAAATGCTGGTGGTGTTGGGTGGCTTTAGTGTGGCTGTGATGATATTGTTGTTTTTAATTCAGCGAGCCAACCAGCACTCTGTATGGGAAACCGATGATTATATGAAATTCTTTCTGGTGCTCTATATCTTTTCAGGAGTTATTTATGCCGGATATGCATTTTCCAGCTTTCGTAATAAAGAAAAAACCATTAATTACCTAATGATTCCGGCTTCTTCCCTGGAAAAATTCTTATTTGAGTTTATTTCCAGGATTATCTTTTTTATGCTGGGAATGCCCCTTTTATTCTGGCTATTGGCGAATCTGGAATATGGGATAGGCAGTTTGATCCTGCCGGACTTCCTGGCCCAGCCATTTTCCTGGCGGGAGGCCTATAATTTGATTTTTGATCAGGAAGCTATGGTTGGCTGGAAAAAATTGGCCTTTATTCTGACCGGAGCTTTGGTGCTAATCATACCTTTTACGGGGGCTAGCTATTTCAAAAAATATCCTCTATTAAAATCATTAATCTCATTCGGTCTGATCATAGGTACTTACATATTACTGGGATACTTATTGATACGCTACCTGGATTTACCTGAATATGAAAAAGATAACTTGTTATTTATCAGTAACGAAAAGCAAAGTGTGAGAGCTGGTTTAAGTGCCCTGATTTTATTGGCTCTGGGTCTACTATCAGTAACATATTTTAAAATCAGAGAGAAGGAGGTATAGCATGGATTTTAACAATCAAAAAAGCATTTTCATGCAAATCGCTGATAATATTTCTGAAAAAGTCATTAAAGGTAAACACAGTCCTGGTCAGAAAATTCCATCAGTACGGGAGCTGGCGGCCGATGTGGGGGTAAATCCAAATACCGTAATGAGGACTTACAGCGAACTGCAGAACCTGGGCGTGATAGAAAATAAACGGGGAATCGGTTACTTTGTCACAGACGCTGCCCCTGATATCATTATTCAGCAAAAGAAAAAGGAGTTTTTTGAACACGAATTGCCTCAGCTTTATAAAAAGATGAAAATCTTAGGTATCAATTATGAAGAGCTAAAGCAATATTTGAACAAATTAAATGGTGAATTAAAATGAAAAAAAGCAAAATCATATTATCTTCATTTTTAGGTGTCATTGCCCTGATTATGCTGACCGGGGCGATCGAGCTTAGGTTTTGGGGAGAAAAAAGAAGTAAAAACCGACCGGAAGAAATAGTTCAAACCATTGAACTTGGTCCCAAGCAACATTTGAAAGCCACAGAAATTTCTCAACTGGTGGTTTCAAAAGGCCAGGAAAACCAGTTGAAGATTTACTATCTGATAGATTCGCTGGCCCCATCTTTTTCTCCGGATAAAGGTGAGGATACTTTGTATATCCATAATATAAAAGGAAAATATTCACGTTTAGAATTAATAATTTCAGATTCGATCCAGTCAATTTCGGCTGATAACACCTCCCTATTAATCAAGGAATTGCCTAAATCTATTTTTAGTCTGGATCTGGATCGAACCGTAGTCAGACTGGAAGAATCTTTACAGCCATTGCAAAAGCTCAACATCCTGGCCAAAAATGATTCCAGGGTAACTTGCAACCAATCTTTTGACAGTCTGGAAATATATTTATTTAAATCAGAGGCCAGGTTCCATTCCAAAGTACAGTATGTGTCCGGCAACCTACAGGAATCACAATTGAGGATTAGTGGTGCTGAATCCATTCGTCTGGATAAGGATGATCATAGCAGACTGGATATACGCTAGTGGATTCATCCGGAGAAAATAATTAGAAAATGATGATATTCTTTTGACCGATGACCGATAACATGATGATTATAAGAAAATCTAAAGCAATGAATCGAGTATGAAGATAGGGATTATTTCCCTATCTGTCCTCTCACACCACCCTGCTTACCGTTCGGTACAGGGCGGTTCTTTAAGTTTTGATTCTTACCTTTTGGTATTGATCCGACAAAAATATATATCCTGCTTGCTGTAGTTTATCCGTAGAGATGGGGGTTTTAAGAAATGTAGTTATTGGCAGTGTGCCAGTAACTTTTCCTTGTATTAGCCCATTCCCAAGCTTTGGATTTCTTTACCCCGAGCTTGACAAGATTCGCCAGTTTGGTTCTGATCCGTTTCCATTGTTTCCAGATGACCATCCTGATT
>JBPRGG010000060.1:0-3697 GCA_051418075.1 Candidatus Cyclobacteriaceae bacterium M3_2C_046 | reverse complement strand
TGCAGGTTATGAAAAAGAATTCCTGGCAGAGGAATGGTTCATTCGTGATTTTAATACCTGGTACCTGAAATGGCTGGCTGAGCAAGTACGGCAGCAGGATAAAGAAACGCCCCTACACGTAAACCCGCACATGATTTTTCACCTGCTACCGGTTTATGATTTCCCTGACTGGCGTGGTTTTCTTTCTTCTCTGGGCGCTTCCATGCATCCTAGCTGGCATTTTGCCGATTTTTCCCGGCAGGAATATGTAACTGCACTAGCCGCCAATTGCGAAATAATAGCTGCAGGCGCCGGAAGCCTGCCCTGGTATGTAACTGAATTACAAGGCGGGCCCAACATTTCCAGTGCTTACAACCCGATGACACCTACCCCGAAAGAGTTTGCCCAATGGCTTTGGCAATCGGTAATGATTGGTACCAGGGGAATTATTTTCTGGACTTTAAATCCACGGGCCACTGGATTTGAAGCAGGGGAGTGGGCTTTGCTTGATTTCCAGGATCAACCCACGGAGCGAATGAAAGAAGCAGCTAAAATTGCCGGAATACTGAAAAAGCAAAAAGCGCTGTTCAGCAATTTGGCAAAGAAAAGCGCCTCCGCCGATGTTACGTTAATTTATAATCCTGAATCACTGATCATTCAAAACGACCGAAGCTTCAGCCATTCGTTTATCAGGCAAAAATATGCAGCCCGGGAACCAACTGCTAATATCTATTCTGTGGTGGGCTGGCACAAAGCCTTGATGAATCTGGGCGCTTCAGTAAATTATAGCTTAATGGAAGATTTTCCCTGGGAAACCGTCCAAGACCAAGTGGTGGTAATTCCCAACATGATTGCCATTCCCGAAGCGTTTCATCAGCCATTGCACCAGTTTGTACAAAACGGCAATCGGTTGATTTTTTCCGGCTTGTCTGGTATGTACAATGAATACAATCAAAATGTGATGCGCACTGAGCAACCGTTTAGGGAGCTTTTTGGTGCCGAAGCACAGGAGTATGGCTTCGAGGCGGATTCGTTTGCGATTGATGTGCTGGGCCAACCAGTACAGGCACACATGATCAAAGGTAAAATCAAAAATATTGATGCTGAAGTTATAGGCAAAGATGATGATCAGGTAGTGGCTGTAAAAAATAAACTTGGGAAAGGGGAGGTTATCTGGATACCATCGATCGTAGGATTAAGTGCTAAGGAAAATTCGGCTTCTCTGGCTAATTGGATTCGCAAAACCGATATCATCGAGAAGGAAGGTTGTACTGAAGAAATACATGAAGAATTGTTGATTTCAACCATTGGCAGCGAGCACGGGAATTTGTTGCTTTTGGTGAATTCAGGCAGTAAACCCATAAGTACGGATTTGAAATCATCTTTAAAAATTCAAGAAGTGATTTATAGCAAAGATGCTACCGTGGAGAATCATATTCATTTGCAACCTGGCGGTACATTATTGGTTCTCATCAATGAAAAATGATAACCTTAGGAAATTTTTAAATAAAATAATAAAAATTTAAAAAAATGGAACGAAGAAAATTTATAAAGCAAAGTATATTGGCCTCCATTACTTCTATGACATGTGCTCCGGTCCTTCGTACTTTGAATGGCCAAAGTAATAGTAGTGGGTTTATTCGCGTTGATGCAACAATTGATCCGATGAAACCTATAGAATTACCCAATGAAAAAAGGGTGCCTTTAGGCTATGATGCTTTGTCTGTTCCTGGTAAAAACGATCGCAATCCAATATTAGCCTTCAAAAACCTCCCTCCACAAGATGCTCTTTCACAAATGTGGCTCCGGCTTACATCAGCCATAGATTTTCGTGAAGAAAAAATTATCAAGGCTTATCTACCTAAATCCCAGAGAGTACTTGGTATTTTCCGGATAGTTTATGCTCATCCATTTCAGCCTTTTGAAATCCCGTTAAAAACCGATGATTTAAAATTTATTGAGAAAGAAGGAATTGGACTGCAATTGACAGAGGGAGATAAACCTGCCTGGTTTTATGCTGAAGCTGGAAAGGCAGATCAGGGTTTAAACCCTTACCTGCTTTTTGCCGATAATACCGCTGGAGATTTGGATGATTTTCAGGAGAACCTCTATTCCATGAATTCTTTTGGGCCATTTGGTTGGATTGGAGGATGTGTACTGGATGCGCTATGGGAAAGGCATCAGAGGGGTGATCAAAAAGCGTTGGCAACATTGCAGCTACATCTTAATAAATTTTTAGATGAGAAATGGGGAGTGATCTACGAAAATCCACGTACTAAGCCAATGGATGGTTCTTTTAACAGTATCGAAGATTTCTTGCCCTTCGTTCCCATTGCAGGATTATATCCGGAGCATATTTCCATAGATAATGCAGTGGAATATTTGATTGCCAGGAAAGATGATGAAAATCTGATTTACCAGGGGCATATTACCACGGAAGGCTGCTATACTGTGGCTTATCCGCTGGCATTTATTGCGGCAATTCGTAAGGATAGAAATCTCGCCCAATTGGCTGTGGATCAGTTGGTTTTGCGGATGAAAATACTTCAGGAGGGAAATGTGATTTTCCAACGAGCAACGTCTGCAGGTGAAAGATCATATAAAAATTGGGGCCGTGGCGTAGCATGGTACCTATTAGGTATGGTTAAAACCATGAAAATTTTGCAGTCAAATGGAATGAAAGGCTACAAAGGAGAGGAAGAAATAGTGGCTGCCATTCCAAAATTGGTTTCGAGTGTAATTACTCATCAAAACCCTCAAGGCATGTGGTGCGCCTACATTGATCAACCAGAAACACTACCGGATACTTCTGCTACTGCAGGTATTGCCACCGCTATTGCTACCGCAGTCCGATTGGGATTATTACCTGATGAAATGCTGGCAAACAGTAAGAAAGCGTTGTCAGGTTTACAGACGTATTTAGCGCCGGATGGTTGGCTGGGTGGAATGACTCAAATTAATCGTGGTGGTGAAGATTTACAAGCTAATGGCTATCGGGTAATGTCCCATTTTGGTCTTGGCCTTATGGCGCAATTGCAAACAGTTTTAGATAATAATTTTGAGTAAAATCCCATGAATTTGCTTGATTTTAAGCTTTGTAAAAATTCAATTGATATGCTCTAATGGTGCATCAAATAATGTGATAAAAATGAAATTGAATAATCTAAACACCCATAAAAATTTAATTGCCTTGATGATCATCATGGTATTGGCCATGTCCTGCCAGATTTCAGGTAAGGCTGATGAAAGCCTGTCTCCACCCAATATCCTGGTTTTGACCATTGAAGACATCAGCCCCTATGCTTTCAGCATGTATGGGAATGACCTGGTGCATATGCCGGCCCTCGACCGGCTGGCTGAGGAAGGCATAACCTTCGACAATGCTTCTTCCAATGCGCCTTATTGTTCGCCTGCCCGGTACTTTGGTTGGGCACAAAACCGGTGAATGTTTATTGAATGATGGCAAGGTTATATGATGAAGGAGGGTACAAAAAAAATCCGGTTTATGAGACCGGATTATCAGGCAATGATAAGAAGAAAATTGTATTAAAAGATTATTGGCTAATGTAATAGGCCATTCCATCGATTTCAGTTAGTTTGTCCGCGCTTAACAGCATCAGACCAGCTTCTTTGCTGTCTGCTTTGCCTTGATAGATTAATTGATCCTGAGTATTGAAAATTTTGACTTCTGATTCGAATACCAATGGCTGGATATTGC
>JBPRGG010000059.1:0-5908 GCA_051418075.1 Candidatus Cyclobacteriaceae bacterium M3_2C_046 | reverse complement strand
AGCGCTGGCCCGACAGAAAATGCAGGTAGGCTGGTGTGCCAGGCTAAGATGGCCTTGAGCGTAAAGGCCGCGAAAGGTGAGGGCATTTTTTTTCTGTCTTGATTTTTTTGGGTACTTTTTGCATCAAGGCAAAAAGTACCGCCCGTCCGGCCAGGACAAAAGATGAATTAAGGTAGGGTGTCTTTATGACACAGACAATTAAAATCACTTACACTATTCCGAGATAAAACTTCCCCAAAACTAAATCATTACAACCTCCTTTAGAATTATTCAGGTTCAATAAGCAAACTCTTCTGAGGCATAATTTTCAAAAGATCCCAGGTGAGGAGCAGCTTGTTCCAGGTCCATAATAAAAAAACCATAACCTACCCCTGCTTCATCACCACTTTTGCCCAGCTGAAAACAAAGATATTTACCATCATCAGATACTACCCCCTGGGAAGCTTTATAGCCTTCATATTCTGTAAAAAAAGTGAGCCGCTGCATTTCACCGGAACCATCCAATTTTAATTTGTACAAATCGATCAGAGGCCAGGCTGATTTTTTACTGGAGCCATGCTCTACACAGGTATATTGTCCATCCGGGAAAATCCCTTCCGGTTCATCATAGTAAAGGGGCGATCGTGTTAAATTTTCCACTTCACCAGTTTCCGTATCCACCACATAGGTATCCGTATTATTACCCTCATTGATCAGATACACTGAGAAGGTCATTTTTCTGTCATCGTCCGGCACGAAGCTTTGGGTTTCAAGGCTGGCACCCCCTAATGGAAAGGGAAGCTTTTGGGAATCGAAAACCATTTGTTGATTCACCGCCTGAGGAACCCCATTTTTATACGCGATATCTGCTGTAAACAATTGAGCCCGGTTTTTACCTAATTCAGGCTTTTGCCGATCCCTTTCGGCCCATCCTATTTTTAAACCATGTCGGGAAACAGCCGGACCTTCTGCACAGATGATGTTTAAAGGAACCGGAGGCTTGTTTCCTGATTTATCCAATACCGACAACCAGCATAAATCTCTGGCTATATTACGCGCTTCCTTATCGGTCGGGTCGAAAGGCTCAACCGGACCCGATAATAAAATATCCCCATTAACCAGGTACATAGCCCGGGTAAAGCCATAATGATTGAAATGCCTGGTTTTAGGATATACCAAACCTGTTTCCAACTCCAGTTCATATACTTCTCCCATAGGTTTGGATACAAATAAAATATGTTCGCCATCATGTGACCAATCCGGCCTTTCGCCAAACCCGCATACCCTTTTAATATAAGCTGGCAAATGATCAGCCGGATCACCAGAATTTTTCGACTGGTCCTGAGCCAGAACAACAAAAGAAGATAAAAATAAACAGCTAGTAATCAATGCTTTACATCGCATTTTCATAAGTTCTGGTTTTTGGGTTAAAATATTCGCATTTAGTCTGATCAATGAATTTATTGAAGATAGTAAATTTTAAACAAATATCCATCATGCAGAATCCGGTATATGGTTAGTGTAAAGTGGAATTACTATTATTAAAAAATGACATCGAGCTTCAAACATAAAAAATAAATGCTTTCAATAATTTGGATTGGGCCGGGCAAATTTTGCATTATTATCCTTCAGCCACTGCCCAAGTTTACCTTCAAGCTCCTTTGCTTTCGCAGGAAACTCCTTTACCAGATCAAATTTCTCACCTATATCATTATTCAAATCATAAAGCTCTGAACGATTATCTTCATAATAATGAATCAATTTGTAATCACCTTCCCTGATCACTGATCCTGGCTTTGACCGGTGATAGTGGGGATAATGCCAATAGAAAGTTTCCCTGGCTACCGGCTGCTTATTGGTCAGATGTTGCCACAGGCTCACACCTTCTGTTTTTACTTCCGAATTTATCCCAAAGGCATGCAATACAGTAGGCAAAATATCGGTACTGATGATCAACTCCCTTGAAACCTGACCAACTGGTATTTTTCCTGGCCATTGCACCAGGATTGGCACCCGCAACCCTCCTTCATACAAGGTTGCCTTACCTCCCCTGAGCGGGTAATTATAGGAACCAAACACTTTATTCCCTTTCTCTACATTAAGTCCTCCATTATCTGAAACAAAAATGATCAGGGTGTTTCCCTCCAGCTGATTATGCTGCAGCGCTTGCATCACCTTGCCCACATTCTGATCCAGGCTTTCGATCATGGCCAGGAATTGAGGGTCTCTTTGGATGGTATCATCAGTCACGGCCACTAATTTTTGGTATTTGGCCACCAGGTCTGGTTTGCCTTCCCAGGGAGTATGCACCGTGTAAAATGGCAAATAAAGGAAAAAAGGATGGTTCCTGTTTTCTTCAATAAACCTAACCGCCTCATTACCCAGCCTATCGGTCAGGTACAAGCTGTCTTCGGTCAATGGCAAATGGGTGATCTCAAAATCAAAATGATCGGCTGTGTAAGGAAAATAGTAGGAAGGCGGTAATCCCATATGATTGCCGGCCATATTTATATCAAATCCCTGATCAGTGGGTAAATATCCTTCGCCGCCCAGGTGCCATTTGCCAATGGATGCGGTATTATAGCCTTCCTGCTGTAGAATTTCAGCCAGGGTAATTTCCTCAAGGGTTAACTGGTGATTGAATTCCGGGGCCAGAAGTTTATCGGTGATCTCAATCCCCCGTTGTTGCTTTTCAAATTGTTTGCCCGGAATATAGTCGGTGATGTCTACAGCAACCGGATTTTTGCCGGTAAGTAAACTGGCCCTGGTGGGTGAACAGATGGAAGCTGAAGCGTAAGCATTGGTAAACATGATCCCATCTGCAGCCATCTGATCCAGGTGGGGTGTTGCTACTAATTGGTTTCCATAGCAATGCAAATCGCGCCAGCCCAAATCATCTGCTACTATAAGCACCAGGTTGGGTTTAGATCCATCCTGATGTTTTGGCTGGCAGGATGGATTGATCAATAGTAAACCTAATATTAAAACATAAAATCCAGAGATTTTAATTTTAAATATCTTCATCATACCAATCCCCTCCTTCTTTGACCATTTCCTCTCTCAGCTGTAGCATTTGGGCTTTCATTGTTGCTACCTTATCTGGATACTCCCGGGCCAGGTCATTTTTCTGGCTAATATCGCTATTCAGGTTGTATAACTCAAAATGCGTAGGTATAATTTCCGGGATCATTGCCATATGACTTTCCTGAAAACCCCATTGCGACCACCTGGGCTCTCCCGGTTCAGGTTTGAATTTAGCATATTCCCTTAAGTCCAACCTATGGGCATAAGGTATGGGAGTTTCATAGCCCAATAAACACCAATCACCTTCACGTAGCATGCAGACGGGGTCATTAAAATAGCGATAGAACAAGACCGGATGCTTTCGGGTAAAATCATCTTGTTTACCAGTAAATACCGGAGTCAGGTCATTGCCATCCAATGTGCGGTTTTGCGGCAGGGCCACATTACAAAAACTGGCTATAGAAGGCAGCACATCGGTGAAACTACCCACTACCTGGGAGGATACTCCGGCCGGCACCTGCCCCGGCCATTTGATAATAAAGGGTACCCTTACCCCACCTTCGTAATTAAATCCTTTAGCACCCCGTAATGGATAATTAGAGCCATATACCTGGCTTCCATTATCTGAAGAGAAAATAATGATGGTATTGTTTTCAAGATCATTCGTTTTCAAATAATCCATTATTCTCCCAACCGCATAATCCATATTTTCTATGCAACCGTAGTATTCCTGGTTGTATTCGTGCCTATTGGCCAGGCTATCCGGGGCAGCCACTTTTACATGCGGTTCATTGAACCACACGTTGATGTAAAATGGATTTTCCGATGTTTTTTTCTCTTCCAGCCATCCGATGGCTTCATCCACCACCAGGTGAGAGGCATATCCTTTCAGTTCACCTACCGGATCTCCATTACGGAAAAAATTAACAGGGTTTTCATGACTGGGGTTGGCGTTGTTATAAGTGAAAAAACTGTAGTCATAGCCCTGGTCATTCATCAGTGGCTGTCCCATGCCTTCTGCAGTAAGGTGCCATTTTCCAAAATGGGCTGTCTGGTAATTTTTGACTTTCAGCATTTCAGCAATGGTGACCTCCTCAGACCGGAGGTGCATGGGCTGCCTGGGTGGAATCCAATTATAAATGCCATTGCGGGTGGCATTTCTGCCGGTTATAATGGCAGAACGTGAGGGTGAACAAACTGCAGCGCCACAATAAAAATTGGTGAAACGCATGCCCTCATCAGCCAATTGATCTATGTAAGGCGTTTGGCTGGTGGGAGGTTTTTCAGCCTGTCCCGGGTTTGCGTTTCTATAGCCTGAAAGATCATTATATCCCAGGTCATCGGCCACCATTAAAATAATGTTAGGCTGAACAGGGGCTTTTTTGGGTTGCTGACACCCCCAAAATAAGAAAAGTAAAACAGGAAATGTTATTAGTTTATTCATTGGGAATATGTTTTTTTACGATTATTTATCTTCCTGGATCAGGAAACCACACTTGCTTAAATTCCTTCTCCAATTCTTTCAATATCACCTGATGCTGTTTGCTACGGGTAAAGTGCCTGGTTTCATAAGGGTCCAGGTTCAAATCGAGCAGCTGAACCTCATGCTCTTCCAGGTCGTATTCAATGTATTTGTAACCATCTTCATGAACCACCATGCGACCTACATTACTTTCTACACCCAATGTTTCGCGCCAGCTTTCCCGGTTACCATAAAAAAGAGGACGCAAACTATGGCCCCTGGGATCGGCTTTTCCTTTAATACCGGCAAAGTCACACACAGTAGGTAAAAAGTCAATACCATTGGAGATCAGGCTGACGCTGTCTACCTGGCCGGCCGGAATCTGGCCCTTCCACATGGCCAGGAATGGAATATTGGCTGATTCTTCGTTAAGTGTAGTTTTATGCTCCATGCGGTGGGAAGCATCATTATCGCCATGGTCGCTGGAAAACATGACCAACGTGTTTTCTTCCTTGCCGCTGGCTCTCAAAGCATCCAAAATGATCTGCACCTGGGCATCCACCCGCTCTGTAAGCCGGGCATAGGCATAGCGATGCATGCGCCATTGCTCATCGCTGTATTGCTCCCGCATTTTTTTGCGGAAAGGCCGGCCATTGATCAGTGCCTTCAGGGCTTCCGGTTCATCTTCCTGTATTTCATAGTTGGGTGGCAGCGGCGGACAATAATTAGCAAAAAACACTTCATCACTCATTCCGGTTGGTTTTTCCAGTGCCCAGTCCAAAGCTTCTATTTCTTTCACTCCTTTTCTGACCAACAGACTGTCGAATGGCGTGGAAGCAAAATCACGTATGCCCATGTAGCAGATGTCGTGAGGATTGATAAGAGAAATGATCATGAAATAAGGGTTCTCATGGTCCCTCTTGATAAAATCAGCGGCGGTAAGGGCCAGGCTAAATCGTTCATCATCACTGATGTCAGTAAAACCTTGTTCGGCTGGTCTAAGCGGTTTGGGCAGGTGCTCCTTGCCCCCGTAAATCAAGTCGTAACCGGATTTTTTCATATGAGCTGCCAGTGTAGTATTGGCCTGCTCTTCCTTGATGGAGGGTATGCTGCCGGCCATGCGATTACTGCGCACAATGTCGCCGTTTTTGTCCCGAAATGCACTGGGAAAGCGACCGCTCATCATGCTCACCCGGTACGGCACACAAACCGGATTGGTGGTGTAGGCCCTGGTGAAACGGATGCCGTTTTCAGCCAGATAATCCATGGCCGGGGTTTCCAGCCAGGGGTTACCTGCAGCACTCATCATGTTGGCATGCTGCTGGTCGGTGAAGATGTAAATGATGTTGGGTCTGTTTTCGGTTTGCTGAGCTATTCCTAAATTAAGCATTAGCAGCAAAGTGATCGCAAATAAAATTAATTTTTTCATATTTTTCAATTTAG
>JBPRGG010000058.1:0-3924 GCA_051418075.1 Candidatus Cyclobacteriaceae bacterium M3_2C_046 | reverse complement strand
AAAAGAACGGCGTCATTTCGCGGCATCCTTTGTGAAGCATTGGATGCGAGAAATCTCCAACCAGAAATACTGCAGCAAAGTCTACTACCAAACGTCATTGCCTATTTGTTTTTTGAACCAAAAATAACCCATTACCAATGACGTTTTTTAATATACGTAGCCCGCACCCTCTACTTCGGTTTTTTAAACTGGGCTCTATTTGTATTCCCGCCGGCTAGTGTTCTGATAAGAGATTCGTGATAATTACCCAGTCATTACTGACAGAGCGAAGCGGAGATCAGGAATCTCCCTCCAAATCTTAGTCTTGCAATTGCCAAAGAAAATCTGCCTCCAACCAATAGATATCCTTATTGCTGGTGTAGATGAAATATTGGCCGTCAAGGGTTATGAATGGGCAAAGCTGGTGATGTTCATCGTTTATTTTTTCTCCCATATTCTTAGCTTCACTCCATCCTTTTTCATTTCTAAAACTGATATACAAATCGCCTTGACCCAAGCCATCTTTCCTTGCGGAAGAAAAAATTATGTAGTTTTCATCAGGAGCAATAAACACATCTGCTTCATACCTTTTGGAGTTGATGGCTTCAGGCAGTTGAGCTGCGTCTTCGTAACCATCTTTGGTTTTTTTACACCTGAAGATATCGTAATTAAATAATGATTCAGTGGATGCATTTCTGTTGGAACCAAAATAAGCATGGCCATTTTTGGTAAAAGAAATGAAATATTCATTGCGATCAGAGTTGATTGGTGGCCCGGGATTTACCGCCTGTTGCCAGTCTTCTTTGCCAACTTCAACATACCAGATATCCACGTCCTTTTTATCTCCTTCTTTATCCTTGGGCATATCCGAAATAAAATACAATCGCTGTTCGTCCGGCGACAACATGGGGTCATTAAAGCTGTAAGTGGGGTGCGATAAAACAGGTTCCGGCTCTGCCCATACGCTATTTTGCAGTTGAGTAAACCAGATGGAAGATTTCCCTCGATTGGTCACCCCAAAATAAAACTCAGTAGCGGCACGATTAAAGACAGCTCCGAATTCATACCTGCCAGGCAGACTGATGAAGTTTTCCGCAAATATCGAGGGTACATTGGAGGGAGCTTTTCTGCCCAGGTAGGTAAGCAAGTCATCATTGGTGGAGCCGGTATTACCTTTTACTTGTGCTTGTAGTTTACAACAATTGGTTGCTATCAAAAAAGTAATTGATAACAACATAAAACCTCTATAAAAATGTTCTGGCATTTGATTTTTAATTTTTATTTGCGCTGAAATAATTTTTTCATCGTCAATTAATAATGCTCAAATCCTGCAAAATCTTTCGGGTAATCGTTTTCCTGCAACTACCAAAATCCTGGTTGTTATCACTGCGGTCATTGATTAAGCGGGTAGCAAAAAAATATACATTATCCTTTTTCTCCACGTAGCCAACCCACCAGCCGATATTTTTTCCTTCCACCCGGGTCCAGCCGGTTTTGGCGCGTAGCAGGTAATCATCCTTTTGTTCTACTACCATTATTTCTTTTAAAATTCGAAAGGACCTGGCGCTGAAAGGCAGTGTTTCTTCGTAGACACCAACCAAGGTCTGAATTTGGTTGGCTGGCGAAATGGCGAAATCACCAAAATTCCAGAAATCGTGTCCTGGCACTGATAAATTTACATTGCCATAATTTGATTGGGTGAGGTACTCCTCGTATTTTTCTTTACCGATTCGCTTGGCCAATGCTACATAGGCCCACCCAGCCGACATTTGAAAGGCTTCTTTCATGCTCATGCTATGGAACGTTTCCGGCCGGTTGCCATACCTGCTGGTATCATATTCATCGCCAATCCAGGAGATGATTTCATGCTCGTCTTTAACTGCACCGGTTTCCAGGGCGATTAAGGTGTTCATGATTTTAAAAGTAGAGGCAGGCAACATGGCAAGATGGCTGTCTTCAATATTGCTGGCTATCCATAGCTTCTTTTGGTAATTAAAAATGGTGATGCTGCCATTGACCTGACAGTCTTCAAAGGGCTTTTGCATTGAAGCAACTTTTTGGGCATTTGCCTGGTAGCTGGAAATGAAAACCCAGAAAAGCAATGGTAACAGAAGTAATTTTATTTTCATAGTTCTTATAAGCTATTTTTCACCCATTGTACTAGTTCCACCTCGTCAACAATTGACCAGGAATGTGGATGTCTTAACCCGGTACTTCTATATCCTGGTTTTTTTGCAGTTTTAAATTCAGCCCTTTCATTGTTCAATAGCAGCAGTCTATTAATCATTTCAGAAGAAGCAAGCGCATTGGAGTCAAACAAGCTTCTTCTTCTATTCTGGAGTTGCCAGGCAATATCAACATCATGGTATACTCTTACACCTATATTTTTCAGATATTTTTCATTTCCGGGAGAGGTTAAATCTGAATTAAATGGTGTTAGCCTTTCGTAATTCTCTTTATTATTTTGTGGGTCTCCAATCTCCCTTAGCATTATCTCAGCCACATATTTAGCTTCACTTACACCAGCTTCAGAAAAGTTTTTCTCTATTTCTCGATTAAAATAACTCCAAATTTGGAATAGGTCTACAGGTGAGTCGACACTAAAAACAGCTTGCGGTTGAATAGATGCTTTTTGTGGGTATTCGTAGCAATATTCAGCATATCGTAGACTTATGGTTCCACCAGCAGAAAACCCTCCAATTACAAATTTTTCTTTATCTACTGAAAACTCCTTTTGTATGTGATTAAAAGCATCATCTAATTTGGCCGTAACTTCTTCATCAGCATATAATTTATGGCCACCAGCAATTGCAATTGTTAAAATTCCATTAACGTAAGCAACATTATGAATCTTAGTTTCCGGAAAAATGCTCTCAGCCTTTTGTCCAAACCCAGGTAAAAGCACAAGAACTCCTGCTAATTCTGCAGATTCTGGCGGTACTGCCAAATAATACCCCTCTTCAATTTCCTTGTTAAACGTAATTTTCTCAAAATTCTGAGCCAGTAAGTTGCTGAACCAAATAATGAGAAAAAAAGCAATTACTGATATTTTCATGACATTTTTCACTTTATAAACATAAACATCAACTTTTTACTAATATTGGCTTTACATATTCTTATGCATGGTCCTGGGAATTAACCTTAAGACACCTGCAATTATACCCCATCGGGTGGTGATATAGGCCACTTTCTTTTTTCTTTTTATAGCTGTGAAAATTTGCCTGGCTGCTTTCTGCACCGGCATCACCCAAAACAACCCCTCACCTTTGGCCATATCGGTAGCTACAAATCCTGGCCTTAGGTCAGTTATTACAATTGACATTTTACCATGACTGGCTCTCTGCCTCAAACCTTCCAGGTAATTTATTTGAAAAGCCTTGCTGGCATTGTAAGCTGGTGCATGTCTGCCACCCCTGATGCCGGCAATGGAAGTGATGGCAGCCAAATGACCACTCTGCTGCTGGCTAAATACGCGGAATGCCCAGTCGGCGATGGCAGTAAAACCTATCACGTTGGTGGCAATGGTTTGGTGTTCGATGGTAAAATCAAGCTGCGGATTCATATCGCCAATGCCGGCGCTTATCACCAGCAAATCCAAACCACCCAATGCAGTCTTTAATTCTGTTAATTGCTGTAGCGTATTAACTGTGTCCTGTATGTCAATTGGCCTGGCAATTACCTGATTGGGGTATTTTTTTACAAGCTCATTTAATAATGCTTCTCTGCGACCGGTAATGCCAACTTTATAATTGTTGGCTACTAATATCTCTGCCAGCGCTTTTCCCATTCCGGAAGTAGCGCCTATTATTATTACTTTTGGCTGCATTACTGAATGTACTTATATTTTCGTGCCTTTTCAATGGCATCACCCCTACTGCTAACATGCAACTTCAGGTAGATATTTTTGTAATGGGTCTTCACGGTTTCTCCACTAATTTCCAGTAT
>JBPRGG010000057.1:0-3910 GCA_051418075.1 Candidatus Cyclobacteriaceae bacterium M3_2C_046 | reverse complement strand
CCTATCAATCTGATAGCATGTTCAGCCCCCTCACATTGAACATTACTGATGCTTATATCACTGATCATGGGCATAGCCTTATCCGATTGTGAAAATTTAATATTTTTTTCAATTGGCTCGCCATCATATTTCATATTGATCACAATCGCCTCTTTTTCTATATTAGTCATTTGAATGTTTTGAATATTCACATTGCGTACAAATCCACCGCGACCATAGCGGGTTTTGATGCGAATGCCCCGGTCGGTATTCTCAAAGCGGCAATTTTCTACCCACACATTTTCCACGCCTGCCGACATTTCGCTGCCGATCACAAATCCGCCGTGGCCTCTCAGAGAGGTGCAATTTCTTACAATCACATTGCGGCAGGTGGTACCGATTTCCCAGGCTTCTTCATCCCTGCCCGATTTCAGGGCAATGTTGTCATCGCCTACATTGAGGGTGCAGTTTTCAATCAGCACATTTTCGCAACCATCCGGATCAATACCATCATTGTTGGGCCCATGTGCTTCAATGGTTATTCCACGGATAATAATATTTTTAGATTGTACCGGATGTAAATTCCAGGAGGGGCCATTCAGCAGGGTTACATCCTCCACCAGCACATTTTCACAGCGGATGAATTGAACAAAAGGAGGACGCACACCATCTTCAGGAGTGCCAAATACCCGTTCCTCTACCGGCACCCTGGCTTTACCCATTTTAAAAAGCTCCACCATGCCCGGTTGGTTTTTTTTCCAGGGCCACCATACCTGCCCGTTGCCATTTAAAGTACCCTTACCGGTAATGGCAATGTTCTGGCAATCCCGGGCGTAAACCGGTGGCGAATAATTATAGCAGTAGTAGCCGCCCCTTTGTATCAACACTACTGGCAGGTAATCATCAAATTTCTTCGAAAATGATATTTCCGCACCTTCTGCCAAATGTAAATTCACATTGGACTTGAAGTGGATGGGACCTGAGAGCCATTTCCCTGCCGGTACCAGCACCACGCCACCACCATTTTCTGCACAGGCAGTAATTGCTTTTTGAAAGGCTGAATTATTAATCTTCAAATCCCCGGGTTTTGCCCCGAAATGGAGGATGTTGAAAGTATCCGGTTTAAAAACTGGTGCTTTTAGGTCTGATTCCAACCTTTCTTTCCACTCCTGTGCATAAGAGGAAAAAGCCATGAGCAAAAACAAGATAAAAAAGTAATTTCTGTTGGTCATTTATTTTTCTTTTTATTCTACAGTGCCAATTTCAATTACAAAGTCAGGAGTCGCTTCTTCTTTCACTACGTATTTCTGATCAGCACTTAGCAGGAAGTTGTGTAATAAGATGATTTCATCAGAATCTTTGCCATAAATTGTAAAGAATAATACAAATAATGTTATTGATTTATTTTTCCAGCTTAAAGATCTTTATTAAATTTTTATTGATTTGATTTATGATTTTATCTTCAACAGTGCCAAGCCGGCCAATGGCAAGATCCTTATCAATAGTTGCTAATTTAGTTAGCCTTATAAGCGAATCTTTTTTAATACCGTTTCTTTTTGAAGGTTCTATTAAAACATCATTTTCTTCTTTCCATTTTAATTGAGTGGAAATAAAAGCTACTGTAACATCAATTTGTCCATTGACTAGTACAAGGGCAGGTCTATTTTTATTTCCTGTTAAATCTGTAAATGGGAATGGTATTAAAATTATATCACCTTTATTCATTAAAATTTTTCTTTTAAATCCTCAAGGGAATACAAATCCTCTTCATCCTTTAAAAAATCAAAGGTTTTAGATTCACTTGCTAACTTCTCCATTCCTTTTTGTAAAATTTCTTCATCATACTTTTTTAAAATGTAATCAGCGAAATCATTTACCTCTTTGATTTTGTCTTCCGGAAGTTGTTCAAGAGTTCTTAAAGCTCTATTTATTAATGATTTTTTTTTCATTTTTATAATTATGTTTCTTTTTACAAATATACTTTTTTTCTATGGGGTTGTTATCTTGGAATTACTTTCCTTTAGCACGGCACCCAATTCAACATACAAATGCACATTATTTTTAAGGATAATAGTCCCGGAAATAAAGATTTCATTTTATAAATAAACGATCCCTCCACATTCCTGATAACACTGGTCAATAGTAGCTTGTATGGCTTTGATATCCAGATACCTAATGGATAAGGTAGTCTGGCAGGTGGGTTTGAGGTGCATTGCCGACATTCCCAAGTGGCTGGAAGTTTTGGTTTCTGTTTATTCTATAGTGCCAATTTCATTTACAATGTCAGTAGTCGCTTCTTCTTTCACTACGTATTTCTGATCAGCACTTTGCAGGAAGTTGTGTAATAAGATGATTTCATCAGAATCTTTGCCATACACTGTTAGATATACCGGAACTGATGTAGCTGGTCTATTCTTGCTCAAAAGCACCTTTTTACAATTGATCAACCTGATCATCTCCGGAGTAGACGCTGAGGCCTCAGCCTGCAGGTATTCTAAGGATAAATGATCAACTTCTACTGCGATAATAGCCGGTCGTTGTTCATTTTGAGTAAACCTGAGATTGATATTTTGCATGGAGATATTTTCAGCATAGCGAATATAAAATCCATAAGCGGTCAAACGACCGAAAATTAAACCATTGGGATACTCTTTTTCTTTTTCAGGAATTTGGAGAAATGCTTCTTCTGCTTTTCCACCACCTTCAAATTGAAGACTTATATTGTTTAATCTCACATTCTCAACCGGTATTGATTTTATTCCGGCAATGATGCCTCCGTTTTCGGCAGAAACCCTGGTGCCCTGCACATTTTCGATCAGGATGTCTCGCAGATAGGGAGTATTAATATTAGCCTTTTTCCGGTAAGTCCGGTTACGTTGTCCCAATCTGATGAATATGGCGGAACCTTTAATGTTGCGCATGCTGATATTAGAAATATTCACTCTTTCAATGCCTGCACCATCCACTGTAGCAATGCTGATAGCATCCCGGCGAATATCATTAATGACACAATTGCTTACAGTTATATCTTCAAACATCCCGCTTGTTTCGGTGCCGATTTTTATACCGGAAGCATTGGCGCTTACCACACAATTGGTAATGGTGATATCACGGCAGGTCTGATCCGGAGAAAAGCTTTTCAGACAAATGGCATCATCTCCACTGTTGATATAGCAATTGGCAATTCTTACCTGTTCACAATCCACCAGGTCCAGTCCGTCATTATTGCGGCTGGGAGCATCAGCAAAACGGGGCTTCTCAATGTTCTTATTAGGCCGGCTGTCAACGGTAATCCCATCAACCAGCAGGTTTTTGCATGATTGATAGGATTGCACCCAGGAGCCGGAATTATAAAGTGTCACATCACGGACCACTATATTTTCACATCCGCGGAAATGAATGATCCTGGGCCGCAAGCTGAATGACGGCGTACCATAGGGACCATCTATCCAGGCATCTCCATTTCCATCAATTGTACCACGGCCTTTAATGGTAATGTTTTCTGCATCTTCCGCGTAAATCAACATTTTATTGGTTACCATTTCTCCTTCATAGGATGGATAGTTGGATTGCAGGCTGGGAAAATGATCCAGGTCATTGCTTCCTTTTAAAACGGCACCCGATTCAACATATAAATGCACATTACTTTTTAGGATAATAGTCCCGGAAATAAAGATTCCATTTTGTAAATAAACGATCCCACCCCCTTCTTGATGACACTGGTCAATAGTAGCTTGTATGGCTTTGGTATCAATTGATTTGCCATCTCCTTTGGCTCCATATTCATAAGGGTTAAATATGCCATCAATGTTAAGCGATTGCTGGCTTGACCATGATTCTGCCTTCAGGTTAGCAATTAAAAAACTATTAGAAATTATAAATAGACTTATCAGGAACCTTATCATGTTTTCAATTTATATGTTTTTTTCTA
>JBPRGG010000056.1:0-229070 GCA_051418075.1 Candidatus Cyclobacteriaceae bacterium M3_2C_046 | reverse complement strand
ACTTTTATCTAAAAAAATATTGAAATATTAAAATTTATTATTACTTTTATCCCGTACTTTTTACATAAAAGTTTTTTTACATAGCTGGTTGAACAAAGGGCTTGAGGATCATCGGACTTTCCGTACCTCAAGCTCCTTTTTTTTTAATCTGTTTCAGATTCATATAGTTTTTAATTATCCAATTCAATTTTATCCTCCTGATTTACCAGCTCCCAGGCGGTATGGAAAACCAGTTCTGTTCGATGCTTTAACAATTGGTAATTAATTTTTTCCGGGGTATCCCCAGGCTGATGATAATCTTTATGGGTGCCATTAAAATAGAAAATCACTGGTATGTTATTTTTGGCGAAATTATAATGATCGGATCGGTAATAATACCGGTTAGGGTCATTATCAGCGTTGTAGGTATAATCCAAATTTAATTGGGTATATGTTTTATTGGCTTTCTCACTGAGCTCATGTAAATCCATGGAAATCTTATCTGATCCGATCAGGTATATGTAATGGGTACTGTCCTGATGGTTTTCATCCACCCGACCCATCATATCCAGGTTTAAATTAGCTAAAGTTTGCTCCAGTGGGATTAAAGGATTAGAAACATAGTAATTAGACCCAAACAGGCCTTTTTCTTCTCCGGTAAAAGCCAGAAACAATATACTTCGGTCGGGGTTATCCCCTTGCTGTTTGGCTTTTTGAAATGCCTGGGCAATTTCCAGCAATGCGCTTACCCCAGAGGCATTATCATCAGCCCCGGGAAATACTTCTTGCTGATTCCTGCCCAGATGATCATAATGGGCAGAAATTACCAAAACTTCATCTTTTTTATCACCTCCCTCAATAAAACCATAAACATTTCGGGCCGTAAATTCCTCAAATTTTTTCCAGGCTTTTATAGCTACGGGTACAGCTGCTATTTTTTGGTAAAGTTTAGGATCAGGTTCTTTTAATGCGCTTATTTCTAATAGTTTAGCGGGGGAGACCTGGAATATTTGGGAGGCCAATTTGAGGGAAATAAGAAACACAGGAGGTGATTGGGAAGGAGAAGAACGGGCAGGAGGAAAATATATAGCGGTTTTACCATAGTAATTCTGCATCACATTAATGCTTTGAGCAAAATCGTCTGGTTTTTTGGTATCGATGATAAATAAAGCATCCGGCTGGTCCGGACCATCTAAAATATGCTCTTTTTGACGGTTCCAGAACCCATTGGAAAAAAATGCCAAAGAAGCATTTTTTAGGTCGGTATTGGATTCAAGATTTCCTAAAAATTTGATTTGGGTGGCGATTTCATTAAACGAAGAATCTCCCAGGTAGATCAGTTCATCAAAATTATAATAGGTTTTAAACTCCGTTTTGAGGTAGATTTCCTGCCAATATTCCTTTATCATAGTAAACTGCTGATATCCGGCTTGATCTATTTCCAAGGAGTTATTTAAATCATATTCTAAGAGCTGACTTTTAATAAATTCAGCTGCTTTATCCAGGCCTGCTTCACCCAGGGCTCTTCCCTGCATACTATCGGCAGCCAGGGTAAAAACCGTATTTTTCAGATCTTTCACCGTTATGGTATTGGCATATTTTACAGCATTTTCAACCTGGCCCAAAATCGGAATACTCATCAGCAAACCAAGTCCAAACAGGATATTTCTTTTTGTTTTATACATATATGTACCAAGCCTATTTAATGGTAAAGGCAAATATAATCAGGAAACGTTAAAACCTGATAAATAATCTGTTAAGCTGGATTTTTACGGATAGAGAGGGTAAGCGGATTGAACTTCTACAGAGTCAGTATCTCTTTTATTTTTTCTTCATAAAGCGGTTTTTGTAATACATCATCTATTAATGGCAAAGCCATTACCTTTTTTTTAGTTTCCCGATCTATGGAGGAGGTAAGAATGAACAAACGCGTCTCATTGAAATGCAAGCTATATTCTTTTTTGAATAAATGGGCAAAGTCAATTCCGTTCATTTCATCCAGGTTAAAATCGATAAACAGTAGCAGCGGATCTGAATCTCCACTTGATTTCCATTGATCAAGGATTATCCTGGCTTGGGAAACATCCTGCGCAGTTTCCAGTTTTTCAATCATTTCTAAATGGTTCAGGCTTTGCTTGGTGACAAATAAAAAAAGATCATCATCGTCAATGATCAAAACTTTGTATTGCTTCATTTGAATGATATTGTCTAAACTTATAATTTGCTTAAAAAAATCTGTGATCAAAAAGTTAAAAACCTGTCTATTAACAATAAAGAAGCCACTTAAATTCCATGAACAAGTAGAAAATATTCATCAAAAAAGGAGCCTCATAATTTGGTTGAGCATCAGAGCCAAAACTTATAAAACAGACAGGAATTCAGTATCATATATTGCCCAGGATTCTCAGACCAAGAAAAATAAAAAACAATACATACATGATCATTCCACTGATCAGAATAATAAGGCTGGCTTTGGCAAAATTTGATTTTTCCCGGTAGGATTGTTCAGAAAACGCCCAGTGAAAAAGAAAAAGCAGACCTACTACTGGAACAAGAGCCAATACCAGGGTAATAATCCACTTTTTAACCGACATAGTGGTTGAGCTGGATTCTTGTTTGGTCAAAATAGCTTCCATGAACGAAAATTTTTACTAATTAAGCACATTAATCATTAACAGAAAAACCTTTCCTGAAGCTAATATTACATAAGGGATTATAATGAAGGTTTTTTAAACACCAAATTGGTCATACATCGTTTGTTGTTGACGTTCACTGTTTTAATGGGCTCGAGGAATTCAGGATGATAGGTTGCCTCTATATGTTGCAACAGGCCTTTCTTGAGCAAAAATCTGGAGGATCCGTCTGGCAGATCAGACCATCCATTGTCCAGATCCTTAAGCAGTTTGGAATCGATTGCAAGGTCGGAAGCCATGCGTATAAACAGTATGCCACCATGTTTCAACACCCGCCACAATTGTTGAAAAATTTGTTCAAAATGATCAGGATTTTTAGCAAAATGCAGCACAGCATTACATACTACGGCATCAAAAAACTGATCAGGGAAGGTCATGTTTTCAATTTGCTGTACTTGAAATTGGTTCGGATTTATATCAGGTTGGTATTGACGAGCCAGTATGCCGAGCATTCTAATGGCAGATGGATTGGGATCGATAGCAAATACATCATATTTTTGTTGTAAAAAATATATCAAGTTTCGGCCCTCACCGCTACCTGCATCAAGGATTTTCATAGAAGGATGAAACCGGCCTTTAAGAATCTGATCCAAAAGGTAGAGGTCAACATTTCCCAATAATTGATTTAGCTGATGGTGATCCATTTATTTCACAAATTAAGTTTTATCATACCGGGGTTAATTAAATATAAAAAAAGCCTGGATTGTGTCCAGGCTTTTCTTTTCATCAAATGGTGGTTATATAAAAAGCAGACTATTTTTTATCTTTATCATCTACCTCTTCGTATTCTACATCAGAGACATCCTCTTCTCCCCCTTTACCAGGTTCCTGTCCACCAGATTGAGCACCTGCTTCAGGTCCTTCAGGTCCTGCCTGGGGTCCACCTTCACCAGGAGCACCTTGTCCAGCATTATACATTTCCTGCGAAGCATTTTGCCAGGCCTGGTTCAATCCTTCCATGGCTTTATCAATAGCAGCCAGATCCTGGCTCTTATGAGCTTCTTTCAGTTCTTCCAGAGCGCTGGTGATGGTATTTCGATTACCTTCAGAAAGCTTATCACCATATTCCTTCAACTGTTTTTCTGTCTGGAAGATCAGTGAATCAGCTGCATTGATCTTTTCGATCTTTTCTTTTTCCTGCTTATCGGCCTCGGCATTTGCTTTAGCTTCATTTTTCATCTTTTCGATTTCTTCCTCGGTCAGGCCAGAAGAAGCTTCAATCCTGATTTTTTGTTCTTTTCCGGTACCTTTATCCCGGGCAGATACATTCATAATACCATTTGCATCTATATCGAAAGTTACTTCAATTTGAGGTACACCCCTGGGAGCTGGTGGTATGCCATCCAGGTGGAATCTTCCAATGGTCCTGTTGTCTTTAGCCATAGGTCTTTCTCCCTGCAGCACATGAATCTCCACAGAAGGCTGGTTGTCCGCTGCAGTAGAAAAGATCTCTGATTTTTTAGTGGGTATGGTGGTATTTGATTCAATTAATTTGGTAAATACACTACCCAAAGTTTCTATACCCAAAGAAAGCGGAGTTACATCCAGAAGTAATACATCTTTCACTTCACCGGTAAGTACACCACCTTGAATGGCAGCTCCAATGGCTACGACTTCATCCGGATTTACTCCTTTAGAAGGCTTTTTGCCAAAGAATTTTTCTACTTCTTCCTGAATTCTGGGTACACGGGTAGATCCACCTACCAGTATCACTTCATCAATATCGGATGAACTCATACCTGCATCATCCAAAGCTTTGCGGCATGGATTGATAGATCTTTGTACCAGGTCATCGATCAACTGCTCAAATTTAGCCCGTGACAATGTTTTCACCAGGTGTTTGGGAATTCCATCCACCGGCATGATATAAGGCAGGTTGATTTCAGTACTGTTTGAGCTGGACAATTCTATCTTGGCTTTTTCAGCAGCTTCTTTCAATCTTTGCAATGCCATAGGATCCCTGCGAAGGTCAATGCCTTCATCCTTTTTAAATTCGTCGGCCAGCCAGTCAATGATCCTTGAATCAAAGTCATCGCCACCCAGGTGAACATCTCCATTAGTAGATTTTACTTCAAAAACACCATCTCCCAGTTCCAGGATAGAAATATCGAATGTACCACCACCTAAGTCATAGACAGCGATCTTCATATCTTGATTTTTCTTATCCAGACCATAGGCCAGGGAGGCGGCAGTTGGTTCGTTGATAATTCTTTTTACTTCCAGACCGGCAATTTGTCCGGCTTCTTTAGTAGCCTGACGTTCTGCATCATTAAAGTAAGCTGGAACAGTGACCACCGCATCGGTTACTGAAGTGCCCAGGTAATCTTCTGCAGTTGATTTCATCTTTTGCAGGATCATGGCAGAAACTTCCTGAGGTGTATATAATCTGTCTCCTATTCTTACTCTTACAGTATCATTATTCCCCTGTTCTACCTTATAAGACATGTTCCTTCTTTCTTCTTCTACACCGGTAAACCTTTTACCCATAAATCTTTTGACGGAATAAACAGTTTTCTCCGGATTGGTTATGGCTTGCCTTTTGGCAGGATCTCCTACTTTTCTTTCCCCATTTTCCAGGAAGGCCACAATAGATGGTGTAGTTCTTCTTCCTTCACTATTCGGAATTACTACCGGCTCATTACCTTCCATTACGGCTACGCATGAGTTAGTTGTACCTAAGTCAATTCCAATAATTTTTCCCATAATATTTTTATTTTTATCTATTTAATAATTACCTATTTCTAAAATTTAAATTTGTATATTTTGTTTATCAATGGTTATGCCAACAGATTGATAGGTCTGTAAATTGTGACACATTGTCAGCCTAAAAATGTGTATATTTCTCACATTAAATAGATTAAACATCTACAATTCTTTTATTAATTAGCTAATTTTGCAGGTTTGAAATTTGGAAGCGAATACATGAGATTGGAAGAAGAAATTATAAAGCGCAGAACTTTTGGCATCATCAGTCACCCTGATGCCGGCAAAACTACCCTGACAGAAAAATTATTGCTTTTTGGTGGAGCCATTAAAACTGCCGGCGCGGTTAAATCCAATAAGATCAATCGGCATGCTACCTCTGATTTTATGGAAATAGAAAAGCAAAGAGGTATTTCGGTGGCTACCTCGGTGATGGGTTTTGAGTACAATGGGTTTAAAATTAATCTGCTGGATACACCTGGCCACCAGGATTTTGCCGAAGATACTTACCGGACCCTTACTGCAGTGGATAGTGTGGTGATGGTGATAGATTCAGTAAAAGGTGTGGAGGCGCAGACTGAAAAGCTGATGGAGGTATGCCGGATGAGGAATACCCCCGTGATCGTATTTATCAATAAACTGGATCGTGAAGGTCAGGATCCCTATGATTTATTGGATGAAATTGAAGAAAAATTGTCCATTCAGGTTCGTCCTTTAAGCTGGCCTATTGGCATGGGTAAAAACTTCAGAGGGGTATATAATTTGTATCAAAAAAACCTGATTTTGTTTGAACCCAGTAAAAAGGAACTTTCCGATGAAATTATACAGATAGATGATGTGAATGATGCTGGCTTGCCTGATTATATAGGCCCGGGTAATGCTTCTCAACTAAGGGAAGACCTGGAATTAGTGGAAGGCGTATATCCTGCTTTCGACCGGCAGGAATATGCCCGGGGAAATCTGGCCCCGGTATTTTTTGGCAGTGCTGTAAATAATTTTGGTGTGCGGGAACTATTGGATTGTTTTATTGATATAGCACCCACTCCTCAAACCAGGCATACTGACTTAAGAGAGGTGGTACCGGCTGAAGATGTTTTTTCCGGTTTCATTTTCAAGATCCATGCTAATATTGATCCCAAACACCGCAATCGGATTGCTTTTGTCAGGGTTTGTTCAGGAAGATTCGAAAGAAATAAAAACTATTTTCACGTCAGACTGAATAAAAACCTGCGCTTTTCCAATGCCACTGCCTTTATGGCCCAGGACAAGGAAATTTTGGAAGAGGCTTTCCCGGGCGATATCGTGGGACTGTATGATACCGGAAATCTGAAGATCGGTGATACACTGAACGAAGGTGAGGCGTCTTATTTTCGGGGAATTCCCAGTTTTTCTCCGGAGATCTTTAAGGAAGTAGTGAATACAGATGCCATGAAATCCAAGCAGTTGGATAAAGGTTTGCGTCAGTTAATGGATGAAGGAGTAGCCCAGTTATTCACCTATGAGTTGGGGGCCAAAAAAGTGGTGGGTACTGTAGGAGCGCTTCAATTTGAGGTAATCCAGTTTAGACTGCTCCATGAATATGGTGCTTCCTGCAAGTTTGTTCCCTTAAATCTGTTCAAAGCCTGCTGGATCAGCAGCAAAGATAAAAAGAAGCTGAATGAGTTTGTGAAATCCAAATACCGGTACATTGCCCGGGATAAAGATGATAACCTGGTTTTTATGGCTGAATCACGGGCCTGGTTACAGATGGTACAGGATAATTTTCCGGATATTGAGTTTCATTTTACATCAGAATACTGATCATGGATTATCCCTTCCAGGTAGTTTATGAGGATAACCATTTGTTGGTGCTCAATAAACCTGCCGGTATGCTGGTGCAAGGAGATAGCACCGGAGACCGGCCCCTGGTAGAATGGGGGAAGCTTTATTTAAAGGAAAAATATCAAAAACCAGGAAAAGTTTTTTTAGGTGTGGTGCACCGGATAGATCGCCCGGTTAGTGGTTTGACCTTGTTGGCCCGTACTTCTAAAGCACTGGAGCGGATGAACCTTCAGTTCAAAGAAAGAGAAGTACACAAGGTGTACCTGGCTGTTGTAACAAAACCACCACCTCAGGCTGAAGGTAAATTACAGCACTATTTGATAAAGGATGCACAAAAAAACAAGACTTATGCTTTCAGTCAGCCAAAGAAAGGCAGCAAACCGGCAGAACTTTACTACCGGTTGATAGCTCAACTGGGGCAAAAATATTTACTGGAGGTAGAGCCCCAAACCGGGAAACCTCACCAGATCAGGGTACAGTTGGCCAGCCTGGGATGTCCAATCTGGGGGGATTTGAAGTATGGTCATGATTTGGCCAATCCCGATAAAAGTATTTCACTTCATGCTTATGTCTTAAATTTTCAGCATCCGGTCAGGAAAATTCCTCTAAGATTACAAGTAAATCCCCCTGAAATCACTGTTTGGCAGGAATTCAAAGCTTATTTTTAAAAGCTCAATGCTTATTTGAATTTCTTCTCTATTTAGTACTTAAAATTCCAGATAACAAAAAATTTAGCTAAAAAATATAAGTACATTTAACTTATATTTTCCTAAATTTAGTGATTTAACCGTATTAAATTTTTTTCTCAACTAAAATTGATGAGTCATGAATAAAAAAAACTATCTATTTTCTTTAATAGTTTTAATGTCCTTTTTTTTAGCTTCCTGTAGCAGTTCCAAAAAATTTTCTTACAAAGACGCTTATTTTTTTGATACCTATAGCTATGCCAAAAAGGAAAACAATAGCCAGAAACCTGCCAATATAACAGCCAATAGCAGCAATACCCTTAAAGTATTGGAAAAATTAGGCCCGGCAGAAGAAATCGCAACGGAACCTGCTGATATTCCAACGGCTGACCTGATTAAGATCAGAAGTGTAGCCCGGGAAGTTAAACAGGCGGAATATCAGGTAGAAGAGAAAGCCCGGCAGCTGGCTAAGGCGCAACAGGTAAATGCAGATAAAGCTACCACCAGGAAACTTAAAAAGGAGCTGAAGCAGGAATTCAGGTCCTATAAAAACAAGATCCGGGAATATAAGGATGTCACGGCCAGTCAACAAGTAACAGGGTATATGCGAACCGGTTTGATTTTAGGTGGAGTGGGATTGATTACCATTATTTTAGGCTCACTGGTGGCAGTAGAAGCGCTTACCATTGTAGGGGCCCTATTAATTATTGGCGGAATTATTTTTATCCTGATGGATTTGCTGTAGTAGAGGACATTTTATGAAAAAATATAGCCTGGCAGCATATCAAATCGGATATTCTGCCAGGGTTTTTTAGATTATTGATTCGGCCAATACAGAAATGTTGTTATTCAGAACCTCAACCACACCTCCGGAAATAGCCACGAAATTTTCACCTTCCTCATCAATATATTTAATACTTCCTTCTGATAAGGAACTGATCAGGGGGGCATGATCCCGAAGTACCTGGAAAGAACCTTTAGTACCGGGAAAGGTAGCTGAATCTACGTTTCCTTCAAATACTTTTTTATCCGGGGTGACTATTTGCATATACATGAAAAACAGATTTAGGCTTTGTTTACAAGTTAAAAATCACCTATTAGGGATTATTTTGATTCTGCTAATAATTTTTCACCTTTTTCAATGGCATGTTCAATCGTACCCACCAGGTTAAAAGCAGTTTCAGGCAAATGATCCAATTCACCATCCATGATCATGTTGAATCCCCGGATTGTGTCCTTGATATCTACCAGAACTCCCGGTATCCCGGTGAATTGTTCGGCCACATGGAATGGTTGAGACAGGAACCGCTGTACCCTTCTGGCCCGGTGAACCACTTGCTTGTCTTCTTCCGAAAGTTCATCCATACCCAAAATGGCGATGATATCCTGTAATTCATTATACCTCTGCAGGATTTCTTTTACCCTTTGGGTGGTATTGTAGTGATCATCACCCAGAATATCGGCACTTAAGATCCTGGAGGTGGAGTCCAAAGGATCAACTGCCGGATAAATACCCAGTTCTGAAATTTTCCTGGACAATACCGTTGTGGCATCAAGATGGGCAAATGTAGTAGCCGGGGCAGGGTCTGTCAGGTCATCCGCCGGTACATATATGGCCTGTACTGAAGTAATGGAACCATTTTTAGTGGAGGTGATACGCTCCTGCATTTCGCCCATTTCTGTAGCCAGTGTAGGCTGATATCCTACTGCAGACGGCATTCTTCCTAGTAGGGCGGATACTTCTGATCCGGCCTGGGTAAATCTGAATATGTTGTCGATAAAAAACAGGATATCACGTCCTTTTCCTTGTCCGTCACCATCTCTGAAATATTCCGCAATAGTCAAACCTGATAATGCTACCCTGGCCCTGGCTCCCGGAGGCTCGTTCATCTGACCAAATATCATAGTCAGATTGGATTCTTCCAGGTCTTTCTGATTCACCTTAGAAAGATCCCAGCCGCCTTGCTGCATTGATTTATCAAATTCTTCCCCATATTTAATGATGCCAGACTCTATCATTTCCCGTAACAAGTCATTCCCTTCCCGGGTCCTTTCTCCCACCCCGGCAAAAACTGAAAGTCCGGCATAGGCTTTGGCAATATTGTTGATCAATTCCTGGATCAGTACTGTTTTACCTACCCCGGCACCGCCAAAAAGTCCAATTTTTCCTCCTTTTAGATATGGTTCTATCAGGTCTATTACTTTAATACCAGTATACAGCACCTCCTGAGTGGTGGAAAGACTTTCAAAGCTGGGAGCAGGACGGTGAATGGGTAAACTGGCGCTGGTTTTGGGAGCAGAAAGTCCATCTATAGGTTCTCCAACCACATTAAATAATCTTCCTCTAACATTGTTTCCGATGGGCATGGTGATGGGAGATCCGGTGGCAATAACCCGCATACCTCTTACCAGACCGTCGGTGCTGTCCATAGCTATTGTTCGTACCCTGTCTTCTCCCAAATGGTTTTGGCATTCCAGTACTATTTTTTCACCATGATCTTTGACTACTTCTAGAGATTCAAGAATATCCGGTAATTTGGAACCTTCCAGGTCAAAACTCACATCTACCACGGGTCCGATTACCTGAATTATTTTACCAATGTTTGTCATCGTTTCTTTTTTATATTATCCGGATCAAAATTTTGACCCAAAACTACTTTTAATTTTTCTCTTTTTCCACAAAGAAGCGCAAAATTACATATTTTTCCGTAATTAAATATGTAAAATGATCCTAAAAGTAGTGCCTTGTCCGGGTTCAGAGGACTTAACAAATATTTTACCTTCATG
Organism: Candidatus Cyclobacteriaceae bacterium M3_2C_046; assembly: GCA_051418075.1. GTDB lineage: Bacteria > Bacteroidota > Bacteroidia > Cytophagales > Cyclobacteriaceae > JBPRGG01. The sequence goes on along the minus strand of JBPRGG010000056.1, from coordinate 218,401 downwards.
ATAGTTTTCAATGATCCTTTTTACCAGGGTCAATCCCAGCCCCCAGCCCCGGTTTTTGGTGGTATAGCCCGGCCTGAATATGTCTTTGATCCTGGCTTTGGGAATTCCTTTACCGGTATCTGAAAAATCAATCAATACTTCATCATTATTTCCTTTTTTGATGTTGATCAAGATGTTCCCGTTGGCAGTCATGGCATCCACTGCATTTTTGGTAAGGTTCTCGATCACCCATTCGAACAAAGGCCGGTTAATTTTGGCCCTGATATCCACCGGTTTGGCAGTTACTTCAATTTTGACTTTGGAGGAGATCCTTTTTTGCAAATAAGTAATGGAATGTCTGATGGCTTCATGAATATTTTCATTGTTGAGAATAGGAATTGAGCCGATACTGGAAAAGCGGGCCGTAATCATTTCCAGGCGTTGCACATCTTTCTCCAATTCTTCTGCAATGTTCTGCTCCTGCAGCAATGGCTCTGCTTTTAGATATTCCATCCAGGCCATCAGTGATGATAAGGGAGTTCCCAATTGATGGGCAGTTTCCTTGGCTAATCCAACCCATACCCGGTTTTCTTCGGCGGTACGGGAATAGCTGAAAGCCAGGTAGGCCAGAATTCCAAAAATAGCGATTACCGAAAGCTGTACATAGGGATAAAACTGGAGTTGGGTCAGCAGGAATGAATTTCGGTAAAACAGAAACTGGTAGTCGTAAATTTCTCCTTTTTCATTGGTAAGTAAGATCTGGATTGGTTCATGCTCCGCCCTCATTTCAGAGATTTCTTCCTGCAGCAGAAGTGTACGTTCTTTTTCTGACAAATTTTCATTGATATCCAGGTTCCTGTAGTCGATAGGACGGCTAATCCGGTCGGCCCAGATTACAGGTATGGATTTGTTCAGAATGATCAGTTCCGGGGCAATGGAATTCACTGCCTGATTATTGCTTTCATTAATGAATGATTCAAAGGAATCAGCATACAGTTCCACAAACCGCTTTTCCCGGTCTTTCAATTGTTCCACCAGGATATTTGTATAGTAGATGGATCCTATACTGATGATGGTGGCTATGACCAGGACGATCCACTTGATGCGCGAACCATAGCGGTAAAAATTGAGATCAACAACAGCCTTAAAAGGATTGTTCATGCAAAAAACTCATAAAAGGATATCCAATAATCCTTAAACGCAAATGTGAGGCAAATTGGTAAACTTTCTGAATATGAAGATCAGTTTTTCATAAATAACCATTTTCCCAGCACCTTATAATTTACTTTGGCTCCATGCATTAAAATGCCAATACGGTAAATTTTGCCAGCGGCCCAGGTGCTCAACACAAACCCAAGGATCAGCAGGGCCATGGATAACAGAAGCTGCCATATGGGTACTCCAAAGGGGATACGCATCATCATCACAATGGGTGAAGTAAAGGGGATCATGGACATCCAGAAGGCCAGGCTGCCATCAGGTTCCTTTAAAACCGCTCCCAGCACCACAATAGATAGAATAAGTGGGATGGTAATGGGCAGCATAAACTGCTGCGTTTCTGTATCACTATCGGCGGCTGATCCTACTGCTGCAAAAAGCGCTCCATACAAGAAATATCCTCCCAGGAAATAGAAAATGAAACTGATAACTACGGTAAAAATATCGATAGAGTTCAGTGAGTTCATGATTTCCTGGACATCCTGGGCCTGATCAATCCTTTCCGGGGACATATCAGTGGTAATTTGGGTAGTAGCGGTTTGGCTGGTATTGATCTGATCCAGGTTGAAATAACCGGATACACCTTTAAAGATGATCATAGTAAGCAGTATCCAAAGCAGGAACTGGGCCAAACCTACAGAAGCTACACCGATAATTTTGCCCATCATCAACTGGAAAGGCCTGACCGAGGAAATAATGATCTCCACAATGCGGTTGTTTTTTTCTTCGATCACTCCCCTCATCACCTGAGCCCCATATAAAAAGATAAAGAAATAGATCAGCAAAGAGCTAAAATAGCCTACACCTGTGGCTACACCAGCATTCCCTTGTTTTTCCCCACTTTCACTGATATTGATGGTGCTGATATTGACACTGCTTTGAAGACTTTCCAGCACCTCCCGGTTTATGCCTGAATCTCCCAGTTTAATATTTTCCAGCTCCTTTTCCAGGGTACGCTCCAGGTTGGCAATTATATCCAGGCTGGGATTCTTCTCGGTATATAAAACTATTCCGGAAGGGTCATAAACACTGATATCAGGAATATAGAGCAATCCATATACAGTATTATCCAGTACTTTTTGCCGGGCTTCTTCCAGCTCATGTTCGGTATAAATAAAGTTAAGGTTGCCGGTTTGATCAAATTTACCTTTAAACAGATTGCTTTCATCAATAACTTCGATCGTTCTTTCATCAGTGCTTTCCCTGGTAGCCAGCCATATAGGCACTACCATAATTCCGGCAAATAAAAGAGGGCCAAGCAGGGTCATGATGATAAATGATTTTTTACGTACCCTGGTAATGAATTCTCGTCGGATAACTAGAAATATCTTGCTCATGATGTTTTTTCGTCCTGTACTTTTGCAATAAAAATCTCATTCATATTAGGGATCTTTTCCACGAAGGAATGTATCTCCACCTGATTGATAAGTTCCCTTAGCAGCCCATTGGGGTCATTTTCCTGATGGATCTTGATGACTGATCGGTAAAATTGATCCTCTAGCGGCTTCTTTTCCAGCAGTTCAAACGAACCATTGAGTTGTGCAAAGTCATTTTTATGCTCTACAATATAGGTATTGGCTTTGAATGTCTCTTTAATTTGTTTTTGAGGTCCATCCAGGATCTTTTCTGCTTTATGTATCAAGGCAATATGATCGCATAGTTCTTCTACAGATTCCATTCTGTGGGTTGAAAAAATTATGGTACTGCCATTGTCCCTTAATTCCAGGATTTTTTCCTTGATCAGGTTGGCATTGACCGGGTCAAAACCACTAAAAGGTTCATCCAGAATGATCAGGGCAGGATCATGTAGCACCGTAGCTATGAACTGAATCTTTTGCTGCATACCTTTAGACAGATCTTCCACATTTTTATTCCACCAGCCTGATATTTCCAGCTTTTTAAACCATTTCTTGATCCTTTCAAAAGATTCAGATTTGGATAGTCCTCTTAATTGTGCCAGGTACAATAACTGTTCACCTACTTTCATTTTTTTATACAGCCCTCTTTCCTCTGGCAGGTATCCGATATCCCGGATATGTTTTGATTTTAATTCTTCACCATTGATAAGCACCTGGCCTTTATCTGCTGCAATGATCTGATTGATGATACGGATAAGAGTAGTTTTCCCCGCTCCATTAGGCCCCAAAAGTCCAAATATGCTTCCCTTTGGAATAGAAATATTTATATCCCTCAGGGCTTCATGTTCGGCGTAACTTTTATGGATATGATGTGTGGCTAAGATTTCCAAAATACTGTTTGATTTATTGCTATCTGCGCCTAAAATTACTAATTTATTGTAGGTTTCCTACAACGAATTGTATAAATGGTTAAAAAAGTTTGAAACCGGCAGGTATAAAGGATTAGTTGTTTGAAAGGTTATTATTTTGCAATAAACTTAATATTGCCCATGGTTACATCCAGGTCAAATATTATCAGATTGGGAGCTTCTGCGGTATAGGCTTTATTTACAAATATATTATTCTCCAGTTTACGGAATGATTTCAATAGTTTCACATGACAAAGGGGGGAATTATTCACTTTGATCATCATCGGGACCTGCTTTTCAGGTACTACAATTTCCAGGCTACCAGCCCCTACACTGGCCTTAATTTCACTCTGACAATAGCTTTTCTGGGAAAAATCCATCAGCAGGTTTCCAAATCCCACGTCTGCTACAATATGCCGGGCATTTGAAAGATTAATTTTATCTATCTGAAGAGAGCCAAAATCTACTTTTACCTGAAAAGAATCCATATCTACCGGATTAAATTCATCATTGAAATAGCCGATATGTACATCTGCATTGCCAGTATTAATTTTAAGGTTTTCTACCGGCAATCCGGAAAGATCTACTTTGGCATCTCCTACCACATAATTTAAATTCAGGTCAAAGGGTTTATTTCTGGACAGAAACACATCCCATTGATTTTCAGCAGATTCGCCATGATCTCCAAAAATATGTTGGGAAAGGGTCTTGCCCATATTTCCTTTTTGATTCTCATTCAGATTAAAATTTACATATTGAACCCGATCATTAATATGGGATTTCAAATTGGGCTGGTATTTCTGATTGGATTCAAGGCTGTAAATGTTGACAATATTTACATTTTTGGAGGGCTTTATAAAGCAACTGCCTGATTTGGCATTTAAAGTCAAATGAACCTTATCATATTCATTATCGTCTGCAATAGAAAAATATCTTTTGTTCTGAGCCTGTAAAAAATGATGAAATGCAAATACTATTAATAAAGCTATTTTCCAACGCATGCAATTAGAAACGATAATACCCTGATCTGGTTTCAATTTTCAAAAAAAAAGTACTCCAGAAGGAGTACTTTTTTAAATATATGAATTGCGCTTGTATATTTTTTTAAAAGAATTCTTTCATCCTGTCAAAAAATCCTTTCTCATTTTTACCAGGATTAGGAGAAAAACTGGATGATTCCCGGAATTTTTCCAGAATTTCCCTTTCTTCCTTGCTTAAAGTTTGAGGAGTCCAGACATTTACATGGATCAACTGGTCTCCGTAACCATAACCATTGATATCCTTGATGCCTTTACCTCGTAACCTGAGGATTTTACCGGATTGTGTACCGGCATCCAGTTTGATCTTTACTTTGCCATTGATGGTGGGAACTTCTACCGAAGTTCCTAAAGCAGCATCAGCAAAATTAAGGTACAGGTCAAATACAATATTGTTGCCATCCCTTTTCAGGGTATCATTATCCTCTTCTTCAATTACAATTAGTAAATCTCCAGGAACTCCTCCTCTTTTGGGCACATTTCCCTTGCCTGACATGGAAAGCTGCATTCCTTCACTCACACCAGCCGGTATTTTTACCGGAATAACTTCATCATGCATGGTTCTGCCTTCCCCATGGCAGGTAGAACAATTTTGAGATACAATCTTGCCTTCACCGTTACAAACCGGGCAGGTGCTGGCCGAGACCATTTGGCCTAACATGGTATTAACCACTTTTCTTACCTGTCCAGATCCGCTACAATGGGCACAGGTTTGCAGGGAGGTGCCATTTTTAGAACCGTTTCCTCCACAGGTATCACAGGACACATAGCGCTTTACCTTAATCTTTTTCTCCACACCATTGGCCACTTCTTCCAGGCTCAGCTTCAGTTTAATTCTCAGGTTAGAACCTTTTCTCCGGCGTGAACCAGATCGGCCTCCTCCGCCAAAAAAGCTCTCAAAGGGACTACCACCACCGAAAATATCGCTGAATTGGGAGAAAATATCATCCATTGACATACCACCACCGCCAAATCCACCGCCATTGACACCCTGATGGCCAAACTGGTCATAGCGTTGTCTTTTTTCTGAATTGCTTAATACTTCATAAGCTTCAGCCGCTTCTTTAAACTTTTCTTCAGCGGTTGGATCATCCGGATTTTTATCCGGGTGATATTTAATTGCTATTTTCCGGTATGCCTTTTTAAGCTCGTCAGTAGAGGCCGATTGATCTACTCCTAATATTTCGTAATAATCCCTTTTAGCCATATTATGATCCTATTACAACTTTTGCAAAACGTACAACTTTGTCTCCCAGAATATATCCTTTTTCAATCACATCAATTACTTTTCCTTTCAAATCATCTTCGGGAGCGGGAAACTGGGAAATTGCTTCATGCTGATCGGGATCAAACTCTGATCCTTTGTCCACTTCCATGGTTTTTATACCCTTTTGTTCCAGTATTTTCATTAATTTACTATAAATCAGGTTGAAACCTTCTTTTATTCCAGAAGGATCCTCCTTATCTTCTACGGCCTTTCTGGCCCTTTCAAAATCATCGATCACAGGCAAAATAGCAACTACCAGGTCTTCATTGGCGGTTTTTACCAGCTCCAGCTTTTCCCTGGCTGTGCGACGACGGAAGTTATCATATTCAGAATAGATCCTGAGATACTTTTCTTTAACGTCATCCAATTCGCTTTTTACCTTATTAATCTCATTTATTTCAGATTCGATTTCCTGCTCCAGGTCTATTTGACGATCAGGGTCTTCCGCATTTTCCTGCTCTTCCCTTTCATTTTCAGGATCCTCTTCCTGCTTTTTGCCCTGATTTTCTTCTACCAAATTTTCCTGTATATCTTTTTCTTCAAATTTTTCCTTGCTCATAATTTAAAATAATTTTTATTCACAAAATATCCGTGATCTGACAATTATTTTGCCAAATTTATCAAATGTGACAAGATGACACCTTAATTTTCCTGATTGAGGATTTTCCAGAGCAAATCCTTAAGTTCCATAATGCCTTCTCCAGTGACAGAAGACATAAAAATGGATTTTAGTTCCCCTGGTACTTCTTTTTCCATTTCGGTTTTCAATTCCTTATCTAGAAGGTCACTTTTCGAAACAGCCAATATTCTTTTTTTATCCAATAATTCAGGATTATACTTTTTCAGTTCATCCAGCAAAACATTATATTCTTTCCTGATATCGGATGCATCGGCCGGCACCAGAAATAAAAGTACCGAATTACGTTCAATATGCCTGAGAAATCTGGTGCCCAGTCCTTTACCTTGGGAGGCACCTTCTATGATCCCGGGGATATCAGCCATCACAAAAGATTTATAATCACGATAGGATACTACACCAAGATTGGGAGTCAGAGTGGTAAATGGATAATCAGCAATTTTAGGTTTTGCCGCAGAAACAGCAGAAAGCAGAGTAGACTTACCGGCATTAGGAAATCCCACCAATCCTACATCGGCCAGTATTTTCAGTTCCAGTACTACCCATTCTTCCAATCCTTCTCCTCCTGGTTGAGCATAACGGGGTGTTTGATTGGTGGCATTTTTAAAATGCGAATTACCAAGTCCACCCTGTCCTCCCGGAGTAATGATCACTTGCTGACCATCTTCAACAATTTCTGCTTTAAATTCCTGGTCCTGGGCAGACCGGGCTATTGTGCCCAAAGGGACTTCCAGGATCACATCTTCTCCCTGTGAACCTGTTTTATTGGCTCCTTCACCCGGTTTCCCCGGACTGGCAATGACATGCTTCCTGTATTTTAAATGAAGCAGGGTCCAAAGTTGCTGGTTCCCTTTCAATATAATGTGACCTCCTCTGCCGCCATCTCCACCATCCGGTCCTCCTTTGGGCACAAACTTTTCTCTTCTGAAATGAACAGATCCTGCTCCACCGGCTCCCGAACGGCAACAAATTTTAACCTGGTCTATGAAATTAGATGTTGCCATTTACTTGTTTTTTTGGTGGCTGAAAGAAAAAATCATACCAATCCAGAGGCAGTATGATTTTTTCTGGTATTTCAAACTGTCAGAATTACCTGATATGATCAATAACCTGACAGATTTTTTCAAAAATTTCCTCCACTTCACCAATCCCTTTGATCTCTGCCAACTTTCCTTGTTTTTCATAATAACTGGCCACAGGAAGTGTTTCCTGGCGGTATACTTTAATTCGGTTATTTATTTTTTCTATATCCTGGTCATCTGATCGGCCTGAAGTTTTTCCCCGGTGCCGGATCCTTTTGATCAATTCTTCTTTTTCCACGTCCAGGGCGATCATCACATCTATCTTTTCCTGTTTTTTGTCCAGAAGTTGGTCCAGAGCTTCTGCCTGAGCCACTGTACGGGGAAAACCATCAAAGATGAACCCGCTGCTTTCACTGCTGGAAGAAATCTTTTCATCTACCATACCTATGACCACTTTGTCAGGAACAAGATTTCCCTGGTCCATATAGTGCTGTGCTTCCCGTCCCAATTGAGTATTCTGGCTGAGATGTTTCCTGAACAAGTCACCGGTAGAAATGTGGGTTAGTTGATATTTTTCTATAAGTTTTTCACTTTGCGTGCCCTTGCCTGCACCAGGAGGGCCAAATAATACAATATTTAACATGCTTTTTTGCTTTATATTGATAAAAATTACGCTTTTACCTGATAAATATCCTTGAGGTGCCGTCCTTGCCCATCAAAATCAAGACCGTAGCCAACTACAAACTTATCCGGAATTTCCTGAGCCACATATTTCAAAGGAATATTGAATTTATTTTTTTTAAACACTTCAGGTTTAAATAACAAGGATGCAATATTTACTGAGGCTGGTTCCTGTTGCCGGATCTGCTGGATTAAGTGAGAAAGGGTATATCCGGTATCCACAATGTCCTCTACTACCAGTATGTGTCTTCCCTTTAGATTCTCATCCAGTCCAATCAACTCCCTTATTTTTCCGGTGGTGGACATGCTTTTATAGGAAGCCAGTTTGACAAAAGAGATTTCTGAGGGGATCCCTAAATTCCGGATCAGATCAGCTGCAAAAATAAAGGCCCCGTTTAGTACAGCCAGAAAGATCGGATTTTTTTCAGCGTAATCTCTCTTTATTTGCTGAGCCAGTTCCAATACCTTTAGCTGAATCTCTTCCTTTTTCATAAACAAAACAAACTCTTTGTCTTTGATGATCATATGCAGCTTTTGAATGATTTGGCTTTTAAAAATAAAGCGCAAATATAATAATTAATTCAGGAGCATTTCAGGATACTCAGATTAGTTCCGGTAATTTTTGCATTAATAGCTGATACAATTTTATCATGGCATCAATATCCTTTTTATGTACTTGCTCCTGAGGTGAATGTACATTTGCTTCCGGAGCCCCAATAAAACACCAGTCAAAAGGATAGGGAGACTCCTGCAATTCCCGTCCATCACTGGAACCAGCATATTCTACTTCCAGTTGGTATGGTATTCCGGAATCTTGGGCTATTTCGATGATCTTTTCCAGAAACGAACGACGGGGGATGTTATGGTCTCTGAGAGAAATCGCGACCCCTTTTCCTGCATGTACTCCATCGGACACCCAGGTAATATCTGATACCAGAGCCGTTTGGATTTTCAGTTTTTCATATAAATACCTGGCCAGTACCGGTACTGATCCTCCTCCGTGTTCTTCCCAACAGGAAAAAGCCAATACACCATTTTCCAGGTTTTCAGCCAACTTCAATAGGTTAAACAGGCCCAGCCGGTTATCCATGTAGCAGCATTGAATATAATCTTTGGTTTCCCGAAAATCTGGTTGAAACAACAGGGGCGTACCCGTTTGAATACCCCGGCCAAAATTATATTTTAGTTGGTGCTCTTGATCCACTTCCAGTTCACATTCAATAGGACCCAAACCATCCTGACCAATTAATTTATAGCCCGAGTCTATTTCTGGTTGTCCAATGGGGATCAGTTGATCCTGGTAGCGCACCATAAAACCCACACTGTCCATGTGGGCAAAAACTGCTACTGATGGTTGCCCAAATTTGAGCAGAAAGGCATCCTGAAAATCAGCACCCTGGATGATTTCTGGTTGTACTTTCCAATCAGATTGGTTTTGCCTGACATAGTCCAGGATGAAATTTTTCATGGTTGATTCATGACCCGAAGGGGCAGGAATCTGGCAAAGCTTTTTCAATAGGGTAAAGTTGCTCATGAAGATCGTTTGTATATTTGGGCAAAGGTATTAAATCCAAAAAGTTATGCTATTAAGAGGGGCAGGGTTTTATTTAATTTTTTTGGTCGATTTTCTGATTATAAGCTTCCAATTATCTTAGATTTGTCAAGTTTTTTAATCAGGCAGTGCTTCGGATGAATCAGGAATAATTAAATAAATTAACACAAAAAACTTATGGTGTATGAATTAAGTCAGGAAAATTCCCTGGTGCATCATTTTATAACCGAATTAAGGGATCAGAATATTCAAAAGGATTCCATGAAATTCAGAAAAAACCTGGAGCGATTGGGTGAAATACTGGCCTATGAACTTTCCAAAACCTTAAATTATACTTCTCACCAGGTGAATACCTCTCTGGGCATCAAAACGGGTAAGCTTTTAGTCCAACAACCGGTTCTTCTAACCATCTTAAGGGCTGGTATTCCTTTTTTTCAAGGTGTCCTGAATTTTTTTGATCAGGCCGAATGTGGATTTATCGGGGCTTTCAGACAAGATGATATTCAGCATCATGCTGATATTAAGATCAATTTATCCTATGCCAAATTTCCCAAAATCGGTGATAAGGTGATTATCCTGGCCGACCCAATGCTGGCCACAGGTCAGTCCCTGGTGGCTACCACCAAAGAAATTCTGAAAACCGGTCAGCCCCGTCATATTCACTTTTTATCTGTGCTTGCCAGTCCGGAAGGGATTGACCATTTAAGCCGGCATATTTCCCTACCCTATAGTATTTGGACCATATCAATTGATGATAAACTGGATCAGAAAGGGTACATCATTCCTGGTCTAGGTGATGCGGGAGATCTGGCTTTCGGAAGAAAACAATAATAAATTATGTTATTAAACAGTCTTATATTTATTATTAGCCTTGTAGTGCTTATTGCCGGCGGTGACTTTTTGGTTAAAGGCGCCTCCAGTATAGCCATTAAGGCACATCTGTCTCCTTTGGTGGTGGGTCTTACCATTGTAGCTTTTGGAACATCAGCCCCGGAGCTTTTTATCAGTATTAATTCTGCCTTATCAGGTAGTCCAGACATAGCTATCGGCAATGTTGTTGGCTCCAACATATGTAATCTGGCTCTGGTTTTAGGGGCTGCCGCTTTTATTTATCCCATCAATATCAAATCGGAATCTTTGAAAATTGACTGGCCAGTGGCTATGGGAGCTTCAGTTTTACTGTATCTGTTTATATTAAATTTTGAAATTGGCCGCCTGGAAGGTGTAATATTTCTGATGATTTTGTTGACATACCTGGTATTTATCATTAGAAAGTCCCGCAAAGACACCAAAAAACTAAAGCAACTGGAGCAGGAAATAGAGTTGCCTAAAGAAACTTCGAAACATTTATGGAAGGATTTGTTGTTTATCTTTCTGGGATGTTTAGGTTTATATTTCGGATCTGACTGGTTTGTAGCAAGTGCTAAATTTCTGGCAGGAAATTTGAACATAAGTGAACGGGTGATCGGCATTTCCATTGTGGCAGTAGGGACAAGTTTACCTGAATTAATTACAGCTTGTGTGGCAGCTTTTAGAAAGGAAACTGATCTGGCCCTGGGAAACCTGATTGGTTCAAATATTTTTAATATTTTTTCCATTTTAGGAATCACTAGCATTATTAAGAGTATTAGTGTATCTGCTCCAATTATTAACTTTGACATCCTTTGGATGATGAGTATAACTTTTATAATTCTGCCAATGATGCTTACGCAAAAGACGATAGAACGGTGGGAAGGCGCAATACTACTGGCTATTTACGTGGCTTATATTTATATGGTCTTTTCTTAGTTTAAATGATTGAAGAAGTTTTAAAATATCTTTCAGTTTACCTGATGAGTATGCTGAAGTTTATTGCAGGGCCTACCATGGGCGCAGCTATTGGACTGTCTTTTTTAGAAACTTTTGTGCTTACAGTAACGGGAATGATGACTTCTGTGGTTCTTATTTCCCTTTTTGGGAAGAATATCCGAAATTGGTCCAGGAAATATTTCAGGAAAAAGAAGACCAAAAGAATATTTACCAAATCCAATCGTAGGTTTGTATTCATCTGGAAGAATTATGGTATTTTAGGTGTTTCTTTTCTGACTCCAATTATTTTTTCTCCTATACTGGGTGCCTTGCTGTTGACGACCTTAGGTGCTCAGAAGAAACAGGTGTTTTTGTATATGTTTATCAGTGCAGTTTTTTGGGGGCTTACCTTTTCGAAGTTCTGGCATTTTTTTATTAACTTGAATTTTTTAGGTTAAGAGGATATTTTTCTCAAGTTCGTAGCTGATTTCCTCAATAGTGATGGGTTTATTTTAGTCAGAGGGATTATGTTTATTGGCTTAGTTTCAACTTTTTATTTTGAGCAAAAATTTGAAATCTATGAATAGATCAAATATAGCGACTGTTCAGGGAAGTTTCGTTATTTCTTGGCTTCACCAAGTCAAAAAATAGTTAATGATGTTCAAAGAGTCATGGATCATCAGCCAATTTTATGAGGGCAATATAGCTTTTAATGTCTATCAGAGGGAATATTTAGTGAACAAATTAACCCAACTTGGCATATTAAGAGCATAATGCATTGAACATCAATAATTTAGGTTTGCTAGTGCTACACTACATTTTTTTTCCCATCAGAGTCTCTCGCTAGAGGACTCTGATGATCGACGATGATTCGAATAGCATCTTTTTTGTTTAGTTTACTATACCTTTTACGCCAAATTCTTAACCTTGTCAAAAGTGTCCGAAAAATACAAAAATGCCCCACATCCGTCATTTCGATGTCAGGAGAAATCTTTCGGAGGTAAGGTAGCTGGTTTCTATAAGTAGTAGTTGCTTAGGATCAAAAAGATTATTCAATAAATTTGACTACAATTTAGGGTACATTCTACCTATCCCTATCTATTGTCCTGCCCGGACGGGTGGGGGTTGTACTTTCTGATTCAAAAAGTTTCAAGAAAAATCAAGACAGTAAGAAATTCCCACACCTCTCGTGGCCCCTACGCTCGGGGCCACAGGCCTCAAGTAAGCATAAAAATCACAGTTCAGGCACCTTTGACACCTGAAAAAAATCCCCATTTTTAGGTATTGAAATAGAGTTGAAATCCTGATATATTGGCTGTCCTTAAAAATCTAACAAAAATAGTATGCCATTTTTCAAAAAAGTAATTGATTTTATAGCCGGTAGCGGGTCAAATGTGATAGATACCATCGCTGATACGGTGGATAGATTTGTAAAAACTCCGGAAGAGCGGGAAAAACTGAAGCAGGAATTGATGAAAATCCAGGAAGAACAACAGCAGAACCAAAGGAATTTCATCATGGAGATGGAGCGGCTGACCCAGGAAAGAGAGGCTGAAATCGAAGCTACTATCAGGGCTGAACTTGATAGTCAGAAGGAAATTCTCATTGCAGAATTGAACCAGGGGGATAATTATACCAAGCGAGCCCGCCCTACTGTAGTTTATGCCGGATTGGTGTTTATTCTTCTGGAAATTCTGGGTTTACGTATCATGATCCTGGATGCCATTGGTGTATCTCAGGCGATGGTTCAGTCTTCCAATGAAATATTCCAGTTTTTCCTGGTTTCCTGGGCGGGCGTAGTAGGCGTTTATTCTGTAGGCCGGTCCATTGAAAAAAGAGGCACCAGAAATGCCTGGACTTCTACAATTACCGGTTCTGGTAACTTAAGAAAAACCAGTGCCATGGATCAGGTTATTACCAAAAATATCAAAGAAAAGCTGAAGGACTTCAAATGGCAGTAAAGATCATACTACATTGCTCTGATTCCGGATTTGGAAATGCCGCATTAATTGCAAAATGGCACGCATTGCCCGCCAATAAGGTAGTACAAAACGGCAAGAGCTTTCAGGGCCGGGGCTGGAATGGCATTGGTTATCATTATGTGATCCTTAATGGTTGGCTTACATCTACCATTTACAATTCCCGCTTCAATGGACATTTGGAGACAGGCAGACCACTGGATCATGATCCGGTAGTGCAGGGAAATGAAGTGGGAGCTCATGTAAAAAGCTACAATATTAATTCGGTTGGAATTTGCCTGATTGGCAGATCCGGTCAGTTTACTAATGAACAACTTATAACAGCAGTTGAGTTAATATACGACCTGGAAAAACAGTTTTATAATATAGCTATTTTACAACACAGTGAATTAGACCCCGGCAAAGCTTTTTGTGCCGGATTAAATATGGATTTATTCAGGCAAAATTATCAGCAATATAAAATCATGAAGGAATCGGTGAACGCTATCAACTGAAATAAAAGTATTTAGAGGCATAACATGTAATTTTTTCCATGAATTAAGATTTTTTTAATAAGTTCATTTCTGTTAATTCGCACATACAACAACTAAATCAAATTGTTATGAAAAAGCATTTAATTATTTTTATGTTATTGGTATTAGCGGTTCAATTGAGCCAGGCTCAGTCATTGAAAGTGGGTATAAAAGCGGGATTAAATGTACCATCTATTTCAGGAGATGTAGAAGAAACTATATCTGCAACTACTGGATATCATTTTGGAGGATTTGTGCGATTGAAACCCACAGATAAATTTGCACTTCAGCCTGAAATTCTTTTTTCCAACCAAGGTTTTGAAAGTGACGATATAAAAAACAGTTTAAATTATGTGAATATCCCTGTATTGGGCAGGTTTTATTTAGTTCAGGGCTTAAGCATTGATGTGGGTCCCCAAATAGGATTTTTGGTAAGTGCAGTAAAGGGAGAGGAGGATATAAAAGATAAATATAAAACATTTGACCTGGGGGTTAATTTTGGTCTTGGTCTTGATCTGCCTTTTGGCTTGACTGCTGGAGCAAGGTATTATTTAGGTTTGGGTAATATTAATGATGAGAATCCAGAGGACTTTTCCATTACCAATTCTGTATTTATGATTTCCCTGGGCTATGCCTTTTAGTGTGTTTCTTTATTAACTTAATTATATATGCTGAAAAGCCTGGTTTGTTAACCAGGCTTTTTTATGGTGCGCCCGGCATGGGCGATAGCTATAGGGTGCAAGTCCCGAATACACTTGGCAGTAGGAAGTGTTAGCCAAAGACAAGGGTGTCCATCGCGAGATGGAATCTGAAGGAAGTCGGAGGCAAACTCCCGGCCTGACCAACAGAAACTGCATACAAGGCCAAAGTGAATCGGATAAGGTTGCCATACAACCCAAATTCCGTACTGTCCGGAGTTCGCATGGTAGATGCAGCAGGTATATGGGATGAAAGTTATCGTTCTTACCAGGGGAGGTCTGATGGACCTGCGGACGTTTTTTCGGAAGTACGGAGTAAAGCTTGCCGTGAGAAGTCAGCCGAGGCCATAGCCCCAATCACGACTACCTTGAGGAAGGGCTGAACTTTAAGGAGTGGGTAGTCAATGAATGTTACCAAATGAAAGGAATAAGGCAGAAAATTTTTAATAAGAAAACCTGTCCACAGAAGAATAGGACGGCATCCGAAGGCTATGTGGAAGGCAGACTTTCATGTGAATAACTGAAAACAACCTCACGTAGAACAACCGATTAGGATATGGACTGCTGGAGTTCATTCTGTCACCTTCAGGAAGGAAACACTTGGCCAGTACATTACCGGCTGGGTGAATTATTTCAAACTGGCAGACATGCGCAAACTTTTTCTGAGAGTAGATGAGTGGTATAGAAGACGAATCAGAATAGTAATCTGGAAACAGTGGAAACGGATAAGAACCAAACTGATGAATCTAACCAAGCTGGGGGTTAAGAAATCCAAAGCCTGGGAGTGGGCAAATACAAGGAAAGGGTATTGTTACATTGCCAATTGCTTTATCCTGAAATCCACGTTTACCGCTGACAGACTAAGGCAACATATAGATGATATTTGCTCAATTACCTTTTCATTTTTTTATTCACCGGCAGTATATCTCTGTTCACCGATTTTCTGTATTTTTCCTTGTGTATTGCCTTTACATTTGGAGTAACATTAATTAAAAACCTTATCAAAATGAAAAGCACAAGATCAAACCGTCACATTATAGTGGGTGTCATCATAGTCATTATAGGATTGACTTTATTAGTTAATAATCTGGGTTTAATGCCATACTGGCTGGATGATCTGTTATTTTCCTGGCAAACCATTCTGATCGCTTTGGGTTTACTGGCTTTGTTCAGTAAAGACAATAAAACTCCGGGTATTGTACTGATCACCATTGGAGCGGTCTTTCTTATTCCTGAATTTTTCTTCGTAGATGCACGTTTGTTATGGCCTGCCGCCATCATCGTGGTAGGTCTGGCTATAATGTTCAGGGCCCGATCCAAAGATTATGATTATAGTGATCTGAAATTTGACCGAAGTAGTGGAGATTACATAGATCTGCTCAATATTTTTAGCGGAGGAGAAAGTCTGATTACTTCCAAAAATTTCAAAGGAGGAAAGATAACTGCCATTTTTGGTGGATCGGAACTTAATTTTATGAATGCTGACCTGGATCCTAAAGGAGCTGTGATGGACATTATCACCATATTTGGCGGGGCCACTTTTCTGGTGCCTTCCGATTGGGAAGTGGTACTTGATGTACAACCAATATTTGGAGGATTTTCAGATAAGCGGCATATGTCTACCATAACTGATCCGGACAAAAAACTGATCATCAAAGGTCTGGTATTATTCGGGGGTGGTGAAATAAAATCGTATAAATAAATCCAAGTAAGGAGCCGGACCAGGTTCGGCTTCAATATCCTGCGACCATGATCAATCCAATTACCAGCCAGATCAAGAACTTCACCATTTACTTTGCCTTTTGGCTATTAATTGCTCTGTTACATGCCGGCATCATACATCTTCTTTATAAGTTCAGCCTGTCTCTGGCCATTCTGGAAGCCGTCATCTTCAACCTCATTTTTGCCGGACTGGGACTGGGTATATGGTATGTGGTGGCTTTCAACAATATTGCAGTGAAAGACTGGCTAAGACTGTTTATTCATCATATGCTGGTGGCCATTTTGCTGGTGGGGATCTGGCTTTGGGTATCCCAAATGATGATCAGAGGGTTGGTTAATAATACCAACTACCTGCTGTTTCTGCAGCAAACTATCTATATCCGGTTTTTTATAGGCTTTTTGTATTACCTTTCCCTTTTACTGGTGTTCTATTCCATTACCTTTTACAGTTCTTTACAGGAAAAGATGATAAATGAGCAAAGGTTAAATACCCTGGTCAAGGAAGCAGAACTGAAGAATCTTCGTTCTCAGATCAATCCTCATTTTATTTTTAACAGCCTGAATTCCATTAGCTCCCTTACCCTGTCGGCTCCCGAAAAGGCCCGGGATATGGTGATCAAGTTATCCGACTTTTTAAGGTATTCCCTGCGCCAGGAGCATAAAACCAAAACCACCAGCCTCAAAAATGAGCTGGAAAATATTGAGCGGTACCTGGCTATTGAAAAAGTCAGGTTTGGATCCCGGCTGCTGATCGATCAAAAAGTGGCACCAGAATGCCTGGACCAGGAAATTCCCTTTTACCTGTTGCAGCCTTTATTTGAAAATGCCATCAAATATGGGGTTTATGAAAGTATTGCACCGGTTACCATCCAGATGGAATGCTACCTGGAGCAGCAGGAGCTGGTGGTAAAAGTACAGAATAGCTACGACCCGGAGACAGTCACCAGGAAAGGTGAAGGTCTGGGTTTAGCCAATATTAAAAGTCGTTTGAAGGCTATTTATGGGAGGCCGGACCTGATAAACCTAACAGATGATGGATCCAATTTTCGGGTACAGATCAGGGTGCCCCAGTAAATTTTAAAATAATAATACATTGCGTCCACTAAAAGTTAATTTACAATGAAAATAAAGGCTATTGTAATCGATGATGAAAATCTGGCCACAGAAATCATTATCAGCTTTCTGAAAGAATATGAGCAGATAGAGGTATGCGCTGTTTGTTATAATGGTTTTGAAGGACTCAAAGCCATCCAACAGCACCAGCCGGCCCTGATTTTTCTGGATGTTCAAATGCCCAAAATAACAGGTTTTGAAATGCTGGAGCTACTGGAAAACCCTCCTCAGGTGATCTTTACTACGGCTTATGATCAATATGCTCTTAAAGCTTTTGAGCTTAATGCGATAGACTACCTGCTTAAGCCATTTTCCCGGGAAAGATTTCACCAGGCTGTTGATAAAGCCTTGCATGCCATACAACAACAAGCTTCTCAGGAAAATATTCATCACTTAAAGGACCACCTGGATCAGGAAAAAGAATCCATAGACCGGGTGGTGGTTAAAACAGGTAGCAAGATAAAGATTATCCCGGTTCAACAAATAAAATACCTGGAAGCTCAGGATGACTATGTCATGATCTATACTGAAGAAGGAAAATTTCTCAAGCAAAAGACCATGAAAAAATTCGAAAGCCAGCTGAATGGATTGGATTTTATCCGGATACACCGCTCTTATATTGTTAATGTAAACCTGATACACCAGGTAGAATTATTTGAAAAATCCAGCTACCGGCTGACCCTGAAAACCGGACATAAATTACCGGTGAGTAAAAGTGGTTACAGCAAGTTAAAAGAAGTGCTTAATATTTAATTTGAGTTTATTAGCTATTCATACCTTAATGCATCTACCGGATTGGCTGTAGCTGCTTTTATTATATGAAAACTGATGGTAACAATGGCGATGAGCAAGGCAATCGACCCAGCTAAAACAAATACCCACCATTCGATACCTATTTTATAGGCAAAGCTTTGCAGCCATTGTTGCATGGCATAAAAGGAAATTGGAGTTGCGATGACTCCCGCTACCAGAACCCATTTGGTAAAATCACGGGAAAACAACAGTAATATATTGCTGGTGGTGGCTCCGATAGCTTTTCTGATGCCTACCTCCTTGGTTCTTCGGCTAACTACCAGCAAGGTTAAGCCAAATAATCCCAGCGAAGATAACAAAATGGTGAAAATGGCTGCATATCCTACTATTTTACCCCACCTTTCTTCTTCATCATACAGGGAATCCAGGCTTTGTTCCAGAAAGGCATATTCAAATGGACGATCGGGAGCTATATTCTTCCAGCTTTTTTCCAGAGCTGCCACCGCCTGTGAAGTATTATCGGTATGTATTTTCACAAAAAGGTTCCAGATTGAATTTTTTTCAGGATTCATATGCATAGCCAGGGGCATAATTTCATCATGCATCGAATCAAAGTGGAAATTCTTCACCATACCTACAATGGTTGGTTTTTCTTCTTCATCGACTGGCAAGCTTTTTCCAATGGCGCTTTCCCAGCCCATTTCTTCAATAAATTTTTGATTTACCAACACGGAATGAGCCGAATCGGCGGCAAAATCATAAGACAAATTACGTCCTTCCACTAATTCAATCCCTAAGGTTTCCAAATATCCGGGATCCACCCTTAATAGCCTGCAAGCCATAAAATCTCCATTGTCTTTTTTCATGCTGGTGGTGCTGCTGCCATAGATGAAATTTCGGTCAGAACCAGAGACACTGGATATTTCAGATCTTAACAGCAGATCCTGAGAAAGGCGCTGGATCTTAAGCTCGGAAAAATCATCTGGCAGGCTGATCACTACCACCTGCTCTTCATCAATACCCGGATCTTTTTCACGTAAATAATTCAATTGCTGCAGGATGATAACGGTAGCGGCAATCAACAGGATGGAAAGAGTGAACTGCGCTATTACAAAAAACTGGGAGGAAAATTTCTTACTCCGCAACCGGATACTTTTTCTGAATATATGAATGGGATTAAACCGGTTTAAATTCGTACCGGGAATGAAACCTACCACCAGGCTGATAAAAATGATCAAAACAGCTAAAAACAGCAGCTCATCGGTTCGTAAAAGATTGAAATTTAAATTTCTCTGGCTCAACTGATTGAATACCGGTTTGGCAAAATTGGCCAGAATCAAACCAATAAACAGGGCCAGAAAAGACATTAAAAATGCTTCAGTCAAAAATTGGGTATGGATGTTCCTGGTTTTAGCTCCTAAAACTTTCCGCATGCCAATTTCTTTTAATCGCTGCATTGATTGACCAGAAGTGAGCATGATGTAGTTAATACAGGAAATGATCAGCACCAGCAGGCCTATGCTTCCCAGAATATAAGAATACTTCACGCTACTGTTAGCTTCATATTGGCTCCAGACTTCTTCATTAAGATAGATATCGGTCAGGGGCTGCAGCTTAAGCTCATAAACCGGATCATCTTCCTCACTAAAATAATACTTGAGAGCTATTTCAAGCTTTTTTCCCAGGATATTTTCTACCAGTCCATTGGCAGCTTCTTCAATATTCCTCAGTTGGGCCGAAGGGTTTAGCAAAAGATATATGGAGGAATTGCCAAAGAAGTTATTGCTTTCAGGATAGGGGTCTCCATGTGAATAAGGTACGGCCACCGAAAAACCGATACTGGAATTTTCAGGAATATCATCTATGATTCCGGTCACCTGGAAGTTTTTTTCTTCACCTTTAGGGAAAATCAGTATCCGGCCCAGTAGATCATTGTAATTAACCGGCTTTCCAAAAAAATTATCGGCTACCTCCCTGGTGATGACTACACTATTGGGATTTTGTAAGGCTTTTTCAGGGTTGCCGGCCAACATAGTGAAACTGAAGATCTCAAAAAAAGTGGAATCTACAAAGGCTATCTTCTCATTGAATAAGCGATCACCCTGCTTCAACCATCCTCCTGATATTTTCAAAGCAGTTACTTTATCCACTGCCGGAATGTTTTTTTGAATGGCCTCTACAAATTGATAATCATGCAGTGTGGCAAATTCAATATCTCCGGTAGGATTGGTAGCACGGCTGATCAACCGATAGATATTTTCCTGATGGACATGAAAGCGATCATGATTAAATTCATCCCGGGCAAACATAAAGATGAGGAAGCTGAACATAATGCCTCCGGAAAGGCTTAAAATATTTATCGCAGAAAATAGTTTATTACGAAAAATATTTCTGAATGCGATGATAAGGTATTGCTTGATCATTTGATTTCCTGTTAATTCCTGTTCATTTCTAATGACATGGGCCGATTACAATAGCAGTTACTTTTAGTAATTCATAAACATTATGCCATTTAACAGAATCGGTATTTTAATCATATATGAAGCCTTGTCTTAAAAATGGCTGAACGATTTTGAACATTTAATGGTCGTTTACGATCAACCACAGGCTTAGTTCAAATTTAAATAATAATTGAAATTGGTTCAGTTGTAATTTGCTAAAGTTCCTCCTATTTTAGCGGTATAATTTTCAATAAGTTTAAATATACCACGTATGCCTCAAATTACTGTAATCGGAAGTACCAATACGGATATGTTAATAAAGACCAGTCGCCTGCCTAAACCAGGGGAAACTGTGGGAGGAGGAATTTTCTCTATTGCTAATGGTGGTAAGGGAGCCAATCAGGCAGTATCCGCCTCACGAGCTGGTGGAGAGGTAACTTTTGTGACTTGTGTGGGTGATGATGACCTGGGAAAAGCCCAATTGCAGAATTTCCGGGAAGATCATATTAATACTGATTTTGTTTTTGTTCAATCAGAGAATCCCACCGGGGTAGCTTTAATTACCATAGATGATCAGGGTGAAAATTCCATAGCTGTAGCTCCAGGGGCCAATGGTGCTTTATCCAAAAAAGTAATTGAACAGTCAATGGCTGCCATTGAGTCTGCTGACCTGATCTTATTGCAACTGGAAATACCTTTTAAATCAGTGACTTATGCGATAGATCAGGCTTATCAAAGAGGTAAAAAGATCCTTCTGAACCCTGCCCCGGCCCAAAAACTGGATGATGCCCTCCTGAAAAAGCTGGATACCCTGGTGGTAAATGAAACTGAAGCAGAGTTGCTATCGGATCTGCCGGTATCTGATCAGTCTCAGATTCAAAAAGTAGCTGACATTCTCCGAAAAAAAGGTCCCCGAAATGTTATAATAACGCTTGGGGCCAAAGGAGCTTATGTATTGACAGATCAGGATGATAGACTGATCCCGGGATTCAAAGTAAAGGCAGCTGTTGATACTACTGGAGCCGGAGATGTTTTTTGCGGCACATTATCTGTAGCCCTGGCTGAAGGTCAATCTATGGTAGATGCCGTGAAATTTGCTGCGGCAGCGGCTGCTATATCCGTCACCAGGCTGGGCGCACAGCCTTCTGCTCCGCAGAGAAAGGAAATTATAGATTTTTTAAAAAAATAACAGATAGTTCATTTTCTGGTTGGGAATTTCAGGAGGAAATAATGAAAAAGCATTTTAAAGAATTCAGTACATTGATCTTGTCTGTTTTCATGCTCATGGGGTTAGTTAGCTGCCAGACTCAAGATGAAAAGATATCCTTGTTCAGAGGAAATGTACAGCATACTGGCACCTATATTTCTGAAAAGGACCCGGGTTTGAAAAACCTTAAATGGCAATTCGCTACCAATGGTCAGATCTTTGGTTCACCTGCCATTTGGGGCGACCAGCTTTTTGTTGGCAGCCAGGATCAAATCATGTATGCCTTGAATAAACATACCGGAGAATTGCTGTGGCATTATCAAACCAGCGGTAGCATACATTCTTCCCCCCTGGTTACCCAAGAGATGGTTTATTTCAGCAGTATGGATGGCAACTTTTACGCCTTAAACCGGAAAGACGGTTCTTTAGGATGGAAATTTACTACTGGTGGTGAAAAAAGATTTTCGGCACCTGGCATTCATGGAATCAAACCCGGCACACAAATTATTGAAGACGAATGGGATTTTTATTTATCCTCTCCGGTTATTAAGGATGACCTTGTTTATTTTGGTAGTGGTGATGGCTATTTATATGCGCTGGATGCAAGTTCTGGTAGAGAAATCTGGAAATTTAAAACAGGAGAGATCATACATTCATCTCCGGCCCTGGCCTATGATCGGGTGTACCTGGGTGGTTGGGATAGCTACCTGTACTGTTTAGATGCCCAAACAGGGGATCAATACTGGCGTCTTCAAACCGGAGTGGATACAGTTTTACATAACCAGGTTGGTTTCCAGGGTTCGCCGGCTTTATATGATTCCACTGTTTATATTGGATGCAGGGATGCCCACATGTATGCTGTGGATGCTTTTACCGGAGATGTAAAATGGAAAGTATTTAATGATCATTCCTGGGTAATTACCTCACCGGCTGTGACCAGGCAAAACGTCTACTATGGCACGTCCGATACCCACCTGATGTATGTATTAGACCGCAGAACGGGTGAAAAGATACATCAAAAGGATTTATCTACGTTTATTTTTTCCTCACCGGCTGTGGTGAATGACCATTTATACATTGGCACCTTTGCCGGAAAATTATATAAACTTCAGCTGGATGATCTGAGTCCGGTAGATAGCTTTAGCACCATGAGCAGTACAAAAAATACCCACGGAGTGCTAAAACAGGATGGAACCATAAATTATGCCGTTTTTCAGGATCCTTCCGTAGAAGGTCAGGCCAGTGCAGTAGCCAGCCTGTTATCTGTAGGCAGTATGCTCTCCAGTCCGGTAGTTTCTGAAAATATGGTTTATGTAAGCAGTGCAGATGGTAACATTTATGCCCTGGAATAGCTTTTAGTTCATATCTTATTTTCCGGTGTAAGACAAAACTTATCCACAAAAACTTTAATTTTTGGTAATATCTTACCTGGTCCGATTAAATATTTTTTAGGGTTTTGTATAAAAACAAAATTTTTTAATATCGCCTTGTAATTTCTTGGTCAAAATCTTTATGCAAAGCAATTAGAAAAAACAGGCATTGATTTTGATATAATATCTCAGCTATTTAAATTTATTTTGCTGTAAATGAGATCATTAAATGTATAGAAAAAGTATTTTCCTGTTGATGATGATGGCCATGGCTGTACCAGGTTTGACCCAAACCAGTACACCTCGTCAGCCTTTACCCCGACATATAAATGTACCAGGGAAAAATCATGTTTCACCTGCCCTGAGCGGGGATGGAAAAACCCTTGTCTATTTTTCCAATTACACCAATAGCGGAAAAATGCTGATGATGTATAGCAATCTGAATAGTCGGGGTGAATGGTCAGAAGCAAAAGAACTTACCACCGTAAACCGGGAGGGTCAGGATTTTATAGGCGGACAATTTCTAAGTTATGATGGCAAGACCTTGTTTTTTACTTCTAAACGCGTGCCCGGGATCGGCGGGTATGACATTTTCTTTTCGGAGAGACAAGGTAAATACTGGACACCGCCACAGAATATTGGCAAACCTGTAAATTCTGCTGGTAATGAAGGACATGCCTCTCTCAGTCCCGATGGAAAATACCTCTATTTTATGCGTTGTCAGCAAATGAATAATTATAAGGTAGACCAGTGCGAACTGTTTGTAGCAGAAAGAAGAAGTCAAAACTATTGGAACGAACCGGTGAAATTACCTTACCCAGTTAATGCCGGTAATGAGGCCACTCCCAAAATTTTATCAGACGGTATTTCCCTTATTTTTGCTTCAAAGCGGTCAGGGTCCAGGGGAGGATATGATTTATACCAAACTACTAATCAGGGAGATAGCTGGAGTTTGCCCGTATCCCTTGATTATTTAAACACCGAAGAGGATGACCAGTTTGTGAGTGTGCCGGCTCATAATGAGCTAATCTACTACTCTGCCACTTACCGGGATAAATACAATATCATAAAGGCTAAAATACCTGAAAACCTGCAAGCCAATAATGTAGTCCTGGCCCAGGGTAAGCTTGTGGATAAAATCACCGGAAAACCTTTAAACGGAGTAATACAGATTTACCAGGCCCTTTCACAAGAGCGGGATCAATTTTTAAAAACTGATGATAAGGGTAATTTTTATGCCATGATAAGGGGAGATAATGTGTATGATTTTTCTATCATTACCCCTGAAAATGATTATTTTTATTATGCCTCTTTTTATGACCTGGCCGGACTTGATGTCTCAAAGATCGAAGACCTGGAAATATCTCTGGAACCCGTGAAAAAAGGTCATCCTTTTGTTTGTTCCAATATCAGGTTTTTACCATATTCATCCAATCTGGATCCGGTGTCAGAAATTGCCACAAAAAGGCTGATCAAGTTTCTAAAAGATAACCGGGTGAACCGGGTAGAAGTTGCCGTCCATACCGATGAGGTGATCCGGGATACAATTCCCAGCGATCCTGATCTTACAGAAATGATCATAGATTCGTTACTGGTAGAACCTTTGCCTGTAGATCTGGTGCTGGATTCTCTCAATCAGAATGTTTCTTTGTCAGGGAGTGACAGTATTTTGGTAGCGCTCGATACTATGATGTCTGATACATTCAGGATGGAATCACCTCAATATGAATTAAAATATACTTATCACAACGATCGTACTCAGAAGCAGGCAGAAACTTTAGTGGATAGGCTGATTAGCTTAGGGGTGCCCTCCCATTTACTGGAAGCCCGTGGCTATGGGGATCAGCAGCCTTTATTACCTAATAACAGCCCGGAAAATCGAATGAAAAACAAGCGGATAGAAATCAGGATATATTGATCATTATATTGATTTTCAGAGGTTTGGTAGAATTATTGCAATATACTCAGTAACTTGTAAATAAAAGGTAAAATTTAGATTTAGCAGATCATTAAAATATTAAATACATGAAAAAAGTTTTATTAATCTTATCAGGTATTGTGGCTGTCATACTCATTGCTGCAATCGTATTACCCATTATTTTTAAAGATGACATTAAGCAGGCCATAGACCAGGAAATCGCCAGTTCAGTGGATGCAGAAATTTATTTTGATACTGAGGATTTCAGCCTCACATTTTTCAGGAATTTTCCCCATGTTACAGCCTCTCTGGAAAATTTTGGTGTAGCAGGAAAAGGCGTATTTGCAGGTGACACTTTGATGTCAGTAGATGCATTCAGGGTGGTGATCAACCTGGGAAGTGTGCTGTTTGGCGACCAAATAAAGATCAACCGGGTGGAGTTAAATAAACCCAGGATCATGGTGATGGTGCTGGAAGATGGAACAGCTAATTATGATATTATGATTGACTCCGGTGAGGCTGAGCAGGAACCGGCCCCGGAAGAAGCTACTGAATTTTCGGTTGGTATTGATAGTTGGTCCGTTACGGATGGGCAAATCGTTTATTACGACCAGGCTTCAGACATGCTGGCCGAAATTCGGGGCTTAAATCATGAAGGAACAGGTGATTTCACCCAGGATGTCTTCGATATGTCCACTTTTACTCAAATCCAGGCTTTGTCATTTTCCATGGAAGATGTAAATTATATGTCGGAAAAGCAAGTTGAAGCGGATGTCACTCTGGAAATGAACTTGCCGGAATCCAAATATACCTTTAAGGAAAATACCTTTAAGGTCAATGATTTTGCTTTTGGTTTTGATGGATTCCTGACCATGCCGGCTGAAGCCATAAATATGGATCTTCAATTTGCCTCCCGGGAAAATACTTTTAAAAGTCTGTTCTCCCTGATACCAGGAGTATTTGTAGAAGGTTATGAAGATATTAAAGCGGATGGTACTCTGCAATTTGACGGCTTTGTAAAGGGAACCTATGATGAGGCAACTGAACAAATGCCCGCATTTAATCTGAATCTTCTGGTAAATGATGCTACGGTACAATATCCGGATCTGCCCTCTGCTATCAGGAATATTAATATGGATCTTCTGGTGAATAATGAAGATGGGGTGATCAATAACACGACGATCAATCTGAAAAAGTTTCATCTGGACTTCGGCAACAATCCTGTTGATGCCCAACTGCTGGTAGAAGGACTGGAAAAAATGAAAATTGATGCTAATGTGGATGCCACCATTGACCTGGCCGAAATGAATAGTATGATTCCTATGGAAGGCCTGACCCTTAAAGGATTGTATACGGCCACCCTAAAAGCCAATGGTGTGTATGACAGTGCTACTTCTCAATTCCCTCAGGTTAATGCCAAAATGCAATTGGCTGATGGCTTTGTCAAAACCAGTGAGTTTCCTTCTACCATTGAAGATATGAGCTTTAATGCTACCGTAAATAATGAAAATGGTGAGATGACTGAAACCCTGATCAAGGTTAATGACTTTAATATGTTGATGGATGGGGAACAATTTTCCGCCAACATGATCCTGCAAAACCTGGAGAATTACACCTGGGATCTTTGGGCAAAGGGTACCCTTGATTTAGAAAAACTGGCTCAAATGGCAGAATTAGAGGATATGACTCTTAAAGGAAAGATCCTGGCTGATATTAATACCAAAGGTCAAATGTCTGAGGTAGATGCCGAAAGGTATGAAAACCTTCCTACCAGTGGTAGTGTGGAGGTAAGTAATTTCTATTTTAATAGCGAGGACCTGCCACAGGGATTCAGTATTAATCAGGCCAGTGCAACTTTCGATCCGGATAAAATGAATATCAATTCTTTTGATGGTAGTTTGGGTAAAAGCAGTATCAAAGCCAATGGTTATATTGCAAATTACATAGGTTATGCTTTAAAGGAGAATGAAACTATCAAAGGACAGATGAATCTGACTTCTCCTCAGTTTGATGTAAATGAATGGATGACAGATACCGATACCACCCAATTGGAAGAAGCAGATACAGCAGAACTGGAAGTAGTGGCCATACCCCGGAATATAGATTTTATACTTAATTCACGTATCGACCAGGTTTTATATGATAACCTGACCCTGAATGATTTGAGAGGAATTATCACCATAAGGGATGGCATAGTAAGTATGGATGATGTTAATTTTAATGCCCTGGATGGGTCATTCTCCATGACCGGAACCTATAATACCCAGGATATTGAAAATCCATTGTTTAGTTTTGATTTTAATATCAACGACCTTTCTGTAAGCCAGGCCTATCAAAATTTTAATACAGTGAAGGCCATGGCTCCTATTGCAGAAAAAGTCAATGGAAAATTCTCTACCAATTTTAAGCTGGCTGGTGCTTTGGAGCCCAACATGATGCCTGATTATAATAGCCTGGTTGGTCAGGGTTTGGTGGAAATAGTCAATGCGGCCGTACAGGATTCCAAGCTGATTTCCGGCTTAACTAACCTGACTAAGTTGAATGATACCGATGAGGTAACTATGGATGATGTGAAATTCAATGCAGAAATTAAAAATGGCCGAATCTTTGTAGATCCATTTGACTTCAAATTAGGCAATATTAATTCAACGGTTTATGGCAGTAATGGCATAGATGGCAGTCTGGATTATATTGTAAAATTGAATATACCTGCCGGCGCTGTAGGAGAGGCCATTAATCAAGCCATTGCTTCTCTGGGTGGCCAAACCGGTGGATCTTCTTCCAACATCATTATGAATGTGAAGGTGGGCGGAACCTATGAGGATCCTGATTTTGGATTAGCCTCCACCCAAGCAGGTGAAAGTAGCACCACTAATCAGGCCAAAGAAGCCCTGGAAAACAAAGTGGAAGCCGAAAAGGAAGAGATCAAGGAAGAAGTCAAACAGGAAGTACAGGAAAAGAAAGAAGAAGTAAAACAAGAGCTGGAAGAAACCAAGGAAGTAGTGAAAGATACTGTGAAACAAGAATTAAATAAAGCCAAGGAAGAATTAAAGAACAAGCTCAAGAAAAAGAAATGGTTTTAAGTTAAACATATAGATATAAATTAAGGCTGTCTCAAAAATTATTGGGGCAGCCTTTTTTTAGCTTTGAACCATAAGAAAAGCATATCAATTTGGAGAAAATACAAGACTATTAACAGTACATTAATTATACATTATCCACCGCTGATGTAATAATTATTGGATCAAACCATTATATCTATTAGTTTTAAAATTTCAGCATTTTATTAAATTAAATTATGTCCTTTATAATCAGGAAGTTAAAATCCATTGCCCTGGTTTGTTTCAGTTTATCAGTGGTAATGGTAAAAGCACAGATGCCATCAGCTTTGACCATTGAAAAGATCATGCAGGATCCTTTAAAATCAGTTGGATGGCTGCCAGAAAATATATACTGGGGGGAAAACAGCCAAACCATTTTTTTTAACTGGAATCCTGAGCAGGAACCGGAATCTTCCTTGTATAAATACACCCTGGCCGATCAGACTATAGGTCCTGTATCGGTGGAACAGCAAAAAACCTTACCCGCTGCCACCGGTATTTATTCCAGGGATAAAAGCCAGAAAATATATATTAAGCAAGGAGATCTTTTTTTACTGGACCGGAATACAGATGATGTGCAACAGATCACTTCCACGTTGGATTCCGAGCAGGATCCATTTTTTTCTTTTGATGAAAATCAAATTTTCTTTACTTCAGGATCTAACCTGTTCAGTTGGGACAGGAATTCCGGCAGGATCAAACAATGGACTGATTTCCGGGCCGGAGCAGCACCCAAAGAAAAAACAGACAGCATTCAGGCCTGGTTGGAAAATCAGCAGCTTGATTTGTTTGAAGTGTTGAAAAAAGAAAAAGCTGAAAATGAATTCAAAGAACAGAAGCAGGAATTGCTGGCTCCTGAACAACCCAAGACCATTTATGTGGGGGAAACATCAGTACGGCAGCTAAGACTTAGTCCTGATCAAAAATACATTACCTATAACCTGGTGGAAAACCAGAATCTCCAGTCTACAGAAGTGCCGAAATTTGTCACTCAATCAGGACATACAGCCACTGAAAAAGCCAGGGCTAAGGTAGGTTTGCCCCAGTTGAAGGCTAAATACTATATTTATGATCTGGTCCGGGATACAGTGTACCAACTACAGACTGATCTGTTGCCCGGCATTAGCAAACATCCGGAATTTTACCATGAATATTCCAAATTGAAGCAGAAAGAGCCTGAACCTAAATCAGTATATGTCACTAATTATAAGTGGTCGGGAGATGGAAAACATTTGCTGCTTAACATTAAATCAGTAGAAAATAAGGATCGATGGCTGGTTTTGCTGGATCCAAATACTGGCAAGCCTGAGACTTTGCATCATCACCGTGATGAGGCTTGGATAGCCGGGCCTGGCATTGGCTGGGTTTATTATGCTCCCAGCCTGATCGGTTGGTTGCCAGACCATCAGCATATATGGTTTCAATCTGAATCTGATGGATTTGCCCACTTGTACCTGTTGCATATAAAAACGGGAAAAAAGAAACAATTAACCCAGGGCCACTTTGAAGTTTATGATCCCATCTTATCAAGGGATGGCAATACCTGGTATTTTACTGCCAACCGTCAGGATCCGGGCATACGTCAGGTTTACCGAATGCCTTCAATGGGTGGAAAAATGGAACAATTGACTGATGGTGAAGGTGGCCGGACTTTCGCCTTGTCTCCTGACGAAAAGTGGCTGGCCCTGCGCTATTCTGAGACAAATCAGCCCTGGGAATTGTATCTGATGAAAAATGAACCTGGGGCAACACCCAAACGTATTACACATTCATATAGTCAGCAATTCATGTCCTATGAATGGCGAAAACCTGCATTTATAACATTTGAAGCCAGAGATGGGGCCCAGGTAAATGCTCGTTTGTACCGTCCCCGCCCGGCAAATTCAAACCAGGCTGCGGTAATTTTCGTGCACGGAGCAGGGTATTTGCAGAATGCTCATCGTTGGTGGAGTTCTTATTTCAGGGAATATATGTTCCACAACTTTTTGGTTGATCAGGGTTATACCGTACTGGACATTGATTATCGGGGCAGTGCAGGTTATGGCCGGGAATGGCGTACCGGAATTTATCGTCATATGGGTGGTAAGGACCTGGATGACCAGGTAGACGGGGCTAAAATGCTGGTAAAAGCATATGGCATAGATCCAGGCCGGATCGGTATTTATGGAGGATCCTATGGAGGATTCATTACCCTGATGGGGCTTTTCACACAACCGGAAATATTTGCTGCCGGAGCTGCCTTAAGATCAGTGACAGACTGGGCCCACTACAATCACGTTTACACATCAAATATCCTGAATACACCGGTGGAAGACAGCCTGGCCTATCACCGGAGTTCTCCCATAAATTTTGTCCAGGGTTTGCAGGATCCTTTATTGATTTGCCATGGCATGATTGATGACAACGTCCAGTTTCAGGATGTGGTGAGGCTGTCCCAGCGGTTGATCGAATTAAAGAAGGAAGAATGGGAAATGGCCGTTTATCCGGTAGAAAGACACAGCTTTGAACAGCCGGAAAGTTGGATGGATGAATATAAACGGATCTATAGATTATTTGAGCAGCATTTGAAAAATACCGAAACCACCAATTAAATCCTCAGATATTTAAACCAGGGAAAGAGAAAACCCACTGATAAAAATCGGGTTTTCTCTTTTATTTCGATCTACTGCTTCTGGTAATTTTCCGGATAAAGTACCACCAGGATATATTCATCCAGGTCGATCAGGCTGTTTGCTACCTCCTGAATGTCCCTTGCAGATAAATCTGCTACTTTTTCCTGGTAATCAAGGATATCTCTGGGATCAAAACCGTAGTAATACATATTTTCCAGGGCATTTAACCAAAAGCGGTTATCCTGCAGGTTTTCTTCTCTGATCCTGCGTTGGGTTTCTTTTACTTTTTGTACATCTTCTTCTGAAGGCCCGTTTTCCTGAATACTTCGGATCAGTTCAAAGGTGGTTTCTGTCAGGTCTTCTACATTTTCCGGGGCGCAGGGGAAGCTGATATTAAAAGCATAATGATCATAGGGATATTTATTAGCGCTGGCCCTGGATCCGGCACTGTATACGCCGCTTTTTGATTCCCTCAATTCTTCTGTGAGTTTGATATTCAATACATCCGAAAAAGAACTAAATAGATAACTGGTTTTTCGATCGTAAGGATGTTTTTTGGGGAATTTCAGCGTTACCAGGCTTTGAGGCTCGGTACCTTTCTTTATTTTTTCCACTACTTTCCCTTCGGGAGGCCTGATACCCAGATCTTTCCAGGTTTCCTCCCGATCCAGGGCTGGCAGACTTCCCAGGTATGTAGCCAGTAAAGGAGAAACTTCAGAAACATCAAAATTACCCACCAATACAAAGGTAAAATCACTGGCATCAGCAAAACGTTCCTGATAGATTTTAAAAGCCTGATCCAATTCAATGTCTTCCCAATCTTCCTGAGTAGGATAGCCGCCGCCCCGGGGATGATTCTGGCTCATGATTCGGGAAACCTTATCGGAATAAAAGTACCTGGGATTGGATAAGAGGTTCTTGTACATGGCCTTGTTTTTATTCACAAAGGAAAGAAACAACTCCTGGTCTTTACGGGGGTGATTAAAGTACAGATAGATCAATTGAAGCATGGATTCCAGGTCTTTGGGTGAAGTACTTCCGGCAAAACCTTCATTCAAAGTACCTATATAAGGAGACACCGAAACAATTTTCCCGGCCAGTATTTTTTGCAGATCAGTGGGCGAAAAATCTTTGACCCCACTTTCCTGGATAATATTATCAGCAAAGCGGGCAGATTGATAGACCTGATCCGGATAGAGTGAAGTTCCACCCGGACTGAAAGCACGCATCAGGATCTGATCATTTTTAAAGTCCGTGGGTTTAAGGATCACCTTTACTCCGTTTGATAATGTCAGCTCGGTCAAATTTAGAGATTCTATTTCATTGGAGGCTTCAATTTGTCCCGGCTGGGGAACTTGCTCCATCAGGCTGGTGGCTACCAGTTTATCCTCATAAGGTTCTACCTCAACCTGCTCCATTTCATCCAAAATATCTTTTACCTCCTGCTCAGAAGGTAAATCCGTCTCTTCTTTTTCCGGAGCGGTGATTACCACCACCCTGTTTTCCCGGGTGATCCATTGATCGGCCAGCTGATTAATTTCTGTCAAACTTATTTTATCCAGGTAATTTTTCACGAATCCATACTCAAACTCAATACCAGGAATGGGCTCCTCTTCCAGAAAATTTCGCACATATTCATCGGCATAGACCCTGGATTCCGTCTTGTTTCGTTCATTATAGGCCTTTTCATAGCCAGTGATATATTCTTTTATACTTCTATCCAGTTCAGATTGTGTAAAGCCAAATTGCCTTACCCTTTCATTTTCTCTTAATAAAGCTTTTAACCCTTTTTCCACATCAGATTCTCCCACCATGGCAAAAGACTGGTAGGCATCTTTGCTACGGGCTAATAATCCGCCATAACCGGTACCGCCGTAAATAAAGGGAGGATTAGCCTGTTGCTGTAATTCATCCAGCCGCTGATTGATCATATTGGTATATAAACTACGAATCAGGGATTGTCGGTAATCTTCCTGGCTTTTTTCTGGTACTTTATCCTGCTTGTAGAGCAGTTGTATCTGGGTAAAGGAAGCTTCAGGGTCTGTGACAATAGAAACAAATGTTTCCTGATGGTCAGGAATATCATATGCTTTCCGCTCCGGAGCATTTCCTTTGGCTTTAATATTTGCAAACTGCTGCCTGATTTTTTGTTCCATTTCATCTACATTGATATCACCTACTGCCACTACAGCCATCAAATCAGGTCGATACCAATCACGGTAGAATCTTTTTAGTGCCTCATATTCGAAACTCTCAATGATGGCTTTTTTCCCTATGGGTAATCTTTCGGCATACCTGGAATTTTTCAGGATCACAGGCAGATACTGTTCCTGCATCCGTTGTTCAGGGCCCAGCCCGGTTCGCCATTCTTCCAGTACAATGCCCCTTTCTTCATCTATATCCTGCTCATTTAGTGTAACATTATGGGCCCAGTCTTCCAGGATCTGTAAACCTGTATTCAGTACTTCAGCTGAATCAGATGGGATAGGCAGCATGTAAACAGTTTCGTCAAAGGAAGTATAGGCATTCAGATGCATGCCAAATTTCACTCCTACTGATTGCAAATAGCTGATCAATTCATTTTTTTCAAAATTTTTAGTGCCATTAAAAGCCATGTGTTCCATAAAATGAGCCAGGCCCAATTGATCATCTTCTTCCAGTATAGAACCTGCATTTACTACCAACCGAAGCTCCACCCGGTCTTCCGGTTTTTCATTGTGCCGGATATAGTAGGTCATGCCGTTTGCCAGTTTTCCGATCCTTACATTAGGATCAACCGGTATATCCTGTTCCAGGTCAGTTTGAGCATATGCCGGAATGACAGTAAGGATGATAAAAAATAATATCCACTGATAAAAATTCGCCTTTATATTTCTCATAAGATCATCTTTTATAGTTCTGTTTGACGTTCAATAAATAAAAGGCTAAAAATATATAAAAAGTTATTCCCAATAATAGCAATACCCTGAAAAATGCATTTTTTTAAAAATAAGGGCGGTTTGGCTAAATCTTATCCTGACCCTGTTTGGTGCAATTTAATGAATGAAAATAAGATCAAAGATAATTTACAATTTTCCTAAAACAATCCCATTTAATACAGGTTCAATTATTACAGCTTACGAATTTATCATACTTACTTAGGAATATATCAATGATTTTTTAATGTTCAACCCTTAAAATGAAAATTAATATGAATTTAGTAGACAAGCTGAGGAAACAGAATGAACTTGACCAGCGGAAAATGCAGCAGCAGTTGGATGTGGCCAAACAATTGCTGGCACATGATGAATCCAGAGAAAGAGAAATACTGGGTAAAATGGGGATTGACAGTTGTGTAAAGCAATATGAAGATAAAAAATCTACTTACCTGGAAAAATTGAACCTGATTAAGAAATTTGGCAACGATGTATTTCATATTGATCAGATCAAGAACATGTGTGTGGATTATGATTTAAGATTTTTGCCTACCCAGTATTTCAGGGGACTGATTGATACCGAATTGGGTACGAAAATGAGAAATTTTATGGAACACAACAAGATTAATGACTATGACCTGGAACATAAATTTTTCATCATGGCACCTACCCGGCAATTTGAGATTCAGGAAGTTGAAATTCAAACCAATCAGTATGATCCATTGATGTTTTATAAGATCGACGATGAGCATTATTACCTGGTACATCAGTGGGGAAAAGAATTAAATCCGTTACGGTATATTTCTGCCTTCAGAAAACGGTCCTTTTTCCATTCTCAGATCCATTATCTGGCTGTAAGTTTTGTAGTTATCTTAGCTGTTTTAGGTTTGGTAAGTATTGCGACCCTTGGACTCGCTTTAGCCCTGGCTGTGGGTGGAGCCCTTTCATTTATTTTTATCAGGTATCGGTATGTTAAAAATGACAATACCAGGGATATTAATGAATCCTATAATGTAAATCTGTGGAATACCAATAAGAAAATTAAGCTTACATGAGAAATCTGTCGGTGATATTGTTTTATTTAGGTCTTGCTTTAATAGGAATATTTTTGTTTTTGACCATTCGCTGGTGGGTAGTTTCCGAAAATCCTTCCTACTATACCACTAATCAGGAAAGAAGGCTTACACCTGAAGAAGTAGAGGAAAAAGGTTATGAATTTGAATTTGATAAAAAATACCTTGAGGTGAAAAAGACCCAGGTATATATCAGTGCTGGTAAATACCCTGAAATACACAAAAGGAAAGATGTTAAAACGGATATTTTAATTGAAGATCAGGAGCAGGAAAAGAAGTAGGAATTTTCCTGCTTCTTTTCCTTTTTTACTACATTTGCTCCATGTCTTATGCCGATCTGCACACCCATTCCACTTTGAAAACCTTTTTAACTGCAGAAAGAGCAGCCTTTAAATCCAGCCCCTATAAAACACTAATCCATCCGGTGGAAGTTTTAAGATCCAAAGCCAGCCTGGAGCAAGCTATTAAAGGTAAAGTACGTTTATTGGTGAATATTTGCAGCCCTATGGAAAGACCCATGGGAGCAGGCCTCTTGCTTAGTGTTTGTACGCCTTTACTTTCTCAGGTTAATTATCGGTTTATGAACAGGATCTTTCAAAGAAAAATCGAATATTTTGAATTGCTGCAGGCCGAGATAAGTCATCTTCTAAAAGCTGAAAAAAAATATCCGGATCTTATAAATATACTTGAGCCTGGTAGTAGTCTACAAAGCAACAAGCTTAATATTATCATGGCTATTGAAGGAAGCCATTCATTTGAAAATTCACATAATCTTCTGGATAACTTCATTAAAATGAAGTTATCCGGCTATCGGTTCTTGTACCTCACCCTGGTTCATCTGGCCAGGTCTGCCGTATGTAACCATGCTTATGCCATTAAGCAGATCAAATCCCCTGAGTTCAAGCCTGCTGGGAAAGGCATCTCAGCACTGGGCTATCAGATGATTAAAGAGGCCTATGATGATCAGCATGGGCCTCCCATTTTGATCGATATTAAGCATATGAGCTTATATGCCCGCCTTCAGTTTTACCGCTTCCGTAAAGAAAATCATTATCAAACTTTTCCGATCATTGCCTCACATTGTGGTGTCACAGGTATTTCCTATCATCGTATACATGAATATATTAAAGATCACAGGTTTGAGAATGAGTTAGACCGGGTTACCTATTTTAAACCCACCGGTATTGGTTCCTATTTTTTAAACCCTGCTTCCATTAATATTTATGATGAGGAGATTATTGAAATCATTGAATCCAAAGGTATACTTGGCTTTAGTTTAGACCAGAGGATTTTGGGATATGGCAATTTTGAAGTGGACTACTTCTATGGAGAGGAATTTTCTGAGATCTTGAAATGGAACCGGATTGATCGGGAGGATTTAGGAAATACCCATTTGAAAAACCAATTTAAACAGTTAAAAAATCAACTTTCCTTAAACAAGAGATCTTTGCACCTAAGGTTGCTATGTAACAACATCCTGCACTTCGTAAAAATAGGTGGAGAAAAGGCCTGGCGTCACGTATGCCTGGGCTCTGATTATGATGGTATGATCAATCCGGTAAATAATTGCAAAAATCTTTCTCAATATCCTTCCCTGGAACAGGACTTAAACGATGTACTTCCGAAAATGATTGCCTTACATAATGCTCAGTTTCCCCAACAGCAATTAGCTGAAGAGGGGCTGGAAACAAAGATCAATCAATTAATGTATCAGAATCTGGTAGATTTTGTAGGTCGGCATTACCAATAAAAGGTGCAAGACTATTTGGTAAGATTTGCTATTTTCCACCCACATTTCAAGGCTATTGGGGTGGATCAGGCAGCAAAAAATCCCGCACTGGCTTAACCAAAACATCTCCCATTTCTTCCTGCACAAAATGACCGCAATCATCCAGCTTGATAACATTGGCCTGGGGGAAGTGTGCTTTAAATTGGCTGAGCTCTTTTTGTCTGAATGCTATATCTTTCATGCCCCAGGCGATTAACACCGGTTTTTGTGAAAGCAAATGAAGTTTACTTTCTATAGCTTTTAACCATTGATCCGACTTCACCACCTCCGGGGGAAAGGTCCAGCACCCTTTACGATCATTGGGCCGGGCCAGGTGTTTGTAATAATGCTGATGGATCATCTTGTTCAATCTTTGTTTTTGGCCAAAAGCAGTTTTAAGCCCTTGTCTGGCAAAAAAATTAAAGTATTTAATCAATCCACGCCCCAGGAAGCTTCCCAAAAACCGGCTGAAAGATTCAAAATGTGGATCTCCCTTTACGGACCAGGACCAGGTATTGAAAATGATCAGCTTTTTTATTTTTTCAGGGTGGTTTACGGCATAATGGAATCCCAACGGTCCTCCCCAGTCGTTCATTATCAGAGAAATTGGTCCTTTGACTTTATCCTCGATAAACATTCGCAGGTTTACGGCATGATCTCTGGGTAAATAGCTCCAGCTGGACGGTTTATCTGAAAGGCCAAAGCCCAGATAATCAGGGGCCAAACAGCGAAAATCCTGACTCAGCGCCTTTATCAGCTTGCGGTAGGTGAAAGACCAGGCCGGATTTCCGTGCAAAAAAAGCAGGTTTTCTCCCTGTCCCTCATCCAGAAAATGCATTTTCCCAGCAGCTAACTGAAAGTAATGATTTTCAAATGGATATTCCTCTTTGTTGATCCAGGAAAACTCCATACTGTTGATAATGAAGTGTTTAAATGTTTAATAAGACTGTTTTATAGGTATATAAAACTAAGAGTGTGCTAATTGGTTCTATTAATAAAGAATGATATGAAGATTAAAGTAGGTAAAGGCATGGATAAACCATTTTTGGAGAATGGCAGGCATACTGTAAAAATTACAGATATTCAAGATGGTTTAAGTGAAAAAAAGGAGATTCCTTTTTTTGCTTGCCGTTTTGAAAATGATGATGGCTTCATTGTCCATAGGTTTTATAACACCAATCAGGGAATGCCTCAGATCATTTCTTTATTCGAAGCCAGTGGGATTGAAATAGAAGAAGGAGTTGAAATGGATACCTATGAGCTAAGAAATAAGGATGTTTCCATATATGTTTCAGAAAGAAGCTACAGTGACCCTGATACCGGAAATGATAAAACCATCAAGCAGGCTTCTGATTTTAAACCGGCTCACCAGGCAGATGCCTCAAATGCTACTGATAAAAAAGCAGACTGAATATTACTAATATCACTGAGTGATCACATTCACTATGAGGGAAGATTTAAAGCTGAAACCATCTTTATCAAGTTGAAGTTCGATTACATTAACAGCTTCACCCAAATCCGACACATTGGTCCATTGTATTTCAATATCCAGCAGGTAAATACCTCCTGTTATTAGCCATAAAAGCAGTATTATTATTGGTACGGATACATTTTTTAAATGCTTCATAATCAACTTATTTAGGCACATCATGCTTATTTTATCAATTGCTGCTTAAGTTTTACCAGTTTTTCCCGGCGCCGCCGATACCAGTTTATTTCCCAGGCGCTGGCCCAGAAACCTGCTATCAGTATAATTACTGCAGTAAAGATCATCCACCAGGGCCTTTCCAGTCGGTATAGCATTGTTCCCAGGAAAACTGCCACCGGCAAAAAAATCCACCTGACTATTTGAGCCAGTTTTACCTGGTATGTGGCAGTATGAAGCGCCTGTTCCAGGTTACCCAACATATTTTGATCAAACCTGGTTTTTTTTGATTTTCTGATTATCCGACTGATAATGATTCCGATCAAGGCGATCAGCATCAGAATACCCAATCCGTAATTCAGCCAATAATCTGGTCCTGTTATTTTAAAAAAGGTCATAAACCCGGTGTATAAAAAGGTAGCCATTAACAGAAATTCAGTAATAGTACTTATTCTTTCACTGACAATTTTACTATTTCTGATATTACGAAACATAGCTGCTTCATTGATAGCAAATAATTGTTCCTTATTCTGTTCATCCCAGATCTTTTTTATTTCTTCAAACTCCATATTTAATTTTTTTTGATTTAGTTACTAAATATTTCCTGATTCGGTGCAGTTTTACGCCTACCAATGATTCGCTGATGCCCATAATGCCGGCGATTTCTTTATAGCTGAATCCATCCAGCAACAGTAAAGCCAATGAACGGTCTATTTCATTCAGTCGGGTTATTTGCTCATAAAGCCAAATAAGTCTTTGATCGATCGGATGGGCTTCCAGCAGTACATGTTGATGCTTTTCTAATTCCTCGTGACTGGTACGATGTTTTTTTTCCCGTCGTAACCACTTCAGAGCGATGTTCAGGGCAATTCGATAAATCCAGGTTTTTTCCGATGACTGACCTTTAAACCTGGGTATTGAGCTCCAAACCTGCAAGGCTATCTCCTGGAAAAGATCGTCCTGTTCAGATCTGGTATGACTGTAAACGTGCACTACTTTAAAGATCACCGACCTGTATTGCCTGATCCATTCATTAAAGATTTCCGTTTGTTGTTTTTCAGTCATTTACTGTTTTTTATTTCTTTAGTACCAGTACGGGTCTTATTTCTTACAGACGGATTAAAATATTCAGGATGTTTTAGGAAAAATTAAGAATATCCCTTCGCGGTGGTCTATCAGAGGGAATTAATTGAGGATGGATATAAAAAAAGCCTCACCAGAGTTGGCAAAGCTTTTCTATCATAATCTAAACTTTACTAAATATTTTAAACTGCTTTATTCAGGGCATCAATAAAAGCCATCACGGATGCTGTCACTATATCGGTATTTACTCCGAATCCATAGTAATATTTTCCTTCGTGTGATATCTGCACATGTACTTTGCCAATATCATCTCCCCCTCCGGTATTAGCCTGAACCAAAAACTCCTCCAGCCTGATATGGGGAGTCACCATTTTCTTGATGCATTTAATGGCAGCATCAACCGGCCCATTTCCGGTAGAGGTTTCAGTTTTTTCTTCCCCTTCAAATTCCAGAGTAACTGTGGCCATGGATTTTAAGGGCCGGCCGCACATGATTTGTAGTTGGGATAATTTGACTTTTTTATTTCGGGTTTTTTCCCCGATCAGCATCAGCAGATCTTCGTCGGTCAATGCCCTGTTTTCGTCAGCCAAATCCAGGAATTTCTTATATACATTGTCTAATTCGGATTTTTCAAGTTTGTATCCCAATACCTGCAAACGATGGTTCAGGGCTGCCCTGCCGCTACGTGCAGTCAGAATGATGGAAGATTCATTTACACCCACATCAGCCGGTTCAATGATCTCATAATTAATCCGGTTTTTCAAAACACCATCCTGATGTATTCCGGAAGAATGGGCAAAGGCATTACGCCCTACGATGGCTTTATTAGCCTGGATTGGCATTTTCATCAGCCGGGAAACCAGCCTGCTGGTTGGATAGATCTTTTTGGAATCTATCTGCGTTTCCAGCTTAAGATCAGCATGGGTTTTGATGATCATGGCAATTTCTTCCAGAGAAGTATTGCCGGCTCTTTCTCCAATACCATTCAGGGTTACTTCAGCCTGACGAGCTCCGTTTCTGAGGCCAGACATGGTATTGGCTGTAGCCAGCCCCAGATCATTATGACAATGAACAGAAATGATTGCTTTTTCTATGTTGGAGACATTTTCTTTCAGGTATTTGATTTTTTGCCCGTATTCGTCCGGCAGGCAATATCCCGTAGTATCAGGAATGTTTACCACCGTAGCTCCGGCTGCAATAACTGCTTCCACCAACCGGGCTAAAAACTGAAGGTCAGCCCGACCGGCATCTTCAGCATAAAACTCAACATCTTCCACCAGTTTTTTAGCATGCTTTACAGCTTCCACTCCTCTGGCCAGTATGTCATCCCTGTTGCTGTTGAATTTATATTGTATGTGAAAATCTGAGGCACCAATTCCGGTATGAATTCTTTTTCTTTTGGCATATTTCAAAGATTCAGCCGCCACATCTATATCATTTTTATTGGCCCGGGTCAGGGCACAGATCACCGGTTCTGTTACCGCTTTGGAAATTTCCAGCACTGACCGAAAATCGCCCGGGCTGGAAATGGGAAAGCCTGCTTCAATGATATCTACACCTAGTAGTTCTAGTTCCTTGGCCACTTCAATTTTTTCTACTGTGGTTAATTGACATCCAGGAACCTGCTCCCCGTCCCTCAAGGTCGTATCAAAAATATAGACTTTGTCAGACATGATTTTATGGGTTTAAAAAATTATGATTAACTACTAAGATACTAAATTTTTCAATATTACTCCACCAATTTCCTCAGTACCAACTACTTTCAGGTTGTCTCCGCCGGTTCCGGCAATGTCACCAGTACGGTAGCCTTGTCGCAGGGTTACAGCGATGGCATTAATGATATCCTCACTTTCCTGTTTTAGTCCGAAAGAGATCTCCAGCATCAGGGCGGCAGATAAGATCAGGGCCATAGGGTTGGCCAGGTTTTTACCAGCTATATCAGGAGCAGAACCATGTACAGGTTCATATAGTCCTATTTGGCTTCCCACCGAAGCCGAAGGTAATAACCCCAGTGATCCTGAGATCTGTGAAGCTTCATCAGTTAAAATATCTCCAAACATATTACCGGTTACCACCACATCAAACTGCAGGGGGTTTTTGATCAATTGCATGGCTGCATTATCTACAAACATATGGGTGAGTGCAATATCCGGATAATCCCGGGCCACCTCGTTAACTACTTCACGCCAGAGCCTGGAAGATTCCAGTACATTGGCTTTATCTACCGAACAAACCTTTTTGCTTCGCTTTGAAGCTGCCTCAAAGGCCATTTTTGCAATTCGGCTGACTTCCTCCCGGGAATAGATCATAGTATCCAGGCCCACATTGCCGTTATCCCTTCTTTCACTGGGTTGACCAAAATAAATTCCGCCGGTTAACTCTCTGAAAAATAAAATATCTGCTCCCCTGATTACATCCGGTTTAAGAGAAGAGGCTTCAATGAGTTCATCAAATATCTTGATAGGACGAAGATTGGCATAAAGTCCCAGTTCTTTTCTGATCTTTAAAAGCCCCTGTTCAGGTCGTACTTTTAAGGAAGGATCCAGGTCATAGCGGGGATCTCCTACTGCGCCCATTAATACGGCCTGGGAATCACGACAAAAGGAAAGGGTTTGATCCGGCAGTGGACTTCCTGTTTTTTCTATGGCAGCATGTCCAATCAGCCCTTCCTGAAAAGTAAACTGATGTCCATATTTTTCACCTGTTTTTTCCAATACCCTGATACCCCAACTGGTCACTTCTCCACCTATGCCATCACCAGGCAACACTGTTATTTTAAAGCTAGCCATAATTAATATTGATATTCCCGGTTGTTTTCAAATTTTTCAATATGTTCCTTGATACTCAGAATATATTCGATGTCGTCATATCCGTTCAGAAGACACATTTTCTTATAGGAATTTATCTCAAATGTCTCTGATTCGCCTGTAGCTTCCAGGGTGATCAGCTGGTTTTCCAGGTCTACTTTCAGCCTGGTTTGAGGGTCTTTCTCCACCGCATCGAATATGTTACTCAGAAACTCATCTGACACCTGTATAGGCAAAAGGCCATTATTCAGCGAATTATTTTTAAAAATATCAGCAAAAAAACTGGATACTACGACTTTGAAACCATAATCTACAATGGCCCAGGCAGCATGTTCCCGGCTGGAGCCACTGCCAAAATTTTTCCCGGCTACCAATATATCACCCTGGTAGGTAGGGTCATTCAAAACAAACCCGGGCTTGGGATTCCCATCCCGGTCGTAACGCCAATCCCTGAACAGGTTTTCTCCAAAACCTTCACGGGTAGTGGCTTTAAGAAAACGGGCCGGAATGATCTGGTCTGTATCAATATTTTCGTCTGTGATAGGTACACAGGTAGAGGTTAAAGATTTGAAAGGCTTTCTTTCCATATTCTAATGCGCTATTTTATGCAGTTTCCAATTCATTTAAATATTCTCTGATATCTGCTACTTTACCTTCTATGGCAGTGGCTGCAGCTGTAAGCGGACTGACCAGTAAGGTTCGGGCACCGGGGCCCTGCCGGCCTTCAAAGTTGCGGTTG
Organism: Candidatus Cyclobacteriaceae bacterium M3_2C_046; assembly: GCA_051418075.1. GTDB lineage: Bacteria > Bacteroidota > Bacteroidia > Cytophagales > Cyclobacteriaceae > JBPRGG01. The sequence goes on along the minus strand of JBPRGG010000056.1, from coordinate 175,498 downwards.
GAAGTAGAGACACAGTATTTCCCCCGGGGCACCTTGTCTTCATTCATCCCCAAACAGGCTGAGCATCCCGGTTCCCGGAATTCCAGACCAGCTGCTTCAAAGATCTTATCTAATCCTTCCTTCTTTGCCTGTTCTTCCACTTGCTTGGAGCCGGGGATCACCCAGGCATTCACATTAGGGGCTTTCTTTTTCCCTTTGACAAAGTCTGCTACCATACGCAGGTCTTCCATGCGGGAATTGGTACAACTGCCGATAAATACGTAGTCTATTGGTTTACCCAGCAATGATTCTCCTTCATTTAAGCCCATGTAATCCAATGACTTATAAAATGAAGTCCTTTCATTTTTTTTGCTGATATCGCCACCCATTGGAATGGTATTCGTGATCTTTATACCCATGCCCGGATTGGTACCATAAGTCACCATCGGTTCAATATCTTCGGCTTCAAAGGTATAGACCTTATCATACTCGGCCCCTTCGTCAGTAGTAAGCGATTGCCAATAGGCCATGGCTTTATCCCAATCAGCTCCTTCAGGAGCATATTTGCGGCCTTTAACATATTCGAAGGTCTTTTCATCCGGAGCAATCAATCCTCCCCTGGCACCCATCTCGATGCTCATATTGCAAATGGTCATGCGTGCCTCCATGGAAAGATTCCTGATGGTGCTACCGGCAAATTCTACGAAATATCCGGTTCCGCCTCCGGCTGTTAATTTGGAAATGATATACAGGATAATATCTTTACTTAATACACCCGGGCGCAGTGTACCATTTACTTCAATTTTCATTTTTTTGGGCTTGTACTGCAGGATACACTGGGTAGCCAATACTTCTTCCACTTCACTGGTGCCGATACCAAAAGCAATGGCTCCAAAGGCTCCATGGGTAGAGGTATGACTATCGCCACATACCATGGTCTTCCCTGGTTGGGTAATACCCAGTTCAGGACCTATTACATGCACAATTCCCTGGAAAGGATGACCCAGACCATACATTTCCACGCCAAATTCCTTACAGTTGGATTCCAGTTTTTCTACCTGGAACCGGGATAAGGCTTCTTTGATAGGTAAGTGCTGGTCTTTAGTCGGCACATTATGATCGGCTGTAGCCCATGTTTTGTTTGTGCGAAATACAGGTAATTGACGTTGCCGTAATCCATCAAAGGCCTGGGGACTGGTCACTTCATGGATCAGGTGGGTGTCAATATACAATACATCTGGATAAGATTCCTTTTGATACACTACATGACTGTCCCAAATCTTATCAAATAATGTTTTTGGCATAATTTTATCATTTAATAATTTCTACGAATGTCCTTTTTGATAAAGGGAGGCAAAGTTAGCCTTTTTTCCCGAATTATGTTTTGGATTTTTAAAAATATGGATTTTATCCTAAAAGACAGAAGTATTAAGCTCAAATTTTTATAGCAGACATCACATCTTTAAAAGAAGAAAGTTGATTTAGACAATTGAGGGCCAGATTCTGGTAGAATTATTATCAGGTATTTATCCAAATCGTAGAAAGATGAGTCCCATTTATTTCCATTCAAAAGTGACAATTCAAAGGGTTTGATCAAACCAAATGAATTTAGTCCAATTATATTAGTATAAGCCAACAATATTTCTATTTTTGCAATAAAAAAATTATAATTATGAATTTGAAATTAATATCTTTTATTTTCCTTTCTGTCGCTATTTTTTACAGCGCCTGTAATAATGCCAACATGGAAGGGGGAGGAACTGCGAATCTGGATACGGAATTGGATACCGTTAGTTATAGTTTAGGAGTAAGTATAGCCCAAAATATTAAAACCCAGGGTTTGGAAGAGGTGAATGCAGCAGCTTTTGCCCAGGGCATTAAAGATTTTTACCAGGATGAAGAAAATGTAAAAGTAACGCCTGATATGGCAGACCAACTTTTATCAGCTTATTTTACTAATTTGAGGGATAGGAAGAACCGTGAACTTCAAGTGGAAGGTGAAGAATTCCTGGAATCCAATAAAACCAAAGAAGGGGTTCAAACTACTGAAAGTGGCCTGCAATATAAAGTGATTGAGGAAGGCTCTGGTGAAATGCCCGCTCTGGAAGACCAGGTAAGGGTGCATTATACCGGCAAAACCATCGACGGGGAAGTATTTGATAGCTCAGTAGACCGGGGTGAACCGGTAACTTTTCAGGTAAATCAGGTAATACCTGGCTGGACTGAAGCCTTACAAAAAATGAAGGTGGGAGGAAAATGGGAGCTTTATATACCTTCTGACCTGGCCTACGGTGAAAGAGGAGCTGGTCCTAATATTCCACCAAATTCTGTGCTCATATTTGATGTAGAATTATTAGGTATTGGTGAAGAAGCTGAAGCAGAAAACCAGTAGCAAATAGAAAAAAAATATTTAAAGGCTGCCTCAAAAGATAAAATCAGACGGAGGCAGCCATTTTTTTGGTCATAGCCCTTAAATGTTTCATCTTCTAATTACTACCAGCCTCTTAAGTGGGCATTGATCTGAAGCATTTCAAAGGCCGGTTTGGCTGTTCCATCATAATTTCTCAATCCACAGGTTTTGAGGTATGCAGCAAATGCCTGTTGATGGTTTTGACCATGCATACCGTAATCATTTACAAAAAAATCCACTGAGCTTTGGGGCAGATCATTGAGCCATAAAAAACCCACATATAATAACTGGTAGGGATATTGATCCCAAAATTTAAATATATTTTCTACAAATTCCTGCTGGGCTTCAACAGAAGCATTGCAAACCGGACTGGAAGCATAGCCGCATTCTTCCAGGAACAGCAGCCTGTCCGGATATAAGTCCACGACCTTTTGCAAATCATCAAACACTACCTGAGGAGGTTGCATGGTAAAGTCTGATTCCAGAGGGTAATAAGTAAAAGCCACCAGGTCACTGTGTTGGTTTAATTGCCGGGCTGGATCCACCTGAATTTGAGTAAGTGAACCCAGGGTAATTTCAACGCCTACCCGGAGCTGGTTGCCCCATAATTTTTTGGCTTTGAACAGGGCTGAATCATAGAATACTTTAAATTCAGGCCAATAAGCCGGATCCTGATTCAGGTACAGATCCACCTCATTGCCCAAAAGCAGGTTATTGATTTTGACAGCTGGTATACGTTGATGAATACTATCCAGCAATTGCAGGAAACGGTCAATCAATACCGGGTCATTGAATTTTCTGGTTTGCAAATCGGCAGGGATATCTTTATCAATGGCTGCTACAGGACTAATGTTAAGCGATACAGGTACATCGAAATAAGGGAAATAAGCATTCATGATATCCAACAGCTCAAAATCATAACCCTGATCATTTTCCAGAGTAGTCCAGTAAAAAGTAAGTGGTACTACATCCATACCGGCATTCAAAGCATCCTGAAAGTTTTGGTCATAATCGCCATTTTTCGATTCGGTGATGTGTATGCCCAGTTTACGCGGCCCTTTGGTGACTATATTCACTATTTCAGGATCTGACTTGGAACAGGAAATGAAAAAGCTGGTAATCAAAAGCAAAAGCAGGGTGGGTCGTAACATTTTTAGAGGCAATTTAGGTTGAAATAAACAAAAATTCAGGTTAAAATCTGCTAAAAACTTACCTTATTACTAATGAAACTATTGCTTTTCGAAGTATTTTAAATTATACTTTCCTGATTCAATTCACAATCAAATAGCCTGGATCCTTTTGATACAGTTCCAATCTAGCTGTTACTGACTCACCAGTTGCTCAATTTCATCCAGTTTGGCCTGACTAAACCTGCCGGTAGTGGCATAAATGATTTTCCCCCCGGGATCCAGTACAAAGAAATATGGCAAATCCTTTTGATCAAACTCCAGGGTCTTTTTATAATCCTTTAGACTGCCCTTATAAAATACTACATATGGTAATAACTGTGGATCCATTTTACGACTGGCTTTGCGTTTGGCTGATCCGGAAGCCGCAGCTTTTATACCGGTAAACATAGGAATAAAATAAACATTAACGTCATGGGCAAACTGGGCAAACATCCCGGTTGGCTTTCGGATAAAAGTTGAATGAACCGGTTTAAACCAGGTATTAAGGTCTTCTTCTGATTTTTTACTGTAAGCCAGACCCAATAAGGTGTATTTGCCAATACAATCCTGAGGAATATTGACTTTTTCATCTGAAACCTTTTCTCCGGAAAGATCAGGAAACATTTTCCCTGTAACCTGAGCTTTTACCTGAAAATAGATGAAGGTGGTGAACAGCAGTATGATGTATTTCATAATATGAAGTAAAGGTTAATGGGTTAAGTCAATCAAAAACGAATCAAACCTATATATATTTCAAACAAAAATAAAGCTAAAATTACATGACTTGCCTAGAGGATTGCGGATAATTATGGTTATTACTATTGGTAAATAAAAAAGGGTAGGCAGCAAAAGTGTTTTGTTACCTACCCTAAGCTGTAGAGGGAGGATTCGAACCTCCAAGGAGCAGTTAGTCACATACCTGATCAACATATGTGATTTATTCTGTAGCCTCCACCCCCGAGACAGGAGGGCATGTCTGCCAGTTTCATCACTCTACAATGTAAATAATTAAAAGAACTGGTTGAATGTTGAAACAAAGTTAGTAAAAATGTATTATTATTTAAATAATTTTAAAAAAAATCTCAAAATATGCAAATATTTCAATTTGCTATTCAATATATAAGAATGATTAAATATTAGAATTAAAAATTAACTTTAAATTATGAATATGTTAATGTAATATTTCGTCAAATTTGTTTCTACCAAAGATAATGTTATTGTTTGAATAAATTACCGTCATGGTGTATTGTTTCACCCTTAAGAGGGAATTAATACAGAAAAATATAAAATATGAGATGTTAATTTAACCATTAAATATTAAAAATTCGTAAAAATAAACCAAAACAGCTTAAAAGAGAGGCAAAAATGAAAAAAAATGTAATTTATACTAGCAAAGCACCTGATCCCATTGGTCCATACAGTCAGGCTATTTATGCCGGAAATACCCTCTATGTTTCCGGTCAGATAGGGATTGATCCTGATTCCGGAAAGATCAGTCAGTCGGACATTGAAACTGAAACCCGGCAGGTGATGAGCAACCTGGGAGAAATTTTAAAAGCAGCCAATCTTACTTTTTTAAATGTAGTCAAGTGTTCGATCTTTGTCAGGAGGATGGAAGATTTCAGCCGGATCAACCAAGTTTACGGAACGTTCTTCAGCCAGGATCCACCGGCAAGGGAGACCGTTGAGGTAAGCCAGCTGCCCAAAGGTGTAAATGTAGAAATATCCTGTATTGCCGTGGCATTATGACCTTTTTTCCCTACAAAAAGGAGACCCTGGTTTTGCCTCATGAGGCTGGTCAACTGGAAAATTTACTGGTCCGATATGTAAAACCAGCAAGGCAGATGAGTTCACCTCCCCTGGGCTCAGGCAAATCTAGTGAGGCAATATTCAATGGATGTATAGCAGAAGGGAAATTTCGGATCTCCATGATCATCAAAGTACCTCAAAATTTTCTTCCTCTGATTACCGGACGTATCGAAGCCACCTCAAGGGGTTGCCTGGTGTTTTTGCATTACCAGCTGTTTTATAGTACCCTGCTATTCATTATGATGTGGAGTATTATATGCTTAATGATGGCCCTGTTGTTTTTCCTGGCTTATAAGATCTATTTATATGGGATCATCGCTCTGATAGCCGGCCTGATCAATTATGGGATTGCTTTGGTAAATTTTAACATGTATTATAAAAGATCCAGGTTGGCTTTGCTGACCCTGATCAGAAAACACTGATACTTTTCAGGTTCATGAAATAGAATGATACCAATAGAGGATATATAAAATGATGGTCTATTTTTAGACCAAAACAATTGATTGTATGGTAAAATATTTATTTTTGCGTTGGTTTTTTACAATTTTATAAAAAGTTTGACAAATGGATGACGTTTCGGTTAATGAACAAAAGAAAGCATTACAGCAAAAAATAAGTCAGGTATTTGCAGAAATATCCAAAGTGGTAGTAGGGCAGGAACAGATGATTAACCGTTTGTTAGTGGGGCTGTTTACCCAGGGGCATATCCTGCTGGAAGGTGTGCCTGGATTGGCCAAGACCTTGACTATTAATACTTTGGCGCAGGTATTGAAGCTGGATTTTCAGCGTATTCAGTTTACTCCTGATCTGTTGCCCACTGATCTGATTGGGACCATGATCTATAATCAGAAGCTGGGCACCTTTGAAGTAAAAAAAGGGCCTATATTTGCCAATTTTATTTTGGCTGATGAGGTCAACCGGTCCCCGGCCAAAGTGCAATCGGCTTTACTGGAATCCATGCAGGAAAAGCAAGTGACCATCGGGGAAACTACCTTCAAGCTGGACCGCCCTTTTCTGGTTTTGGCCACCCAAAACCCGGTGGAGCAGGAAGGGACTTATCCTCTACCTGAAGCCCAGGTGGACCGGTTCATGATGAAAGTGTTTGTTGATTATCCTACCAAGAGCGAAGAACTTGAAATCATGCGCCGCATGTCTAATCTTAATTTTGACCGCTCCCTGAATGAAGTTTTATCCAAAGAAGATATTTTTAAGATAAGGGACGAGATCAACAAAGTCAAAATTTCCGACTCGTTGGAGAAATACATCGTTGAGATCGTATTTGCCACCAGGAACCCCAAGGCTTTTTCACTGCATAATGAGGCTAATTACATTCAATTTGGTGCTTCACCCAGGGCCAGCATCAATCTGAACCTGGCTGCCAAAGCCATAGCCTTTTTTGAGGAAAGGGATTATGTGCTGCCTGAAGACATCAAGGAGGTTGCTTTAGACATTTTAAATCACAGGATCATTTTAAATTATGAAGCGGAAGCAGATGGGGTTTCCACTAAGGATATCATTAAAAATGTATTGAATAAGGTACCTATCAGTAATTAACATTGCCTTAACATAATAAGTATTTTAAGGAGAGGCTTCTGTGCCTCTTTTTTATTTTTATTACATTTTTGTCTTTGCATTGTACAAAAAAAAGTTGACAAATATTAAAAAAAAGTTAAATCTCCTACTTTCGGTTTAACAGAAAGGTAATCAGATAAAGGTTTTCAGTTTAGATAAATTACACAATTTTGTCCCGAATTTTTATTCACAAGTTGATTTTAAATCTAAACTTTATCTAAACATGAGAAAATTATCATTATTATTTTTATTAGTTGCGGGATTGGTAATTTCCATTTCGTCCTGTGATGATGACGGTGATCCGATTGAGCCGGGAGTAATTTCTATTGCTGGTATTCCAGCCACTGCCACCATTGATTTCAATGGTACTTTAGGCCCTGTTACAGCCACTGTTACTGCTGAGGATGGCCTGTCCCAATTGACCATCAACAAAGATGGATCAAATTTTGCCACAGAACAATTATCTGGTGAATCAGCTACCTATGATTTTAGCTATACTCCTGATCCGGCTGAAGAAGGTAGTAACATTGTTTTTGAGTTTATTGTAGAGGATGAGGATGGAGATCAGGCTTTTGCCACTCATGTATTGACTGTTCGTGAATTTGAACCTACTTATACTGTAATTGATGCTACTGAAGAACGTGGACCTGATGAAGATAACACCACTTCTTATCCTCAAAACGAGGTGACCGGTATTATCAATGAAGATTTTACCTTCACTAACGATGTAGTTTGGGTATTAAATGGTCGGGTGATCGTTGATGCCGGGGCTACTTTAACCATCGATCCAGGAACTATTGTAAAAGCTGGCTCCGATCAAGGTGCCTCTTCTTCTGTTCTTTTAGTGGCCATTGGTGGAAAGTTAAATGCTGTAGGTAATCCGGAAGAACCTATTGTTTTCACTTCTGTTGATGACAACATTAATGTGGCTGGATTAGCTTATTATGATGGTTCTGCCATTGTAGAAAATGGTGATGGATTTACCAGTACTTTGGATGTGGATCTTGATTTTGGAAAATGGGGTGGCGTGATCATCTTGGGTGATGCGCCAATCAGTGCTGATGGAGCCTCAACTGTAATAGAAGGTATACCATCTTCTGTTTCACAAGCAGCATATGGTGGTAGCAATGCTGAACATGACGGTGGAATCCTGCAGTATGCCTCAATCCGATTTACAGGAACACAATTAGGCCCTGGTAACGAGTTACAGGGATTAACCTTAGGTGGTGTCGGAACAGGTACTACTATTGATCATGTGGAATCCATTGCCAGCGCTGATGATGGCATTGAAATTTTCGGTGGAACTGTAGAAATTACCAACTTTATTGTCTGGGGCCAGGAAGATGACGGTTATGATGCCGACCAGGCCTGGACCGGTTCAGTAGACAATTTTATTTATCTGGGTACCAACGCTACTGCTGACCATGCTTTTGAATTGGATGGACCTGAAGGTGCAGATAAAGGAATAGGTACTTTCAGAAATGGAATTGCCTGGGGCGCCAATTCTTCCGGAATGGCAGACTTAAGGGATGATGCAGAATATACCCTGGAAAATATATTCTTCTTCCGTTTTGGAGCAGATGCTGACATTGAACTGGATGAAGACGATGATTCTTTCACCAATTCTGCCAATTATATTGATGATGAAACCACTACATTTACTGGCTTACAGTTCAGAGAAAATGGTAAGTCTACTTTAGAAGCCATAATGGATGCTAAAGGAGATACTTATGCTGATGCTGCTGATACCAAATTTGCGGATGCAGCCAATAATAATGAAGTGATTGCCGATGATGCTACCCCCACAGTTGGAGCTGATGTATCAGTATTTGGCTGGTCCTACACTGCTCAGGAATTTGCCGGTTGGAGTGTATTAGAAGCAGTAAGTCAATAAATATTTTAAGAATTAATTCTAAAAATGCCCGTGCAAAATCGCGGGTATTTTTTTTTCATTTATCCTTAACCTTAATTTAACAAATAAGTAACACAGGGTAAACTTCTGTCTATGCTTATTAGCCTACCTTTGCACAAATTTTAACAAGCTTAAATTATGTTTAAATCAAAAGTTTTATTCTTCTTGATGGGATTACTGATGTCGTTGAATGCAATGGCACAAACCGGTACCATCAGAGGTACAATTATTGATGATGCTACGGGAGAGGCGTTGATTGGCGTGACAGTATTAATTAAAGGTACAACCCAAGGCGCTACCACCGATCTGGAAGGGACGTATGCTATTAAAGCAGAACCGGGAAGCTACAGTTTACAGATTTCTTATGTATCTTATGAGACTATTATTATAAATGATGTAAATGTTGATGCCGGTGATGTGACTCAATTGGGTACCATTCGTATGAAAGAATCGGTGGAACAATTATCCGAAGTAGTGGTAACTGCTGAAGCCATTCGTTCTTCGGAAACGGCACTTTTAACTGTAAAAAAGAAATCTGCCAATTTATTGGATGGTATTTCATCAGAAACTTTTAAAAGAATCGGAGACAGTGATGCTGCCGGAGCCATTAAGCGGGTACCTGGTGTATCCATAGAAGGAGGCCAGTATGTGTACGTACGGGGATTGGGAGATCGATATACCAAAACGGTTCTGAATACCATGGCTGTGCCTGGTCTGGATCCGGATCGTAATGCCATTCAGATTGATATCTTTCCTACCAATCTTATAGGAAATATTGTAGTGTATAAAACCTTTACACCTGACCTGTTTGCCGATTTTGTGGGTGGAACCGTCAATATAGAAACCAAGGAATTTCCGGAGGAACGTACTTTTAATATTTCAGCTTCGGTGGAATATATACCCAGTATGCATTTCAGGGATGACTTTCTTACCTACGAGGGCGGTAGTACTGATTTTCTGGGATTTGATGATGGTACCAGGGATTTACCCTTTGATGCCAGAAATGATGATATTCCCTCCCCCGGTACCAATAACCAGGAGGTAAGGGAAATTACCCAAAGTTTTGATCCTGCTATGGCCGCTAAACAATCCAGTAGTTTACCCAATATTAGCCTGGGCTTATCAGCCGGCGACCAGTTCGAAAAAACCAATTACACAATAGGTTATAATGCTGCCTTAAGCTACAGTAATAAAACTACCTTTTATGATAATGCCATTGATGCATTTTATATTAAATCCAATATCCCTTCCGAGACTGAATTAGAAAAAGACACAAGGTTCTTTGGACCTCTGGGATTACATGAAGTGCAATTAAACGGGCTATTAGGCTTGGCAGTAAAAACAAGCTCTTCAAAAATCAGCTTACAGGGGCTGCATATTCAGAATGGCATTGAAAGGTCTGCTGAAAGAACCCGGGTTCGGTCCAATGAAAACTTTAATACCTCTATTGTGGACAACCTGGAATACACAGAAAGGTCTCTGACCAATCTGATTGCTTCCGGTGAGCACCGTATGGCTGATAATACATTTGAGATCAAATGGGCTGGCGGCGCTACTTATTCTACCATTGATGATAAGGATGTACGGATTACTCCTTTCACTGAAGATGAAGATGATGGAAGCTTATCTATACAACCGACTGAAGGAGGTGAACCCAACAGGATCTGGCGTTTGCTGGAAGAACAAAATTATGTGGGTAAACTGGACTTTGCCAAAGATTTCAAATTCAGAGGATTGGATTCGAAGCTAAAATTCGGAGCCAGTAACATATATAAAACCCGTCAGTTTGAAATTCAAGACTTTTTCCTTACCATCAGGGGATCTCAGGAAGCCTTAAATCTGAATGGTGACCCTGACCGGTTGCTGGTAGATGAAAACATCATCTCTGAATCAGAAGGATTAGGAACTGCTGTAGTGGATCGTTTTGTGGCTTCTAATTCTTATGATGGCCGGATCAATGTATTGGGAGGTTATGTGATGGGAGAATTTGGATTGACTGAAAAATTAAGGACCATCCTGGGTGTCAGGGCTGAGCAGTATGATCAGTTTTATACCGGTTTAAACCAGGAAGCCTTATCCGGTAGTCCGGCTGGTCGGGAATTTGAAGATGAGAATGTTTTGAGTTCATTAAAATTCTTCCCTTCAGTCAACCTGATCTACAATGTAATTGAAAATTCCAACCTGAGGGCTTCATTTTCCAGGACAGTGGCCAGACCTTCTTTTAAAGAATTATCTACAGCCGAAATCCAGGATGTATTGACCGGACGTACCTTCATTGGAAATATCAACCTGGTAGAAACAGACATCAACAACTATGACCTGCGCTGGGAGTACTTCCTTGAAAGAGGCCAGATGGTTTCCATTGGTGGTTTCTATAAAACATTTGAAAACCCCATTGAATTGGTCAGGCAACCATTACAACCTACTGATTTTAAACCCACCAACGTAGGAGATGCTGAAATAATCGGCATTGAATTTGAAGCCAGGAAAAACCTGGATTTCATTGCTCCGATGTTGAGAAATTTCTCTATCATTTCCAATTTAACCTGGACAGAAGCCTCCGTTAAAATTGATTCTGCTGAAAGAGCCGGTAGGGAAATTGGTCTCAGAGAAGGTCAGGAACTGAATGAAGAAAGAGATTTTCTGGGTCAACCCCCTCTTACCATCAATGTCGCTCTGAATTTCATCAGTGATAATACCGGTTGGGATGCTAGTTTGTCATTTAACCGGCAAAGCAGTACTTTGGCTGTGGTCGGTATTAACCGTACAGCAGATACCTACACAGTACCTTTTAATAGTTTAAATTTCAATATAACCAAATCATTTGGTCCGGATATGAAAAATACTATTGGTTTTAGGGTTACCAATATTTTGGATGATAACCGGGAGCAGGTATTCCGCTCATTTATGAGCCCTGATTTCATTGAATCAAGGAGAGATCCAGGCCGTGCTTTTCAGCTAAGATTTTCCAGAAGCTTCTAAACTGACTTCGGTTTATATGAAACAAGGCTTTGCCAACTTTAAAGGTAAGGCCTTTTTTATTTTCGGCTCAAAAATTTGGAGGCTTACCATCCATAATCGTAACTTATTCCCATGAAAATTAGTTTAACATACATTTATGTACGCTTAAATTCTGATATTTAATCATGCCCAAACACGTACTCATTACCGGCGGAACAGGTTTGATCGGCAGCCGTCTTACAGATCTATTGGTAAAAAAAGGCTATGATGTGGCCCATTTAAGCCGGTCTAAGACCGGGTATGAACGCATCAAAACCTATAAGTGGGAAATCAGTAAGAATGTGATGGAGCCGGAAGCACTGGAAAAGGCTGAATATGTAATTCATTTGGCCGGGGCAAACCTTTCCGGGCAAAGATGGACGGAGTCTTATAAAGAAACCATTCTGAAAAGCCGTACAGAATCTTCTTACCTGCTTTTTCAAAAATTACAGCTGATCGGGCATAAAATCAAAGCTTTTATCGCGGCTTCAGGCATCAGCTATTATGGGGCTGATTCCGGACCTCAATTGGTTCATGAAGATTATGCCTCAGGAGACGGATTCCTGGCCTATGTTACCCGGGAATGGGAAAAAACCGTGCAAAAGATCAATAAATTGGATATGCGTGTGGTCATTCTCAGAACCGGGGTTGTATTGAGCACCAGGGGAGGTGCTTTGGAAAAGCTGTCCATTCCGGTGAAACTTGGATTAGGAGCACCTTTGGGTTCAGGCAAACAATACATGAGCTGGATACATCTGGATGATCTTTGTAACATGTATATTAAGGCTATGGAAGATTCGAAATTACAGGGTGTTTATAATGCTGTAGCCCCTCAGCCGGTCACCAATGATACTTTTACCCGGACTGCAGCCAAAGTTTTAGGCAAACCTTATTTCCTGCCCCGGGTACCATCATTTGCCATCAAACTCGCCGTAGGAGAAATGGGATCAGTAGTGCTGGGGGGTAACAATGTATCCAGTGAAAAAGTGGAATCAGCCGGGTTTAAATTTCAGTACGAGCAGCTGGAGCCTGCTTTAAGGGACCTTTTAAAAAGATAGATTATATTATGTAAAAATGCCGGATATCAAATCCGGCATAGCTTGTATTGGTAGCCAGTTATTGTCTGAAAACCAGCAATCAGTAATCAGTAACGAGGGCCCTGTAAACCTGATCATTCAAAAAGATTGCCTAAAATAGAATCGCTTTCCTTACCCTTGTTCTTACCATAAGGCGCAATAGCCTGGATCAGTTTTCGGATAGGCATCGATTGCAGCCATACTCTACCAGTACCACTTAAAGTAGCCAGAAAAATCCCTTCTCCGCCAAAAATCATCGATCTCAATCCCCCTGCACTTTGTATATCAAAATCAATGGATGATTCAAAAGCTACCACGCAACCAGTGTCAATACGAAGCGTTTCGTTGTTCAGTTGCTTTTCAATTAGGGTGCCGCCGGCATGTACAAAGGCTCTGCCATCTCCGCTTAATTTTTGCAGGATAAATCCTTCTCCACCCACCAGTCCGGAGCCGATCCGTTTATTGAAGGTAATTGACACTTTGGTGCCCAGGGCAGCACACAAGAAACCGTCTTTTTGAACAATCAACTCGCTGTTGTGCATTTCATCCAGTTTTATCGGGATCACAGTACCTGGGTAAGGGGCTGAAAAACCAACCCTGGCTTTACCTGATCCGCGATGGGTAAAATGAGTCATAAAGATCGACTCTCCCGTGAGCATGCGGGTGCCGGCTGAAAAAAGCTTGCCCAACAGTCCCTGGTTGGGTTCTGAACCATCTCCCATCTTGGTTTCAAATGTAATGCCTTCATCCATGTACAGCATGGCTCCAGCCTCAGCAATCACCGTTTCATTGGGGTCCAGTTCTACTTCCACAACCTGAATGCTTTCTCCTTTTATTTCGTAATCAATTTCATGGGATCTCATCATCGTATTTTCAAGTTTATAAGTTAAAAATAATTTCCACTACCTGTTTGGCTAAATAACCCTCAAAAAATGATCAGGTTCATAATGCTATTATAAGAAACCTGATTAAATTTGTTTATGTTGGTTTCTATCATTAAAAAATGATTAAAATTATTGGACCAAAAAAATGCGATGATCCTAAAATCATTTTAGCAATAAAAAAACCCAAAAATTATGAAATATACAAGAAAAGATTTTATCAGATTATCGGGTATGGCTTTGGCTACCAGCTCAGCCATTACCTGGACAGGGGTACAGGCTGCAGAAAAAGAAGCAGGCAAAACCAAAAAATTTAACCTGGGAGTGGCTTCTTATACCTTTCGCAAGTTTGATCTGGATAAGACCATTGAATGTGTTAATCGGCTGGGAGTGCATAATCTGGCCTTAAAAAGTATGCACATGCCTCTGGATAGTTCAGCCGCTCAAATCAGGAAAATGGCTGACCAGGTAAGAAAATCAGGTTTGAATCTTTATGGGGCAGGAGTGATCTATATGAAGTCCAGGGAACAGGTAGATCAGGCTTTTGATTATGCCAAGAATGCTGATCTGAAATTGATTATAGGAGTTCCAAATCCTGAATTGTTGCCTTATGTAAATGATAAAGTAAAAAATTATGATATCAAGGTAGCTATACACAATCACGGACCTGGAGATGATCTTTATCCCAGCCCCAATTCAGTAATGGAGAAGGTGCAGGAGTTTGATCAGAGAATTGGATTATGTATGGATATCGGACATACTGTGAGGATCAAGGAAGATCCGGCCCAATTGGCTAAAAAATATATTGACAGATTGCATGATGTCCATATTAAAGATGTCACGGCTGATAATCCCGATGGTGAAACCCTTCAAATAGGCCGTGGGATTATAGATATCCCCGGTTTTTTAACTACACTGGATGACATTGGCTATACTGGTGTGGTATCATTGGAATATGAAAAAGATGGGGATGATCCATTGCCCGGATCAGCGGAATCAATAGGTTACCTTAATGGTATCATTAAAATGATGTAGGATACTAAAATAAATTAATAGTGAAAAAAATCTTAATAATTCTCAGCTTAGGCTGGCTGATTACAGCCTGTAATAACAGGACTGACCAAAACCAGGACAATGCCATGAATAAAGAAACCCCTATTCAATTTATGATTTTGGCCCCCGGACATTTTCATGCCGGATTGGTATTAAAAAATATGTATGGATCAGTTGATTCCACTGTTTATGTCTATGCCCCTGAAGGTCCGGAAATAGATGATTTCCTGGCCCGAATCAGGCAATACAATACCAGGGAAGAAAATCCCACTGCCTGGCAATTGGAGATTTACCGGGGACCGGAATACCTGGAGCAACTGATACAAAATAAACCCGGCAATGTGATGATTACCGCCGGCAATAACAAGCGTAAGACTGAATATATTAAAGCTTCGGTGGATGCAGGCATTCATGTGCTGGCCGATAAGCCCATGGCTATTGATGTAGCTGATTTTGAGTTGCTCAAGCAGGCATTTGCTTCAGCTGAACAAAATGATGTTCTGCTTTACGATATCATGACTGAAAGGTATGAGATTACTACCATGATGCAAAAAGCTTTTTCACAAATTCCTGAAATATTCGGTCAGTTGGAACAAGGTAGTCCTGATAATCCGGCGGTAACCAAGGAAAGCGTTCATCATTTTTTTAAGTATGTCTCCGGAAAGCCTCTGGTGAGACCGGCCTGGTTTATGGATGTGAGCCAGCAGGGAGAAGGCATTGTAGATGTGACCACTCACCTGGTAGACCTGATCCAGTGGGAATGTTTTCCAGAAGAGGTGATTGATTATCAAAACGAGATCAATATTACCAGTGCCAGAAGGTGGCCTACTAAAGTGACACCGGCTGAATTTGAGAATATCACCGGGCAAACCACTTACCCGGAGTACCTACTGAAAGATGTAGTTCAGGATAGCATCCTGAATGTTTATGCCAATGGAGAAATTAATTATCAAATCAAAGGAGTGCATGCCAAGGTTTCAGTGATTTGGAACTATCAGGCACCAGAAGGAGCGGGTGATACCCATTTCAGTATCATGCGGGGCAGTAAAGCCAACCTGGTCATTCGCCAGGGTGAAGCACAGAATTTCCAACCCGAATTGTATATTGAACCTGTAGGAGATACCAGTATGGAAGCTTTACAGGAAGCTGTAGAAAACACCATTGGTCAGATCCAGCAACAATATGAAGGCGTGACTTATGAGCCGGAAGCAGAATCTTTGCATGTGATTATTCCTAATCGATACAGGGTGGGACATGAGGCCCATTTCAGCCAGGTCACTGAAAAATACCTCGAGTTTATGGAACAAGGGCAAATGCCGGATTGGGAAGTGCCTAATATGCTGGCTAAATATTATACCACTACCAAAGCTCTGGAGGTTGCCCAGGAAATTACACAATAAGTACTGGTATCAAGAGAAAGCGCCGGAGACTAAATTTCCGGGGCTTTATTTAAAATTACGTTATTGGAAATATCTAAATCCTTCTCGGCCTATTATAGGTTGCGTTGGCTTTTGACATCTTATTGTACTTTCTACCTTACTTGATCTTTTGTCTTGTCCGGATGGGACCTGCTTTTTTTCTTGCAAGAATCAAGACAGAAAAAAAATTCCGGCACCTTAGGCTTAGAGCCATTTTGGCCTAACACACCATCGCACCTGCATTTTCTGTCGGGCCAGCACTTTCTTTGATTTTCTTTTAATCATTATTCTCATATAATCATTGAAATTATAGTTAAGATAAATTCAACGGCCGTCCACGGTCAAAGAATATCGTCTCTATTTTGTTTTTCTCTCCAAACATAGGATTAATCATGATGCTGTTAGGAAAATAATGAAAATGGAGATCCCTAAAGAAGGAAATCAAAAATCCCAGTTTATTGCCTCATCCTGCAAGCGATAATAAAACAACGTTTATTAAAATAGGGTTAAGGCATGTTAAAAAATGTTAAAATGAAATGGTATACTGGCAAAACCATTAAATTTGTTGCTATGAAAAGATCCACTTTGTTCATGATCATTGGCTTGATGAGTATTTCGCTGGTAGGCCTGATCAGCTTTCAACTGTACTGGATCTCGAATGCTTTTCAGATAAATGAAGAGAGATTCCGGCAGGATGTGCATGAAGTATTAAATGATGTAGCCCGTAAGCTGGAAAAACAGGAAGTAGCTTTTATAGCAGCTAAAAAATTACCTCAAGTCCGGGTTTTTCAGCAAAACAGCACCTCATTTCGTTTTTCCTCCCGTCCCGGATCTTTTGATTCCCTGTCCAGGCTGCAATCTTTTCCGGAGTTTTCCGGGAGGTTTCAGAACTCTTTTGATCAACTGGACCAAATGCTGAGTCAATCACCCTTTCAGCAGATGTTTCGGGAAGAAGTCCGCAAAGCCAGGTCTTTTACCCAACAGATTGACTCCATCAATCGCATCAATCAAATATATAATCTGGAAAGGCTCAGTCAAAAATCTGAAATGGTCACCATTGTTTTAAATGAGCTGATATCGTCGGAAAAGGAAATTGGCCATCGGATTGATTCCAGCCAGGTGGATTCTTTGCTCTATCACTCTCTGGTCAATAAAGGCATTGATATCGATTTTAACTATGGAATAATTAATCAGGAAAAGGATGATTTCATTTTTATGCGGTCAGATGAGGATAAGAAAAAACTTATGCAATCAGGTTTTAGTGTCAATCTTTTTCCCAATGATATCAGAGGAAGTCAAAATTATTTAGTCATTCAATTTCCTGATCAACGTCAGTTTCTGATCAACAAGATCTGGCTGGCTTTTTCCTTATCTGTAATTTTTTTGATCATTGTGATTTGCTGTTTTGCCTACGCTATTTTTACCATTATCAGACAAAAGAAGCTTTCAGATGTTAAAAATGATTTCATCAATAATATGACTCATGAATTTAAAACCCCGATCTCCACTGTATCGCTGGCTTGTGAAGCTTTACTGGATCAGGATATTCCGGCTGGTTCAAACTTTGTACAGCGATATCTGAGTATCATAAAAGATGAGAACCAACGGCTGGGTAGTCAGGTAGAGAAAGTTTTGCAGATGGCTACCCTGGAAAAAAAGGATTTCAAACTGAACCTGGAGCAGGTTGATGTGCATCAGATCATTACCAAAGCTTTAAAAAATATTGATCTGCAGGTGAACAAAAGAGGGGGAGCTATTAATAAGCATCTGGCAGCAGATCATTCAAATTTAATTGCTGACCGGGTCCACCTAACCAATATCATATATAACCTGCTGGACAATGCCAATAAATATTCCAGCCAATCTCCTGAAATCCTGATAGAAACTTTCAATCAGGCCAATAACCTGGTGGTACGGGTAAGTGACAAAGGGATTGGCATGAGTAAAGAAGCCTTGAAAAAAATATTTGATAAGTTTTACCGGGTTCCTACCGGAAATGTACATGATGTAAAAGGTTTTGGCCTGGGGCTGACCTATGTGAAAACTATGGTAGAAGCGCAGGGAGGAGAGATAAAAGTAAGCAGTACCCCCAAAAAGGGCAGCACATTTGAAATTTATTTACCCCTGAATCATGGAAAAATTTAAAATATTAATCGTGGAAGATGACCCTAATTTAGGTCAGATACTTAGGGAATATCTGCAGTTAAAGGGTTTTGAAGCCACCCTCTGTGCAGACGGCGAAATAGGTCTGAGTTGTTTCAATGAGCAGACATTTGATATATGTTTGTTGGATATCATGTTACCTAAAAAGGATGGTTTTTCCCTGGCCAAAGACATCAGGACTAATAATCCTGATATCCCATTTATATTTTTAACCGCCAAATCATTAAAAGAAGATACCATTCAGGGATTGAAGCTGGGAGCAGACGATTACATCACCAAGCCCTTCAGTATGGAGGAATTGTTGCTTCGGATCCATGGAATTTTGAAAAGGACCTATCGAAATTCGGATACCGCCAGTTCTGTCTTCAATTTCGGCCGTTTTCGCTTTGATTTTGCCAAACAGGAACTTCATTTAGGTCAGCAAGTGAACAGGCTTACCACTAAAGAGGCTGAATTATTGAAATTACTATGCCTTAATATGAATAAGACCTTACCCCGTAGCCTGGCCCTGAAAATGATCTGGCAGGACGATAGCTATTTTAATGCCAGAAGTATGGACGTATATATTACTAAGCTTCGAAAATATCTGAAACAGGATGAAAAGATCCGCATTCTGACCATGCATGGTCAGGGTTTTAAACTTGTGGCACCGGCGGTGAAAATGAATAAATCCGGTGGCTTATGACCGGATTTTATAAACAAGCATGAGAAAGATTTAAAGTGATGATGGTAAGGCGTATTAATTGGTAATGTAAAGCACTTCCTGATTAATTTCAGTCAATTTACTGCAACTTAATAATAACAAAGCCGCTTCCTGATCTTTAGAACTGCCTTGGTAGATCAATTGATCATTAGTATCAAATATCTTGATGCTTTTTTCATTGATATGCTGCTCGGAAACTATATTTTCCAGGTAATTTTCAATGAGTTCATTTTCCAATTGCTTCATTTCCATGTTGGTTGAAGCTTTATTCTCGTGGGCAAAGCTAATGCTGGCAGATAAAGTAATAATGGCTACGATAATTCCGAGGGCTATGATGGTGTTTTTAATTAATTTCATGATTTCTTGGTTTTCAAATTCAATATTTAATTCATAATACATTAGCCAATCTTTGTGCCATTTTTATAAATAGTTGATATACAGATGTTTAGGTTTTGTGGTGAAATTCAATGTGTGTCAAATACGTACATTTTATGGCCAATACTGTACGGAATGGATATACATTTGTTAATGACATTTTGGTAAATGCGTGTAGGAAAATTTAATTGGAACAGGTACTACAAATAGAAAAGTATGAATACCAGTATTGGCAGTAAATTAACTTTCTCCTTCCAGCCATCTTTTGAATATCGGCGCTTTTTCCCGACTTACCAATACCTCATCCTTTTGTTTTGGATGTAAATCGATTTTTAATTTTCCATTAAAAAATTGATGAATGGCAGCAATGGCATCAAAACGGGCTAAATACTGACGGTTCAATCTAAAAAATTTTATTGGATCCATTTGCTGCTCCAGTTCATCCAGGGTAAAATCTATCGGGAATAACCTGTTTTCCGGAGTTACCATCAGGACCAGTTTATTGGTGGCTACAAAATATGCGATCTGCTTTTCATCTACTGTGATCAACTGCTCATTTTGCCTGATCAGAAATCTGTTTTTGTAATGTTTTTTTTGCTGCATCCCTATTAATAGTTGCTCCAGGGATGATAATTCAAGCATTTGGAACCTGCTGGTCAATGTATTATATTTTTCTAAACTTTTTTCCAATTTTTCTTCATCAATTGGTTTGAGCAGATAATCAATACTGTTTAATTCAAAAGCCTTCAAAGCATATTCATCATATGCGGTTGTAAATATAATGGGTGCATCCATCTGCACCTGACGGAAAATTTCAAAAGAATAACCATCAGCCAGATGAATATCCACAAACATCAGGTCAGGAGCCGGATTATTTTTAAGCCAGTGCACACTGGATTCTACACTATCTAATACAGTGAGTACCTCAATGGCATATTTTGACTGTTCCAGAATTTTCTGCAACCGCCTGGCAGCTGGTAATTCATCTTCAATGATGATCGATCTCATAAGCATCTACCTGTAATAGGGGTAATTTAACTTTGAATTGCTCAGCAGATTGAATGATCTCCATTTTTTTATCAGAATAATAAGCATATCTGCGGCGGATGTTTTCCAATCCGGTGCCTGTGCCATTTTCCGGGGTTAATTTAGGATTAATATTATTGGATACGATGATATAATCATTTTTCTCCGACAGAATCTGAATGGTCAAAGACTTAGCCTGAGATATGGTATTATGTTTGGTTGCATTTTCAATTACCATTTGCAGGGCCAGACAGGGCATCTTTAGGTTCAGATGGCAAGGTTCTATTTCTTGCTTAATCAGCAGGTTTTCTCCATATCGTATCTTCATCAGGAAAATAAATTTCTCGGCAAAATCCACCTCTTCCTGAAGGGATACCAGGTCTTTATCTTTACTTTGCAGCACGTACCGGTATACATCTGAAAATTTACGGGTAAATTCTACCGCCAGGTCCTGATCTTCAGGTATCAGTGACATTAAAGTATTAAGTGAATTGAACAGAAAATGCGGATTGACCTGGTCACTCAGCACTTTCAATTCATTTTCTATATGACTTCTCTTCAAGGTTTCCTTTTCCCGAATTGATTGCTTCAATAATTCAGAATAAGAAAAGGTAGCATAAATAAAACTGATTAATAATGTTACCCCAAAACCAATCAGAAAATCGGAGAATATCCTTTCAAATTCGAAATAGAAGCCATAAAATATAAAATTGACCAATAAAGAAACTACTGCAGCCAGGATAAAGGCAAAAGACAGATAAATACCAAACTTTTTGGCTGTATTCTCCAGGTTGCTGTATTTTTCTTCGATATAACAGGAAAACTTATAATTTCCCTGCCAGTACACAAAAGTATAGATCAGATTAAGTAC
Source organism: Candidatus Cyclobacteriaceae bacterium M3_2C_046 (assembly GCA_051418075.1). Classification (GTDB taxonomy): domain Bacteria; phylum Bacteroidota; class Bacteroidia; order Cytophagales; family Cyclobacteriaceae; genus JBPRGG01. Next base: position 154,081 of record JBPRGG010000056.1, on the reverse strand, counting down.
AGGATCTTTCCAGATAAAATTATCCGAGAAAATATATTGTATAGTACTGATCAGGACTGCCACCAGGATGATCAGGAGCAGCCGCTGACCTAAACTGTGATGATATTCTTGTTCCTGTGAGGACATGTCAACGAATTTATTCAAATAATATATGATTCACCAATAATGTTAAAATAAAATCCGGTATTGCGCTATGGGCCAAAGACCTAATTGATAGGTATTGCCTATGGTGCCGGTTATGGCATTGTACCTTTGACTAAACAGATTTTGATTGTTGGTGACATTTTGAATGTCTATCACATACTCCTCCGTGATTTTTTTATGTTCTTTTCTAAAGGTAAATTTCAGGTCAGTCCGGAGGTAATCAGCAAAACGATCCTGGAAGGCCCTTTCATTATCAAAAACGGCATATCCAGCTTGTTGTGAGGCGGAAAGGTCGATGGGAATGTACCTCCTGTTACCGGCAGTGGTAAACTTCAGATCCACTGCTATGCTGTTATTTTTTCGCCCTACGGCCCATTCCTTACCGGCCAGAGCATTGATCACATAATTGCCATTAAAAGCAGTGTTTCTTTCAATGCCGTCACTTCCCTTGTACCTGGCTTCAAAAAAGGAACCGGTCAGCAGGAAATAATAGGATTGACTGAAGAATTTCTCCAGGGTGAATTCCAGGCCTTGGTTGAAACCGGTACCCTGATTTACCAAGGAATCCGTGTCAGGCAGACCAAAATCTGCTCCGGCATTCAACATGGAAAAATGACTGGGTTGTTGTTCTACCGGTACATTGGATATGTCCTGGTAATAGGCTTCCAGCTTGAGTCTCAGATTGGGCCGTATCATCCAGTCATAACTGGCAATAAAATGGTTACTGGTAGTAAACCCAAGGGATTTATTGGTGGTGATTATTGTTCCATTCGGTAAGGCTGTTTCCACAAAATATACTTCCATTCCCTGCATTTGATTATGTCTCCCATAGGCCAGGCTAAGGCTTTGGTTTGGCAAAAACTGATATTTCACACCCAGCCTTGGTTCGAGGGCCCTTGAATTTTCATTAAGGGTCAAATGCTGGTAGTGTAAACCTGAATTCAATGTCCACTGGTGGTTAAATTTATGTTGCCAGGCCAGGTAACCCTGCATCAATACGGTGTTTCCGGCAAAACCAATAGAATTCGGCAAATCCCGCTCCTGTCCCTGGATCAGGATATCCCTTTGCAGGTTCATTTGGTATAGATCGGCAATGAACCCGGCTGTCAGGGTATTTCGGGAGTTAAATTTTTTGTTGAAAAGCGTATTATAAGTGTATTTGGTTTGATCAAAGTCGTTATATACATAATCATTGGCTTCGATCACCCTGAGTTCCGGATCTCTGATCACGGTGTCCAGGTCAGCAGTAAAGTTGGAATAGCTCACTGCCATCGAATTTTTCCAGTAGGCATTTTTACCGATAAATCTTAAATAGGATAATCCGCTAACTCCCATTTTGGCTTTATTGTAAATATCCAGGCTCATATCGCCATAAAGATCTTCCTGGGCTTCTTCTGCTGTGGTTTCACTGCCTAAAAGGTCGATGTTGCTGATACCCCCGATGCCGAATAATGATAAACGCCCTTTTTTAGTGGGGAAATTCAACTTAAAGGATAAATCCTGGTAATATGGCACTGCATTGCCGGTTCCGGCATTTAATCCCAATACATCAAACACAGCCGGGAGGGAATACCGGTAATTTACCAGGTAGGAACTACCTGATCCTTTCTGAAAAGGTCCTTCCGCCCCCAGTTCCAGGCCATTAAAACCTAGTTGTCCCAGGAATTCATGCTTGTCTCTGTTGCCATTACGCATTTGCAGGTCAAAAACTCCTGAAACGGCATTTCCATACATAGCGGGAAAGGCCCCGGTGAAAAATTCTGAATCAGACAACAGGTTGTTATTCAGAATACTAACCGGACCTCCGGTAGTTCCCAGGGCGGCAAAATGGTTCGGATTGGGAATATCCATGCCTTCCAGGCGCCAAAGTAAACCCGTGGGGGAGTTGCCCCTGATAATGATATCATTACGTCCGTCATTAGCTCCACTGACTCCGGCAAAATTGGATGCCATACGGGCCGGGTCATTTCGGCTGCCGGCATATCGCTGGGTTTCTTCCACATTAAAGGTTCTGGCACTAACGGTGGCCATCTCATTCATCAATTCCATCTTGTTCTGATCGCTGGCTGTAATCACCAAATCCTTCAGCATTTCGACCGATTCTTCCATTTTCACCTGTACTATCACTTCTTTACCTGAACTCACCTGGAGGTTGGGCAGATAAGCTTCATTGTAGCCTACATAAGTTAGTTTAAGATCAATTCTACCGATGGGAACCTGTTTAATCCTGAAGTATCCATCCGCATCAGTGACAGCACCTAAAACCGGATCTGTGCCTACCACCAGTACGCTAACACCAGGAAGTGGAAATAGAGATTGCTGATCCATCACCCGGCCTTTTACTACCTGGAGGTTGTTTTCAGCATGTAGCTGATGAAATAAATTGAATAAAGAGAGAAGAAGGATAAAACGTTTCATAAGTTAAAGCGATTAAATGATCAAACACACTACAAAGTAAGCTGTGAATGGGCTACCATTTTTTTGTATGTGGATGAAACGGATGGTCAGGAGTATGAAACGGATGATAGGGATGATGAAACGAACATCATCGAACTTTTTTTGACTTTTTCATATTTACAAAAAAAACATCAATCCATACTTTAAGAAGGAGGAAATACCTTTTCCATAAAATTTTCCGGATTAGCGATGAGATTAAATCCAAAGTTTCTATACAGACCATGGGCATCATTGGTGGCCAGCCCCCATCTTTGTAAATGCTTTAGTTCATGGTGGGAGGTGATCGCTTCTATCAGAAAATTCCCCAGTCCCTGGCCCCGGAAATCCTTAAGGATAAAAACGTCAAGGATCCAGGCAAAGACGGCATAATCAGTGACCACCCGGGCAAAACCAACCTGCTGTTCCTGCTGATAGACTCCAAAACACAAAGAGTTTTGAACAGATTTTTCCACAGTTTCCCGTGAACGTCCTAAAGCCCAATACGCTTCCTGACTTAAAAAGGTATGGATCAGATTAATATCCAACCTGGCTTGGTCTGTAGAAATAGAAAATTCGGTGATCATAATTTATAATTAATAGCCATATTTATCCTGCCAGAAAAACCTCAGTCTTTTTCGCAATTCATCTTCCCGGGGATTGGCCCCCGGATCGTAAAGCTTTTCCCCCCGGATTTTCTCCGGAAGATATTCCTGTTTTACAAAATTGTGGGGATGATCATGGGCATATTTATATCCTTTTCCATACCCTTCCTCTTTCATAAATTTGGTGGGAGCATTCCTTAAATGCAGGGGTACCGGCAGATCACCCTGCTGCCGCACTGCCACTTTTGCCCGTTTGATGGCCAAATAACTGGCATTGCTTTTGGCTGAGGAGGCCAGATAAGTGGCACATTGCGACAGGATGATCTCTGCTTCGGGATATCCGATCACATTTACTGCCTGAAAGCAACTGGTAGCCATTACAATAGCGGTGGGATTGGCATTACCTATGTCTTCCGAGGCAAATATCACCATCCGGCGGGCGATGAATTTGACATCTTCTCCTCCTTCAATCATTCTGGCTAACCAGTAAACTGCCCCATTCGGATCGCTGCCCCTCAAAGATTTAATAAATGCGGAAATAATATCATAATGTTGTTCTCCACCTTTATCATAGATAGCTATTCTTTGCTGGGCTACCTCTAATACTTGTTCATTTGTCAATTCAAATGTCTTTTGATCAGGAAATGCATCGATCACTAATTCCAGAAGGTTGAGTAACTTTCGGGCATCCCCTCCGGAAAGATTAAACAGGGCCTGGTATTCTTTAATTGTTATCTCAAGTTTATTCAATTTTTCATCCTTTTCCATGGCCTGATCCAGTAACCTTACCAGGTCCTTTTCCTGTAAGGATTTGAGGGTGTACACCTGACAGCGGGATAATAGGGCGGAGATCACCTCGAAGGAAGGATTTTCAGTAGTGGCTCCAATCAGGCTAACAATTCCTTTTTCTACCGCACCCAGCAAGGCATCCTGCTGGGATTTACTGAAACGGTGAATCTCATCGATAAATAAAATGGTCCTGGCCTGAAGCCGCGCCTGATCGATCACCTTACGTACATCTTTTACTCCAGAACTAATGGCGCTAAGCGTATAAAAATCTGCTTTTACCTGATGAGCAATAATATTAGCCAGCGTGGTTTTACCCACTCCGGGAGGTCCCCAAAAGATCATGGAAGGTATGGAGCCAGATTGAATGGCTTTACGGATAACCCCTTGGGGACCTACCAAATGGTCCTGACCAATAAACTCATCCAGGGTATTAGGCCTCACCCTTTCAGCTAATGGAATATTTTCTTTAAACATCTTCAAACATAATTTACGATAGGCTGATGATCAAAGATACTGAAGTTCATCTACATAAATAGAAATGTACCTTTCAGAAAAAGCTTACTACTTCCAATCAGGAGATCAGGGCGAATCGCATAAAACATATTGTGGTAAGATACACATTTTCAAGTACTTATATAATTATGGGCTTTATATTTATTTGATTTTTTAACTTTTTAAGATGAATTCAGTTTATCAATTCTATATATGGCGTAAGGGTAGGATAATGACCTATGGGTGCATTTTAGCTGATATTGGTATTAATTTTTATTAACTTTGATTAGAATTAACCCAACTTAAGATCATGAAGAAAGCATCAATTTTTATTCTCTTTTTGTGGTGTATAACTGCCTGCACACCTATTGTCGTTAATTCTTCCTATGATTCCGGTAAACCTTTTGGCGACTATGAATCCTTTATCTGGATGGATGGTATTGACCAGGAATTTGCCAACGCTGAAACTTATGTGAATGAAGAGGTAAAAAACCGGATCATGCGGCAAACCTTGAAGGAAATGATCTTAAAAGGATACCGTCTGGACCCTGGTCAGGCTGAAGTGGCAGTCAACATTGAGGTAATAACCCCGGGGAATAAAGGGCTTGACAATTCAAAAGAAGCAGGATATACCTATTGGAGTGGCTATGAACCAGCAAATCTACCATTCGGGGCTTTGGTAATAGAACTGATTGATAAAGGTCGCAAACAGGTAATCTGGCAGGGAGTGGCCCGTGATGCACTGCCTGAAAAGCCCGGACGCCGTTTAAACCGGGTGGATGAAGCTGTACATTTGATCTTTGAGAGGTATGAGAATAGAATTTTCTAACTGTGGTGCAAGAAAACAGACTATTTTAATACTTCCACATTCTCGTTGAATAGTTCCAACACCTCCAGCATTGGTTTATCCAATCTTTGCCAGGCCAGTCGTATCAAATCTTCCGGCACTTCATCATAATATGCTTCCGCTATTGCACCTGCAATACAGGCCATGGTATCGGCATCACCCCCTAATGAGATGGCTTTCCTCACGGCATCTTCATAATGACTTGATTCCAGAAAAGCAATGATAGATTCAGGCACTGAACCCTGGCAATTATTCTGAAATGTATATTCCGGACGAATTTGATCTAATGAACGGGATAAATTATAGTCAAAAGAATTTTGAATGAATGCTCTGATGTCATCTTTACTGCTGCCATTACGGGCCAGGTAAATAGCTGCTGCTGTAGCCTGAGCTCCTTTTATGCCTTCGGGATGATTATGAGTCACTTCAGCTGATCGTTTTGCATTTTTAAGCACCTGATTCAGGTCCTGGTAAAAATAAGCCACCGGAGAAACCCTCATGGCACTACCATTTCCAAAACTATGATAAGGCGCTCCCCCTTGGTTTTGTAACCAGATAAAGAAATTTCGTCCATAACCTGCCTTGGGATATTTTAAACCCCATTCTACATAGGCTTTTTCAAATGATTTTTGTTGAAGTAAAGCGTCTGCCGTAGCAATGGTCAATACGCTATCATCCGTAAATCTGGATTGGTTAGTGACTAATTCAAAATTTTCACTTTTTAAGCCCCGGCCTTCATAAACTGAACCTATGATGTCTCCGATGATTGCTCCAGTCATAATTGTTTAATTTTTAATTCATATACTTAAACAGATTTTAAATAATTATGTTAAAAAAAATACCCGGATTGATCATAGTTTTTCTTATTTTATGGCATTTAGTCGTTTTTTAAGCAGTGTCAAGCGTTAATAATGTAATACCTGCTGCCTTCTTCGTATAAAGGTTTCATCCGGTTGGCCTGGGTATTTGTGCCAGATATCCTCTATAGGGGCATTTTTTTCAATCATGATTCGCAGATCTTTTTCACCAGCTAACGAATCAAAAAAATACCGGGTGGAATCTTCCCATAAAGGTCGCCACTTAAAATCCCGGGGATACATATGATTTATAGTATGTAAAATGGTGATTACTGTTTTTATTGGATCAAATATTTCCCGGTCTGTGATACTGATCAAAATACCCTGGCAGGCCTGTTGGGCAAACTTTGAAATTGTGGGCTTAAAATAAACTGGCGAATAAACGGCCCCTTTCAACTGGTAGGCGAACATTTTTTCCTGAAGTTCCTCTGCCTTGATCCAACTGGCTCCAATGATCTCAAATGGACGAGTAGTTCCTCGTCCTTCGGATAAATTAGTTCCTTCTATCAGACAGGTGCCGGGATAAACCAGACATGTATCTAATGTGGGTAAATTTGGCGAGGGCAATGTCCAGGGCAATCCAGTTTGATCGAAATATAGATTAGGATGATAATTTTCCATCCAAACCACTTCCAGGGGGCAATCAGGAATAAAGTATTTTTTCAAATAGCAGGCAAATTCCCCCACAGTAAAACCATACCGGTTAGGCAATCCGAAATTACCTACAAAGCTGCTGAATTCGGGTTGGATCGGGACTCCCTGCCATATGTCATTCCTGATGGGGTTGGGACGATCCAGCACCACTACCAGTTTTTGGCACCGGGCTGCTTCAAACATAAGGTTGGCCAGGGTATGAATATAGGTATAATATCTACTGCCTACATCCTGAATGTCATAGATGATCAGGTCCAGTTGATCCAGGATCTCCCGGGGTGGATGAAGCCGCTGACCAAACAGGGATATCACTTTCAGGGTATTAAAATAATGGTCTTTTACTTCCACTGCATCCTGGGCCTGGCTGAGAAAACCGTGTTCCGGACCAAAAATATATTTCAGATCATATCCGGCATTTAACAGGGCTTTCCAGGTAGGGCTACCTGAAACTAAAATGCCTGAAGGATTGGATAACAAACCAATTTTTTTATCCTTGTAAAGGCCTTCTCTCAGAAAAATTTCAATACCGGTACAGACCATTAAAATAAGCTTAAATTGGCGTGTAAGGTACAAAAAAAGGGGATAATTAAAAAAATATCCCCCAGGCTAGAATTAATTCTAATGATTATGCTTTTTTACTATAATCTTTTAATTTACTCTTTAAGTCTTTCCGTGCCATATGTATCCTGTTCTTTACAGTGCCGATTGGAATATCCAGTTTTTCTGCAATTTCATAATACTTAAAACCTCTGAAATGCATCATAAATGGGGTTTTAAAAGTATCATCCAGATTATTTATCGCCTTTTGGATATCTTTCAACACAAATTTGTTTTCGCCATAATTAATAGTAACATATTCTCCACTATTTATATAGTGTAGATTGTCAGTGGAATCCAGAAAAGTTTTTCGCCGGGTCATCTTCTGATAATTCGTAATGAAAGTATTTCTCATAATGGTGTATAACCAGGCTTTCAGGTTGGTACCCATTTTAAACTTATCCCTGTTAGTAATGGCTTTTAATTTGGTTTCCTGGATCAGGTCGTTGGCATCTTCTACATCTTTTGTAAATCGGAGAGCGTGAAATTTGAGGTCTTGGGATTTTTGATTAACCGAATAACTAAATTCTTGTAAAGTCATAGTTTTCTTTTTTATTGGTTGAGAAATCGGATGAGAAAAAATGAAAAAATTAGAGCATGTATTTTTTACATTTCTACATTTTTATTTGTTTAAAAAATACACTTATTAAAGGTGCGAATATTGTGCCAACCCTCCAAAAGGCTTTTAACAGGACGTTTTTTATAAAAAGGTGTAGAGAAAATTCAACAGTTGGGGAATTTTTTTCAGGTTGTTCCTCAATTGTAGGTTTATCTCATTAAACCCGCCAGCTTGAAATATGTTAGTAAATAAATTTTCATTTGACGTATTTTAAAAAATATTACCAAATTCAGGTATGACTATATCAGAATAGATTGTTTTTTCATTTCTCCGGCAATTATATACATGATGAAGAAATATTCAATATATTTGATAGTACATTTATTTGACCTCATTTTTTAGAAATAGCGCATGATACAGATCATTCCCTCTATTACCTTAATGCATGGAAAACTGGTCAAGACCATCGGGGGCGATCTGTCCCGGGAAAAAGTGTATGAAGGAAGTCCGGTAGATGTAGCCCAGCGTTTTGAGGATCATGGCATTCAGGTAGTACATTTGGTGGATCTTGAAGGTGCCACCGCCGGCACTCCAAAGAACTACCATGTACTGGAAGCCATCGCATCACACACCAATTTAAAAGTGGATTTTACCGGTGGTATCCTGACCGATGGTGATATCACCAAAGCCTTTGAATACGGTGCCACCTATATTACTGTGGCCAGTGCGGCAGTTCTTAATAAGGAATTATTTTCATCCTGGGTCATTTCCTATGGTCGGGAGAAAATCACCCTGGGTGCAGATAGTTTGGATAAGAAAATTGCCATTAAAGGCTGGCAAAAAAGTACCCAAATCGATCTTTTTGAGCATATCAGTTTTTATTATGACCATGGCCTGAAATATGTTAAAACTACTGACATCAGCCGGGACGGTTTGATGGAAGGACCGGCTTTCCAACTTTACCAGGATATCCAGACCAGATTCCCCAATATTTGCATCCTGGCCAGTGGTGGGGTACGATCCGTAAAAGATATCGAGCAACTTAATGACATGGGTGTTTTTGCAGTAATCATAGGAAGGGCCATCTATGAAGGAAAATTACACATGGAAGATCTGAAGCCTTTTTTGAAAAAAAGATAAATTTATACGTTTAACATTTCCTTTCCCCTTTTATCCTCATTTCTATTAACCTGTAAACCTGCTAAAGAGCATGCGGTTTAAATAAAAAATAACAAGGTTTCCTGTTATTACTTAATATGAAAACAGTATTTTCGTGCCTTTAAAGATCAAAATATTATAAACAATGAGGAAGAAAACCAAAATTGTAGCTACCATATCGGATAAAAATTGTGATATTGATTTTATTAACCGGATGTATGACTGCGGAATGAATGTAGTGAGGTTGAATACTGCCCATCAGACGCATGAAGACACCTTAAAAGTAGTAAATAATGTACGTGCCGTATCAGACAAAATTGCCCTGCTTCTGGATACCAAAGGTCCCGAGATCCGGACCACCACAGCTTGCGAAGATCTGCCGGTAACCAATGGAGATATTGTTTTTATAAAAGGAGATCCCACTAAAATAACCTGCCGGAATTGTATCTATGTTTCCTATGAAGGATTTGTGGATGATGTGCCGGTTAGTAGTAATATATTAATAGATGATGGATCCATTGAACTAAAGGTAAAAGAAAAAAACGGAGATGAATTGGTTTGCGAGGTAATGAACTCAGGAGTAATACAGGGCAGAAAAAGTGTTAATATTCCTTCTGTATACCTGAAATTACCCCCCTTAAGCCAGAAAGATATTGATTTTATTCATTTTGCCATTAAGAATGACCTTGATTTTATAGCCCATTCCTTTGTCAGGCACAAGGAAGATGTACTGTCGGTGCAAAAAATACTGGATGAATACCAAAGCAAGATCAAGATCATTGCCAAAATTGAGAACCAGGAAGGCGTGGATAATATTGATGAGATCCTGGATTATGCTTATGGTATCATGATAGCCCGGGGTGATCTGGCTGTGGAAATTCCCCAGGAACGAATTCCGGGGGTGCAAAAAATGTTGATCAACAAATGCATATCCCGCAGAAAGCCGGTGATTACGGCCACCCAGATGCTGCACAGCATGATAGACAGTCCCCGGCCTACCAGGGCAGAGATCAGTGACGTGGCCAATGCCATTTATGATGGTACCGATGCCATTATGCTAAGTGGGGAAACGGCCTATGGCAAATATCCGCTCAAGTCAATTGAAACCATGTCTAAAATTGCCCTGGAGGTAGAGAAAAACCTGAAACCCCTGATTGAAACCTCCTATTTTGTATTGAATAATAAAACCACCGCCTTCCTGGCTGAAACAGCAGTGAAAGCAGCAGTAGATCTGGAAGCAGAAGCCATCATTGCCGATACTTCCACCGGGCGGACCATCAGAGGGATAGCCGCTTTCCGGGGGCAAAAAATTATTTTCGCCCAGTGTTACGACAAAAAGGTGATGAGGGAACTGACTTTATCCTATGGCGTATTACCTAACTTCATGAAGATCAAAAAATCAAATGAGGAGTTTATCAATGATGCCATGAAATCCCTGTTAAAAAGAGAAAGGGTAAAAAATGAAGACCTGGTAGTGATTCTGGGGGGGAATTTCGGACCAGGCAGCGGGGCTTCATTTATAGAGATCAGTACTGTAGAAAAAATGCTGCAAAAGTCAGAGTTGGCTTTAAAGCGGGATGAAAAGGTCTGAAACTAATCCGGGAAATACCTGCAAATGCTAATAATATCTGTATTTTGAAATAAAATGCAGATATTATTGCTGCTAAATTATATTTTTCTATTCTAATCCTTTTTATCTGTTCAAAATTTTAGAATTTTGGGAGCAAAGATTTTTGATCATGAAGATATTAAAGTTTGGCGGCACCTCGGTTGGTTCATTAGAAAGCCTGGAAAATGTACTGGATATTATTTCAAATTATCACAAGCGGGATATTCCGGTCAGTGTAGTAGTTTCAGCCATGGGAGGGGTTACCAATTTATTGATAGAAGCGGGTTCCCGGGCGGCTGCAAGTGATGAAGGTTATTCAACCATTCTTAAAACCATAGAAGACCGGCACTTTACGGTGGTTAGATCATTGATCGAAGCAAAAATGCAGAGTAAGGTGATGGCCCAGATCAAGTTTATGTTTAATGAACTGGAAGACTTGCTCCATGGCGTTTTCTTGTTAAAAGAACTTTCCCCCCGCACCCTTGATCTGGTGCAAAGCTTCGGGGAAAGATGTTCCGCTTATATGATCAGCCAGTGTCTGGTACAGAAAGGAATACCAGCTCATTACCTGGATGCCAGGCAACTGATCAAGACCGACAAATCCTTTGGTAAAGCCAAGGTGAATTTTAAGCTGACCAATACCAATATTCAGGAATATTTCAGTAAAACTTCGGAAATCCAGTTGATCACCGGATTTATTGGCTCTACTGACAGCCAGGAAACTACCACCATAGGCCGAGGTGGTTCCGATTATACGGCTGCTATTTTTGCCGCTGCACTACAGGCTCAGGAAATTGAGATTTGGACAGATGTAGATGGGGTTATGACCGCAGATCCCCGTAAAGTAAAATCTGCTTTTACCCTGCCTTCAATTAGTTACAGCGAGGCCATGGAAATGTCTCATTTTGGCGCTAAAGTGATCTATCCCCCTACTTTACAACCTGCTTTTGGCGCTAAAATTCCTATTCGCATCAGAAATACATTCAATCCGGCCTTTGAGGGAACCCTGATCAGCCAGGCCAGCAGCACCCTAGATTTTCCGGTAAAAGGCATCTCTTCCATTCAGGATATTTCGCTGGTAAATCTGATTGGAAGTGGGATGGTAGGAGTGCCAGGAATAGCTTCCCGTTTATTCGGGGTACTGGCCAGCCACCATATCAATGTCATCCTGATTACCCAGGCATCATCTGAACATTCCATTTGCTTTGCCGTAAGCCCCCAAGATAGTCAGGAAGCAAAGCAGATCATTGAGGAAGAGTTTGCTTATGAAATGCAATATCGCCGCATTGATCAGGTGATTGTGGAGGAAGGGTTGAGCATTGTGGCCATTATTGGTGAAAATATGCGCAATACGGTGGGAATCTCAGGAAAAATGCTCAATGCATTGGGCAAAAATGGGATCAATGTAGTGGCTATTGCACAGGGATCTTCGGAACTTAATATTTCAGTGGTAATGGGTAAACCCGATTTATCCAAGGCTCTTAATGCTCTACATGAAGCCTTTTTCCTGTCCGATATCAAGACACTGAATTTGTTTCTGGTAGGTACCGGATTGATCGGTGGCACCTTACTGAACCAGATTGAAAAGCAATTCCAGTATTTATATAAGGAGCAACACCTGAAGATCAATATAGTAGGCATAACCAACAGCCGAAAGATGTATTTTGATGAAGCTGGAATTCCCCTGCAGGATTTAAAATGGAAAACCTTGCTGGATCAATCAGCTCAAAAAGCCGATCTGGAGGAATTTATCAGGGAAATCAAACAGCTGAACCTGCCTAACAGCGTATTTATTGATTGCACTGCCAGCCAGGGCGTGATCAATTTTTATCCTGAATTGCTGAAGCATAGTGTATCTATTGTAACCCCCAGTAAACTGGCTAATTCAGGCTCCTATCAATTGTATAAAACTTTAAGAGACCTGGCTTATCGCCATGGGGCCAAATTTCTTTATGAAACCAATGTTGGGGCTGGATTACCGGTGATCAGTACTTTAAATGACCTGAAGCATAGTGGAGATCGTATTCTGAAAATTGAAGGTGTTCTATCTGGTACCCTTTCCTATATTTTTAATAATTTTCAGGCAAATACCTCCTTCAGTGAAATAGTTAAAACAGCCAAGCAGTTTGGTTATACCGAACCTGATCCACGGGATGATCTCAATGGTATGGATGTTTCCCGCAAGATCCTGATCCTGGCCCGTGAGGTAGGATTGAACCTGGAGCCTGACGATGTCATCATCGAAAATATTTTACCTGATGCTTGCCTGAAGGCTTCCAGTGTGGAAGAGTTTTTTGATGAACTGGAAAACAATAACCAGGCATTTGAACAAAAACGTCAGGAAGCTGAGCAACAAAACCAGGTACTTCGTTATATCGCCAAACTGGAGAACAACCAGGTGCAGGTTAGTTTGGTAGCAGTAGATCAACAGCATCCTTTTTATGGATTATCCGGAAGCGATAATATTGTATCATTCACTACAGCCAGGTACAAAGAACGGCCGTTAGTGGTTAAAGGACCGGGTGCAGGAGCTGAAGTTACTGCTGCCGGTGTTTTTGCGGATATAATCAGTATCAGTAACTATTTATCCAATCGTTAAATTAGATGGCAGAAAGTATCAGGGTGTTTGCTTCAGCTACAGTGGCCAATGTCAGTTGTGGCTTTGATGTATTGGGATTTGCAGTTAATGCTCCCGGCGATGAGATTATCCTTAAATTGTGTGATAAGCCTGGTATAGCCATCACCGGAATCGAAGGAGATGGAGGTGTGCTGCCCCGGGAAATTCATCAGAATACCGCCGGTGTAGCTATTTTAAAGTTCCTGGAAAAACACCCCCTGGATAATAAAGGTCTGGAGATCCGATTGATCAAGAAAATGCCCCTTGGAAGCGGTATGGGTTCCAGTGCAGCCAGTGCCGTAGCCGGAGTCTACGCTATAAACCAATTGATGGGTGCCCCTTTAAAAAATGAAGACCTGATTCCGTTTGCGATGGAAGGTGAACGACTGGCCTGTGGCTCGGCCCACGCCGATAACGTGGCCCCTTCCATGTTGGGTGGATTTGCCCTGATCAGAAGCTATCAGCCCCTGGACATTATAAAACTGCCAACACCGGTTAGCTTGTACAGTACACTTATACATCCACACATCGAAGTGAAAACCCGGGATGCCCGGGAATTGCTGAAAAAGCAGATCCAGTTAAAGGATGCAGTGATCCAATGGGGTAATATTGCCGGTTTGATTACCGGGCTACTACAATCTGATTATGACCTTATTGGACGTTCCATGCAGGATGTGATCGTTGAACCCATCAGGTCTATTTTAATTCCTGGTTTTGAGCAGGTGAAACAGCAGGCCCTTCAGGCAGGTGCTCTGGGTACCGGCATTTCCGGATCCGGACCCGCCATTTTCAGTCTTAGCACCAGCGCTGATACTGCTGAATTGGTGGGAGAAGCTATGGCCGGAGTTTTCAAAAATCTCCATATAGAACACAAGGTATATGTTTCAAAGATAAATCATCGGGGCCCATTAGTATTGGATTGAATAGCAGGCTGTAAAATATATTTTTTATTTTATTTATTATGCTTAATTTGGCTGTTCATTCATTACCTGTAAAAGCTGTTTGCTTTTCAGGAAGAATTTTTATATTTATTTATGAAATTATACAGTACAAATCATAAATCTACTTATGTAGGGCTGGGGGAAGCCTTGTTCAGGGGACTTCCTGCGGACAATGGACTTTATATGCCGGCTGAATTTCCTTCTTTGCCCGAAAAATTTTATGAAAAGATGGGAAGCTATTCTATAGCCAGAATAGCTTATGAAGTAAGCAAAGCGCTACTCAGGGATGATTTACCGGATAGAGCCCTCAGGGCACTGACCAAAGAAGCCATTAATTTTGATGCCCCGGTAGTACACCTTAACCAGAATATGCATGTACAGGAGCTTTTTCATGGTCCCACCCTGGCATTTAAGGATTTTGGCGCCCGCTTTATGGCCCGCTTAATGCAATATTTAAGCCGAAAGTCTGAAAAAGACATCTATATATTAGTGGCTACCTCTGGAGATACCGGCAGTGCGGTGGCTCACGGATTTTTGGGAGTAGCTGGTATTAAGGTCATTGTATTGTATCCCAAAGGCAAAGTCAGTAAAATTCAGGAAAAGCAGTTCACCACCCTGGGTCAAAACATCCTGGCCCTGGAGGTAGATGGCAATTTTGACGATTGCCAGCGTATGGTAAAGTCTGCATTTCTGGATGAAGAGTTGGGGCAAAAGCTTCAGCTTACTTCGGCCAATTCAATTAATATTGGTCGACTGATCCCACAGACCTTTTATTATTTCTATGCTTATGCCAAATTAAAAAGCTATGGCAAGCCTCTGATCTTTTCCGTACCTTCCGGCAATTTTGGCAACCTTTGTGCTGGTCTGATTGCTAAAAAAATGGGGCTGCCAGTGAAAAAGTTTATTGCTGCCACCAACGTAAACGATGTGGTACCGGAATTCCTGCAATCAGGTAAATTTACTCCACGCCCTTCCACCCCTACTTTATCCAATGCTATGGATGTAGGCAATCCCAGTAATTTTGTGCGTATAATGGATATGTATAACCAGGACTGGGAAAAAATCAATCAGGATATTATTGGTGCCTCCTTTCATGATGAGGATGTTAAGAATGCCATTCAGGATATTTCGGCCCGCTATGAGTATACCCTGGATCCACATAGCGCTATCGGCTACCTGGGATTGGAAAAGTATTTCAAGACGGAAAAAAACCGGGAACAACTAGGGGTTATATTAGCTACAGCGCACCCCTCTAAATTTATTGACGTGGTAGAAGATTCTACCGGGAGCAAGGTGATCATTCCTGATCGTTTAAGAAAATTACTGAAAGCTAAAAAGAAATCCATACTCATCAGCAATGATTTTGAGGATTTGAAAAAGATTATGCTCAGCCTGGAAGAAAGGTGGTAAGCTATATTGCAAAAGTTAGGTTTGCAGTCTGCATTTTAAAAATTATACTACCTTACATATTTCTCCTCACCAGGCTAAAAAGCATCCGCAATTACTAAATAAAAAATCAAAAAACCATTATATTTAGTAAATTTGCCAGATGGACGATTTTTTTAAAGGACGCGGAGCCCAATTTAATAGTAAAAACCCTTTCCTCAGCCAGGATTATGTGGAAGCTCATGTAGAGGGGATTGATGAACCGTTGCAAATCAAGCCCAGTACACGCTTTTTATCTGAATTTCCCCGAAAAATCGTGAATCCGGTCAACAGTCCAGACCTGGGATACTCATTTTCAGCCAATCCTTACCAGGGTTGTGAGCATGGCTGTATCTATTGCTATGCCCGCAATGCCCATCAATACTGGGGCCTCAGTGCCGGACTTGATTTTGAATCCAGGATCATCGTCAAACATAATGCACCGGAATTATTGGAAAAGCATTTTCTCAAAAAAACCTGGAAGCCATCAGTGATCATGTTGTCAGGAAATACGGATTGTTATCAACCGATCGAAAGGAAATTGAAAATTACCAGAAAGATGCTTAAAGTATTCCTGAAGTACGGTAATCCTGTCAGCTTGATCAGTAAGAACAGTTTGATCCTGAGAGATTTAGACATCCTGGGGGAATTAGCCAGGGAAAATCTGGTGCGGGTAATGGTATCTCTGACCACCCTGGATGAGAAATTGCGGGAAAAAATGGAGCCACGCACAGCCAGCGCTAAAAAGCGGCTACAGGTGATCGAAATTTTGAATCAAAAAGGGATTCCAGCCGGAGTGATGACGGCACCTGTTGTTCCTGGATTAAATAATCATGAAATTCCGCAGTTAATAAGCGCTGCGGCAGATGCAGGCGCCATGAAAGCCGGGTACACCGTGGTCAGATTAAATGGCGCAGTAAAAGAGCTGTTTCATGACTGGCTTTTTAAAGTTTTTCCTGAACGGGCAGATAAAGTCTGGAATCAGATTTGTCAACTTCATGGGGGGCAGGTCAATGATACTCAATGGGGCAGAAGAATCAAGGGTGAGGGACCTCTGGCTTTGGCCATAGCACAGATCTTCAAAGCTTCTCTAAAAAAATATATGCCTGGACGCGATTTCCCCCGGCTGAATTACCAGGCCTTTCGAAGAAACGGTAATTTTAATTTGTTCTAAATAAAACCCGCTATTCAGATTTACAGGTATAATTTTGATTAACAATTTAGTAGTAAAATATTCTTCAAATGCTTCTGCCAACCTGCCTAAAAAACATAATAATTCCGGTTTAACAGGTTTTGACTATTTTTATAGCAAAAAGCTATGGATTATTTAAAACTTGCTCAGTTGTTGGGGGCGGAAACGAAATCGATATTAATTTCTGACCTGAAAAATCATTCCAAGTCTGGTATCAGACAGGATGATCCGAATGACGTGAAATCTGTCCATCAAATTGATCGTATTACCGGACAAAGAATCAGGGAATTACTGGGTTCATATCCTTGTAATTTGTATATGGAATCTTTTCCACCCCTTTTAAAAGATTCAGCAGAATTTACTGTGTTTATTGATCCGGTTGATGGTTCTATCAACTGGGACCGGGGCATAGCTGATCCATGTTTGGCTATAGCTATTTCAGATAAAGTGAACCATTTACATTTTCATGATCTTTCCTTTGCCTATATTGAAGGGTTTATTAGTGGCGATTTCTACTTTACCCATGAAAAAGAATCTTATTATTATAATCAACTAACAGACACAACCAGAGTGATTAAGTGTAATAAGCATATAAAACTGGCTGATTCCCTGGGATTACTTAAGACAGGTTATGGTCAGGCAGAAAAGCAGTTAAAGAAAACCTATTCCCTGTTCCTGAAATGTAAAGATATCCGGGCTTTCGATAATACCAACCTGGAAATCTGCCTGCTATCCCGCAATGCGGCTGATTTCATGGTGGATGTACGAGGTTTGTCTGATTTTTATAACTTGCTGGCTTTTCCTATCCTCAAATATGCAGAAGGGAGCATTTATGATCTGGAGGGAAAAAACCTGGAGAATCAACTTATCAAGCCTGATCAGAATTATGATTATCTGGCCTGCGTGAATGCTGGCTTATTCCGGGAAGTTTGGGATCTTTTAACCTAAGTTGGCTGTCCCTAAAACATAGTTAAGAACAGCCAGATCAAATGCTTAATTGGCATAATTTGGTCTGCCATTGTTACTGAAATAAGTCATATTGTCAAGATCCCAGAATTCCGGAAGCTTGATATTTAAAATTTCCAGGTCGTGCTGATCAAAAACAGCAGTTTTGAAAGTGCCATCTTTATCCAGGTAGTTGCATCGTACTTTTCTTTTTGGTAAAAAGGCTTCAATGGTCATAGCCGGTCCACCGCTTCTTAATTGCACATCAGTCCCGATTTTCCAACCTGGTTTTACTGCCTGAGCAGTTTTTTCCACTGTCTGTGGTTGCGTGGCTACCTTCAGACTTCCTACTAATAAGATTCCAATAACAAAAAACAGCTTTTTCATAGGCGTTATGATTAGTTTCAATTTCTATAGCTTAAATCATGCCAATTGCCTGATAATAAGTCCCATCAGGGTTTAGTTGGATTGTTTGGGAAATGAATGGGCAAGCATTCAACAAGTTGTTGATTAATTCAACTTATTTTTTGCGCAGCCAAAAGCTCACAGCTCCTGATTCAAGTACTTCCGGCATTTGGTCCCTGAATAGCTCAGGATGCTGATACATCATAAATGAGGGCCACTGAATAATTTCAAACTGGGAATTATACATCAGGAAGGCCCTTAGAATATAGGCTTCGTTAAACATCTCTTTATTTTTTAAAAAGAAATCACTATTGTATTCAAAGGGAAAGGGGATGTCATGTATATGTATGATCACACCCTTTTTCAGACGAGGCAGGATTTCGAACAATAAGTAATTGACATCACTTCCTAACTTGCTGATATGTGAGTTATCTATGAATAATATGTCATTTTCCTCTAAATCATTAAATAATTCCGGATTTACCTGTTGAACTATGTTTTGTTCGATCCTGATGCGATTCTTTTTATAATCTTCCGGTTTAAGCAATTTTTCAAGCCGGTGGGGATAAGGTTCGATAAAGCAGCAATGTATAGGGCGGTTCTTAAAGAAATGATCTACTGTATCCAGCAACAAAGCAGAGGAAAATCCACTTCCTACTTCCAGGTATCGCACCGGTTTAAAATGCCTCAGAAAAGCAAATAAAAAAAATGCGTCTCCCCAATCAAACATATTGTTGTGGGGATAATATCTTAATCCAGGCTTGTTGGATTCTTTGTAGGGAAATTCATTATAATAATTTACCAATTCGGAGAGGAGGTGATATTGATATTCAGCATTTAGATCCAATCCAGGAAGTGCTTTTTCAGTAATATTATCATAGATCTGATTAAAGCGTCTTAAGATGTCTCGATGATCAGGAATGGGATTATAAAAATGACCAGGAGGATATTTCAACTGGTATGCCTGTAAGCCAGGAAGACTAAAAATTGTATTCAAATAAAGCTTATTAATCTTCCGTTGTATTTTATGTAACATAATTTCCCGGGATTAGAAGTAGTGTATACATAGTAAAGTTTCTTATCAGCTGATTTGTTTTAAAAGTATATTTAAATTTTCAATTTAAAAATATCAGAATAAAATACCAAAAATAACCTTAGGGTTGCAACCTTAGTAACTTCCTGGTTCCTTAAATTTTATTATTTTTGACCCGTTTACCTGTTGATATATGTTTTTTATATTATCTAAAATCTTATTATTCCTGATCAAACCCCTCAATTGGGTTATCATCTTGTTTGGTCTAGGTTTGTGGCTTAAGCATTCAGTGTGGAGAAAACGGGCTCTGGTGGCATCTTTTGCCATTTTGTTATTTTTCACCAATGGATTCCTGATCAATGAATTGTTAAAAGCCTGGGAAGTGGAACCTGTAGCCATTGCTGCTTTAGATCAGTATGATACAGGTATTGTACTTACCGGTGTGACAGATGCTGAAATGAAACCCCGTGATCGTGTTTATTTTCATAAAGGGGCTGACCGGGTTACCCATGCTGCCACATTGTATAAGGCCGGAAAAATAAAAAAAATCCTGATCAGCGGAGGTATCGGAAAGGTCCTGGAGGATGAAGATGATGTGGCCGGAGCAGATAATATTGCTCGCTTTTATGACATGATAGGCATTCCTTCGGAAGATGTGATCATAGAAAATAAAGCCCGCAATACTTATGAAAGTGCAAAGTTTTGCCACGAAATCTTAACATCTACCTATCCGGAAGGGGGCAGGCATTTGCTGGTAACTTCAGCTTTCCATCAACGTCGGGCCAAAGCTTGTTTTGATAAAGCCCAGGTGCAGGTTACCTCATTCAGTTGTGATTTTCACACTGGCCGTGGTGATGATTTTAATCCCCTTGGCTTGATTATGCCCGATGTTGGTGCGTTGGGCAAATGGGATATTTTATTTAAGGAATTAATCGGTATTGCAGCCTATAGAATTGCCGGTTATTTATAGCTTAAGCATGGAAAACAGAATTAATATATCTTCCGGAGCCAAATGGGAAGACCTGGTGGGTTATTCCCGGGCAGTAAAAATGGGCCAATTTATAGAAATATCCGGCACCACTGCTATTGACCAGCACAATCAGGTAGTGGGTAAAGGAGACATCTATGAACAAACGCGGTTTATTATAGAAAAAATCAGGATTACTTTACAAAAGCTTGGGGCTGACCTTTCCCATGTGGTCCGAACCCGTATGTATGTTACAGATATCAGTCAATGGGAGCAGGCAGGACGGGCTCATGGTGCTTTTTTTAAAGACATTAAACCTGCAACTTCAATGATAGAAGTAAAAGCCCTGATTGAACCTGAATTACTAATTGAGATTGAAGCCACAGCCATTATGGACCATTGAGGAAGTCTGCCTACCGATAATATCCCCAATAATCCAGTTTTTGGAAGATCTCCAGGCAAATCCAGGCATCGGTGGCTGCATATTTTAGCTGTTTATCAGTTAATTTAGATTGTTCCCAGTTAGAGGTTTGTTGCTTTTTGGAAATACGGAAACCCAGGAATATTCCAGCCAGATTACGGGCTCCTACATTTTCCACTCCCAGTTGCCTGGTAAATTCATTGAGATCCAAAAATCCTCCCGGGATGAAATCAGTTAATTGCAACAAAGACTGCAAATCATCGGCTAAACCAATTCCTACTTTTAAAAGATCAGGATCAGAGAAAAATGCTTTTAACTCCGGGGAAATACCTGTATAATTCAATCTGATTACAAACACTTTTTCCGGAAGTGCTACCTGCAGGATCGATACTTCATGTTTCTGACCCTTTACAAAAGAGGGTTTTCTTTCAGTATCTATTCCTACAGCCGATTGTTGCCTGATCTCCGATAAGGCAGAGGCTAATTGATCTGGTTTAACCACTAAAATGATCTTTCCTTCAAAACCTTTCAAAGGGAGTTCATTCAGTTCTTCTTTATTTATTTTTTTAGGAAACATATTCTACAGGTTCGGTTTCGGCTGTTTTAGGATATTTTCTTATCCTGATGCCAAGCAGGCCAAATAGAATGGTCATAAAAGGACTGATTATATTGAAAAAACAATATGGTAAATAAGTCATGGTAGCCACATTTAAAACTGCTGCCTGGGTAGCGCCACAGGTATTCCAGGGAACCAATACAGAAGTAACAGTACCTGAATCCTCTAAAGTGCGGCTTAAATTTTCCGGCATCAGGTTCCTGTCTTTATAGGTTTTGGCAAACATTCTGCCTGGTACCACTATAGCCAGGTACTGGTCTGATGCAGTCAGATTGAAAAAAATACAGGTTCCCGCTGTAGCACTTATCAGCGCACCAGTGGATTTGGCTACTGAAATGATGGACTGGGTTATTCTTTGCAGCAATCCACTGGCTTCCATCACTCCTCCAAAGACCATGGCTGATAAAATCAGCCAAATGGTATTCAGCATACCAGCCATTCCGGAAGTGGAAAGCAGATCGGTCACTACATCACTTTCAGTAATGATACTGATGTCGGTATACATGGCTTTCATTAAGGCAATATAAACTGCCCTGATAAACAGATCGTTCTGACCTGCCACCACTTGTATCACCTGGGGTTGAAAAATGACAGCAAATAATCCTCCCAATAAAGTACCGGCCAGTAAGGCCGGAATAGCAGGCACTTTTTTAATGATCATATAAATCACTACTACCGGCACTATGAACAAAAATGGATTAATATTGAATACTACTTCTATGGCCAGCAGCACCTCATCAATATTAGATGTATTTCCTTCCGGATTTCCGGCAAACCCTATAATCAGGAATATGATCAGGGTGATTAAAATAGAAGGAACCGTGGTGAAGGTCATGTACCTGATATGTGTAAAAATATCTGTTCCGGCCATGGCAGGAGCCAGGTTAGTGGTATCAGACAATGGGGACATTTTATCTCCAAAATAAGCCCCTGATATGATAGAGCCTGCCACTATGCCTTCGGACATACCTAAAGCCTTTCCGATTCCTAATAAAGCAATGCCGATAGTGGCAACTGTAGACCAGGAACTCCCGGTAGCCAATGAAACTATGGCACTGATCACACAAGCGGCAAATAAAAAAATGGTGGGATTCAAAATTTTTAATCCGTAATAGATCATGGCCGGAACAATTCCTGATAATAACCAGGTACCCGCCAGCGAACCTATCAGCAGCAGTATCAGTATAGATGGCATGGCTGCATTGATACTTCTTACTATACCTTTCTCCATTTGGGCCCAGCTTATTCCTAGCCTTAATGAAACCACTCCGGCAACTGCCGCAGATAAAATCAGTACGATCTGGTTTGAGCCGGATAAGGTATCGTCTCCAAAGATGATCACATTGGTGGCCAGTAAAATGATCAGGAAAGTTACCGGGATCAGGGACTCAAATAATGTAGGTTTCCTTTTGAGAGCCATAAAAAACGTTAGTTGCTGCCTTTTATACAGGATAAGCCACAAAAATAATAAAATAAAAGGCTTATTTACATTTTAAATTGTTTTTCTGGTTTTATTAAATCCTTCCATATCACTCAGTTGAATATTGAGGGCCTGAATGGATATTTGTATTTCACGGATAGAAATTCCCAGGGATACCATCAACAATATTAAGGATATTCCAAAAATATATTCAGCCAGTTTTACTTCACCTGCATAGATCAAAAACATAGTCAGAACGCATAAAAACAGGCTGGATATTCCCAAAGCCTGCATATTTCTGGTCAGGATTACCCGCTTTCTAAGATTTTTGATCTGAATATATATGATCTCATCAGGCTGCTCAACATATTTGGAATGTAATCCCCGTATTAAAGAAGCTATAGCCAGGAATCGATTGGTATAAGCCAGTAAAAGTAGCGAAATGGCCGGGAACAATAGCGCCGGTGTGGTTAAAGTAATCATTGTGCAAAAAAATTATTAAGCTTTCAAATATAAGGTCAATTACTGTAACATTTCAGCATTACATTCGTCTTGCCCATGATTTAAAATTTTTTTGAAGTACTTGCAACCTTTTAATATTTTGAATCATCTAATAGATAAACCAGAAAACAGGTATAAAAAATGAAACGAGAAGGACAAACTTATTTAATCATTGTCTGCGCCATTTTAGGCCTTCTATTTTTTGAATTCCGCTTCAGACAATTTCATGATACGGTTCAGACAGAAATCAAGCAGCTACCGGAAATTAATAAAATCCTGGTGAGAGTGCCCTGTAACATTTTTATTCAACAGGGTGAAGAACAGAAACTGGTGATAGAAGGCAATGCTAGCCAGTTGAAAAAAAGTGCCACCTTTATCAAGGATGGTGAATTGCAGATTGGCCAGGATAACCTGCTGGCAATGTTCGACCTGCTAAACCTTTTCAGTAGCGAAACCCCGATAAATATATATGTAACAGTAAAAGATGTGGAAAAGCTGGTGGTTTGCGATAATTGCAAAATAATGGCCAGTGGTGATGTGAGTCAAAAGCGATTGAACCTGAACATAGAAAAGCCCGGGGCCATGATTTTTATAAATAGCCACCGGACCTGATTGTTCTGACCTTTTACATCTAAAAAACCAAACCAGATTAATAAGCCCGGGCAAAGATCACCCGCCGACCTGAAGGTTTTCCTGAATAAATACAGGTGCCATTTTCTTCTTCCGCATTCAAAGGTATACACCTGATTGTAGCTTTGGTTTCTTCCTTGATCTTTGCTTCAGTTTCAGCTGTTCCATCCCAATGGGCATAAATGAAGCCGCCTTTTTCATCCAGTGTTTTTTTGAAAGCTTCATAGCTGTTTACCTCAGTGGTTTTTTCTTCTCTGAATTTCAAGGCTTTCTGATATATGCTGGTCTGAATATCATCCAGGGTATCCCTTACCTTGGTTTCAAGTACATGAATAGGAACAGTTTCCTTAGTCTTCGTATCTCTCCGGGCCATTTCTACCGTACCATTTTCCAGATCTCTAGGTCCTATGGCAATCCGAAGTGGAACTCCTTTTTGTTCATGTTCAGCAAATTTAAAACCTGGTTTATGGGTATCCCGATCATCAATCCTGACAGTGATATGCATATTGTTCAGAAGGTTTTTGATCTGGGTGGCCTGTTCCACAATGGCTTTTAACTGCTCCTCATTTTTATATATGGGTACAATTACCACCTGAATGGGAGCCAGTTTAGGAGGTAATATTAATCCGTCATCATCTGAATGAGCCATCACTAATGCCCCCATCAACCTGGTGCTTACTCCCCAGGAGGTGCCCCAAACCAGATCCAGGGCACCCTCTTTATTGGCAAATTTTACATCAAAGGCTTTGGCGAAGTTCTGTCCCAGGAAATGGGAGGTTCCAGCCTGGAGTGCCTTTCCATCCTGCATTAAGGCTTCGATGCAATAGGTATCCACCGCTCCGGCAAATTTTTCGCTTTCACTTTTTACCCCTTTAAGCACTGGCACAGCCATGTATTCTTCGGCAAAAGTGGCATAAACATTCATCATTTGCAGGGTTTCATCAATAGCTTCCTGCCGGGTAGCATGGGCCGTATGCCCTTCCTGCCATAAAAACTCAGCTGTACGAAGGAATAGCCGCGTACGCATTTCCCAGCGCACTACATTGGCCCATTGATTAACCAGAATGGGCAGGTCACGGTAAGATTGGATCCAATTACGATAAGTATTCCAAATGACCGTTTCTGAGGTAGGTCGTACAATCAATTCCTCTTCCAGTTTGGCTTCCGGATCTACCACAATACTTTTTCCATCTTCTGAATTTTTAAGCCGGTAGTGAGTGACTACCGCACATTCTTTAGCGAAGCCTTCTACATGGGCAGCCTCTTTGTTCATGTAAGATTTGGGTATGAATAAAGGAAAATAGGCATTGCTGTGGCCAGTATCCTTAAACATTTTATCAAGGGCAGCCTGCATTTTTTCCCATATGGAATAGCCATAAGGTTTGATCACCATACATCCTCTCACTTCCGAATTTTCAGCCAGATCTGCCTTTTTCACTAATTCATTGTACCAGGCAGAATAATCTTCACTTCTTTTTGGTAAACCTTTACTCATTTTTTATGGTTTTGGTATAAATTTTGCTATGTTTTAGTTAAATTTGATAGATTATCGACAAATATAAAGTTTTAATTACGAAATGTAATCTATTTGCTTATATTGTCGTTTAATTTATTGGAGAGATTTTTAATATAAAAGAAAGGAAATATTATGAAAGCGCTTGTTACCCTGAAATCCGGAATGATATTCCTTACAATATCATCCATTTTTTGGGCTTGTAATCCCGATCAATATGCCCAAACCGGAGAATATGATGACGTATATTTTACTTCTGCTGATAGAAAAGCAGTAAAATATGCTGAAAATACACAACCCATTCCTCAAAATCGAACCCAGGCTGTAACACCCGAGCCTGAAATGAATAATCAGGACAATTATTCGGCTAAGACGGTGAACCCTGAGTACATTGCCCGTTATAAAAGGCAAAATCAGGAATCAGCTATTGAGGACCAGGCTGTAAATGATGAGGAATACTTTGTTGAGGATTATGATCAGGATGGAGAAAGAGATATTATCATCAATAATTACAATGGCCGTGGAGGTTTCAGCGGTAATTATGATCCTTTCTGGGATGATCCCTGGTGGAGATGGAATTCTACTGCCTTTTATGGATCTCGTTTTTACGATCCTTTCTGGGGACCATCCTGGGGCTGGAGACCTGGTTTAAATGTCAATATCGGCTGGAACAGTGGATGGGGCATGGGCTGGAGTCCCTGGAGAAGCGGTTGGAACGTAAGTCTTGGATGGGGTTGGGGAAACCGGGGTTTCTTTGATCCATGGATGGCCCGCTATGATCCATGGTACTGGAATAGCTGGGGTAGTAGATTTAATGCCTGGGATCCTTTCTACAATGGATTTAATCGTGGTTTCTACAACGGATATTTTGTTGGTAACAATAATAGGGTATTCTATGATAATGACGGCAGAGCCAATGTTAGAGATGTATCAAGAGGCAGATATGTTCCGCGAAGTTCTTCAGTAGGTGTATCAGACAGGTCATCCGGAGGCAGAAGCAGGGTGGTAGGAACCAATAGTGATGGCGTGACCCGGTCTACCAATGGAAGAATTGATACCAGAGACAGGAGTAGTGTACAAAATGACTATTTCCGTCGCTCCAGAAACAGGGTAGAGAATAATGGAACAACATCTAATGATCGGGCCAGAACCATCAACAGAGATACCAGAGACAGAAGTACGGTTGCCAGTCCTGATCGAAGTTCAAGGACCCGGGCTACCCGTTCAAGTGGAGCTGTACCTAATTATGACAGAAATTCTAACCGGACTAATTCTAATAGCAGGAAATATAGTGCTCCTTCCAGGAGTAGCTCACCCAGCTATACACCTTCCCGCAGCAGGGGCTCAAGTAATTCCAGCCCATCACGTGGAAGAAGTTATAGCACGCCATCAAGAAATAGTTCACCAAGTTATACGCCTTCCAGAAGCAGTGGTAGCAGTAGCTATGGTACCCGAAGCGGTTCCGGCTCTGGAAGCAGATCATCAGGTTCATCGAGTGGAAGCAGGAGAAGCAGGTAATTCCTGCTTCTTTCCTTCTTAATTTTTCCTTTCTATTATACTTTTTTTTCATAGTAAGTTAAAATAATCCTAAGAACATGAAGAATTTAAAAAAGCTTATTTTTATAAGCACAGCTCTCCTATTGCCTGTATTTAACGGGTTTGGGCAGTTTGTTCCTGGAGCTTCCGGATATAATGAAGTGGCTCTAATGCTAAGTCATACCCAAATAGGTGGAAGTGCGAGGATGTTGGGTATTGGTGGGGCTCAGATCTCTTTGGGTGGCGATGTAAGTACCATTGGTTCTAATCCGGCAGGATTGGGGTTATTCAACCGATCAGAGTTCAGTATTTCTCCTGCTTTCAATTTTATCAATGTAGATGCCGGTTACTATAATGAGTTTAGCGCCATTTCTGATTCTAAATTCAATTTTGGTAATATAGGCGTAGTATTCAATAATTCCAAAGACGATATTGTACCGGGTGAATGGCGGGGTGGATCTTTTGGGATCAGCATTAACAAGGTAAATGATTTTAATAATAATATATATTACCAGGGATTCAATGATCAAAATTCGATCCTGGATTATTTTGCTCAGGCAGCCGAAGGTATTCCCTACGAAGCTTTTTTTGATGGGCCTATAGATCTACTCAGCCAGTCCTTTCTAACTTATCTGATCAATCCTGAATCTGCTTTTGATCCTGAAGGGAGTGATAGCCGCTATCTGCCCATTATTTTCAATGATCAGTTTCCCCAGCAGGAAGAAGAGATTATTACCAGTGGAGGGCAATACCAGTGGAGTTTTGGTTATGGTGGTAATTTCGCTGATAAGGTTTATTTTGGGGCAAATTTGGGCCTGACTACCTTAAATTATGAATCAGACAAATTATATACTGAAATCATTGATCCGGTTCAGGATTTTGATCCGGGGGTAGATTTTACCATTGATGAAAATACTCAAATTAGCGGAACAGGTATAAACGGAACTTTTGGAGTAATCGTTCGTCCGGTAGATATCGTACGGGTAGGATTATCATTTACCACCCCCACTATTTTTAACATTGATGATGAAAGAACCTCAGATGTATTCACTAATTTTTTTCAAAAAGGAGATAGTGAGGGAGAGTTTTTCGATGATTATGAATTTGTGATGCTGGATAGCACTGTTTTTATCAATGAAATAGATGAAAGAGGTGACCTGATCGTTTCAGAATACAGAATTACCACACCTTATCGGTTGAATGCCGGAGTTTCTTTCTTTTTGGGTAAAAATGGATTCATTTCCGGTGATGTGGAATATATAGATTATTCTCAGAATAAATTGAGATCTGATGATTTTATTGCCTCAGAAGATAACCGGATAATGGATCAGATCTATGATAAAGCCATAAATTACCGTATAGGAGGAGAATATAGGTACAAGATCTTCCGGATCAGAGCCGGTTTTGCCCACCAGGCAGATCCATTTAAGGAGATTGTGGCTGGACAGGCTGATCGTAGCGTGAATCAGTTTTCTGCTGGTCTGGGGATCAGGCTGCCAGAGTTTTATATTGATCTGGCCGCAGTTAACCGACAGTGGGAGAGCCAGTACAGTCCTTATACTTTAGGACCAGATACGCCGGTGGTGAATCTGGATAATAACACCACCAGTATTATCGCCAGTATCGGATTTTTCTTTTAATAAACTAAATTAGTTAGTTAATATTGAATTGGACTATTTGGAACGGCTGAATCTGTTAGGTTCAGCTGTTTTTTTGATAGGTCCTGATCCTGTCCACTACCCGTTCCGTATCAAGGTCATCTACATTTACGACTATATCAGCTTTTATGTAATAGGGAAGGCGTACATTTAATTTTTGCTGAATTTCAGCCAACAACTGGTCTTCTGTGAAATCCTTTAAAAGTGGTCTGCTATCCAATCCCATTAAAATCAATCTATTCACTAATTCCTGTACTGAAACTTCCAGAAATATACTTAAGCCTTGTTGTCTGATGAATTCCAGATTGTCGTGATAACAGGGAGCGCCGCCTCCTGTAGCCAATAAAAAAGTTTCATGAGTTAAACTGATCTCCCTCAGGATTTCCGCTTCCAGTTTCCTGAAATATGTTTCTCCTTCCTTCTGGAAAATTTGAGGGATGGTCCTTTTTTCTTTTTCCACGATCTTGTCATCCAGGTCCATAAATGGTAGAGAAAGCTTTTTGGCTATTATTTTTCCCAGGGTTGTTTTTCCTGATCCCGGCATTCCTATTAGAAAAATCTTCATGATACATTCATTTCATGCTTCCTTAAAAAAATGATCTGGCAAAGATAAGAAAATTCGTAATCCAGGTATAATCTTGATTTATTAGCTCAACCTGACCCTGGGATCAATAGCGGCATAGAGTATATCCACAAAGATATTGACCAGTATGAATATGATGGCAATAAATAAGGTCACTCCCATAATTACCGGGAAATCCAGAGCCTGGACTGATTTGATGGTTACAAATCCCAACCCTTTCCAGTCAAAAATATATTCCACAAAAAAAGCGCCGGCCATCAAAGAGGCAAGCCATCCCGAAACAGCCGTGATTACCGGATTTAAAGCATTTTTTAAAGCATGCTTCCCGATCACCATATATTCTTTCAGACCTTTGGCCCGGGCAGTCCTGATATAATCCTGTGACAGTACATCCAACATGGAGCTGCGGGTGAGTTGCACAATAATAGATAATGGCCTGATACCTAAGGTGATAGCAGGAAGGATCAGGTTTTCCAGATGCAGTTGCCTGCCATAAATGGGATGGTTTACCCAAAGCTGCCCGGTCAGGTTGAGGCCGGTAAAGTCGCTTAGGTAGTAGCCAAATACCATGGCAATGATTATGCCTGATACAAAAGTAGGAACCGAAATACCAAATACCGAGCTAGAAACCAGGAAATGATCCCAGAAAGAATTTTGTTTCAAAGCGGCCAAAATCCCGATGGATATACCGAGGAAGGTAGCGAACATCATGGCAGTCAGGGCCAGCCAGAAGGTACTTTCAATATTTTCGGCAATGATTTCCCCCACCTTTTTGTTGGTTTGGAAAGAACGCCGTAAATAGGGCGGTTTTACTACCAGAACCTGCTCATTACCAACAGATAGTATTTTATGATAATCGTATTTTTGCTGGTTTTCCTGTGTATCCTTATATACAGCCAGGGGAGCCAGGTCTTTTATATAATGAAACAATTGAACTGTAAGGGGTTTATCCAATCCCAGGTCCCGGGCAATGGCTTCCCTGGTGGCAATATCAGATCGCTGACCGGCCATCATGGCCACCGGGTCACCCGGCAGGGCGTGAAACAGAAAAAACACCACCAGGACTACTCCGCCTACCACAAATGATCCATATGCCAACCTTTTCAGGATAAATTTCAGCATTAGCTGCGACTTAGAAGTTTATCAATCTTTTCAGCAGAAGGGATATCATTAAAGTGCCATTTTCCCAGCACCACACCTTCTTCCAGAAGCATTAGACCGGGATTTGATCGGATCATTGCTTCCAATACGGTGGCATCAGCATAATAGTAAGGAATGGCCAGCTGATATTCATGTCTGTATCTTTCAAATGTAGGCTCATCAGTAGCCGTTAAGATCATTACTTTAAGGTTTGTCTGATCCAACTGATCAACCAGTTGCTGAATGTCCTGCAATCCTTCTACATCCGAATGTCGGATATCGTCTATGATCACCAACATTTTTTTACCCTGAAAAGTGGTTTCAGTAAAATCACCTTCATCATTCCAGACACTGTAATCAGTGATTTTAGGTTGGGCTTCCGGATTTAAGAGTACCATTTCTTTGAATTTATAGCTGGTATCTGAAGGATAAACTTCAAAGTTAAATTCTTCACCATTTCGCTCCATGATGTACCTATACTTTAGCTCTTCCGAAGGTTGCATATATTTTGCAATATTTGCTCCCAGATGGTATGGTCTGAAGTCTATATAAGGTAAATGCTCAATGGCATAAACAGCAATAAAAATATTGACCACCACCGATGCGCCTACCAGTAAATCACCTGCTTTCCCTTTTAAGAAACCATCCATCTTATGACGGCGCATAAAAATATAAAGGATCAGTACCAGCAGGACTACATCCTTACTGAATGACTCCCAGGGCGTCAGAGGTATGGCATCACCAAAACAACCACAATCAGTCACTTTGTTAAAATAGGCGGAGTAAAAGGTAAGGAAAGTAAAAAAGATGATCAAAAGCAACAGGATCCAGGAAGTAACAGGCATCCTGTACCCGATTAAAGTGGCCACCCCCAGTACTACTTCCATTACAATCACAAAAACTGCAATTTCCAGGGAAATTGGTACAAATACTTCAAAGAATAAGGAGAAATCCTGAGCAAATACTTCGAAATACTCTTTTAATTTGATGGAGGTACCTACCGGATCATTAATTTTTAGTAATCCGGAAAAGATGAAAAAGGCTCCTACAAAAATTCTGATAATTTTATCAAACACCCGCATAGCCGCTTTTGTAATTTATACTTTAGCTATAAAACTTATTTTTCTAATAAATATTTTCCCTTTAAAGTTAATCATAAAGCTGTTTGTGTAAACCATAATTTGGTTTTTATACAAATCGATCCTTATTAATATTGTCTCATACGTAACTTATCCGGACTGATTTACTGATCTTAATTCCGGTAAATCATGAAATCATCGATTTTTCCAGCTATTTACTGCAAAAATAAAGTATTGAACCACATATTCATGTGATTATTTTGATTTTTAGTATATTTTTGTAAATAGCTAAATACCTGATTTTGATTGCGAAAGATACTTTTTTTTCAACTAAAAATTCATTAAACTTAAAAGGAAATCTTTTAGATGTAAGTTATCCCCGGGTGATGGGTATTTTAAATCTAACACCGGATTCATTTT
Source organism: Candidatus Cyclobacteriaceae bacterium M3_2C_046 (assembly GCA_051418075.1). Taxonomy (GTDB): domain Bacteria; phylum Bacteroidota; class Bacteroidia; order Cytophagales; family Cyclobacteriaceae; genus JBPRGG01. The sequence goes on along the minus strand of JBPRGG010000056.1, from coordinate 122,295 downwards.
ATGACGGGGGCAGGTATGTAACAGAATCCGCCATAGTAGAACAAGCGGAAATAATGTTGCAAGCCGGAGCTGCCATACTGGATCTGGGTGGTTATTCTTCCCGTCCCGGTGCAGCTGATGTTAATTTGGATGAAGAAAAGACAAGGGTGACTAATGGTATAAAATTTGTTCTTAAACATTTCCCGGAAGCTTTTATATCAGTGGATACCTTTCGTTCAGAAGTGGCTGAGGCGGCTCTGGATCAGGGAGCTTGTATGGTCAATGACATTTCCGGAGGGGAAATGGGTCAGAAAATGTATGAATTAATAGCTAAATGGAACGTTCCTTACGTATTAATGCATATGCGGGGTACTCCCCAAAACATGGTGAATCAAACTGATTACCATAATTTGTTGTTAGAGATTATAGAGTATTTTCAAAAAAAAATATTCCGGTTAAAGCAATTAGGTTTAAATGATATAATCCTGGATCCTGGTTTTGGATTTGCCAAGACAGCAAACCAAAGCTTTCAGTTGTTAAGCCAGCTGAATAAGTTAAGAATCTTCGAATTACCAGTAATGGTGGGCGTTTCAAGGAAGTCCATGATTTATAAGACATTAGGAATTGATATTGAAAATGCTTTAAATGGAACTACCGTATTAAATACCATAGGTTTAATGAATGGGGCTTCAATTTTGAGAGTACATGATGTTCCGGAAGCTATGCAGTGTGTTAAACTCTTTAAAAAAACATATTTTTGATTTTATTATTTAATATAGGGTTTTTAGAAATAAGGTTAGTAGACTTTATTGACATCTCTTTGGTGAGCTTTTTACTTTATCAGGTATATAAGCTGATGAAGGGAAGTGTGGCTGTGAAAGTTTTTCTGGGCTTTCTTTCCTTGTATTTGATCTTCCTGGTAGTAAAAGCCATGGAGATGGAGTTGCTTACAGCTATACTAGGACAGTTTATGGGTGTTGGTGTGCTGGCAGTGATCATATTATTTCAGCAGGAAATCCGTAAGTTTTTATTGCTGATCGGAAAAACCACCATTTTTGACCGGGAAAATTTGTTTAAGAAATTCCCCTGGCGCAAAAGTTCATCCAGTCAGGATTTTAATATTACCCCGATCATTGAAGCAGCTAAAACTTTGGGCGGTTCCAATACCGGAGCCCTGATCGTATTTTCTAAAAGTTCTGAGTTAAAGTTTTATGCGGAGTCAGGAGACAGTATTGATGCAGTCACTTCTAAAAGGCTACTGTTGGCCATTTTCAATAAAAATAGTCCCTTGCATGATGGCGCTGTAATTATTTACAATGGCAGGATCAAAGCAGCACGTTGTATATTACCGGTAAGTGAAAGAGACAATTTACCAGCTCAGTTTGGCTTGCGTCACCGAGCCGCCATAGGTATGTCTGAAGCCACTGATACCCTGATCCTGGTGGTTTCTGAAGAAACCGGAGAAATGTCAGTAGTAAGAAATGGTCTTATATCCCATAATTTGTCTACCCAGGAAATCAGGAAAAAGATCAATGAATACCTCTATGAAGATTCGGAGGAGGAAGAATCTGTGATGGAGAGTATCATTAAAGAGGAAATCAAGAAAGATAAGGACAAGGACAAGGAAAAGGAAAAAGAGGCGAAAGCTACTCCTTAAACTGACATTTTCAATGTTTTCACCAGGTCATTCACCAACTGGTCTACCTCAGCCAGGGCTTTATCAGGATGATCTATTTCTACATCATGTACCTGCCAGTAAATAATCTTGTTATCATAATGAGGATAATGAAGCTGAATATAAGGCTGGTGTTCTGCTTGTTTCAGGGCTACGATCAGGTTTGCCTGTTGTAGGTCAGGTGCTTTTAATTGCACCGGATAAGGTAAGGGCTGAGGGATCGGTAGGTCTTTAAGGGATAAAGCTTTTTGGGTGTGTATCGACAGAGGGCCTTCATTGCGGCATTGATCTGCTTCAGTTCCCCGGGAAAAGGAGATCCAATCTAATTGAGCTTGACTGGCCAGATGATTAAAAAGATATTCGGCATAGCGGCTGCGGTAATAATTTCCGGTACAAATAAAAAGTAGCTTTTTCATAGACGGGGTCATTTATTCATCTGAATTTGGATTTAGGCTAGAACAAGATGTTCCGAAAAAATATTGGGAATCTTTAGATTAAAGGTGGTTCCCTGTCCAAAAACTGAATGAACATTGATCTGGCCATTCAGCTTTTTTAAAGTTTCGCGTGTAATATACAAGCCTAAACCAGAACCTACTTTATGGTCTGTGGCCCGGAAGAACATATCAAATATTCGAGAAAGATATTCTTGATGAATACCAATACCATTGTCTGATATTTCCAGCAAGGCATGATCATCATAAACAGATATACTTATTTTGATATAAGAATTTGTTTTTCTGGTGTCCTGATAGCGAATGGCATTTGAAATCAGGTTATTCAGAATAATCTGAATCCGTTGAAGATCTGAATAGAAAGGAACTTCCTGGAATATTTCAATATTCTTCATTATGTGGAGGTCAATTTCGGAGAATTTTTGATTTTCAAATATCTCTTCTAAAAGTACAGGTAAATCAATACATTCTTTTTGTACATTCAACCGGGAATTTCTGGAAAGGGCCAGGATATCATGAATAAAACCATCCAGTTTTTTCACACTTCTTTCTTTCAGTTCCAGGTTAAAGTATATGTTTTTTAACTTTTTCTCATTTTTACTTATATTGATCAGGCCCAGCAGTGATGCCAGTGGAGCTCGGAGATCATGTGATACACTGTAGACAAATCGATCCAATTCTTCATTCACTTTTACCAGTTCTATATTTTGCATTTCCAATGTGGTGGTTTTTTCTTCTATCTCATTCATTTGCCGGTTCACCTTGGCCAATAGTTGATTAAACGCCTCCAGCAGATCTTTCAGTTCCAGTGAGGCATTATTAAAATCCACCTGAATGGCTGAAAGCTGCCTGTTGGTTTTTATATTCTTGATAGCTTGCTGAAGCTTTTTGATGGGATTGGATCTTTTTTTAGCCAGCATATAACTGAGCCATATTCCCAGTCCAATAAAAGCTATTATCGTAGCATAAAAGGCATAATTTATCTGGGCCAGTAAATGGTCCTCTTTATTTTTGGCGGACAATAATAGCTTCTCCAGGTCAGTCTGAATATGCTCTGTGGATCTTTGTAATTGTAACATAAGCCCATTTCTACCATAAATGCCAATTTGAGATTTCAGCTGTACCAGGTGGTTAAATTTTTTCAGGTAAGACTTAAGCCAATTTATTTGATTTTTAGAAGCATCAGGCTCCTGGTTCAGTTTTTCAAGCATTTGTTTACCCAATTGATTTAAATTAGCTACATAGATCGAATCATCTCTGAGCAGAAAGTCTTTTTCATGTCTTCTTAGGGTAAGGATGTCAGATTGAGATAACAGACCCGGCTGGTACTCCAATTGATGGATTTGGTTACGCATATTTCCTTCCAGACCATAGTCTTTAAACCCCCTTTCTTTAATTTGATTTAATAGTTTTCTGAAAAGCAACTGATGCTGAAGGAGTGCAACATGCACCGTTTTCAATTCGTTGGAATTTTCAAAGGAGCTGATAGCCTCGTTGGTCAGGATTTGCTCCAGTGAATGGGTTACCTGAAGCATTTTATCTTCCCGTAATATGATCAATGGACAGGAGCCTTTCAAATGGAAATTAATATCATTTCCCTCCATTAACAGGAAGGTGGTTTCAGCATTAAATAGTTGATTACTTTGGAAATGTATATTGGATAAAGTAGCTCTGAAATTCCGGATCTTGTTGGCTGTTGAGTTTAAAAAAATAGAAAAAATAGCAGCAAGGACAAATATGATAGTTAATGTTAAAAAACTTAACATCAATTGAGCTCTTATGCTGTTGTAGGCGATTTTCATATGGTTGCTATAGCATAAATCATTTGTGAAGGCAAAATTATAATTTCTGGATGAGTGGTTAAGTTAGTAAATGTTATATAATTGTTAACCCACAAGGTGAATCAGGTAAGTTTATCAGGCAAATACAGATATTTTTGAATCAATATAAGGTCAGTACCCAGCCAAAAAAGCCCCCTGACCAAAGAACTTTTGTTGGCCAAGGCCTTTTAGTTACATTGTAAAAGCTAAGTTGATCAGGTAATATTTTAATAAAGGTTGTTCTTAAACTGGTTGTTAAAAAACTCCTCGAATGTCTTATTTAAATTATCACATCCCTGATCGAAGTTCCTTTGAAAGTCATCTTTTTCTGTGCTGACAAAAAATCTGTTTTCATTAGATTTGTTAGGTTTCAATTGCTCTATTTCATTCCGTATATCATCCAGTTGAGCCAAGCCATTTAATTCAAAATGCTCCATAAACTCAATCAGCAATTTGTACGTGGGTTTTTTCAGCCGGGTTTTGAGTACTGGCGGAAAAGACTGGTTAACTCCCGAGGTATTGGAATAGGTACCACCGGATTCCTGGGGAAAAGAAGCAGGTAATAACAGGTCTGCCTGTTTGGCTGTTTCTGTTTTAAAATAATCACAAACAACAATAAATTTAGCCTGTTCCATCCATTTGGATACCATTTGTGGTTCGATAGCTGTTCCCAAAGGATCTTCCCCAAAGATAAACAGGTTATTCAATAATCCTTTATCCAATAAGTTTCTGAGGGAAGTATTGATGGTAACTGGCAGATCATCGATATTCCAGGCTTTTCTGATTTTATTCAGGTAATTGCGTGCATCAATGGATTGTCCCATGATACCACGCATGGGTTCAATGCCCATTTCAAAAATGCCCTGGGCGTTGTTTTTTTCTTTTAGCCCCAGTAGTTTTATTTTTCCTCCCGATAACAGATGCAGGTTATGCAATTCCTGACTGCAATTGGATGAAACGGCAATTTCACTGAAAACCAGCAGGGGGTTGTCATATTTCACCAATTTAAGAGCAAAATTTTCCAGTGCCAGGCTGGAGAGTCCGGATTGTTGAACTAGTTCGGCATAATTGTAAGACAACAATTCATCTTTATATTCCTGGTATTCATCAGCCTCAGCTTCAAAATTAGCCCGAGCAAAAACATCATTACTGATATAGAAATAATTCAAAGCTTTGACAAAATAGTAATAGGAGGCGATCTGCCAGGACTGGTCAACTTTATGTTGAATGGAAGAATAGTCTTTGGTACTCACCTGCCACAATGGGATGTCCCGCTCAAATTTGTTTTTCTGGATCATAAATCCAGCCACGGCATTTTCCTGGTTGATCTCCGAACCCACAAAAGTCACCTGGTCAACCTGCTCTATCTGGTCCAGCTGAATATTATAGGCTGCATTCAGTCGGTATCCTTTTCCCCGGCCTAGATAGTGAAAACTGGAAACATTATTGGTTTTGACACCTGCCCTGGCCAATTTCTGGATCAGGTACATTTCTTCATGGGTCAGCCGGGCTCCGGCAAAGAAAGCATTTTGATCAGGAAGAACTGACCTTATCTGATCCGCCATGAGCTGGTAAGCTTCCTGATAAGAGATCTCGACAAATTTTCCATTTTTCTTCAACAGGGGTTTGGTAATTCTGCTGGCACTCATATTCAGATAATGGTATCCGAATTTGGGTAGGCGACACAAGTTTCCATCAGTGTTGACCTGGCCAGGTTTGCCAGATGTTTGAAAAATGAACCCATTTTTCTGATGCAGGGTGATGCTGCAACCAACCGAGCAATAATTGCAAATGGTATTTGCCTGGCTTGACTCTACCGGGCCAGGCTTAAATGGAAAATTTTCGGTAATAGCCCCGGTAGGGCAGGTGGATATGCACAGGCCACAGGATTCACAGGTGGTTTGGCTCAGGTTTTGACCCAGGCTGGGAGCTACATAGGTATCAAATCCCCGGTTTACTAATCCCAGGGCATCTGCTCCCACTACTTCATGACAGATCCTGATACAGCGTGAGCAGAGTATGCATTTGTTGTTATCAATTTCTATGAATGGATGTGAAAAATCCTGTTTGAATTCATTATAGGCACCATCGTATTTTTCTTGTTCCACTCCATATTCGGTGGCATACTTTTTCAAGTCACAATCAAAAAAGGAAACACAACCACACTCCAGACAACGTTGAGATTCCAATTTGGCCGTTTCTTCATCCTTATAACCCAATTCCACCTCTTCAAAATTCTGACGATATACCGGATCAAGCACCGGCATTTCCTGTCGCAACTGATTTTCAAACTTGCAGGAATAATCTTCAGCTACCTGCTCCTTGAAATTTTCCCTGCGGCTCAGAAACTCCTTTTTTTGAGGCTTTACAGTTAGTCCGGCCAGGTATTGATGACAACTTATAGCTGCTTTTTTAGCCTGGGCCACGGCTTCTATCAGGGTAGCTGGACCAGTTACACTATCACCGGCAGCAAAAATTGACTTAACTCCGGTCTGAAGGGTTTGAGGATCAGCATCTAAATTGCCCCACTTGTTGATCCGTAATTTTTCTCCCTGACTGAACTGATTGACTTCATCCATGAAATCCACCTGAGTTTTTTGACCGATGGCAGCCAGCACATAATCCAGCTCCAGTTCAAACTCAGAACCTTCAACCGGTACAGGTCTTCTTCGGCCGGATGCATCAGGTTCTCCCAGTTCCATCTTAATACAGGTCATGGAGCGCAAATTTCCATTGATATCTTTATTGATTTTGGTAGGATTTGTCAGAAACAGGTATTCCACTCCTTCTACTTTGGACTCATGTATTTCAATTGGATTAGCTGGCATTTCCTTTTCTGTACGTCTGTAAATGATGTAGACTTTTTCTGCTCCACATCTTACTGCAGTTCGGCAGCAATCCATGGCAGTATTACCTCCACCCACTACAGCTACTTTTTTACCACTAAAGTCAATTTTTTGACCGGTCATTTCCAGGTTACGCAGAAAATCAATACCAGCTAAAACATTATGGGCATCATCACCTTCACATCCTACCTTGGTGCCCATTTGTGATCCAATGGTTAAAACAAGGGCATCATATTTCTGTTGAATCTCTTTATACTTGAGGTTTGCCCCTAATCTTTGGTGAAAATATATATCTACACCTAATTCAAGAATGGCATCTATCTCTTTTTGCAGGACATCATTGGGCAGCCGGTATTCAGGTATACCATATCGCAGCATTCCACCTGCTTTGGGATTGGCTTCATAAAGATCCACTGTATGTCCTTCCCTTCTGAGAAAATAAGCCGCTGATAAACCACCTGGTCCGGCCCCTACCACTGCTACTTTTTTTCCGGTATTGCTTTTAATGGAAGGCTTGAATCTCTGGGAAGAATTCAAATCATAATCGGCGGCAAATCTTTTGAGGTAATCTACTCCAACGCCTGTGCCTTCTCCCAGCAGATTTCGCCGGCAAGCTACTTCACAGGGTCTGACACAAACCCTGCCGCAAATGGCTGGCAATGGATTTACTTCTTTGATCAATCCAATGGCTTCATTAAACATCCCCTTTTCTATCAGGGAAATGTATCCCTGGACATCCACTCCAGCCGGGCAGGTTTGTTTACAAGGGGCTGCACAATCAGCGTAATGGTTGCTTAATAAAAGGTCAAGGGCCGTTTTGCGGGCTTTATGTACTTTTTCAGTATCAGTGATTACCCTCATGCCCTCCATGATACGGGTGCTGCAGGATGACTGAAGCCCTCGCATACCCTCCACTTCTACTACACAAAGATAGCAGGAAGAATAGGGAGCCAGTCTTGGGTCATGGCAAAGCGTGGGTATTTCCAATCCATTTCTTTTGGCTACTGTCAATATGGTTTCACCTGTTTGGCCAGTTACCTGGTTCCCGTTCAATATAAATTTAATTTCAGACATAAGCATAAACTCTGATATTCGAACTAATAAACTTTAACTGCGTCAAATTTGCATTTTTCCAGGCATACTCCACATTTGATGCAGTCTTCTTCAACTATGAAATGTGCTTTTTTCTTTTCTCCCAAAATAGCATCCACGGAACAGTTTCGGGCGCAAACGCCACATCCATTACAAAGCTCCTGGATTACCTCATAGGTCAGCAATTCCTTGCAACTCTTGGCAGGACATTTTTTATCCCTGATATGTGCTTCATATTCATGCCGGAAGTATTTCAAAGTAGTTAAGACTGGATTGGGAGCAGTTTGTCCTAATCCGCATAGAGAGCTGTCCTTGACCTGGTAGGCCAGTTCTTCCAGTTTTTCCAGGTCTCCTTCCTCTCCTCTGCCTTCGGTAATCCTGGTGAGAATTTCCAGCATGCGTTTGGTACCAATCCGGCAAAATGTGCATTTACCACAAGACTCTTTTTGGGTGAAATCCAGGAAAAATCTGGCCATATCTACCATGCAGGTAGTTTCATCCATTACCACCATGCCACCAGATCCCATAATGGCACCGGTAGCATTTACCGAATCATAGTCTACCCGGGTATCGGCTAATTTAGCCGGAATACATCCTCCCGACGGGCCACCCAGTTGAACCGCTTTAAACTTACGGTCTCCCTGGATTCCTCCCCCTAGTTTATAGATGATATCATTGATGGTGATACCCATAGGTACTTCTACTAAACCACCTCTTTTTATTTTTCCTGTCAGGGCAAATACTTTGGTGCCTTTGCTTTTATCGGTTCCATAGCCAGCATAGGCCATACCTCCGGAATTAATGATCCAGGGAATATTGGAATAGGTTTCTACATTGTTGATATTGGTAGGTTGACCCCAAAGGCCTGATTCTGCCGGGAAAGGAGGTCTTTTTCTGGGCATCCCCCGTTCACCTTCCACCGAAGCAATCAAAGCAGTTTCTTCTCCACAAACAAAAGCACCGGCTCCTTCCTTGATGAATATATCAAAATTAAAATTTCTGATACCAAACACTGATTTTCCCAAATACCCTTTCTCCCGGGCCTGATTCAGTGCAATATTCAAGCGCTTAATGGCCAGGGGATATTCGGCCCGGCAATAGATCACGCCTTCGGTTGCACCAATGGCATAGGCACCGATGATCATTCCTTCTATCACTGCATGGGGATCACCTTCCAGAATAGAGCGGTCCATAAAGGCCCCCGGATCACCTTCATCTGCATTACAAATGATGTATTTCTGGTCGGAGTGATAATTACGGGCGAATTTCCATTTCAAACCAGTAGGAAAGCCTCCCCCTCCCCGTCCCCGGATACCTGCATCAATCACTTCCTGAATCACTTTCTCCGGTTTCCAGTTATTCTGTGCAATTTTTGAAATGGCCTGGTAACCTTCCCTGGCTTCATATTCCTGTATCAGTTCCGGATTTATTTTACCACAATTGCGTAAAGCTATTTTCACCTGGCCCTGAAAAAATTCATCATCTTCCTGGGTAGATTGAGGAGATTGCACGATCAGTTTTTCCACTGGGGTGCCAGCCAGAATATGTTCTTTTACTATTTTGGCTACCTTTCGCTGGTCAATTTCACCATATAACCAGGATCCATTCTGGTCTATTACTTCTACCAGTGGTTCCCGGTAGCACATGCCAATGCAGCTGGTTTGTTCCAAATCCAGATCCAGGTTTTCTGAATTTTTCAATTCCAATAATTTGTCATAAACCTTCCTGGCTCCGGCGGCAATGCCACAACTTCCCAAACCTACAATTACTTTTACCTTTCCCATAATTATTTATCCTGGTTTATCAATTGTTCATTTTTTGCCATGTCTTGTACCACTTTGGCAGCATTTTTTCCGGTCAGTTTACCATATGTGTCATCACCGATCATCATGACCGGAGCCAGCGAACAGCAGCCCAGACAGGCTACAGATTCCAGGGTAAATAATCCATCCTGGCTGGTTTCTCCATCTTGAATACGAAGGGCTTCTTCCAGGGAAGTGGTAATTGCGGTAGCATTCTGAACGTGACAGGCCGTGCCGTGACAAACTTTTATCACATGTTTACCTACTGGTTTTAGCCGGAATTGGGCATAGAAAGTGGCCACGCCATACATTTCATTTAGTTTCAGACCAGTGTGACGGGAAATTCTGGTAAAGGCTTCTCTGGGAAGGTAACCATAAATATTTTGAACACCCTGTAAAATGGGGATCATATTTCCTTTCTTATTCTTGTATTTTTCCAGCAATGGATCGATCAGGGTTAGATCTACGGTCTTTTCCTCCGACTGGTGATTCCCATTGCTCTGTATTACTCTTTTTATGCGCATCCCTGCTTGTTATAATTAGTATCTTAAGATAATTAATAGAATGATAATCAGGCGTATTGATTACTTTCGGGCGATAAAAATATACAAGAAAATTTGGTTAAAAAATGAGATATGTCACATTTTGCAATGTTAGATATCACTGTTTGAGATCATTGGATAATATGCTTTTAAGTGGAGTCTGCCTGATTATTGGTGAAACTCATCAGGGTATATTTATTAAATCTCATCTAAATAACTTTGCATCAGCTTCAGGTACCGGAATATGAGTCTTTTTTTAGCCGGGGTGAGTGGTTCTTTTTTTAGACTGAGTACTTTTGCTCTTATATTAGCTCTGTAGCTTTTGTAATAATTGAACAAGGTCAGCAATGTTTGATCCAACTGAAACTTCATTTTTTTCATATACCTGGTAAAAAGCACTTCCGAAAGATCATATCTTTCATAAAATTCCAGGTCCATGCACAAAAATGCCAGTTCATCCAGCAAGTCAATCTGCCTGAACTCATCATTGTACTCTAAACAATCAAAGATCAGTGGATGCGGAAGGATAAATATATTTTCGGTGTGTAAATCGCCGTGGCAATCCCGGAAATAACCGGACTCCATTCTTCCCCTGATCAGTTCAATATGATTTTTAATAAATGTGCGGGCTTTATGCAGCGATTGGCCCGAAATCTTAAGTGCTTCCGGTTGCATAAGTTGCTCAATAAAGGGAAATATCTGCTGAAGGTCTTCATATTGCTGATTCAGGATTGAGGCACTTATTTCTTTCTGAACAGGAATTGTTTTCTGATGAAATGAGGCGATTGCTGCAGCAAGCTCTTCTATATCAATCACATCGATAAAGCTACTTTTCAGCAGTTTATCCATACGCTTTTCATCAGGTACTTTGTTCATAACCACTGCATAATCAAGGGCTTTTTCCTTTGGTGTATCCGGGGCAAGGGCTAGTTTTTCCGCAGAAGGGGCAATAATCGCTGAAATCCCCAGATAAAGATCTGGAGCTGTTCTTTTGTTCAACTCCAACTCCTTTTGGCAGTAAAATAGTCTTTTTTCCGGACTGGAATAATCAAGAAATGATAGTTTTACCGGTTTTTTGATCTTCAGGACCTCTTCCCGGGTAAATATGATCCAGCTGATATGGGTTTCTTTCCATTCAGTAGCTCCTTCCAAGTTCCTTACCAGTTTTTTTACCTGTTCATGATCCATATGGTTGATCCAAGTATGCCATTATAATATTCATATTTTCCCTGATATCTGAATGTTTCTCATTGTAAATCACCAAGTGAGGATACACCAGCGGATCAACATCTTTTTTAAGTTGTAGAAATACCTCATAACCTGCCTCTGAATATTTCCTATCCTTGTCGATCCTCTTTTTTACAGTTTGATCTGAGGCTTTTACTTCTATAATTATAACCCGATCATGGCAGGCCTGGTTTAGCAACAGATCTCTGTAGGTTTTTTTTAAAAATGATGCATCAATTATACAGGGTTCAGATTGCAGGGCTATGCTCACTAATCGCTGATAAACCTGGTATTTTGCCTGTTCGTTATACTGGCCCTTGAGGTTCATAGAATGCCGTATTTGATCACTATCCAGTCGTAACCAGCCTAAGTAATCAGCCAGGTGTCGGGCATAGAAAGATTTACCCGTGCCGGGAAGGCCATGGAAGGCAATTATCATGGTGATAAAAAATCATAAAAACTAATGTACATCAATTCTTTGACCGTACAGCATGAGTTCATGTTGATTTTCCAGCTCCTGGTTGAGGGCCATGATATCTTTATGTTCAGTGACACTACTTGAAATGTCAGCACGAAGTTGGTTAAGTTGTTCCTCTACCTGGGCCGGATCATTTATGGATTGATCAAGAAGTTGTTCCAGTTGTTGGATCACCTGAGAAAAATTTTGTACCAGCCTGGCATGTTCATCTACCAGTTCCAGGTGCTCCTCCTCTAATGCCTGGTGTTTTTCTTCCAGTTCAATAGAGTCTTCCGAAAACACCTCATGTTCTTCTTTCCAGGATGTAACAGTGGCTTTCAGGCTATCCTGTGCCCGCAGAAAAGCTTGTTGTTCATTGACAGCTCTTTCCAGGGTTGCAGTAATTTCCTGTTTTAGTTCTTCTTTTTGATTATCCGAGCAACTAATTCCTACTGTAATGAAGACGACCAGAATAATTGAAAAAATAAAAGCTTTCATAAAATAGAAAAATTTATTAAGGTGACTGTAATAATTAACCAGAAGAAAGGCCTAGTGTTAAGGCTTAGGGTATCTTAAAGCCAATTACCAATACATCATCTATTTGCTCGCGGCCATCTTTCCAGTCTTCTATGGTTTGATCCAGTTTATGTTTTTGTTGGTCCAGGGGAAGTTTATGTATATCAAACAGCAGATTTTTAAACCGTTTTATCATGAATTTTTTATCATCTTTACCACCGAACTGATCCTGATATCCATCGGTAAATATGTAGAAGGTAGAATCAGGGGCCAGGCTGATCTGATGTTTGCCGTAGGCGTGTCGTTTGCCATTTAAATTAGCCCCGATTGGCTGTCGGTCTCCTTTTATAAAATGAAGGTTATCATCCTGTATGTATACCAGAGGGTTTTTGGCCCCGGCGTACTTAACGGTTCTTTCCTTTTTGTCAATTACTACAAGGGCAATATCCATTCCATCTGTATTACCATTATTATCCTGGTTCAGCACATTTTGCACGCCCACGTGCAGGCGATTAAGCACCTCGTCCGGTTCCAGTACATTGCCCATATTGATGATCTGGCTGAGCAAAGAGTCTCCCACCATGGCCATGAAAGCTCCGGGAACCCCATGTCCTGTACAATCTATAGCAGCCACTATCAATTTGTCATCTTTTTTGGAAAACCAGTAAAAATCACCGCTAACAATGGCTTTAGGTTTGAACAGGATAAACAATTCCTGAAACTCACTTCTTATCCTTTTAAATTGGGGCAGCATGGAATGCTGGATCCTTTTGGCATAGGCTATGCTGGCTGTAATATCCAGGTTTTTATTTTCGATTTCTGTCTTCTGGATCTTTAAAATGTCTCTTTGAGAGGCAATTTCAATATTTTGTAATTCCAGGGCTCTGTTTTTTTGTTCAATTTCTTCTTTGATGATCTCAATAGCTTCTTTTTGCCGGCTGATTTCTTCTTTTTGCTGGGTAATCTCAGCTGTCCGTTGCTCTACTTTGAATTCCAGTCTGGTTTTGGCTTCCTTTAATTCATGAAACCGCCATTTCACTGCTCCGAAACCTGCACTAACAAAACCAACCACTCCTATGATGATAAACCAGGGTTCTTTCCATACCGGCGGGCTGATCATAAAGGATAATACTACCGGTTCTTCATTCCAGATGCCATCATCATTACAAGCCTTCACCTTAAAGGTATATTTACCCGGAGGAACATTGGTATAAACGGCTTCATTTTTTGCATTTACAGGTGACCAGCTTTTATCCAGCCCTTCCAGCATAAACTGATAACGTACTTCGTCCGGATTACTGAGTGAAATGCCAATAAATTCAAATGTAATATGGTCTTTGTAGTAGGGGAGGTCGAAATTGACCGGCATACTTTTTTCATTAAGGCTGTCGCAATATGGGCTCAGGTCTTCATCCTGGTAAAATAATTTGATGCCTTTAATGTGTGTTTTGGGGGTAACCTTATTGGTGACATCATAATCAGGCATGTATTTGGTGATCCCGGATACTGTACCAAACCATAGATTACCCCGGGAATCTTCCAAGACACCATTAAGTGTGGTTTCTACTCCAACAAATCCCTGTTGCCGTTGATAATTCTTAACTGATATCAGGTTGTTTTCCTGATCGATAATAAGCCGGTCCAGTCCTTTTTCTGATCCAACCCATAAATTATTATTCCGGTCAAATTTCAACTGGTAGATATTATCAGATTTTAAACCATCTTTTTCACCCAGATAACTGAAATTTACGGTGTCTTTTTCTTCTATTACCTTGATCACCCCATTAGAAGCGCTTCCTAACCAAATATTACCATTTTTGTCTTCAGTGATACAACGAACAAAAGAAGACTTCAGCCCCAGTTCTTTATTGAAATTGACCACGGGTCCCTGAATACTATCAGCCTGATTTTGGAGCTTATACACTCCATTTCCCACAGAAGCCAACCATATATAGCCTTTTGAATCCTCATATACATCAATGATCACATCATTGGGAATCTGATTTTCCGGATTAATTTTCTGAAATTCATGGCCATCATATCTTAGTACGCCGTTCCCCTGGGTGGCCATCCAAAAGTTTTGATAACGGTCCTGTATGATCTTAAATACCCGGTAATTGCCAAAACCTTTTTCGTACCCATATTTTTCAAATCTGGTACCATCGTATTTAATTACTCCAGAGCCAGCCGAAGAAAACCAAAGGTTACCCTCATGATCTTCCAGGGCAGAAAAGAACCTATTGTCTGGTAGGCCAGTATCTTCGGTAAAATGGGTAAAGGTATGGCCATCATATTTTAAAATACCATCTCCGTAGGTAGTAAACCAGTAATTGCCGTTTTTATCTTCCAACATCCCGAAGAAATCACCCTCCTTCAGGTTTTCATCAATCTGGTAGTGAACGAAGGGTATGCGCTGGTTAAATATGGTGACCCCATTTCTGCCCCCAATCCAGATATTGGACTCCATATCTTCATAGAGTACAAATACAGAAGTATTAAACAGGCCATTCTGTTGGTTATAATGCTGGAAGTCAAGACCATTGAATTTACTGATGCCTTTTCCGTCGGTGGCAAACCAGATATTGCCCTTGGAGTCCAGCAGCATATCTTCTATATTATCTGCCGGTAATCCATTTTCGACATAGAAAGAAAAGATCTGTTCATTAAAATAACTAAATGCTCCTTTGCTGGTAGAAAACCACATTTTACCCTGAGAATCTTTGATGATATCAGTGACAAATTTATCTTCCAGCAAATTGAATTTTTCCAAAAAACCATTTTCATGATAAATATAAAGGCCTTTTGAGGTGCCAAGCCATACATCATTGTTTTCATCAATAAAAATGACATTGGTTCTCAGGTTCAGATCAATAGAGTGCCAACCATCTTTATCGTAATAGCAGGGGCCATTTCGGGTAGCCAACCAGATATTTCCCTGTTGGTCTTCGTTGATATGATAAACCAGGGTATGGGGTAATCCACTTTCCTGATCAAAATTTGTAAATTGGTTATTTTCCATTTTGGACAGACCAAAACGGGTGCCAAACCACATATTTCCCTGGCTATCCTGAAAAAGAGACAAAACTATATTACTGATCAGACCTTCTTTTTCCGATAAGGTGGTAAATTGCTGGCCGTCAAAACGGCATACTCCTTTCTGGGTAGCAAACCAGATATATCCATCCACATCCTGTATAATATCATTGGCATTTGACTGGGCTATTCCATCTTCAACCGCATAATTTTTAAACACAAAATGTTGTGAAAAAGAAAATCTGGTAATGAATATCCAAAAAGCAACCCCAAATAATAATCTAAGCTTCATAGCAGCGAACACCCATATTCAAATTTTACATATTCCTCGCGAAAGGAACCTGTAAAATAATGAATAAATCACTGTATTTAAAAGTCTTAAGCCAAATATTTTCCTGTATTTTAAAAATATTTGACCCTTGTTAGGAAACTTATTTCAGCCAAACGGTTTTTATGTTCATAAACTCCCTGATACCCATATAGGAAAGCTCTCTGCCATAGCCTGATATTTTCACTCCTCCAAAAGGTGTTTTAGGATTTGAAGCCACCATACCATTAATAAATACATTGCCTGATTCAATTTTTCGGGCCAGCCTTTTGGCTTTATCTGTGTCTTTGCTCCAGACTGCTGCACCTAAACCAAAAGGAGAGCTGTTGGCGATTTGAACAGCATCTTCGGCACCATCAGCTACAAAAGTTATAGCTACAGGACCAAACAGCTCTTCCTGATAGGCTGGCATGCCTGGTTTGATATTGGTGATGATGGCAGGGTGAAAAAAGTTTCCCTCCGCCTCAGGTTTCCCATCCCCCAATATTAATTCAGCTCCCATATCTATTGAATGATGTACCTGCTCGGACAACTGATTGGCCAGGTCCCGGCGGGCCATGGGGCCGTAATCTACTCCCTCATCCAGTGGATTACCTGGTTTAAGGTTTTGCATTTTCTGCTTGAAAAGATTATGAAACTGATCAGAAACAGCTTTTTCTATAATGAATCTTTTTGCAGCTATACAACTTTGACCACAATTGATCATACGTGCTTTTACAGCTGTTTGGGCCGCCTTTTCCAGATCTGCATCAGCTAAAACAATGAAAGGATCGCTGCCTCCCAGTTCCAGTACTGTCTTTTTTAGATTGTGTCCGGCTCTTTCTGCTACTTTCTTACCTGCCACATCACTGCCAGTAAGGGTTACAGCCTTTACCAGCGGGTGGTCAATGACCTCATTTACCTCAGAAGAACCAATCATCAAAGACTGAAATATCCCTTCAGGAAAGCCAGCCTGAATAAAGACCTCTTCAATGGCTTTAGCACATTGTGGTACATTGGAGGCATGCTTGAGTAGTCCTACATTCCCGGCCATTAAATTAGGCGCGGCAAATCGAAATACCTGCCAAAAGGGAAAATTCCAGGGCATTACGGCTAATACCAGGCCAATAGGATCATAGGCGATAAAAGCTTCCCCATCGTCTACGGGCAAAGGTTCATCTTTTAGAAACTTTGCAGCATTTTCAGCATAATATTGACAAACCAGGGCACACTTTTCAATTTCAGCCTCAGATTCTGCCCGAATTTTTCCCATCTCCTTAGTGATCAGCTCAGCCAGCTCTGATTTTCGCTCTTTAAGAATACGGGCAGTTTGCTGCATAAGTCCAGCTCTGACTTCAAAGTCATTTTTTTTCCAGGAAAGATAAGCCTGATGTCCTTTCTCTATGGCAGCATTTATTTGATCTGTATTTAATGGCTCATACTCCTTTAAAAGTTGATTGTTGTATGGATTGATTGATTGAATGCTCATGATTATCTTCTTTTTCCAGTGCTATAAATGTTTCATGCAAGGCACCTACCGCCAAAGTGGGGGCGAAAAGGACACCAAGTACAGGTATTAATAGCAATAAATTGAACATGAAACCATTTCCCAGGATGGCCCCCTTATATTGGGATATAAACTGACTTCCTTCTTGCGGCCCAATCTGATCAACATTAAGTTTAAAGGCGGTTAAACCAGCTCCCCAAAAATAACTTTCTACGATCATTAGCATAAAAGGAGCAAGGGGTAAAATCCATGAAATCAAAAAAACTATTAATACTATACCTATACTTAACCCAAGCTCATAAAGAAGGTTTCTGAATATAACCGGAATACTTTTTTGGGAAGCAATTCGGAAAGGTGTTTTTAAAGAATATCCATGATCATTGATTTTGGTTTGAAGGAACGTTTTGAAAAGCTCAATAAGGAATGGAAACAATAAAATCAAAATCAGGTAACGATATATTTTGAGGAACAGGAACAATGTGATACCCCTGGCTCCAAATATGATGGCAATCCTGATAAATGACTGCCAATAAGCATCAAAATTATCCAGCTGCCAAACAGATAGCACCCAGTGAATGATTTTTTGGGAGGATGACCAGGCCAGCAGGCCCACCAGAATGGCTATCAGGCCAGAAAAAATTACCGGTTTCCAGATTTTACTCCACAGGCTATGCCTGTCAATAGTTTTGAGTGACGACTGGTAAGCCAAAATTGCGGCATAAAACTGGACAAAAAAACGCATTCCTGATCAATATCGATAGATAGCTCAGGACTAAATGTAATCATATTCACCTTAAGTTCCTAAATGAAGGCAGGTTTATTGGCAGATTAGGATGTAACAGCAATATTTATTCCGTAGGGCCATGCCAACCTATAATTCCACCGGTCAAATTATGCAGTTTTCTAAAGCCTAAATCATGCATGATTATGCAGGCATCAGCGCTTCTTTTTCCGCTACGGCAATAGACATAGTAGGTTTTATCCCGGTCAAGCTTGGCTACCTGCTCCGGGAAATCCTGATCATAGATATTGATAAGGGTAGAGTCAGGTATATGTTCCTCATCATACTCCCTTGGTGTTCTTACATCCAGCAAAATATAGCTGTCCATATCATCCTGGTTCAGGATTTTTTCCAGTTCATCGCTGTTAATTTCTTTGTATTCCATGGCTTTTTAATTAAGGTAACCATATCCCGTAACTCATTTGACAAGATATGGTTTTGCACATGTTCAATAAATTAATTGACTTTGGAATTTTCAAATTCTTTGATCTTGTCTCCCATATCGATCACTTTGTTGTTGGGAAGTTGGGCCTGTATGATACTGGCTCCGGCTGCTGAGCGGTAGCCACCTGAACAATGTACAATTACCGGCTTGTCTGTATTAATTTGGGAGGCTTTCTCCCTCAGGTCGTAAAGCGGAATGTGGTCGGCTTGATCAAAATACTTCCCTTCTTCCAATTCGGAAGGGTTTCTGATGTCTACAATATAATAATCACCCGGATTACTCTTGAAGGATTCAAGATCCAGGGCAGGGCTGACCTGACTGGCCCGGTCAGGATTAAATAAAGCCGCTTCAATTTGTGTTTCATATCCAATTTTGGCAGTTCTTGCTATCACTTCTTCCAACTCGGATTCATTTTTGGTAATCAAATAGAATTTTTCTCCCGGGTCCACAATGGCACCCAGCCAGGTTTCGAATTTATTATCGTTGATGATATTTATAGCTCCTTTTAAATGGCCTTGTTTAAATTGTTCAGACGCGCGGGCATCAATGACCACAATACTGTCTTTTAAAGGAGTATTGTTATCTATATGTTCAACTGAAGAAATACTTTCCCGGTAATTTTTCACCCCTTTTTTGTTCAATTCCACATTATAGCCAAAATACTTGGGCATAAAAGGCTGATCTTTCAGCAAAAACTGCACAAATTCATCCTGGTTCATAGGTTGTAAGGCCGGATTATGATCTATTTCCTTACCAATGGTGCTGGATCTTTCGGGACTAAGACTTTTTCCGCACAGTGAACCGGCACCGTGAGCAGGATACACCACTACGTCTTTTTCCAGTTTCATCAGGATATCCCGGGTAGAGTGGAACATATCCCGGGCTAATTCTTCTTTTTTGGCGGTTATTTTTCCAGCCGACTCTCTCAGATCCGGCCTTCCCACATCACCTATAAACAAAGTATCTCCAGTGAATACATACCTGTTTCTGCCCTGTTCATCCTTAGCTACTATGCTGATGCTGTCAGGAGAATGTCCCGGGGTGTTTAAAGCCTCCAGAATGATCTTGCCTACCCTTAACTGATCTCCCTGATCCAATGTCTGGTGAGGATAGTCTGCTCCCAGCTTTTCACTTACATAAATTGTAGCTCCGGTAAGCAGGCTGATCTCCAAATGGCTGCTGACGAAATCAGCATGTGGATGAGTTTCAATAACTGCAATGATCCGGGCATCATGCTTTTCGGCATAGTCCAGATAAGGTTTTGGATCTCTGGCCGGATCAATTAAAGCGATTTCGTTTTGGCTCAATACAGCATAGGATGCATGAGCCAGGCTGTCGTCAAAAAATTGTTTTACTTTCATATAATAAAATTCTTTATTACGATTACAAAATAAGTTCCTTTATAAAAATGAAAAGGCCCATAAGCAATACAAAGTAGCCAAATCCTTTTTTCAGATTGGCCTCAGAAATAAAATTGCTCAAATAACCTCCTAAAATTATACCTACTATAGACAATCCTGAAAAGGTCAAAAGAAAAGACCAGTCTATCCGGTGATTAGAAATGTCACCGATAAAACCGATCAAAGACTGGGTGGCGATGATCAGTAATGATGTTCCAACCGCCAGCTTCATGGGTAGTTTGGCCAGAACTACCAGAGCAGGAACGATCAGGAAACCTCCTCCTGCGCCTACAGTACCGGTTACAGTACCTACACCCAAACCCTGAATAACCAGCCTGGGATATTTCATTTGTGAGGATCTATCCGGTGGATTTTCTGCCAGTTTTGACTTCCTGGACCTGATCATTGAAAATGCTGAAAGGATCATTACAAAAGCGAAGATCAGCATGATTACCATGTCTTTGGTTAGGCTAAAACCCTGAACCACCAACAGGTTTTGAGGCAATGCAGGAATAATAAATTGTCTCATAACGTATACCATGATAGCGGCCGGTACCATTAACCAGAATACACTTTTAAAGCGAATATCTTGTTTTAGTGTGCGCCGAATGATTAAAAAAACCAATAACCCTATCACCAGCAGTAGTAAGATCAGAAAGAATACATCATCCGTTATATCCAGTTTACCAATGGTAAAAAGGTTTTGAGGGATACCCGGTATCAGAAATTTTCGTGCTATAAAAACTGCTATCAGGGAGGGAATGGCAAAAACTACAGCTGTTTTATAGTCAAGCAATCCCTTTTTAATGTAACTGACTACGCCTACCAGGGCTGAAATGCCTACTACAAATAAGGAATAACCTGTAGCTATGGAAGCGTTTAATTCAAACAGATAAACCAGCACAGGTACTGTTAAAATTGAACCTCCTCCACCAATTAGTCCTAAGGTTACACCAGTTAATACAGCTACTATATAACCTATCAGGTCGGTCATTACAAAAGATTAAAAAATATGATAAGAATCAGATCAGGCTTATAATTAAAAGGCGTTACAACGATTCATACAGTTAATTACCTCATTTACTTCTTTCATTTTCAGGGTATAATATATGTTTTTTCCTTCCCTGGTACTGTCCAGAATTCCTTTTAATTTCATGTTGGAGAGGTGATGAGAGGTAAGGGACTGTTCGGAATTAAGTTTTTCACAAATATCGTTGACGCATAATTTTTCATTATGTGTCAGCAGATCTATGATACCAATACGAAGAGGATGAGCAATCGTTTTTAGGATAAAGGCAACATGCTCTAATTTTTTTACATCAATACTGTTTTCAATGTTTACGATTTCCATGTTTGTTTCTTTTTATTTTATCTAACGCAAACATATGAACATATGTTCAACTATTTTGAATTTATTTATATTTTTTTTCACCATACGTTATGGAGTAGCGATCAACTATATTTTAGTTTAAATTAATAATATTACATACATCAGAAAGATTTAGAAATGATTTTTTTTTATTCCTGCAATCATCAGTTTAAATTCAAACTTTGGAATACTAGTATAATTGATGAGAGAAGGTAAGTTAGAAGTAAAACATAAGTTGCAAAAAGGGTTAGTTGTTGTAGATGAGCAATTTATCATTATACAATGGAATGAAGGCATGGAGCGCATGTTTAAAGTATCTTCAGCAAAAGCGCTTCAGCAACCTATCCAAAAAATCCTGCCCGAAGTTACTTCTGCCCTGAAAAACACCAATGATCATCATCAAAAAAGTTTTGTTCACCAATCTGAAAAGGAATTGTTGGCTTATGAAGCCACAATCCATGTAATATCCGAACCAAAAAGTCAAAAATTTTATATTTTTATTAAGCCTGATGTTCCGATGGTAACATCTCAGCCAAAATCACTACTACAAATGGTTTTGGATACAATTCCTCAAAGAATATTCTGGAAAGACCGGAATTTTAGATATCTGGGTGGGAATGAAAGCTTTTTAAAAGATGCCGGATTTGATCAGATTGATGAATTAATAGGTAAAACAGACTTTGAATGTTCCTGGATGGATAATGCCGGTTCTTATCGTCAGGATGATATCAGCATATTAAATACAGGTAGAGGTATATCTGATATTGAGCAGGTACAAAAAAGGGCAGATGGCAGTGTGGCCTGGTTAAGGACCAGTAAACTGCCCATATTTGATGATTTAGGAAAAATTGTAGGCATTTTTGGCACCTATGAAGACATCACCGATAAAAAAATGGCAGATATTATTATTAAAGATAGTGAAGCCAAATATCGTGAGTTGGTCAATTTTCTGCCCCAAACCATTTTTGAAATTAACAGGCAGGGTAATTTGATTTTTGTGAATTCCAGCGGATTGAAAGCTTTTGGTTATCAACCGGATGATTTGGAAAAACGACATATCTCTGTGACCGATATCATGGTGCCGGAAGAAAGAGACCTGGCCTTGCAAAGTATCAGGGCTGTATTATCCAACCAGGAGAGTGGCAGGCAGGAATTTACTGCGCTCAGAAAAGATGGTACCACTTTTCCCATGATCGTTTCTACTTCTAGAATCCTTAAAAATGGTGAGGTGAAAGGATTGAGAGGTATTGTATTTGACCTGACAGAAGTGAAGCAGGCTCAATCCAAAATAGAAGCAGAAAGATGCAAACTGGATGCACTTTTAAATTCCATGCCTGATGCGGTTTACATATTTGATGCAGATGGAAAATATCATGAAGTATTGAGTAGTAATAAAGAATTACTTACTATGCCGGTGGAGGAACTTGAAGGAAAGTATTTAAAGGATTTTTTCAGTCAGTCTCAAACCGAAACCTTTCTTCAGATCATCAGGAAAACCATCCGGGAAAAACGTTCGAATTCCTATCAGTATCCTTTAAGGTATCCTGATGGACAGCTCAAATGGTTTGAAGGCAGAACATCTTATTTTTATGACCAGGATATAGCACAGGATCTGGTCATATGGTCTTCAAGAGACATTACTCAACTTATTCAATTTCAGGAACAATTAGAGGCAAGTAAGGAAAATCTGTCTATTACTCTGGAGAGTATTGGCGATGCGGTAATTGCTACCGATCAAAAGGGTGTGGTTGTAAGAATCAATCAAATAGCTGAAGAAATCACCGGCTGGTCAAAGCAGGAGGCGATGGGTAAATCCGTTAAAACAATTTTCCGCCTGAGAAATTCGCTGAACGGAAAGGAACTGGAAAATCCGGTGGAACAGGTACTTAAAATCAAGCAGATCCTTGCTTTAAACAATCATACTGAAATAATCAGAAAAGATGGTACCAGTTGTCAGATTGCTGATAGTGTAGCCCCCATTTTAAAGAAGGATGGTACTTTGTTAGGTACTATTTTGGTTTTTCATGATGTCACTGAAAAATATAAAAAGGAAAGGGAATTGGTTAAAAATGAAAACCGGCTGAAAAGAGCTCAAAAAGTAGCTCACGTAGGAGACTGGGAGCATAAGATAGGTACAGATAGGCTTTGTGCATCAGAAGAGGCTTTTCGAATTTTAGGAATGATCAGAGAATATCCCTGTATGTCATTGGAAACAGCCTATGCCAACATACATCCTGAGGATTTACCAATGGTCAGAAAAGCCATGGAAGCATTGGTAGATAAAAAATCCGGTTATGATGTAGTTTACAGAATATATCGTCACAATGATCAGGCTTTACGTTACGTGCGTTCCATAGCTGAAATCATGTATGATCATGGCCGTGAAAAGATTCTGGGGACAATACAGGATATTACTGCATCCAGGTTAGCTGAAGATGAATTGAAAACCCGTAATACGGAATTGAATAATTTTGTGTATAGAGTATCTCATGATTTGAAAGCACCGCTAAGCTCGGTCAAAGGTTTGATTAATCTGCAAAGGATGGAAAATCATGAGGTGCAGTACCTGGACCTTATAGATAAAAGTATCAATAAGCTGGATCATTTTATCCGAGATATTCTAAGTCATTCCCGCAATCTCAATACCAAGCTTACTTTAGAAGAGATTGATTTTCAAGAAATTATAAATCAATGTATGGAAGAATTGGCCTACCTGAAAAACTATGAAGGTATCATTAAAAGAGTTGAAATAACAGGTACTACCTATATTGGGGATAAAGTACGGATCAATGAGATCTTCCGTAACTTGTTGTCTAACTCCATCAAGTATGCCGATCTGGATAAAACGGAGCCTTATTTAGATATAAAAGTAGTGTCTGATCAAAAAATAGTAAAGATATCCATCGAAGACAATGGCTTAGGTATTCCCAAAGAATTTCAAACCTTGATCTTTGATATGTTTTTCCGGGGCCATGAATATTCGGAGGGATCCGGAATAGGTTTATACATCGTCAAGCAGGCAGTAGAAAAATTAGGGGGCAGGATATCCCTGGAAAGTACACCCAGACAAGGCTCAACCTTTGCCCTTGAATTGCCTAATAATTTTTAAACCGTAAAAGCCTGATGGAAAAACCTACCCTGGTCTTATTAGATATCCTTTTTTTTGGTTTGCACCTGATACTAATAGGTTTTAACCTGACCGGGTGGGTCTGGAAAAAAACTTTAAAGCTACACCTTGCAACAATCCTTCTTACGGCTGGATCATGGTTGGTTCTGGGCATCTGGTATGGTCTGGGATATTGTCCACTGACTGACTGGCACTGGCAGATTAAAAGAAAATTAGGTGAATCAGACCTTCCAGCTTCTTTTATAACTTATTTTACCAGGGAAGTAACGGGGATTGAGGTAAGTTCTGACCTGATAGACTGGCTTACGGCTATTTTCTTTATACTGGCAGCCTTTTTGTCTATATATAGAAATATCAGATTTAGAAAGAGTGTTTAGAAGATCACGGTATCTTTCAGATATCGGTCAGATGGTTCCGGATAATCAGTCATGTAGTGCAACCCCCTGCTTTCATGTCTGATCCGGGCTGAGCGGATGATCATATAGGCAATGGCGGTCAAATTCCGCAAAGCCAATAACCGGGGACTAATTTTGGTTCTTTTGTAATAATTTTCAATTTCTTCATAAAGGAATAAGATCCTGCCATAGGCCCGGTTCAGGTGTTTCCCTGAGCGAACAATTCCTACATAATCCCACATTACCTGCTGTAACTCTTTAAGATTGTGTTTGATCAGTACCCATTCCTCTTCATTGGCCAAACCTTTATCATACCACTCTGGGATGATCACTTCATGACTATCAAATTGAGCTTGATTCAGGATATGCCGGGCAGCCCGATGGCTGAATACCAGGGCTTCCAGCAGGCTGTTGCTGGCCAGGCGATTAGCTCCGTGAACACCGGTATGAGCGACTTCTCCACTGGCATACAGGTTCTGCATGGAAGTTTCTCCATTCAGATCAGTCATTACACCTCCACACAAATAATGAGCCGCCGGTACCACCGGGATAGGAGCCCGGGTAATGTCCAGGTTCAGGGATTTAAGACAATGATTATAAATATTGGGAAATCGATTCTTGACATCTTCCGGATCCAGATGGGTCATGTCCAGATAAACGCAATCTTCTCCTTCTTTTTTCATTTCTGAATCAATAGCCCTGGCTACAATATCCCGCGGGGCCAAATCCCTTCGCTCATCATAATTTTTCATAAAAGCTTTACCCTTCCCATTGATCAATCTCCCCCCGTGCCCCCTCAATGCTTCTGAAATCAGGAAAGATTTTTGGCCCGGATTGTATAATGAGGTAGGGTGAAACTGGATAAATTCCATGTTGGCAATTCGAACTCCGGCCCGGTAGGCCATGGCTATACCATCTCCGGTGGCAATTTTTGGATTGGTAGAATGCAGATACACCTGTGAAGCCCCTCCTGTAGCCAGCAGGGTATACTTCGATTTAAAGGCTTTGGTGACCGAATTTTTTTTATCCAGCACATAGGCCCCAAAGCATATATTAAAAAATGCTTTCAGGTTTCCTAAAGCCTGGTGTTCAGTGATCAGGTCAATAGCAATATGATTTTCAAACACATGAATATTGGGATGGGAAGCGATCTTTTCCAGTAAGGCCCTTTCTACTTCAGCACCCGTCATATCCTTGGCATGTAAAATCCTGCTCCTGGAATGTCCCCCTTCTTTGGCCAGGTCATACTGCTGGTTAAGTTTATCCCTGGAGAAATTTACACCCCAATCGATCAGTTCTTTTATTCTTGCAGGACCTTCCTCCACCAATACATTTACTGCATCATGGTGGCATAGCCCGGCCCCGGCAATGAAGGTGTCATTTTTATGGTAATCAAAATTATCTTCTTCAGATATTACAGCGGCTATCCCCCCCTGGGCATAGGAAGTATTACTTTCTTTGGCTTTCTTTTTGGTAATAAGGTGAACCCTTCCCTGATCTGCCACTTTTAAAGCAAAGGTTAATCCAGCTAATCCACTACCAATTACCAAAAAATCTGATTCCAGGATTTCCAATTCAAGTATTTTTTCTGTTTAAATACATTTTTTAAAGAACTTGTTCCAAAATTATAAATTTTTATCAGAGGGAAAAATTAATTTTTATCACTGATATTTATGCTGGCAAAGCAAACATTTTAATGGATAACCCAAAATCAGACTGAAAAAATCAAATGGTCCATTGGGAATGAATTATACCTACCAGATGCCATTGATCCTGGTATCGTTCAAATACCAGCCGCAAGGCTTTCCAGTCCATACCTCCAAATTGAGGATCCTGCCCATTTATAAAATACTCTGCAATTACATGATGATCATATATTTCAAAGCTGTTGTTAATGGTATTTCCATGTTGTAGTTCCTTGTTATAATAGATGCTGTCAGCTGACTGAAAATCGGCATCATAAATGTATTCTTCATAATAGTCATGAAAGTTCATGCGGATAGGGTCACCAGATCCATCCTCATAACCCCAGGTGTAGGTGGTGTCTGGTATATTTCCTAGCTGTTGGGGCTGAAGCACTACCTGTTCTGCTGTATCCACATGGGCATAGGGAGAGAACCTGACACCTTTTACAGGATGTACATATTGGGCCAGCTGGTCGAAATCTGCCTGAGCCAGGGCAGAAAGTACCTTTTCCGGTAACCCTCCTACCAGGGATTTTGCCTGAGCCCCTGTTAATTGATCAGTATTGAATATTGCCACTGAACTTGTTTGCTCCATCCCTGAGGTGTCGTTCCTTACTGCTTCATCTTGTTCCCTGTCTGGTGTTTTACAATTGAAAAGGGTCAAAATCAGCAATATCAGGCTAAAGTATGCGAATTTAAATTTCATGTAGTAAAAAAACAGCCGGGGCAGTTTATTGTTAAGATTTAAAAATTGCCAGGTAGAATAGAGTGCCAAAGAAAAAATTAAATCCACAATGAATTTCCTGTTGTTAATAGGAGGAATAGTAGCCATAATTCTTTCGGCAAACTGGCTGGTAGATGGCGCTACAGCTGTAGCCAGGAAGTTTGGGATATCAGACATTGTCATAGGCCTGACCATAGTAGCTTTTGGTACCTCTGCTCCTGAGCTAACAGTAAATATTTTTTCAGCCTTGAATGATGCTACTGATATTGCCATTGGAAATGTATTGGGTAGCAATATTGCCAATATTTTCCTGATCCTGGGACTGTCATCCATCATATATCCCCTGGTAATTCAGAAAAATACGACCTGGAAGGAAATTCCCTTAAGCTTGCTGGCTGCAATTGTGCTGGGTATTGTGGCCAATGATCAATTGATAGATCGTAGTACTGAGATGAATGCGATTACCCGGATCGATGGATTGATCTTTTTATCATTTTTTGTAATTTTTCTGGTTTATACAGTGGAAATCGTCAAGAATACCCCACCGGAAGCAGATGATCAGACAAAAGTAATTCCGATTGGCAGGGGAGTTTTAATGATCCTGGCTGGATTGGTAGGATTATATTTTGGCGGGAAGTTCCTGGTACAGGGCGCTTCCACCATTGCGGCCAACCTGGGAATCAGTCAGCGTATCATTGGTTTGACTATTGTGGCAGTGGGTACTTCCTTACCTGAATTAGCCACTTCAATTATTGCAGCCACAAAAAAGAAAACCGATATAGCGGTGGGAAATGTAGTGGGAAGTAATATTTTTAATATTTTCCTGATTTTAGGAGTCACATCTCTGATAAAACCATTACCATTCAGCCCTTCCATGAACCTGGATATAGGGGTAACCATACTGGCCAGTCTATTGCTATTTTTCACTACCATTACCATTGGACGCAGAAAAGTAGACAGAATTGAAGGTGTGATCTTTTTAATTCTCTATGCCGCTTACTTGATTTATTCGATTAACTTTAGTAGTTAAGCTTTGAATCAGGTATCGTGCCGGCTATGGATCTCCTTAGCCAGGGACAAATAATCCTGGGCTCCGTTACTTCGTTTGTTGTACCGGAAAATATCCTTGCCCTGGATCGGGGCTTCAGCAATAGAAATGTTATTCCTGATCCTGGTTTTCAGGGCCCGGTCAGGAAAATTGTTTTCCAGGCTTTTAGCTACCGTTTTATTAAGGATCTTTCTGTCATCATACTGAGTAAGGAAAATACCTCCTATCTTCAGGTCCTGGTTTACCTCTTTCTGAACCTGGGCAATTAGGTTGATCAATTTGGAAAGCCCTTTCAAGGCCAGATATTCAGCTTGTAAAGGGATCAAAACTTCATCTGCTGCAGCAAATGCGTTGATGGTCAGCAAGCCCAGGGTGGGTGGACAATCAATTAAAATATAATCAAACCTGCTATTCACCTGTTTCAGCAAACGACCTAAATGCAAGCGGTTGTCTTTTCCGTTTAGTTCAAGTTGGTCTAGGGGTGGTTCATCAGAGGAGATTACAGCCTCCAGTCCTTCAGCAACATCATAAGTTTGAAGTACTGCCTGATCAGTCAAGGCTTGATTAAGGGTTCCCTGATCATAATGAAGTTTTAGGCTTTGGCTCAAATTAGCCTGGGGATCCATATCTACCAATAACACTTTCTTGCCAAACTGGGTTAATCCCGCTCCTAAATTGATTACGGTGGTGGTTTTACCCACACCGCCTTTATGATTACTGACTGCGATGGTATAGGCCATGGTTATTGAGTAGGTTCTACCCAGTTTAACTACGGATTGCCCTAAATGTTGAAAATAATCACCTAAGCCGAATTAATGAATCTTTTCAATCAGGAATTTCCCTTCGTCATAAGTGCAGTAGACCGGAGCCTTATCGATCACAGTTTCCAGAAGTACCGGACTATTCCATAAATTATAAACATGCTGCAATGTCTTTTCTACGTATTGCAGATCCAGCTCCCGATTATCATATTCATGGATGAGCCTGAGCTGATTAAACCTCCGGTTGATGTCTTTCACCTTGATCACCGGTATACCATTCATGCCAATATTGGAGATCAGGGTTTCCCTAATTTTCTCCCAACCCTTCTGATCGGAAACTTCCGAAATGATGGCCTTTTTATGCTTCACCTGGTACTCAAAAAGGTTCAATTCCTGGGCCAGCTCCCGGGTCAGGTATCTTCTCAAAAATGAACTGTCACGATCTACTTTTCTTATGGTAAATATTTCAGGATCAATATTATAGCTGATCTGATGACCATCACTGCCTGATATTTTCATGAAAAGGACATAACCGATATGATAGGGATTTAAACCACCTACATGCGGCCTTACCACCTGGTTATGACTCCGGATAAAATCCATATAGTGATGGGGGGTAAGATCCAACTGGTTTAAAATAGTGTAATGCCAGAAAGTAGCCCAGCCTTCATTCATGATCTTGGTTTCCATTTGGGGCAGAAAATATTTAGTTTCATTATGCACAATGGTCAGCAGATCTTTTTGCCAATCAGATAAAAAAGGCTGATTATCCCGAATGAACAGGATAAGATCATCAATCGGCTCGGGCATAAAATCAGATTCCAGCTTTTCAGTGCGGCTATGCAAATGTTCCCATGGTCCCGGAGGGCGATTCAATCCTTTGAAAAAATTTTCTTCCTGTTCCTTTTCAGAAAGGGACTTAATAAAGATATTTCGGTTGCACTGGAACCTTACTGCATGGGCTGCGTCCAGGATTTTTTCCACTTTTTCATAACCAATTCCCGGCCTTTCCACATAATCACGTACCCGATCTGCATGTCGTTTAAACATTTCCAGGGATAGTTCTGCCCTGGTTTTGCTAAAATGGATATTGTTCTTGAAAAAGTCATTGTGGCCATAGACATGAGCCATGGTTAAAATTTGCATGGCTAAGGGATTATCTATCATCAGATAAGCCAGGCAGGGATTGGAATTGATCACCATTTCATAGGCTAATCCGGAAAGACCATGTTGATAAAGGGTTCTTTGCTTTTCAAAAGATTTGCCAAAACTCCAGTGGGGATAACGGGAAGGCATCCCTGAATAGGATTGATATCCCAGCATATCATGATAATCACAGATTTCAAATTCCTGAGGATAAAAATCCAATCCTAACTGGTCGGCCAGCTTTTCGATCTTTGTATTCCATTTTCTTAATTCGTCTATAGTCCAGTCAGCCATATGCAAATAGGTTTAAGTGGTTTCTGCAGTGTTCTTATCAAGAGTCAAAAACTTCTTAAAAGTAGGCCATATATCTTCTTTGCTTCTGATTTTCAAGCTTACAAAATTATCTGCCTGAATGGTCTTAAACCGATCCAGCATGCTAGACCAGTCATAGCTGGAAATGGGCTTGATTTCTCCATAGCCAAATAAGTTGCAGATATCAGTTAGCTTCTGGGCTGCTTCCATAGCAGATTTATTGTCTGAATCAAAATTGTCCCCATCGCTACAGTGAAATGCATAAATATTCCATAATTCCGGATTGAAACGCTCTTCTATTATTTCCAGGGTTTTCTTGTACCCCGAGGAAATGAATGTTCCACCTGATTCCACTTTATGGAAGAAATCATTTTCAGATACTTCCCTGGCCTCTGTATGGTGGGCAATGAATACGATCTCCGTATTGCGGTACCTGGTTTTAATAAACTGATATAGCATAAAATAAAAGCTGCGGGCCAGGTATTTCTTGATCTGATCCATCGACCCGCTCACATCCATGATGCAAAATACCACTGCATTGGATTGGTATTTCACATCTGTAACCAACCGCCGGTATACCAGGTCATCGTTGTGAAACGGAAACGGCTCTTCGATTTTGCCCCGCTTTTTAAGGGCATTTTTTCTTTTTAACTTGTTCTTCAGGGTGCGCCGCTTGGATAACCGGTTGCGAATGCCCTTTCTCTGGTAACCCAGCAGCCTTCTCAGGGCTTCGGATTCCATTTCGAAATATTTTTTTCTTTCCAGTTGGGGCAGTTCCAGGTCTTCAAACATCATATTGATGGCCTCATCCATGGTAATTTCGGTTTCGTAGATATCTTCACCCGGTTGATTGCCGGCTTCACCTGATTTATTCAGATTTTCCCCCTTACTGCGGCTGATCACCTGCCCTTTTTGTTCACTGCCATTACCCTGCGACACTCCCTTGCCGTTTTCACCATAGATGAACTGGTATTCTTTAATACCTCTGATAGGTACTTTGATTACTTTATTCCTGCTTTTGCCAATGATAGATTCTTCCGCAATAATATCAGCTATTCCTTCCCGAATCTTCTTTTTTACCAGCTCCTTATGCCGGTTCCTGTCACTGGCTGTTCTGTCCCTTTTTTGCTGGGTAAAATCCCTGAAGATTGCCATGAAAATGTATTTCTTTTATTTAAAATCTTAATTCTTCCATAAATTGTTGGCAGCAAATGTCAATACTGCATCACAACTCTCCTGGTTGTATCCATGATCGATCATTGACTTGATCATGGCATCGTATTTCTCTTTTTGCTTTTCATCTCTGGTTTTTGATTTCAGGATGATACGGGTAATATCTTTCACTGAAGCCATCAATTTCTTTTCAATGGCTTGTCTTAAGGGTTCGTAACTTTTATAGGATAAGTTTCCTTTTCTCCTTAAGATATGAGATATATAGCTCATTACATCCTGCCGGAAACCATCAGCTGCGGTACCTGTAATCCCCACCTGTTCTTCGATGGAGCTGAGAAATTCTTCATCCGGATCCATTTCTTCCTTTGAATTCTGGTTGATTACCTTTTTCTTCAGGACATAGGCTTCCACATGATCAAGGTAATTATGAAACAATGTTTCTGCCTGTTCCTCATAAGCATATACAAATGCCCGGGTAATATCAGTTTCCAGCATTTTCAAGTATTCTTTATACAGAATATCTTTTAAAATACCCATGTAGCGCTCCTTCTGATCCTCTGGCATGGGCTCTTCCTTGAGCTTGTTTTGTAGCGCATCCAATACAGCAATGGGATGAATGGTATTGCTTTCGCTATCCGAAAGGGCATTATCCAAAGATTTCATAATAAATCGGGTAGATATGCCGGTCATGCCTTCATCCTGAAATTCCTCCTTCAATTCCTGCACATTAATGTGTTTGGTCTGACCCTGTTCGGTCACTTCTTCCCCGTTATAAAGCTTGAGCTTGGTCATAATATCACTTTTGGAAGTAGGTTTCAGGCGGCTCAATATGGCAAACATGGAAACGATTTCCAGAGTATGCGGTGCAATATGTGCATCAAAATCAGACTTGGCGATCATTTTCTGATAAATCTTGATCTCTTCGGAAAGTTCAAGCACGTAGGGCACTTCAATTTTGACGATCCTGTCCAGAATGGCCTCATTGGTATGGTCGGCTTTAAATTTATTCCATTCAGCTTCATTGGAATGGGCCAGAATTACCCCATCAAAGTACATCATGGGATGTTTACCCGGGGCAGGAATGGATTTTTCCTGGGTAGCGGTTAACATCACATGCAGGTATTCTATTTCATTTTTGAATACCTCGATAAATTCCACGATACCTCTGTTTCCAGAATTAAAGGCACCATTGAGGGTAAGTGCCCGGGGATCATCTTCAGTATATTTATCCATTTTGGAAAGATCTTCCGAACCAATCAAAACGGAAGTATCCTGGTTATTAGGATCCACTGGTGGAACTGTAGCTATGCCTGTTTTATTTCGAACGCTAAATTCAAATTTGGCTACCTTGAATTTGGTAAAATCCCCCTTAAACTCATGTTCCAGCCTGAATTGACTGATGGGATCCAAATCACCTTCTATTTCAATACCCAGGGCTTTTTCCATTTCCGGCCTGAGTTTTTTAGGAATGGCACAAATTGGATTGACCCGGATCGGGCTACCTTCCAGGTGGTAAACAGGAGGGCTAGTTTCCAGACCTCTTTTCAATTTATCTATCAAGGAAGATTTTCCTGCTCCTACCGGTCCTACTAAAAACAATACCTGTCTGCTTTCTTCCCCTTTAAGCGAGGCAGAATGGAAATACCGTACTATTTTCTGTAGTTGTTCTTCGATTCCAAAAAATTCATCCTTAAAGAAATTATAGCTTTTAATTTTTCGATTTCCAAAGATCCTTTTCAAACGAAGGTCTTTTTCTGTATTTAGTATGGTAAAACCAGCATCCATAATCACATCATAAATACGTTTATGGGCTAGTTTGGCCAGGCTTTTATCTTTTTTTACCAGATCAAGGAACTCCATAAAGCTGATGGTTTCCTGAGTAGTCTGATACTGCTGATTGTAATCATCAATGAGCTTTTTAATATCTTTATTCATAGATAATTATTTAGGGTACCGAAAAATGTTTTATTGTCTTCCTTTGCCGATCCAGATGATCATATTTTATATATAACAATCTGTTCGTTGCTTCTTGTTTAATTAAATTTTGGAATATGAAGTACAAAATTCTTAATTAGGTAATTATTCAATCCCATAATGCATATATTTCATTACACTCCGGATACAATGAATAATTAAATATTATATTTTGTAAAATCTGATAATGTAAAATTATTTTCCTGATAACGGCTGCGTCAGGAAATTATTTGCTAATTTTATAATATAACAAAAGTATATTTAATAAAATTCGATAATTTTAACAATTTTTTAAAAAAGTAATAGGGGAGATTAAAGGGGAAACAAGTGGATGATTACCTCAATACATGATGTTAGGTAACCATCCGGGCCAAACCCATAGAATGACTTCCTGGATTTGGAAGGGTATAAGTTTTTAAAATTATTTTTAATTATCATTTGCGACTGTGTCTGAAACAATGTTTGCTTCCTGGCTCAGGTCATTCAAGGTTTTTTCCAATTGATTTAATGCTTCCGAAGCCTGCTGAAAATTCCTTTCTCCGGTATAACGGATATAGTTTTCAAAAGCCTGGTTTGCTTGTATTATCAATTGCTGATTGGTAATTCCAGCAGCCCGTGGTGTCTGAGCAGTACTTTCATCAGTACTTTCTGAAGGAGCATCAGCCATAGTAGCTTCTCCAAACAATCCGGCCAGGGCCTGATCAAATGTTTCAGCATAGCTCAGGTTATCATTATGCATTACCGCTACCAGCCTTAGCTCCGGATAGGCGGCCGTTTCAGCTTGCAAATAGATAGGTTCTACATAAAGAATGGTATTTTCAATAGGTATGGCCAATACATTCCCTCTGATCACACTGGAACCCCTTTGGTCCCACAAGGATAATTGTCCAGATAAAAAGCTATCCTGATCGATCTTGGTTTCAACCTGCTGAGGTCCCAGCACCCTTTTATCTTTAGGGAACTGATAAGCAATAAACTTTCCGTAATTAGGCGGATCGCACATTCCGGCTATCCAACCTATCATTACCTGCCGGTTTTTAGGTGTAAAAGGCATCATCAAAACATATTGGGCTTCATCAGATCCGGGTGATTCCCAAATGATATAATAAGGTTCAACCGGCTGGACCCGGTCATAGTATTTTTCGGTGGCTCTGATCCATAAATCCTCCTGATTGTAAAATACCGTAGGGTCATTCATATGGTATTTGGCAAAAACCATACCCTGCACTTCCAGCATATCAATCGGATATCGAATATGCTCTTCCAGGCTTTCCGGCATCTGATCCCGGGGTTTGAACATGCCGGGAAAGATCTTGTCATAAACCTGGATGATCGGATCGTCCGGTGAGAACAAGTAAAAGTCAACAGAGCCATTAAAAGCATCTACTACAATTTTGACCGAATTTCGCAAGTAGTTGATCCCCTCAAAGGGTTCACTGTAAGGGAAATTAGCAGAAGTAGTATAAGCATCAATCATCCAGTAAAGTCTGCCTTCAGATAAAATGATGTAAGGATCGTTGTCAAAAGAAAGGAATGGGGCCAGTTTACGGACTCTGTTTCTGATGTTTCTGTGAAACATGATGCGGCTGTTCGAATTTGGGTAACTGGAAAAGAATAACCGGGTGCCATCGAACTTGTAACCAAACAAAAATTTTCTCCAGATATTACTCAGTTGCACACCGCCGGTGCCGGGATAGTGAATATAAATGTTTTCTTCTCCACTGGGATAATCAAATTCTGGTTCATCTGTATTCACGATCACGTGGGAGTCAGTTGCTTCACCATAGTAAATCCTGGGTTCTTCTACTTCAAGGTCAGGATAGGTACTTTTGGGTGGGATATCCTTGATCAGCATATCGGGCAAACCTTGCGCAGTGAAGTCATTGACATTAGACAAGGTAATGCCAAACCCATGGGTATATTTAAAGCGTTGATTGACAAAGGTCTGGCTTTGGGCCGGCAGATTACTGATTTCCATTTCCCGGGCACTTACCATCACCTGCTGATAATTTCCGTCAATGGTATACCGGTCAATATCTACATCATTAAATTCATAATATAACCTGATCTCCTGAAATTGTTTATATACATTATCCAAAGCGCGATAATCCCAGAGTCTGATGTTGTTAAAGATCTTTTGGTTGTCCTGTACCATACCTATGTTAAAAGTATCAGAGGCAGGAAATTCGCGGTCTTCTACCTGGTGCAAATTGAAGCCATAGCGGGTGAAAGTGATATTGTTGATGATGTAAGGCCGCTCAAAAGTGATTTCATTAGGTTCTACCCGAAGCCATTGAAACAGGCCTGGCAATAAGGTCAATAATAAGATCCAGACTGAAAACAATAATATGCCCACTGCCAGCACTAAAAATGGAGGAGCCGGATAACTGGTGATCCGGAGTTTCCAGAGCAGCTTCCTGATGATCTTTCGGAATGGTCTGAATAGAAAAGCTAATCCTACCAGGGCTGTAATAATATAAACCACAGTAAGCATGGGTAACCGGATATGTACATCGGTCCAGCCCGGACCAGACACTGCCCCCCATTCGGAGTACATCAGCTCAAATCGCTGTAAATATAAATTGAAAGCCATAACCAGGAACAGGGCCGTAGTACTTAAATAGAATGAACGATACTGTCTTTCCCGGAACAGTTCATAAGATTCAACCGGACGCAGGTTTACATTTCCCCGGGCATCAACTGTCAGTATTATGGGCAGGACATTGGCAACCAAGCTGATGAAGGTAAGGGTTAATAGCAATCCCTGCAATGAGCTGAGGAAGGGCAATGTAAAAAGGTAAAATCCTGTATTATTGCCCAGGATCGGATCATTGAGATCAGTGGATATCCTGAACCAGAATTTAAGTACAATTTCCCAATTGCCATATCCCCATCCAGCTGCAATGATTGCAGCGAAAGCCATGGCTGCTAAGGAAATCATACGATGGCTGGAGGGTACGCTGAAGGTTAGACCATAAACTACGACCAGGGCCAATAAAAGGCAGCCAACAGCTAATCCTATTTGAGAAAACTCGACAATCCAGAATCTCTGGCCGTATCCAATGGATTGAAACCATAGCATTTCTCCCCAAAAACCCATAAACCAATAAAATACCAGGGTGAAAGCCACTACCAGGGCACCCACCCAAGTTTTAATTTTTTGTTGATTTTTCAGCCCCAGAATGAAAAGTGTCAGGCCTCCTCCAAAAAGAATCAGAAAAATAGCGGTATACATATTACTTTTTTAATCCAAAAAAACTTTCACGTTAAGTTAAGGACAATAAATGATTTAATAATAATAATAAAGCTAAAAACTGGTAATTTTAGAAGATTTTGTAGACATGGATTGTTTTGTCCGGAGGGCAAATAACAGGTAACTTACCTATATGGCTCAACCATGAGGCAGATGGTTTTAAGAATGTGAATTCAGCATATTATAGTATTTAGGATGAATCACGCGTTTTCAGAGGAGGGTACACTAAAAGTACATTATAAAATGAAAACCAAATGACAGGAAAAGTGGGAATTACCCACCATACCTTAAATCTGTTTCCCATTCAATCAAAGGTTCAGCATCTTTATTCCTTACATCGTAATTCACTACTTCTCCGATAAAGATGGTATGATCTCCGGGTGTATAACTTTCGATAACTTTACACTCTAAAAATGCCGGCAAACCTTCCAGAATAGGGCAATTTAATTGTCCGTCTTCATATTTATAGCCGTTGATACGATGATCTTCGGATTGTGTTTCTTTAAAAAAAGGAGAAAGCATAGGTTTTTCTGCCTTTCCTACAATATTGATGGCAAAAGCACCGCTTTGTTCAATGATATGCTTCAGGTTACTGCCTTTTTTAATGCCCATCATTACCATAGGGGGTTCAAAAGATACCTGACTTACCCAGCACACTGTTCCGGCACCTATTTGATCATCCTTTTTTGCAGTGGCAATATAAAATCCATAGGTGATTTTACGTAATGCCTGGGTTATCTTATTCTTTTCAATTACTTTACGTTCCATAATTTATGATATTTATTAATTTAATTATCAGATAAGGTGATTGGTTTAGGAGGCTATTAATCGATTTAAACTAATAGCCTCACTTAATTTTAGATCAATGATCAACAACAAAGGAAACTTTGGCATTGACACCATAAGAAACAATCTCACCATTTTCTACATTGGCGTTCATTTCCTTGACATAAATTGATTGGATGTTTTTAATGGTCTTTTTTGCCTCAGTCAATGCATTCTTGGTAGCATCATCAAAACTGTTGGGTGAAGAAGCAATTACTTCAATAACTTTTATAATAGCCATAAAATTTGAATTTTTAGGTTAAAAAATATTTAAAAATCGTAATCTTGTAAAAGTTTCAACAGGTTTAAATGACAAATGTTATGGGAAACAGAAGGTATTCAAACTGCTACTTTTTAAATTGAGCATTTTCCAGCAATTCATTCAGACTGATTTCTTCCAGCTTAAATTTATAGCGATAGTCCTGGAAGTCTTTATGAACTTTTACTACTATGTCGTATTCTTCGGCATATTCTAAAAAAGACAAGGAAGGCATGTATAAAGCAATGAAATCGTTGAACTCATCCTGCTCCAGCCGGGTGATCTTCTGGGCAATATCCTTATAATTCTCCTGCAGCAATCTGATATATTCCTGATAGTTTTTCCTGGCCTCTTCTTCCGCTATTATTTCCTTAAGCCGCTTTCTTTGCTGGAATTCTTTATTGAAAAGATTGGCAAAAGCAGTTACTGCCCCTTCTAACCGAGCTCCACCTGCCATAGAAGGGGCCAGATTGATGGCTGGCACTTCTTTTCTTTCCTTTTCCGGAAGCATTGGCTCACCTTTGGGGTTCTTCAGGTCTACTTCATCTTTCTTTTTCATCTGGTTAAACATCTCCTCCAGATCATAGGCATAAATATCAATAGGCTTCAACTGGTATATCCTGTTCCTAAGCTTGATAATCACATCAATTTCATCCTGATCAGTATCTGGAACAATATATGTATGGGTATAATACCCAATGGCTGAAAAAAGCAGGGTATCTCCTACCGGCACTTTGAGGGAAAACCTCCCATCCTCATCGGTAGAGGTGCCTAAATTCTTAATTTTATCGATGATGTGTACAAAAGGAACTGGTTCCAGGCTATCACCCGATACTACTGTACCATTGATCTTAACCTGATCATCCTGGGCCAGTAATCCGTGAGATAACAAAATTCCCCAAATCAATATGACATAATGCTTCACTAAGGCAAAACGATTTCTTTTAACATATCTTATGATTCCATCCTCAATATGGCTAAAATACATATTATAAAGAATTCCTGAAATGAACCAGATAAAATCTTTGTTCAGGCCGGAAGTTTTAAAAGCGTTATTTTAGGATTCACTCCTTTATTATTGCGATTGTTTTGGATCAAGAGTGACCAGGAATCCGGCTTAACTTTATTGTCCATTCATTACCTGCTTCCAGTCTCTGTTTTGTAGCCAGATTATTACTATTTAAGGCTAAACCTGCATATCCTACTGAGTCTATATAAATCAATAGTTCATCCTTTCCAACCTGACCAAAGCTACTGACAAGTGCTACCACTTGCTTTAGCCTGGTTTTTTCCTGGTTTAAAACTTCTACCAATAATTTGTCTCCCGGCTTAAACAACTGGAGCATCAGTTGTTCCGGAATATTAGTAACGAGATTTCCATAAGGATGTTCCACTTTTGAAATTGCACCAATGATAGAATGTTCCTGCATGATCGGCTGGGCCAGGTTTAACTTTTGCCAGGGGGCTTTAAGGAGTGGTCCGGTTTGATCAAAGCTGATCTGCCCGGCAGCCAATCGGGCTCCGGTATAAACATATACATCACGACCATGAAATGTGTGGTAATTATCAGAACCAGGCAGGCGGTTGAGGTTTTCATCAATTTCCCTTACTTGTAGAATTCCTGGCTTTTGTTCCAATAAGGTGATGGTACCATTATCGGGAGTTACTACCAGTTGGTTGGTAACCAATTGGGCCACAATGGATTTTCTGATAGTGCCCACTCCTGGATCCACCACACTGACAAAAACTGTTTGTTCAGGCCAGTAAGGCAGGGTATGGTAAAGGGTAAAGGCAGCTTCTTCAATATCAAATGGATTGATTTGATGGGTGAGGTCATGGATGTTTAATTGAGGGTCCTGGCTTAAAGCAACGCCTTTCATACTGGCTACAAATCGTTCTTTCAGCCCGAAATCTGACATTAATACCAAAAGTGATTTTCTTATAATCATAGTCGTCATTTAATCATAAAAGGCAAAGTACAGACAAATTCAACGGGGGTCAGCGTCGTCCGTCAAAAAATAATGTCATTATCTTATTGTTTTTTCTCCGCAAGTCTGTGATCTTGCGGAAAGCATGGTCTTTCACTTATGATTTTTCACCGTTTAAGACAATATTAACACAGTCAGATATATGCAATTAAGTATTGTAAAGTGATCGGGGCTCTTAAAGTTATGAGTTTATTGAGTAATTTACTGTTGATTTAAGCGATCAATAATCGCTCTTAATCTTATAATATCTTGTTTTATTTTTTGATTGAGACCCTTTAATTCGGGATCTACAGGATATTTGGTCATAGTCATATTATTTTAATTATTCTACTTTAGTTATTTCAAAAATCCAGAACCAAATTTATACCACATTTTTAAATGTCACCTTTTCAGCCTTATAACAAAAGGTATATAGCATTAGTATTCCAATTGGTGTAATTTTAATTCCAGAACCTGGAAATGTTTGGAGAGGCTTTATTTGTAAATCAGCGGTTTAATTTTTCATATAATTGATACCAAATTCAGTAATGGGCTGGATTAAGCGGAGTGCCATTTTCCCTTTATCGGTTAAATGATACTCTACTCTGGGAGGTACTTCACCAAAATTATTTCGTATTACCAACTCGTTATCCACCAATGTTTTAAGTTCACTGACCAGCATTTTTTCACTGATTTCTGGGATAGCTTTTTTTATTTCTCCATATCTAAGCGATTGATGACCAATTTCATTAATGATCAAGAGTCGCCACTTGCCTCCCAGCATCTCCAGGGTGGTTCGAATAGGGCATCGGGGAAAAAGTTTTCTATTTTCCATACTTACTTAAAGGTAGGTACCATACTTTTTGTAAGAAAAACCAAAATTATCTAATTTTACCTAAAACTTAAAATAATAAAACAGGAAAACTATGAAAATCGCATTATTTGGAGCAACCGGATTGACCGGAAAACAATTTTTAAAACTTGCAGTGGCTAAAGGATATCAGGTGAAAGCCCTGGTAAGAAATCCCGCTAAATTAGAGGAAGCTTCAGATCTTTTGACGGTAATAAAAGGTGATGTGCTGGACCAGGAAAATGTAAATCAAACAGTGAAAGATACCGACCTGGTGGTGAGTTTATTTGGACATGTTAAAGATTCTCCCAAATGGCTTCAGACTGATGGTACCAAAAATATCGTAAAAGCCATGCATACATTTGGTCTACAAAGAATCATTTCCTTGTCCGGTGGTGGGTTGCCGTTTCCGGAAAAGGATCAACCAAAAATTCCCGATCACTTGATCAGGTTGATCATGAAAGTTGCGGTGCCAAAGATTTTAAATGATGCCAAAGCCCACGCCGAAGTTTTGAAAAGAAGCGGCCTCAAATGGACCATTGTCAGAGGCCCACGATTGACTAATGAACCAGCCAAAGGGACCTACCGGGTAGGTTGGGTAGGGGTAAATGCCAGCACCCAGATCAGCCGTCCGGATTTGGCTAATTTTATTCTTAAACTGGTGCAGGATGAGCAATTTGATTACCAAATGCCTTTTGTAAGCTATTAGATCCTGATCAATTTTTACTTGAATTAGTTATTGGTTGATTATGTTTATTTAGGTAGCTGTATAATCCGACTTTTAGCCGACGTCAAACCTAAAAAAATATAGTTTGGCCATTGATTTTGTCCACCTGAAATTTCTCAGGTAATTTAGTCTGTAACGAAATTAAAATCCGCTTCGGGTTTTATCTGCCTTATTTCCTGAATAGCTTTATTGGGTATGTCTCCATTTTTATTGTTTGGCATAACAATATAATAATACATTATATTATAACTTTGCAGATTAATTTAGCTGAAAAGAAAATTTAGGTCACTATTAGCATGCAGATAAAATTAGATCAACAAGAAAGATTTGATGTCAGACATATTGGTCCTGACCAGGTACAAATTGAGGAAATGTGCCAGGCAATTGGAGTGAAAGATATGGACCAATTGATCAGTGAAACCATACCCGCCAGGATCAGGTTGGAAAAATTATTTGATCTTCCCCAAGCCAGACCTGAGCACCAGTTCATCCGGGAATTCCGTCAGGTTGCCAGCCGAAATCAAATTT
Organism: Candidatus Cyclobacteriaceae bacterium M3_2C_046; assembly: GCA_051418075.1. GTDB lineage: Bacteria > Bacteroidota > Bacteroidia > Cytophagales > Cyclobacteriaceae > JBPRGG01. The sequence goes on along the minus strand of JBPRGG010000056.1, from coordinate 80,291 downwards.
ATAAATCTTATATAGGGTTAGGTTATTATGATTGTATCGTTCCACCCGTTATTCAAAGAAATATTCTGGAAAATCCGGGTTGGTATACTGCTTACACGCCATACCAGGCAGAGATAGCGCAGGGACGGTTGGAAGCGCTGGTGAATTTTCAAACTATGGTTATAGATCTTACTGGCATGGAAATAGCCAATGCCTCATTGCTGGATGAAGGTACTGCAGCAGCTGAAGCCATGAGTATGTTTTTTAGCCTCAGAAAAGGCGCTAAAAAGAAGGCCAATAAGTTTTTTGTAGATCAGCATACCTTTCCCCAGACCATTGATGTGCTAAAAACCCGATCTAAACCTTTGGGCATAGAGCTGGTAATTACTGATTTGAGCCTGCTGGATCTTACCGATCCGGAATTGTTTGGGTTAATGCTTCAATATCCTGACAGTAATGGAAAAGTAACTGATTATCATAGCCTGATTGCTTCAGCCAAAGAAAATAATGTTTTTGTAACTGTCGCTGCTGATTTGCTCAGCCTGACTTTACTAACTCCTCCAGGGAAGATGGGAGCAGATGTGGTAGTAGGTTCTACCCAACGTTTCGGCATTCCCATGGGCTATGGAGGACCCCATGCCGCCTATTTTGCCACCCTGGACAGCTATAAAAGGCAAATTCCGGGACGAATTATTGGTGTTTCCCTGGATAAACAAGGCAAAAAAGCCTATCGAATGGCGTTACAAACACGGGAACAGCATATTCGTAGGGAAAAAGCCACTTCTAATATATGTACGGCCCAGGTCTTGCTGGCTGTGATGGCCGGTATGTATGCTGTGTATCATGGTCCCCAGAAATTGAAGCAGATCGCAGCCAGGATCCATGGTTTAACCAGGTATCTGGATCAGCATTTAAAACAATTAGGTTACACTCAGGAAAATGAACTTTTCTTCGACACCCTAAAGATCACTCAGGAGCATCATAATACAATTAAAAAAATCAGGGAACTGGCTGAGGCACATCAGATTAACCTGCGTTATTTTGATGGTTCTGCAGTGGGGATTGCAATATCGGAATCTACCACCTTAGAAGACGTAAAACAACTGATTCAAATATTTGCTCAGGCCAAAGACCAGAAGCCCGGTTTTAGTGAAGATGTAATGATAGAATTTGATCTGCCCCAGGGGTTAAAACGTACTTCTGCTTTCCTGGAACATCCCGTATTTAACACCCATCATTCGGAACATGAAATGCTGCGCTATATGAAGCGCCTGGAAAATAAAGATCTATCCCTGGTGCATTCCATGATCTCTTTAGGTTCCTGTACGATGAAACTTAATGCCACCACCGAAATGTTACCGGTGACCTGGCCCGAACTGGCAAGTATTCATCCATTTGCGCCCATAGATCAAACTCAGGGTTATCAACAAATGTTCCGGGAGCTAGCCCAATGGCTCAATGAAATAACAGGTTTTGCTGCCACCTCTCTTCAACCAAATTCCGGGGCTCAGGGGGAATATGCCGGGTTAATGGTGATCCGGGCTTATCAGCAGGATCAGGGGCAGGGTCACCGCAATGTCACCCTCATCCCATCATCGGCTCACGGTACCAATCCGGCCAGCGCGGTGATGGCAGGAATGCAGGTAGTAATCGTGAAATGTGATGAACACGGAAACATAGACTTGGCAGATCTGAAAGCAAAAGCCGCTCAATATAAAGACCAGCTTTCTGCGCTGATGATCACCTATCCTTCCACCCATGGAGTTTTTGAGGAAGATATCATTGAAATTTGTGATACTATTCACCAGCAGGGTGGACAGGTCTATATGGATGGAGCCAACATGAATGCTCAGGTAGGATTGACCAATCCGGCCCGGATAGGGGCTGATGTTTGTCACCTCAATTTACATAAAACCTTTTGCATCCCTCATGGTGGGGGCGGACCGGGTATGGGTCCTATTTGCGTAGCCCGCCATTTGGTTCCTTTTCTGCCAGGAAATCCCCTGGTGGAAACCGGAGGAAATAAATCTATTTCTGCTATTTCAGCCGCTCCATATGGCAGCGCCGGTATACTGGCCATTTCCTATGCTTACATTGCATTGATGGGAAAAAAAGGATTAAAAAAGGCTACGGAGGTAGCCATACTCAATACCAATTACATCAAGCACCTGATCAAAGACCATTTTCAGGTGCTTTACAGTGGTAAAAATGGTCGCAACGCCCACGAGATGATCATTGATTGCCGGCAGTTTAAAAAATCAGGCATAGAGGTAGAAGATCTGGCCAAAAGGTTAATGGATTATGGTTTTCATGCCCCCACAGTTTCTTTTCCTGTACCTGGCACCATGATGATCGAACCTACTGAAAGTGAAACCAAAGAAGAGCTGGATCGATTTTGTGAAGCTTTGATCAGTATTCGACAGGAAATTCTTGAAATAGAGCAGTGTAAGGTAGATCCGGAAAATAATGTACTAAAGAATGCACCTCACACAGCTCAGGTAGCTTTATCTGACCAATGGGACTATCCCTACAGCCGTGAAAAGGCCGTTTATCCGCTGGATTATGTCAGGGAAAATAAATTCTGGCCGGCTGTAAGTCGAATTGACAGTGCTTATGGTGATCGTAACCTGGTATGTAGTTGTATTCCGGTGGGAGATTATGAGCAGGAGGAGGTACTGGAAGTGTAGTTTTCTGCCAGGCTTTCCACTTATTAAATTGATGGTTTTAGTAGTGAGTGGTCTGGATGAAGATTTTTTTGCTTGGAAAAAATCATGACAGAAAAAAATTTCCACACCCCTCGCGGCCTTTACGCTGGGGGCCTCCTGGCACGGCACACCGTCGTACCTGCATTTTCTGTCGGGCCAGCGCTGCTTTAGATTTTCTAAAAGTCATAGTCCACATAGTGGTTCAGCCAAATTCAGGGGCGGTCGGAGGGCAAAAAATCAATGAAATAGCACAGATAATGGATTTGTTCCCAATCCCAACTGCCTTATTATCAGGAAAGTATTTACGACTCCCTAAAAAAAAGATCAATCAATCTCCACTTCCACCTGGTTGCGTAACAGGTCTTCCATGGTTTCTCTTTGACGAATCAGGTGCGCTTCTCCATTCAGGATCAGAACTTCAGCCGGTCGTAACCTTGAATTGTAATTGGAAGCCATACTAAATCCATAAGCTCCGGCATTTTTGATGGCAATAATATCTCCTTCTCTGATCTCATTCATTTTACGGTCATACCCTAAAGTATCTGTTTCACAGATATAGCCTACAATAGAATACACCCGGTTAATACCATAGGGGTTTGAGATGTTCACCATATCATGATAAGCTTCATAAAGCATGGGCCTGATCAGGTGATTCATACCAGAGTCTACCCCGGCAAATACAGTGGCTGGGGTGGTTTTGATCACATTGGTCCGGACCAGCAGGTAACCTGCCTCACTGACCAGGAATTTTCCCGGCTCAAACCATATCTCCAGGGCCCGGCCGTATTTTTGAGTAAATTGATTGAAGGATTTAGTTATTTTTTGTCCCAGCCGGTTAATATCTGTGGTTACATCCCCTTCCCGATAAGCTATTTTAAAACCGCTGCCAAAGTCAATAAACTCCAGGTTTTCAAATTCGGTGGCTGTTTCGAAGATGATTTCTGCTCCTTTCAGAAATACCTCAGCATCCAGAATATCAGAACCTGTATGAATGTGTAAACCTATGACATTGATATTATTGGTCTTGATCACCCGGTGCAAATGCCTTAACTGCAGAATAGATATACCAAACTTGGAATCAATATGACCAGTTGATATCTTGGTATTGCCTCCTGCCATAATATGCGGGTTAAGCCTGATACAGCAGGGGACAGCATGGTGATACTCATGTCCAAATTGCTCTAAAATGGAAATATTATCAATATTGATCATCACCCCCAGTTTTACTGCCTCTTTAATTTCATCAAAGGATACACAGTTGGGGGTAAACAAGATCTGGGAAGGTTCGAAACCTGCTTTTAATCCTAACATCACCTCCTGAATAGAAACTGCATCAAGACCAACTCCTTCTTTTTGCATTAATTTCAGAATCGAAAGATTACTCAGGGATTTACAGGCATATTTTATCTTCAGGTTTAAACCAGAAAATGCTTCCTTCATGACATTGAGCTGTTTTCTGATCTTCAAGGCATCATATACATATACCGGCGTTCCGAATTTTTCTGCGATCTCCAGTAATTTGACACCGCCGGCATAATAATGTCCTTCAACTAATTCCATAATAATCGTTTGGTATTTGTAAAAAGAAGTGCAAATATAATTAGATGCAGCTAATATATTAGGGTAAATATTAAAAATAAACCAATGAAATTCTTTGAACAGCCCATAATTCAATAAAAAAAAAGAAGGTGCACTCCCGGAATTTAAAGATGACCATAAATAATGATCAAGCCAATGACCAAAGCAACGATAGACGCAATTAATACCGCTCCGGCGGCCAGATCTTTTACCAGTCCGGCTTTGTACTGATATTCCGGAGAGATAATATCTACCAGTTTTTCAAATGCGGTATTAATAATCTCTGTGATAAATACCAAGCCGATCAAAAACAGGATGATAATCCATTCCAGAGAAGAAAACTGGAAATAAAATCCCAGCATAATGATCATCATTGCAGCCAGTAGGTGATATATAAAGTTGTTTTCAAAGCGTATGGCATAAAGTATCCCTTTGGCCGGGTACTGAAAGCTTCGGATGCATTTATTAAGACTGAGAAAAATGCGAGTCATGATTTGAATTATTTAATATTGAATGATCAGGGCCTACAGCCCAAATCATTAGTTAATCAACGTAATCATTGATTTATAAGTGTGTGAACAAATTAGAGACTTTATATAAACTTAAAAAATCATAGTTCAGACAAATTATACCTTGATAGGTCATTAACTAATTTATTTTAAAACGTGGGTGGTGGGTCAATGAGTAAATTGTTTTATTCGGTATCCTGCTTTTTGAGATGGTTTTGTTAGCCCAGCCTGATAATCATAATAAAAAAATGAAAATTGCAGTTAATCTAACAGGTAGTTTTTTAATTTTACAAAAAAACCAAATATGGAGAGTAAGATAAACTATTCAACGATCAATCAGTATTGTCAATCCTTTACCCAGATTATTTGTAATAAATTTTTTACCGGGAAAAGCCAGATTCTTGGCCATGAAATGTTGCAGTTGACGCCGGTAAAACAAATTAACCTGTTCCTGATCAAGATACTTTTTCAAAAATGGCAGCAGGAAATTAAGCAATTGAAAAGTCCTTATTTTGACTATGATCAGGAGGAGGTACAAAGAACAATGGCAGACCTGATGAATATTTTATCCCGAAACATCCGGGTAAGCCGGGAACATTTCGAACCTATATTGCAGCAGGCGGTAATGGATAGTATTTTAGTGATTTTTTCTCCTTATGATTATTATTATAAAGAACTGGAAGCAGCTGACCAGGCCATCAGTCTGAAGTCTTTAAAAGATCAGGTAAAATACATCAAAGTCAATCAACATCTGATGAAGTCAGTAATTGATAAGGCAGAAGCACAACAACTTGATCAGATTGACCAACATCAGGGTATAAGTATGTTAAATGATGTTATCGAAAATACCCAGGAAATCCCAGAGGATTTTGATAATTATCAGCAGCAGTTTGCCCAGGTTCTTCCCCTGGATCTGGAACAGATCTATTCGGATCAAAAATCTTCAGATCAGGAAAATGAACTGCCGGAGCAGCCTCAGTCCGGCTACAGTAGCTCAGATCAAGAGGGTGTCACCTTAAATGACCGATTTGGCAAGTCAGAAGGGGCCAGCCTGGTGGATATCCATCAAAAAAGTAAAATTGACAGCATTAAAAAGTATATATCCATTAATCAGCGATTTATGTTTATCAATGATCTGTTTGGGGGCAATGCCGAAGAATTTAATCAGGCTGTCGAAACCCTGGAGCAAAAAACGGCATATGATGATGCATTGACCTATTTGCAAACCAATTTTGCCAGCCGGAACCAATGGGATATGGAATCTGAGGAAGTCAATGAATTTATGGTGATATTGGCCAAAAAATTTGGAATTTAGTTCCTAACCGTATAAAGTTCCACTAGGTCATGCATGCCTTTTAGCTGTTCCTGGTTGCTGGTTGCTGGTTGGCAAAGTTAGTAAAATTGATTCGAATATTTCGCCGTTAACGGATCAAAAGGAAGAAGTTAAACATTTATTAAATCTGTAAATTGAATTTGCTTTTTGCTAAATTAGGACTTAAAATTAAGAAAAGTAAAAGCATTAAATTATTTAGGTTCAGGCATATAAAATATGACAAAATCATCTCAGGACATTATTGCTACCAGCTGGGGGCATTTGTGTGAAGCAGTATATCATGATTCCTGGAAGCCCGCCTTGGGTCGTTTTCGTACAGATTTTGCCTTTAGGGGGTTGTCGGATGCTGAGTATGAGCTGAAAAATAGCTTCTTGCGCAATTGCGGACCTAATCCGGACCTGGAATATCATATTCTGCGAAACTTCAGAAAATATGCCCGCACCAGTGAGCCCTATCTGACCAAGACGCCCTGGCGATCTCTGGTGCTGGCCCAACATCATGGCTTACCTACCCGGCTGATTGACTGGACTTATTCTCCCTTTGTAGCCATGCATTTTGCTACCTCAAACACCCAAAAATTTGATTGTGATGGGGTAATCTGGAAAATTGATTTTGTAAAAACCAACCGCATGGCCCCGCCTCAATTGTCCCAGCATCTGTACCAGGAAAAATGCAATGTGTTTACAGTAGAAATGCTGGAGGAAGCACTGCCTTCCTTAGGTGCATTTGATAATATGCAAGGAGGTGTACACAACGTTTTTTTTGAACCACCCTCCATTGATGAAAGAATCGTGAATCAATATGCCTTTTTTTCGGTGATGTCTTCTCCCACAGACAGTTTAAATGACTGGTTGAAGGAAAACCCTTCCCTATACCGAAGGATCATTATTCCCAGCCAGCTAAAGTGGGAGGTACGGGACAAACTGGATCAGGCAAATATCACTGAACGTGTGTTATTCCCGGGGCTGGATGGACTGGCCCGATGGCTTCGTCGTCATTACCAGCCGGTAAATAGTTCCATTCCGTCAGGTCCGGACTTCAATCAGGATAAAGAAAGTGATGAATAGCAAAACAAAAAAGATGGTAGTTTACAGAGACTATATCATTAAAACAGCTCATAAAGGCTTAACCAGTAAGATCAAAGAGTTGGTATTTTCAGTGCTAATGGAGTATGGACTGCCTCCTGATGATACAGGACCGGATCAGGACCTGAATGATGTAGAGGCTAACTACCTGGAACGGAATGGATATTTTGGTGTTATATACGATAAGAAGGATCAATTGGTCGGCACTATTGGATTGTACGATTTGGGACAGGGAAGGGCTGAGATCAGAAAGATGTACTTAGTCCCTACTGTACGGGGCCAGGGATTGGGTAAGTTTTTACTGAATTACCTGGTAGCCAAAGCCAGGCAGAAAGGTTATACCCACCTGGAGTTGGAAACAGCCAGTGTATTAAAGGAAGCCATTCTGCTTTACCAGCAGTTTGGTTTTAAGCAAATTACCAAAAACAATGAAGTGGCCCGGTGTGATCAGGTGTACGAATTACCCATTTGAATAGTGATGGCTGATAAATAAGTTTTACTTATTTTATTGGTCATTTACAATTTTTCATTAATTTTGCCTTCCCAAAAGGAAAAGACCATAGAGGAGTGGCAGAGTGGTCGAATGCGGCGGTCTTGAAAACCGTTGACTGTAACAGGTCCGGGGGTTCGAATCCCTCCTCCTCTGCAACTCAAGCTCCGGAACATTCCGGGGCTTTTTTTATATCAGGAGTTTAGGGTTGAAGAATTGATCAGGAGGGATGAGAACCGAAGGGCAGGCCGGGGTTCGAAATAAGGGTAAGGCCAAAGGGTTGGCTATTCATGAGTGGGAATGGTTTAGGCCTTGCGGGTGACGAATAATCCCTCCTCCTCTGCTTAAAAGCCTTACTGGTACTTCCGGTGAGGCTTTTTTCATTATGTGGGGGCCACAAAGTGGTATACATTTTTTAGATTCTGAAATGTCTTCTTCGGCTATTTTTTCTACACGTTTCCCTTTGGTATCCTTGTCTAGTACAGTAAGCCTTGTCATTAGTAAATTTCTTTGCTAAAGGAGTTCCCGAATAGCCGGTTATATTTTTCATAGCTTACTGTTAATTTTGAAGTTTACGATCCTTTGTTTTTATTATTAACTACATCATAAAAAACCTACTGCCGACATTCCAAAAATAAATTGCACCAATAGTGGAATGAAACCAGAAGACAGAGTAGCTTTGAAATCCGGATACGATAGTATATGCATGATTTGCAGTAAAACCAAAAAGAGAAATAGCAGGCATGATCTACCTGGCAAATAGGCTCTTTTATTGCTCTTTTTAAATACTGAAATGATACTAACCAGTACTGTGATAATGCAAATGAAAAGCGACAAAATAAATGGGGCCAAACTTCCTACCAGATCTTTTTTAAAATTATTTTCATAAGCTTGATTAATACTTCTGGATACAAATTTAGACCTGGCTACCGATTCACTAATTTCTGATTGGCTAAGACCTAATGCCTCTGCCATTAGTTTTTGTTGCCATGCAGGATTATTCTCGCTAATAATTTTCAATAATAGTAATATATCCTGAGGTATTAATTGCACAACTTGAGATTTCATAATATTGCGTATTGCGACATGCAATATGCGGTTTGATAATCTATTATTTACCTCCCCTTACCACTTCCCCCACCTCCCTCCGAATTCTTCTGGCATTATGCGCCACTACCTGCTGCCAATCATCAGCTCACTTTAAATTCACATTTGGCTCCAGCTGGTAAAATTTGCGGTACTCATTTTTCCGGAACTGGCAAAAGAAGAAGGGCTGTGCTTCATCGGTAGTTTAAACCTGGAAATCAGCTGAAAATTTAAAAAATGGACTTTATTAAAGTATTGCTTGTTACCTGTTACGTTACAAGTTATTTTTGTCTCATGATTGTTAGCTTTAAGCATAAGGATTTGGAATTATTTTTCACAAAAGGAAATGGTTCTAAATTAAATCCTAAATACTTAAAACGGATAAGACAAATTTTAACCGTGTTGCATGCAGCAGATAAAATTCAGGATATTGATGTCCCCGGTTATGATTTGCATCGACTGAAAGGCAACTACATAGGTGCGTGGGCCGTAAAAGTAAGTGGCAATTATCGCATTATTTTTAAATTTGTAGCATCAAAAGTAGAAGTTATAGATGTTGATTATTTAGACTATCATTTGGAAATAAAAGTATTAAATTATACTGATATGAAACAAATGTACAATCCTTCTCATCCTGGAGAAATATTATCTGAATACGTTAAGTCTACCAATTTAACCATTACAACAATTGCCAAAGGACTTAATATCAGCCGAAAGGTGTTGTCTCAGATTATCAATGAAAAGGCTGGAATCAGTCCTGAGATGGCTATTAAATTATCCATTGCCTTTAATACGACTGCAGAATTCTGGCTTAACCTGCAGAAAAATTATGAATTGTGGCAGGCCAGACAAAAAGTAGATACTTCCAATATTCAACATTTCATTTAACCTGCCCGATATTCACCCTCATCACCTCCCCGACTTCCCGCCTAATCCTACTCTTTTTTAGTGATCATGGTTTTTATTGATTTTTTGACTTAATATTTTTCTGAATAAGTTTAATTTTTCCAATCCAATACCGTTTCACTTCTTCCCGATGTTCAGGACCTTTTAGGTGTTCCTGATGAAAACTGATAACACATTTTGAAGCCCCTTTTGGAATTACCCGAACCTGAAGAACAGTATCTGTTTGCCAATGCTTCTTTTTCCAGCTCATCCTGATGTGTGATAGATACTTAATTAAAGACATGCACATGAAATTGATCTCCTTCTGTTGATTTGTAGCTTTGTTGTTCACTCAATATCAGATCCTGACCTACCCTAACTAAAATATATTTAGCTGGTTATGAAGGTGAACCATTTATTTTTTCACCTATGGATAAAAAGCTAAAAATTCTTCTCTACACATTTCTGATCCTTGGTTCTCTCTATTTTCTTTTTGTCGGCCTTGCCGGCGGCAAGGTATTTTTAATACCATTGGTTACGGCAATTGTCCTCAGCATGATGATGAATCCGGTGGCTCACAAATTAATGCACTGGGGATTGAGCCGGGGATTGGCCGTTTTTTTATCAGATCTGATCATTGTTTTGTTTATCGCTGTTATGGTCTTTTTGTTTGCAGCCCAGGCCAATAAAATTGCCGATAGCTGGTCCCAGATAGAAGACCGGATGCAACCTAAAATTGAACAGGTTCGTCAATTTGTACAAAATAAATTCAATGTGTCCCTGCCAACTTTTCAATCGGGCAGTCAAAATCAATCTTCTTCTCCAGCCACAGCTTCTCAAGGTGAAACTCCTTCGGGATCAACTTCCCAGGATACTACATCCAATCAGAATAATAATCCACAATCATCTGATATTTCCCGGGGGGGACAGCCAACATCAGGATCTGGCCAGGCCTTTTCGCTATCCAGTTTGAGAAGCACGCTCACCCAATTACTTAGTCGGATTTTTGGCATATTAAGTGATCTTTTACTGATCCTGGTGTATATCTTTTTCTTTATGTTTTACCAGCAAAAGTTTGAACAGGCCATTGTGGGATTTGTTCCGGAAGGAAAAAAAGATCAGGCCAAGCAGATTATTCGAAGTTCAGCCAAATCTGCCCAGCAATATCTGTTTGGCAGGTTTATCCTTATATTGGTTCTGGCCACCTTATATACCCTGGGATATTCCATCATTGGATTAAAATATGCTTTATTCATTTCGCTAATTGCTGCTTTATTCTCAATGGTTCCTTATGTGGGCAATGTCATCGGACTTTTTCTGGCCCTGGCAATGTCATTTTTGTCTGGCGGAAGCGTCACCCAATTGCTCATCATTATGGGTATATTTGCCGTAGTGCAATTTATCGAAAGTTATGTACTGGAACCTTTCGTAGTAGGAGGAAAGGTAGATCTGAACCCTGTGATCGTCATTGTAGGTGTTGTATTGGCCGGGATTGTATGGGGTATCATGGGGATGCTACTGGCTATTCCGGTTTTGGGTATTTTGAAGGTGGTTTTTGACAGTATTACGGTTTTAAAACCCTTAGGATATGTATTGGATGAGCGAGGTATCTCTTCCGGCAACCAGTCTATTCAAAAAATCAAGGGTTGGTTTAAAAATAAAGTGGATTGATAAGACAGGTGACTTTCTGTCAGTAGATTTATCTCTGGAATATAACGATAGTTTACCAGATCTTATCTCCTTAATATCAGAGAATTAAAAAGCGGGCAGGCTTGATCCACCAGCTGTCAGGCAAAAAGATCGAGAAAAGCAGCATGTTTAATTACATGCAGGCAGCCAATTTCTCTTTATATTGTCCCATGGATTCTTTGTACCTCTCTGATAACATCATAGATAATCAACGGGATATGATTCCTGTTAGAAACAACATGCCCTGCATCTATTGACCAGACCAAATTTAACCACTATATTAGTTATCGTTCTGTAAGCAATTTGAAATATTTATTTTCAATGCTTATTTTTTATCCAGGGCTTTGTCAGGATTTCTCTACAAGAAAAATATTGTGAATTATGAAAAATTATTTGGATAAAATTGCATTTATTGTTGCTCTTTTGTTTGCCTGGACTGCCTGTGAGCCTCCTGCCACTGATGAATCAGAGGACTTTTTGAGGCTATCCCATCAGGAATTAAAAGATAAGATCAAAGGCGCCTGGGCTATGCAAACCATTGGGGTCACCTATGGAGGTCCCACCGAATTCAGGTATAAAAAACACATCATCCCTGATAGTGTGGAGATTATTTGGTCAGACAGCCTGATCCGTCACAATATGGAGCACCGGGCCGGACTTTACGACGACATCTATCTTGACCTGACTTTTGTGGAAATTCTGGAAAAAGAAGGTTTGGATGCCCCGGCCAGTTCATTTGGTCAAGCCTACGCCAATGCCAAATATCCCCTTTGGCATGCCAACCAGCAGGGGCGTTACAACATTCTTAATGGCATGGAACCTCCTGAAACGGGGCATTGGCTCAATAATCCCCATGCTGATGATATTGATTTTCAGATAGAAGCTGATTTTGCCGGCATTATGAACCCTGGCATGCCGGCCAGTGCCATCAGTATTTGTGACCGGGTGGGACATATCATGAATTACGGTGATGGCTACTATGGTGGCGTATTTGTAGCCGGCATGTATGCTTATGCCTTCATGGAAGATGACCTGACCCAAGTGGTAAATAAAGCCCTGGCCCTGATCCCGGAACAAAGTACATTCCATCAATGCCTGGCCGATGTTATCCTGTGGCATGAGGAAAACCCTCAGGACTGGAAAAAAAACTGGCAGATGATTGAAGACAAATGGGGTGAGGATATTGGATGCCCGGATGGTGTATTTGCAGATTTCAACATAGATGCCAAATTAAATTCAGCCTACGTATTGCTGGGGCTGTTATATGGGGAAGGAGATATCGGCAAAACTATGGAAATTGCTACCAGGGCTGGTCAGGATTCAGACTGTAATCCGGCTACGGCCGCCGGTGTACTGGGTACCATGATGGGATATCAGGCCATTCCTGATTATTGGAAAAACAGTTTGAAGCCAGTGGAGGATATGAAGTTTTCCCATACTTCTGTTTCTCTTAATGATGCTTACCAGTTAAGTTATAAACATGCCCTTGCTCTGATCGAAAAAAATGGTGGTGAAGTGGATGAAAATGAAGTTCGAGTCAAATGGCAACCGGTAGAGCCTGTGCCTTTGGAGCAAAGTTTCCCCGGATATGAACCCATTAAAAAAGTTGGGATTAACAAACAAATATACCACACTGATCCACAGGTGTTGGAAATACCATTTGAGGGTTCTGGAATCGTTATTACCGGCAGAACAAGGCACCAGGACATAACCCCACAGGATAACCTGGATGATTTTGCTTTCGAAGTAAATTACTATATCGACGGTGCCTTGACCAAGACCATGAAGCTGCCCCTCGATTTTATTACCAGGGCTCATGAATTATTTTTCCTATATGAACTTCCCCCGGGAGAGCACCTGCTAAAAATGGAAATTACCAATCCACGGGATAAGGTGTATCTGGATGTAAATAGTATAATCACCTATAGTAAATCAGCAGAAAATCCTGTTTGATCAGGGTGTTAGTAATAACTAAATGTTATATAGAAAAACGATGGCTTTGGAAGTTTGAATAGCGGTTAAAAAAAATAGAGGCAGAAGTTTTTCATTGCAGGCCCATAGTTACAGAATGGCTTTATAATATTTTCAATGAGTTAACCATGAAACAATATTTTCTTCAGGGAGTAGTTTTTGCCGGCTTTTTGTGTGGGTTTTTAAGCTGTCAATCCACAGGTGGTGAGGAAACAAGTGCCACAACTTTTCAATCATCCGTTATTTTTCCTTTGCAATCTGACCATGTTCACGGGCCCACCATGGTAGATCTACCCAATGGAGATCTGCTGGCAGCCTGGTTTCAGGGTTCGGGAGAAAGATGGGCTGACGATGTCAGGATCATGGGTTCCCGGTTGACCAATGGAGATACCGCATGGTCCCAACCTTTTTTAATGGCTGATGTACCCGGGTTTCCTGATATCAATCCCATGATGTTTATGGACCAGGAACAACGGCTGTGGCTCATGTGGTATCCGGTAGTGGCTAATCAGTGGGAGACTTCCATTCCCATGTACAGGATCAGTCAGGATTATCTCAGTGCAGGGCCTCCCGAATGGGATTGGCAGGATATTTTATTAGCCAAACCCGGAGATAAGACTGAAAGAGGAATTCAGCCGGGGGATCGTTTTGTGGAAGCCACCCAACAGCAACTGAAGGAGTATGAATATTATCTGAAACAGGAACTATTGCCTCAATTTACCGCAGCGGAACAGTCGCAATTTCTTCAATGGTGGGATGGTTATAAACAAAAAACCGATAGTCTGGTGCAAGGCAGAAATATGGTACGCTCCGGCCGGATCAGGCAGGATGGGCAGGAAGTATCGGCCCGGTTAGGTTATCCCCTTTCCCGTCGTATTGGCTGGCAAACAAAAAATAAACCGCTTCTGGTAGGGGACAGGATCATTGTTCCCTTATATTCAGATGGATTGGACTGTTCCCTGTTTGCCCTGACTGATGACCTGGGGAAGACCTGGCAATTCAGCAATCCGGTAATTGGTGGTATTGGTATTCAACCGGCCATAGCGGTGGCTGGAGACGGAACTCTGGCTGCATTTCTAAGAGATAACGGGCCACCCCCTCAAAGGATTCAGCAGACCGTTTCCTATGATACCGGTGCCACCTGGACCATTGCCCGGGATATTGAATTGCCTAACCCTGGGGCTGGATTTGACATTACCAACCTTGCCTCAGGAGAATGGTTACTTGTTTACAATGACCAGGAAGAAGGCCGGTATAATTTAACCGCAGCTTTATCAGTGGATGCGGGGAAATCCTGGCCCTGGAAAAGATCAATTGAACATGATCCCAGGGGAGAACTGGCCACAGCCAGTCATTATCCGGCCGTGATACAATCCGAAGATCAAATGATTCATGTTGTCTATAGTTTTCATCATAATGATCGGAAAGGAGCACCTCATAAAACCATTAAATATGTCAGATTTTCCCCTGAATGGATTAAAACAGCTCAGGCACCTGAGTAAAAACTATTTGTAATTTAACATTCGATACTGGTCAGGTACTTTAAATATCTGGTGTTCATACATTAAATAGCTGATCACTAAATAAATATTGATTAATTGATAACATAATTCCTGCTATAACAATTATCAATAATACAAGCTAATTGATTGACAGTTAGCTTCTTTAACCTATATTTTTTAAATTAAATAGCTTTTGTTATGAAAGATTTTTTATTATTAACAACATTATTATTTTTTTTGGCTGTACCGGTGACAGCCCAGAATGAGGAACCTATCGAAGAGATAGACCAGGCAATTAATTACCTGGACAGAAACGTGAATTTTGGTTTACGGGGAGGCTTGAATTTTTCCTCCTTCAATGATGACCAGGTGCTTAATGCAGATTTGATGTCCGGTTTACATATTGGTGTATTTGGACGATTTCGTATTTCCCGATACCTGGCTGCCAAAGCAGAATTGATATACAGTATGCAAGGTGCACGGGCCGATGAATTTGCCATATTTGAAAATTATGCCGTGAACCTGGATTATTTAAAAATTCCTATTTTAGGAGAATTTATTTTTGGAAATAAGTTCGTAGTGGAATTAGGTCCTTATTTTGGATTTTTACTGGATTCA
Source organism: Candidatus Cyclobacteriaceae bacterium M3_2C_046 (assembly GCA_051418075.1). Lineage (GTDB taxonomy): Bacteria > Bacteroidota > Bacteroidia > Cytophagales > Cyclobacteriaceae > JBPRGG01. The sequence continues at coordinate 64,860 of JBPRGG010000056.1, read as the reverse complement.
AGACAAAGTTTTAAACAACTGGAGCCAATAAATGGAGATTTCAATGTATCTGAAGATGATACCAACACCGTTGACATTGGATTTGCTGTAGGTGGTATCTACTATTTCAACCAACAGTGGGGTGCAGGTATACGATATAATCAGGGATTTGCCGATGCTTTGGGAGATGACTTTTTCCAAGGGGCTTCCGGTGCCAATACAGTATTGCAACTGTCCATGCTCTATCATTTCCGTTAAAAATTAACGGTTTATGATTACTGCAAAAAGTCCAAAGGTTTGCTCCTTTGGACTTTTTTTAGGCTTATTTTTTTTAATCAATTTGCTTTTACAATCCTACCGGCCCCGCCTATATCATACTTATCCGGCTATTAACCGGATTGGTCAGGCTTTTAAGCAGGCTGATCCGGTTTAAATTTTTGTTCTCCCTCCTGGTGGTTATCTTTGCTGGTCTAAATTCCCAAGTATTGAATAATTCTCAGAAATTAGCCATCATTGCCATTATTACTGGTTTTATGCAGTTGGTGATCATTACTTATAATCACCTGTCAGGTTTTTATATTAATCAAACTTTTTTACAATTTCTGTTTCGCTGGATTTTTGCTTCAGGGCTTTCCTATGTTTTTGTTTTGATCATTCTTTACCTGGATCTGAAATTGATCCATAATCTCAATGAAATTTTTGCCTGGCCTGATAAACCGGTTCTGCGCACCGGCATTCAGTTTTTAGCTACTGTGGGCCTGGCTGTGATCATTTCTTTTATACCAACCTATATTTCTCATCAGATTAGTCCTTATCCCAGGGGGCTCAGCCTCAGCATTATTGATAATGCCCTGATCACCTCAGTAGTCAATCTAATTTTGATGATCGGTCTGGAAGCATGGTTGTTTTTTGTGGAAGAGCGAAGGGCCACCCTCAAAGCCAAAGAACTGGAAAAGGAACTGACCCAGATCAAATATGAAGTTCTGAAGAACCAGGTAAATCCCCATTTCCTGTTTAACAGCCTTAATGTGCTATCCAGCCTCATTAGCAAGGATGTAAATAAAGCCCAGCTTTTCATTGAAGAATTCTCCCTGCTCTACCGTTATGTGTTGGAAACCATTGATAAAAAAGCGGTACCTTTAAAAGATGAGATTGAATTCAACCGTTCTTATATTTACCTGCAAAAGATAAGATATGGCCAGGGCCTGGAACTGGAACAGCAGGTGGAAAGTCAATGGCTGGATTACCTGATCCCGCCACTTTCTTTTCAGGTGGTAATGGAAAATGCCATCAAGCACAATGTGATTTCTGCCGATCAGCCTTTGATAATCAGGGTGGAAGTGCAACAGGATTGGGTATTTATCAAAAATCATCTGAGGCAAAAAATGAATGGACATCCCTCTACTGGTCTGGGACAAAAAAATCTGGCCAGGAGATACGCCATGATTTGTGATCGGGCCCCGGTTTTTAAAATTGATAATCAAATGTACCTGGTTAAACTTCCATTAATCAAACCGGAATGATACGTACAGTTATTATAGAAGACGAACCTTTAGCCGCGGAAAGGCTGGAAAAAATGATCCGGGAAACTGCTCCGGAACTGGAAATAGTGGCTACCATTGGCAGTGTGAAAAAAGCCTTAGGCTGGTTTGCCCGGTATACAGCTGATTTGATCTTCCTGGACATCCAGTTGTCAGACGGGCTGAGCTTTTCCATTTTTGATCACTACCAACTTAAAGTACCGGTAATTTTTACTACTGCCTACGATCAATATGCCATTAAAGCCTTTCAGTTGAATAGTGTGGATTACCTGCTGAAACCAATACGCCAGTCAGAACTGAGGCAGAGTCTGGACAAACTCAACAGCCTTCGAACTGCTTATGCTATTGATTTCAGTGATTTAATGGATACCATAAAAAACCAACAACCGGCCTATAAAAGGAGGTTTCTGCTGCAATTCGGGGAAACAATCAAGAAAGTGGAAGCTTCTGAAATTGCTTATTTTTTTGCTTTGGATAAAGGAGTTTTTATGAGGACCTTCTCTGGTCAGACATTTCCGGTAGATTCCACCCTGGATAAACTGGAACTCCAGATGGATCCGCTCAGGTATTTCAGAATCAATCGGAAATATATGATTAATATTGAGTCAATCAATAAAATGGTGGCCTATTCCAGGGGCAGGATCAAACTTTACCTAAAACCAGATCCCGGACACCTGGATGATCCGGTAGTAAGTATTGAGCGATCAGCCGATTTTAAAAACTGGCTAAACCAATAAGTTCAGCGACCGCAGACGGGCACTGGTGTCCATTTTCGGCCACGTTTTGTTTTTGGCAGAATATGCTAGTTGGTTGTAGTGGTATATTTGCCCAATGGCATGATATTTTAAGTTAATTTTTAAGTCCTGGAACTTTTAATAAATTAAAACCCATGCTAAATCATTATTTTTTAATTACCTGGCGTAATATTTTGAATAATAAATTATTCTCCCTGATCAATGTTTCCGGTCTGGCCCTGGGAATTGCCTGTTTTTTGCTGATCATGTCCTGGGTCAATTACCAGTTCAGTTATGACAAATACCACTCACAGGCGGAGCAGATCTACCGGATCAAGGTCAAAGGCAATATCGGAAATACACCTATCCTGCAAACTGCCACCCCCGCTCCCATTGCCCAGGCATTGTATGATGAATTTCCGGAGATCAAATCAGTGGTAAGAATGTATGGTGGAAGTGAATTACAGCTTCAGGTGGGTGACCAGGTGTGGTTGGAAAAAAGCCTGGCCGCAGATTCCACCATTATGAAAATATTTGATTTTAATTTGTTGCAGGGAAACAGTACCAGGGCCCTGAATCAACCCAATACCATGATCGTCTCCCAGTCTTTGGCCAGTAAGATTTTTCCTGGTCAGGACCCACTGGATCAGCTGGTACATATGGTAGCCCTGGGCCGGGATTTTAAAATCACCGGAATTTTTCAGGACCTTCCTCAAAATTCCCATCTTGAATTTGATCTGGTTGCCTCTATGGTTTCACTGGAAGGCGTATATGATCGTACATCCTGGTGGAATAATTCCTTTACCACTTATTTATTATTGCATAATCAAGCTGATGCCAAAGGTCTGGAAGCCAAATTGCCCGCCTTCATTGACAAATATTTTTTTCCAAAGGATGACTACAGTAAATGGTCAGCCAAAGGAAACCGATGGGAGTATTACCTGGAACCATTGACTTCCCTACACCTGTTCAGTGAGCTGGGGGGGATATACAAACCAGCCGGGAATGCCCGTTATGTTTACATTCTCAGTGTGGCTGCCTTATTCATCCTGATCATAGCCTGCATTAACTTTATCAACCTTACCACTGCCCGGGCATCAGCCCGGACTAAAGAAGTGGGCGTAAGGAAGGTAAATGGTGCCCATAGGTCCGGCCTGATCAAACAATTTTTAGGGGAAAGTATTTTTCTAAGCCTGTTTGCCTTACTGCTGGGAATTTTACTTTATACGGTAAGTATTGATATGCTGGCCCATATATTAGGTGATTTTGAGGCTTTTTCATTTTCAGATCCGGTAAATCTGTTGATTCTGTTGTTGTTTGTAGGGTTAATCGGGCTTTTATCCGGCTTTTATCCGGCTTTTTACCTGTCATCTTTCCAACCCATGCAAGTGCTAAAGGATAAATTCCGTATCACAGGTCAATCCCGGTTTAGAAATGCTTTGGTAGTGTTTCAGTTTAGTCTATCCATTATTTTGCTGATTGCTACCATGCTGGCTTACCAGCAACTTTCCTTCCTGCAAAATGAAAAATTAGGCTTTGATAAGGAGCGTGTATTGGTTTTGCCCAATGCTTCTGCTTTGGCAGGAAACCTGGCACCTTTTATGAAATCAATGGCTGACCTTCACCAGGTAAAATCTACAGCACAGTCTAATTTTCTTTTGGGCCAGGGTTATAATAATATTGGCTTTGGTGCCGAAGGAATGGAAGGTTTCACCCTGAATTTAATGGCTGGTGATGAGGACCTGGCTAAAACTTTGGGACTGAATATTCTACAGGGCCGGTTTTTTTCACGGGATTTTCCTTCTGATTCCACTGCGCTGGTGATCAATCAGGCTGCGGCTGATTTGCTGGAATGGGAAAACCCGGTAGGGCAGGTACTAATGGATAATAGCAGCCCCCGAACCGAATTTAATATAGTGGGGATGATGGAGGATTTTCATTATGAATCCAAAAGAGATCAGATCAAGCCCATGGCATTTATGCGATTAGACGGCAGCTACAATTATCAGCCCAATTTTATACTAATCAAGGTGGCTCCCGGGGGATTGGAACAGGTGCTGAAGGCGGCCAGGGCCAGTTGGCAATCACTTTCCAACGGACTGGCCTTTGAATACACTTTTTTAGACAAGGAATATGCCAGGATGTACAGTAATGAGCAGCGATCGCGTCAATTATTTGTTTTGTTCTCAATGCTTTCCCTGCTCATTGCTTGTATGGGATTATTTGGCCTGGTAACTTATATTACAGAAAAAAAGACCAAAGAAATCGGGATAAGAAAAGCTATTGGGGCCACTTATTGGAATATTTCCACCATGATCGCTATACAATTCATAAAAGGGATTAGCCTGGCTTTTTTGTTGGCCGCCCCCATAGCCTACCTGATCATGAACCAATGGCTGCAGAACTTTGCCTATAGAATAGAGGTCACTCCCTTGGCATTTTTAGCATCCGCCGCGGTAATTTTCCTGGTGGCCATATTGACAGTGGGCTACAAAACGATGAAAGCGTCTCTGACCAACCCCATCAAAGCATTGAGGTATGAGTAATAGACGGTGAAAAATACCAGTGTCCTTTGATTTGCTGGCAAAAGAAGATTAAAAGTTATAAATTGAAGGAAGCATTCATATGTATCCGATGGACTGCTTGCTAAAATACCAGCTTACTAAAATGAAAATATAAATTGATGACTGAAAAAATAATATTGGGACTTGTTTTAGTTTTTTTCATACTGGCATTCGCAATTAGAAATATAAAGACATACCTGTCTACCAGGCAATCGATAAAGGGACAATCCTTAAAACTGACAATTTCCATCCTGATTTCTACATCAATTTATTTGCTTATTTTATTGCGAATAACAGTACTTCAACCTGGCTGGATATTAGAATTAGATGTTTTGAACACCAAGACTATTCTATATTTTGGGTTTGGGTTCGTGTTTGCAGGATTTATATTAGGTATACTTGCATTGATCGCAATGAGAAATTCCTGGAGAGTCGGCATAAAGTATGACCAAAAAACCAAATTGGTGAAAACAGGAATTTACAGATTTAGTCGAAATCCATATTTCTTATCCTATAATATTTTGATATTTGGGTATATACTCATTTTCCCTTCAGTTGTTTTGGTAGTCTTTTGGATAACACTTGCCATTGTATTTCATAAGATGATTTTAGAAGAGGAAAGATATTTGAAATCTGTTCATGGTACCGAATACGAAAATTATCAAAATAAAGTAAATAGATACATTACATTAAGATAAAGCTTAAGATTTAGTGATAGCGTTCAAAGATAAAAAACTTCAGGAGTTAACATCAGACGAGTTAGGACAATTATTTCCCATAATCATTCAAGACTACGATAAAAACTGGATTTATTTGTTTAAGGCCGAAAAATCCATGTTATGCAATATGATTGGCCAATCAGAGATTATAAGGATAGACCATATTGGTAGTACGGCAATTCCAGGAATAAAATCCAAACCAACAATTGATATTTTATTACAGGTTTCAACTCGTATTGATACCCAACTACTGGAGCGAAAATTTGAATCAAATGGATATCAACTTACTAAACAACCTGATAATCCACCACCGCACATGACATTTGTAAAAGGATATACGATCAATGGATTTAAAGGACAGGCCTATCATGTACATGTCAGATATAAAGGAGACTGGGATGAAATCAGATTCAGAGATTATCTAATTAGTCATAATGAGATGGCAAAGGCATATGAAACCTTGAAGTTAGATCTAGCTGGTAGATATCCTCATGACAGAGAAGCCTATACTAATGCAAAAACAGCATGGATTGAAAAAATCAATAGATTGACCCGGAAATAATACGCTATCTCACAACAAGCAAATACTCGCAAGTTTGTGGATGTGGGGGATTAATATTGTACATTTACTAAGTGAAGCAGTTTAGATAAGTTGGTATTCTATAGCCAAAATCCCATCCATTTGTATCAAAAAAAGTGTATATGAAAGCTAATAAACACATTGAAAGGGACGGACAAACCGCAACAGAAATTTTTGATAACAGAAGTTTGAAAGTTGACTATAGCACCTTAGAACCAATACTAAAACAAGGTATGATTGTTTTAGATGTTGGATGTGGAACTGGTTCAATATCAAAGGACATAGCCCAAGTAATAGGGGATTCTGGAAAAGTTACTGGAATCGATAACACTGAAAAATTTATTAAAAGTGGTAAGAAATCTTATGGCCATATCCAAAATTTACATCTTCTTCATTCGGATTTATTTAATTTTGAGACTAATGAAAAATTTGATTTAATTACATCAGCCAGAACGCTCCAATGGTTAGTCAATCCAAAGGAGGCATTATTAAAAATGAAGTCGTTATTAAAGCCAGATGGAAGAATTTCAATTTTAGATTATAATCATAACCAGTTAGAATGGAATCCTGATCCACCCATCAGTATGAAAACGTTTTATAAGATTTTCTTAAAATGGAGAAGTGAAGCAGGAATGAATAATAAAATTGCAGATGATTTAGCTCAGCTAATGAAAGAAATCGGACTGGTAGAAATTGAAACCATTAACTCAGATGAGCATTATGAAAAACATAGAAGTGATTTCAATTTTAGACTTGGAATTTGGTCTAAAGTAGCCGGTTCTAAACAAATGGTAGAAGAAGGATATTTGGAAAATGAATTAAGGTTAAAAGCTATTGAAGATTATAATAAGTGGGTTGAAAGTGAAGCCTTTTCCATGACAATGAAACTTAACGAAGTGAGAGGGAAATTACCAGCCACTAGATTGTAAAAATGTAATGCTGGATAAGCAGACTAATTTGTTTTGCACCTGCGAAACTTTATTTGTTCTTACTTAAATCTGCATTTACACTAGTTATTGGCAGCAAGTAAATAGAAACTGTTGATCAAATATATGAAAAGAAGAGCATTTAATAGAAACCTGGGTTTAATATCCCTCGGGGCATTTTCCGGATTATTTTCAGGCAAAAATCAGAAAACGAAATCTCCCACATTTTTAATTATCAGCGGTTGGCAAACAGAAAATATCGGGGATATTGCTCATACTCCGGGATTGCTGGCTTTAATAGATAAATATTTCCCGGATGCCGCATATTATTTGTGGCCTAGAGATATTGAGGATTATAACGTTGAAGGGATGTTGAAAAAACATTTCCCTAAATTGAAGATTCTGAAAACTAACAAGCCTGGCGTTACAGATATCTCGATGACTGACGAGATCAAAGCCGTTTTTGATTCATGTGATATGTTACTCCATGGTTCGGGTCCACATGTTTTAGAAAATTATAAAATCAAACTTTGGATTGATAACACTGATAAGCCTTTTGGTGTCTGCGGGGTGACTGAACAGAAGATATACCCGGAATTAGGAGACATCATAGAAAAGTCAGAATTCTTTTTTACCCGGGAAACAGCTTCTCTTGATATTGTAAATGAGTATGTAAAAGAACCAAAATCAACGGGGTTTTTCCCGGATGCCACTTTTAATTTAAACATTCATGATGAAGATAATGCCATTCAGATAATTAACAAGTTTAATTTAGTGGATAAGGAATTTATTTGTATTGTACCCAGATTAAGATATACACCCTATTATAAAATACATGACTATGTTGATTGGGATCAGGCCAAAATAAATGAAGTTAATTCCATCAATGATAAGTATAAAGAGATTGATCACAGCAAACTAAGGACAGTAATTATTAATTGGGTAAGGGAAACCGGGAAGAAAGTTTTGTTGTGTCCGGAAATGTCTTATCAAATAGATATCATGAAGGAGTTATTGATTGATCCTCTTCCTGAAGAAGTCAGTCCCCATGTATATAAAATGGATCATTATTGGATAACTGATGTTGCCGCTTCTGTATATAAACGGGCGTTTGCTGTAATAAGCATGGAATGCCACTCACCTATCATCTCCTATGCAAATAAAACTCCTGCTTTTTATATCCGGCAAAAGGAAGACACTATAAAAGGACAAATGTATTATGATATTAAATTATCTGATTGGGTATTTGAAATAGATGAAGTGAGTGGAGAAGACATCTATGATCAGTTAAAAAAGCTCATTGAAGATGAACAGATTGCCCATAAAAAGATTTCCGATGCCTATGATATTATCCATAATCAATATCAGAAATCTTTTGAAATTATACAGCATATAGTATAGAACAGTTGTTAGAAGGTTATGTATGATGCAGGTTTGGGTTGGAATTTAATATTTTATGTTTTGCAATCCATAGTGCAAAAAGAATGGTAAGTATTTAAATATCCTAAAAATCATCGTTTGAAGCAAATAAGTTTAAAACTATCCTTTCATTTACCTGCTAATAGATAGTATTAGCTCAACCATGTGTTGAATTCCGAACATTTTAATGTTCATATTTGAACATGCTGTCAACTATAATAACCCTCCACATGCCTAAATACCAGTTGGCACGAAAATTATTGAATCATGGGTGACATCTAACCAATAAAATCATGAAGTTCAAAATACTTGTTTTTCTACTACCTTTGTTTTTGTTTTTTCAAAAATCTTCTAAGGCTCAAGACAGAGAAACCCGCAACATCAGCGGCTTTTCCCGCCTGAAAGCCAGTGATGGCATTGACCTGGTGTTGATCAAGGCTGATAAGGAGATGCTTGAGTTGGAAACCCGGAATTATAACCTGGATGATGTGGTCACTGAGTTGAACGGAGACCAATTAGTTCTCTATAAGCAAAAGCGCTCATGGGGAAATAACCGGGTTCAGGTTAAGATTTATTATCAAACACTTACCAAACTTAATATATCTGGAGGCAGTGATGTAAAAACGGAAAACCTGCTGAGCGGGAATGAATTTTATATAGAAGCCTCCGGAGGGAGCGACCTGGAACTGGAAGTGTCTCTGGCATACCTGGAATGTAGATTGTCAGGCGGGTCAGATGCTGATCTCCAGGGAAGAACGGAATTTTTAGATATAAACGCCAGTGGAGGCAGCGATATTGATGCCCATCAACTTAAAGCCAGCCGGGGCAGATTAAATATTTCAGGTGGATCAGATGCTGAGGTTAATTTTAGTGAAACTGTGGATATTAATGCCAGTGGGGGCAGTGATGTAGAATTGATGGGAGGTGCTTCTGTGAGTAATCTGAAGCATGACCGATCTTCAGATATCAGTGTGAGATAAAGGTAAAAAGGTTGTTGGAAACCTAAAATAATTCGTGGAACAGCATAATTTATGTTGCTAACTGCATATTTAAGACATGCTACCTTTCTCCTGTTTTTTCATGGACGTACGGGCCACACTTTGTGGCTTGATCCATATATTATGCTAAAAATCAAAAATAGCCCGTACCTGCCACGGTCTTTCTGCAGGGGGTCATCAGTGCCTGGGGCACCATCGCTCCCCTCATTTTCTGTCGGACCAGCATTCTTTTAAAGGTCAGATGTATCTGAATTGAATCATTGCTTTCAGGTTATTACCAGCTGAATATAACCAATGTTGAACTCTTTCATCTGCGTTTTCCATCTTATCATCCATAATTTAGTATTTTGCCTTTAAAGCTTTTTCCTGTTATAAAAGCTTATTACCAACAAAATTCTTTTTTATTTTGGTTTAATTTTTTTTCCTGAGTATCATAAAACTGATTTGTTTTAAGTTTACAGCTTATTAAATTTGATTTAAAATAATTCATCATGCGCCCTCTTTTTTTGTTATTACTATTGATTGGCTGCCAAACCATTTCCGAGCATTCCTTTGACCGCTCTGAATTTGATCAAGCCCTGACCAACGGACAAAGCGCGCAACAGGCCTTCCAACGTTCTCTTAATTTTGTCCAGGGCTGGCTGCCTTATGCAGATCCAGAAACCGGTTTGATTCCCCGAAATATATTTGCCGATTCCACCCTTTGGAATGCCAAGGATGCGGCAGCCGATAACTACCCCTTTATGGTATTGACTACCGCTCTGCTTGATTCAGCCTTGTTTCATAATGAAATGAAGCAGATTTTGGCCAATGAAACCCGACTCTCCTCCCGCTTGCAAAGCCTGCCTGATGCCTATTCTTTTCTCAAAGATGATTTTCTGGAAACCCGGCCTGATACCAGCCAGATCCTTTTTGGTGCCTCCGAATATATGAAAGACGGCCTGATGCCTTTGACTGAATGGCTGGGACCCAGCCCCTGGTTTGACCGGATGAAGCAAATGCTGCAGGATCTTTATCCTTTACGGCATCAAATAGACGGTATTACGGGTGGAAATCTTGGTAATGCCCCGGTAGAAGAAGTCAATGGGGAATTACTTCAGGTTTTATCCCGGTTTTACTGGATCACTGGAGATGATTTTTATCTGGATTGGGCCCGGGAGATCGGAGATTATTACCTGCTGGAAAACCACCTGCCCCGCACCTACATCCGCCTGCGCGATCATGGTTGTGAATTTATCTCAGGCCTGAGTGAGTTGTACTACACAGTTTCCCAGGCAGATCCAAATCGAAAGACACAATATCAGCCGGTGTTGCATCAGTTTCTGGATGAAATACTGGCTCAGGGCAGAAACCCGGACGGGCTTTTTTACAATGCCATCAATCTGGAAACCGGTGAGGTGGTAGATTCGGCCCTGGCAGATACCTGGGGCTATACCCTCAATGCCTATTACACCATCTACCTGGTTGATCAAAAGCAGGAATATCAGAAAGCCGTATTCAAACTCCTGCAAAACATTGATAAATACCGCAATTACCCCTGGGAAGGAAAAAGCAGTGATGGATATGCCGATGCCATTGAAAGCGCCATTAATCTCTATAACCGGGAACCTTTGCCTTCCGTGGCCGATTGGATCGATTCCGAGATCAAAGTGATGTGGCAAAAACAGCAGCCCAATGGCATCATCGAAGGATGGCATGGCGACGGTAACTTTGCCCGCACCAGCATCATGTATGCTCTATGGAAAACCCAAGGAGCCACTTTAAAGCCCTGGCATCAGGATCTCTGTTATGGTGCTGTACAAAGTGGTGACACCTTGTTTATTAGTATGACTAGTGCAGAGCATTATCATGGAACCCTGAAACTGGATCAACCCCGGCACCGGTCATTTCTGAACCTGGAGCTGGATTATCCCCGCATCAATCAGTTTTCGGAATGGTATACGGTAGACCAGGATCAAAACATCAGGTTGTTTAGGCAGGATGGCAGCCAATTATTTAATATAATGGCTGCAAATGGAATTTCAGTTCATCTGGAGGCCAATGATACTTTAAAAATAATGGTGGTCAAAACACCGGAATAGCTTCATTCCATTTGCTCAATAGCACCTATATCCCGCTGACCTTTGGGTTTTTGACCGGCAAAATCATGATTTACCGGACCATCCATTTGCCAGGTATACAATTCCCTGATATCTGTTTCAGCATCGGCCAATGTTCCACGACTGATCCGCATGAAATCAATGGCCCCATGCAGATAATTATTACCCTCATGATCAACCCCTACCAGCAAATCGGCTTGATTAGACAAAGAAGCCGTGGGTGGGATCTCTGCTATCTTTTCATTCGCCATTTTTCCATCCACATACAGGTGCATTTGTCCACTGGCACGATCTATTTCAGCTAAAATATGATGCCATTGGCCATCCTGATAGGCTTCAGAGCTGCTCAAAAGAACTTGTTTACCTCCGCCCCTGACTTCAAAAGATATGGTACCTTTTTCATTAACAAATAACCGGTAACCGGTTTGGCCATTAAACTTACTCAGGATCATGCCATTTACCTTATCCGGATCCAGGCGTATAATAGTTTCCAGTAAAAAATTATTTACATCCATATCGGGAGTTTTCCGTAAGGTGCCCGGATACCTTAAAAATTGCATTTTCCCAAACTTTGGCTTGCCCTCTCCATCTATTGAATCGGCTTCAGGTGTGACCCAGGGTGATTTGGGAGGATCAAAATGCTTGTTACCCTGCCATTCATTGATGTTGATCATAACATCATTCTTCATTTTATGATGGCTTAAGCGGGCAAATCTGGTTCCGTCAAAATCCAGAGCTCCCGGTGCCCAGCTTTCAGAGTCAGAAGGAACATAATCGGAAGTTGCCGCCTGGTTTACTTCCAGCTCAAATACAGGCACCTTGTGATACATGGACCGGTGAAAATAGGCCAGGGTAGGATAATGGTGATAATCCAGGATGGTAGCCGGATCACTGTTATTTTGATTAAAATGCCATTCTGCTACTGTGGCATAAAGCCCCCAGGGAACAAAATAGCTGATTCCCTGATCCAGTGCAGCCGGGTGATCAGGTCTGAAGTCCAACCGGGAAGCGGCCGGATGTTCAGAAAGCTCAGCCAGACACGAAGCAATGGGTAGTTGATTTACATGTTGCCCCAACTGGGCAAATCTTAAAGGATAATCTTTCATTTGCTGGTTTAATACTTCCAGTTCAGCAGCATCCAGATCTTTTTTAGCCCCTCTTTTAACAGTAGCTACCGTGCCTGCTTCAGCCGGCCCATGGAAAATATTGTAACCATAAGCCAGGGTAGTGGCTCCGTCAATCCCGGAAGAACCCGTATCATCACCTCCGATCAGGGAGGGGTTTCCTCCATGGTTTACTGAAATATATTTTTGGGTAATTTCGGAAAAAATGTTGCCCAGATAGTCATTTCGATTGCCGGAAGTCCCTCCCAATCCAATACCGGAGCCCACGATGGTATTGTTTACAAACGGATTGAGGTAGCCGAAGACATTGAAATATGCTGAACGCCCACTGGTATAAGGATCATTCTCACTGTGGGGCCGGGCCCAGCTGATATTGTTAAAGTTATAGATCTTGAAGCCTCCATCCAGGTAGATGGGATAAGAAAGATTAATGGTGCCGGAATTATGAAATCCTCCCGGCCAATGCCCTACTGCATTGCCTACAATATTGCTGTAGGAATAAATGGGGCCATGTTGCCATAAGGACAATCCGCCATAATCGTTGACTCCCAGGGCTGTATTTTCAATTTTATTGTGATGCACCAGTATACGAATCAGGGGAATATCTGCCCCCTGGCTGTCTTTGCCACTCTTTCCTCCCTGCACTACTACTCCGGAACCAAAGGCGGTATCAACTATATTGCCGGCTATATCAGCCTTTCTACAAAAAACAGCCACCATAGCCGGTACATTGGACCAGCGATGATCATTATGCCGGTATATTCCACTATTGCGGCTACGATTACGCAGAACTTCTACACCTGAAAGTTTACCCAGCGATTGGTCCACTTGTATTTTGCCGCTATGACCTTGAATGCCTATAGCAGTTCCTCCATTGACCCAGTTAAAATCGCAATCTCTGACTCTGATGTTTTCCATGGCTTGATCTGCTTCAACTTTGATAAAAACCGCATCATTGGCCAGGTTTTCAAATTGACAATTTTGGATCACGATATCCTCACAATTTCCTGAAACATCAATCACATTGCCTTTCCGTCCATTAAAACGAAAGGTAAGACCACTGATCTCAATATGTTCCTGTTCTTCAATCTTGATGGATGTCCAGGCCGAAGCCATTTCCAACCGGGCCTGATTAGGGTCTGTATCGTCAGGTAGCCGCAAAAATAAACGACCTGAATTTGAGCTGTAATCTGCGTCGAAGTAGTATTCTCCTGGTTGATCCAAAAACTGGGGCAGGTTTTCAATCAAATACCTTGTGCCCGGATTAAGTGGATGAGCCATTCGCCGATGTGCCAGTATCCCCTGATCCGGATCATAATCACCAGGCTGAATGATGTAGGGAGCAGGAGTAGATATAATCCAGCCATACTGGCTCCATAAGGTTCCTCCGTCAAAATAATCAGGATCAAAACCAATTAAAGCATCATCAAATCCCTGCATATCTTTTTTCCCCTGTCCGGGATCCAAAACTTTTTCTCCATCCCACTGATTCCAGTGATGCAAGGCAAAATTGGGATTGGTCATATGCCAGCCGGCATCACTGGCAATGTGGAGATTATGGGACTTACCCTCACGATCCACCAGGAACAGGATCATTTCAGCCATCTTTTTGCCTGAGCTCCACATGCCAAAATTTTCCTTTATAGATAATGGAACATTATTTTGAGGTGCTTCCGGCATATTTATATCAATATACCAGACCTTTTCCGGGTTCATCCGTTGTGGTACATCTGAGTTAGTGGCTGGTTGCCAGTTTTGTTCAATCAGTTTTGATCCGGCAATTATTGCTTCTCCCTGTCCCCAGGAAGGATCGCTGGTAAGGCGGATAGGCTGACCAGCCTGTCCAGACTGTCTGGCATTTAAAAAAGCCTGCTTCCCATTGGCAAAGATGCGATAGAAAACCCCGCGTTTGAAAACATAATTTTGCACACCGGATGATTCAGCTGCTTTGCCCCTGGCTCTGGTATCCCAAGGATGATGTTTCCAGGCTGAATTTTTAGTCTGACCGTCCAGGTTATCATTGCCATTTTCATAATCAATGTATCTCACTGTTTCGCCTGGTTGAACAGGGTAGGAAAATAATTTGGGCTTCCACTTTAAGTCCCCGGTAGCAAAGACTTCGGCCTGGTTTTTCTGCCAATTATATTGCTGTCCCTGCAGTTTCAATCCATTGAAAAGAATTAAAATGATTAATACCGGGATGTTTTTGTAATTCATCATGTTTTCAAGTTTGCGGATAAAAAAATTAGCTCCCTCTGGCTTTTTTTAATTTACCTGTTATAAAGATAGAGGCTTCATTTTATCCATTGTCGTCCTGTTTTTGCTCCGAACAGTCTTAATAGTTATTTAAATTTTAATCTAAGACACGCACAAAGGTACAAATACAAACGGAGCAACCGATAAACCCACTGAAATCCTTATAGATCTTTCCGGGGCTGATAGCAGGAATGATAAAAAACCTCTTCAGCTAATCCAAAGAGGTTTTTAAAATAATGTTTTATTCTTACACTGTTACTGCTTAAGTAACCTGGTTATTTCCGGCTTACGGTGGGGCGATTCCACCTTCAGGTAATAGAATCCGGGAGACAGCCTCAGGCTGCGAATATCCATTCGGTAGATATCATTTGGATGTTCTGCCTTCCGGGTTTGAGAAAAGATCTCCTCACCCAGATTGTTCAGTAATCTGTAGGTTACCGACGTTTGATCTGATGATATTGGCTCCTCATCCTTAAACATTACTCCGATGGTATTGCTGTGGTCATCCAAAGGATTGGGAAATACTACGAATGAAAATGTATCCATGTTCTGCTCCTGATTTTTACTGAGATCTTTGGCAATGGTGGTGGCATCAGGTAAAAGACCATCGTCGCTCACAGCAAAATAGATAGATAAAGTAGGCCCTTCTAATCCTTTTCTGCGGGCTTTACTATAGGGCGTTGCATTAAGCTGATAAAAACCTTCAGTAAAGGTGCCATCATAATAATCTTCACCCGTGTTGCCAAATAAGGCAAAGGGAGGAACGTTTTCCGTGCGTCTGGCCAGGGTGGCCAATGGATTCTGATCGAGATCTGTTTCTATCAGTTCAAAATAAACGCTGCCAATCGAAGCATCCTGACCAGTCTCAGCTTTTACGTTCAACTGTAAGCCTGTTTCACTTAAGTTAATGATCTGAAAATTTTCCAGGGGATAGATTTCCTGATCCAGAGCGGAATTGATCAGGGTAAAATATTGCAAAGGTTCCTGAACCAAAGAAAAAGAGAGCGAATATTGATCCAGAACTTTGCCCCGGCCACGTGATTCAGCATAAACTGTTACATCTAACTGGTAGACTTCGGGTTCAAAGCTGCCAAATATAAATGCTTCCCCCTCAAGATCTCCATTTCTGTCACCAAACAAGGAATATGGAACAATATTTTCAGTTTGTTTATGTTTTAGCGCTCCTTTCAGATCAAACTTCACACTTCCTACCATTTCCGGTACTGTTACCGCTTTGATGGCCAGTTTGTTGGTTCCCAACTGCTCCAGCGAAAATTGGTCTCCATCATCAATGGATTGAATCAACTGATTAGTTTCCGGGTTATACAGTTCAAGGGTAGCGATGCCAATACAGGTAGTTAAATGAGACAGCGCTTCGAATCCCTGAACATACCCATATCCAGTGCCAAAATCAAAACCACTATCAAATCCCGGGGTTTCAGGATCATCCATATCGAGGGCAGTGCTTATCAGTAATTCTTCTATCCCTTCCGGATCCAGGCTGGGTGATGCCTGGCCCATTAAGGCAGCAATTCCAGCTGCATGTGGTGCTGCAGCGGATGTTCCGAAAAAATTAGGGAATCCATCGTCTTCGATATCAAATCCAAAAAAGGTGGTATTGGTTCCATCAGGGGCGCATATTTCAGGTTTTTCTCTGATCTCGGGAGAGATGGGTGTTCCACAGGGATCCAATAATATAGGCGTACCTCCGGCTGAGGAAAAAGGTTCCAGCAGAGGACTGGTTGAGCCAAAAGCGGGGGAATTAAAATAAGGTACAGCACCCACAGCTATTGCCCCGGCTGCATTGGCATGTCCGTAGGTGCTGCCGCTATTGGTGGCATATTCTTCATTCAGTTCATTACCAAAATATACATATTTTATTTTTTCAGGATCTGGATTAGGTCCTTCCGGAACAATATCAAATTCCGGGATTCCTACCCATTTTCCGACCATGATATAAGCTTCCACAGGAAAATCACCATTTACAAATCCGGTAATTTCTACCGGATCAAGTCCTATATTGAATTCCGCCGACCACAGATAAGCGCTGGTAAAATCACCTTCTTTTAAAGCTATGATTAAATCAAGGTCACTATCTGCTCCCGGACTGGTAGGGCAAATGGAGGCAAAGGCCTGAGACCATTGCAGGGAAATGATATTATCATCAAAAGGAGAGATAGAGATCTTTTGAAAATAATCCTCTCCCGGTCCCGGATCAAAATCATGAAGGATATAATCGCCCAATAACAATCCATCAGCATTAGTGACCCGTTTAGGTTCAGGGCTGGGTCGGAAATCACTTTCATAGGACTGGCGGGCATTGTTACCAGCCGAAGAAAAATAGGACACGCCGGTTTGCTGCACAATGTCAGCTGCCTGGGCAATGATTCCATCCTGAAACATAGGTTCAGCAAAATAGATCACATCATCTACAATTACATCAGAGCCGGCTTCAAATGCTAATCTTAAAATGCCATTGGCAAAGCCCGCCTGGCCGGTAAAGGCGGTGTGGAAAGCCAGATTGGAGCCGGGAGCTACGTCATGAACCAATTCAGCCATGGCACGGCCTTCATCACTGCCAAATCCGGGAGGCAGATCTGACAAATTCACGACTGGTGTGGTATAGCCTTCCGGATTTCCCGAACCAGGCAGATCGCCTGAGGCAATACCTGCCGCTTCTCCAGATAAGGAATTATAGCTGTCAGACAAAATTCCCACTTTTTGGCCAGTTCCATCTATATCACAAACAGTTTTGGCCAGTTCGGTACCCTGAGCCCGGTCCCCCTGACTAGTGGTAGCTCCTACTTTGATCTTGGGCCGATATCCAGCCCTTACAAAGCGAAGATTAGAAAGACCCCCTAACTGCTCAATCTGGCTGATAGGAAAAAGGCCAGATACCATTCTGCCATAAACTGAGGCTTGTTGTAGGCCCAGACTGTATAATTTGGCCTCCAACTCACGGGTATTGTTTTCGGCTACCGCTTCAATGATCACTTTTTCCTGACTTAGGATAAGTGTTTGGTCATAACCCATTTGCCTGGCATATTCTAACCAGGTTTGACCCGGACCTAACTGCTGGTGTTCCTGGTGCAGGCCCCTTAAAACTGAGGAAACTTTGTCCGCTCGACCATCGGTGGGTTTAGTCCGGGCGGTGGGATCAATCATTTGTTTGGGACTGGCCTGGGGTAACCGATTTTTTAAAGAAGGATTGCTTTGAGCCATTAATTGACCTGTTGAACTTAACCATATGGTGGTTAATAAATAAAGCCAGATTTTTTTGGATAGAAAGTTTTTCATAGGATTTTGATTTAGGGTTGCAATTGGTTTTATACCTGTATTTATACAAGGAAAAGATGAAACAGACTTATTTTACTTATATTCTCCTTCATTGCAATGACCAATAAAGAAGATATCAATCAAGGGTGAAGAATTAGATTGAGAAGACCAGGAAAGCAAATTTGCTTTACATTGATGGATTCAGGCTAAGATTCCGTTATGGGTTTGATTTTCCTGTTAAGGTGAAAAAGCGGTCGATAATTTAAACAGAATAGCTGTAAGAAGTAGTGATTGAGTCATAGTGGTAACATTTAGGATTTGGTCTGAAAAATTTTATAGTATATAAATATACACATAAATTAATTCAATTTTTCAATTTTATATGGAATAAGTGTAAAAAAAATAATATTTAATATTAGAGGAGTATAATAAGTGATGGAATTCTTTAATTCTAAGGCTTAATAAGATAGCATAAAACAGGCAGAAGTATATATTAAATTATAGGCTCTTATTGATTGTTAATACATATTTCTTTTTCAACATTTTCCCATGTTTTTAAGGAGTTATTACTTTCCCGGAAGGTCCGATATCAATAGTACATAGCTAAAAAAAAGCCCTAAGCACTTATCGGAAATGCTTAGGGCCTGGTAAATTTTATTTCAATTTTAGGCTGTAGCCATTTCAGCTTCATCTGGTATTGTTTTCTTTTTCTGAGCCTTTAAATAAAATAGCACCAACACAGACAGGCCGGTTACCAGCAATATACTACCTAAAACAGGCCGGTAATAAATCCAGGCGGTGGCAATGGTGATGAAAGATAAGGCAAAAGAAATTACGCCAGAAATTAAACCAGTACCCATTTCAATGATGTTGCCAATAATAGGAACTAGATCTGCTATTACCGACAAGGGCCGGAAAATACTGACAAAGCCTGCTGTCATTAGGCCAAAACCAATTATTCTGAGAATCCAGGTCCAAAGGTTATTTTTGGAGTGGGCTGCAGCAAACATAGAGGCTGAACTTATCTGACCATTTTCGACCAATTCAATGGATGTACCGGTGGAGGTGGAATAAGGTATAAATGTAGCGCCCTGCTGAGCTGCTATCAGACTGATTTGCTGAGCCGGAACATACATAAAACTTATTTTTACATCTCCAATTTCCGGGTTAGCTGAGGTGCCGGTCCCAATGTAATACATTTCTCCGGTTAAATACTCCTGCTGTGGGCTTTCTTCAAAATTGGTGAATCTTTGATAGCCATTAATATCGCTTACAATACTGTTAGTCAGGTTAAAAGCTTCCAGGGTAACCTCCGGAGCCAATTCTTCATAATTTTCATAAGGGAAACCGGCCGGATTCTGGTGACCTTCCTGGATTCGAAAATTTTTGGATGACACCGGTGAAGAAGACCATTCTTTGATGTAATTGTAAGTAGTGGTGGTTGTTTCGCTACCTCCTACCTGTTTATCTTTCTTTTCTTCTGTTTCCTCTACCCATTGATACATTTCTACTTTTCTTTGAAGCTTTAGCGCATTTACAGCTACTCCAAATTCTTCATCCTTAAGGATGTTTTCAGTTTCGGCTTTTCCGGTAAGGTAAACCAGTTTGCCTTCATTTTCCGTTATTACTTGATTAGCCTGAATTTCCACCAGCGCTGCTGCCCCTTCCTTTAATCCTTTGGCCGTTTTAACTGCCCTTCCTTCATTCCACCAGAGCAACCCAATGGCCAGAAGAATAAAAACAATACCCATTAAAATTCCTTTTATGGAGCCCATTAATCTGGACCCCCAGGATTCAGTTGTAACTTCACTAAATTGATCCATAATAAATATATTTTTCGTTAAACATTTGATCAAAATTATTGGATAAGTTATTTTAAAAATTAATTTTATGTGGTAAAATATTACATATAAGATAAAAGTAGGCTGTAATTCGTTAAAATATAATATAAAATATTTATATATAGCAGATTATAAAAATATTAAGAATGGTATTATATGATTTGTTAAGAAATAAAAAGTAGAAAAATGAATAAATTTAGGTTTTATAGATGCTTTCGGTAACATATTCAATATCGCGTATAATACAGTGTCATATGGGTTTATGCCATGATCAAAATCCTCTTCAGGGGTTAAAAAGAAACGTGAGTATCCATTTTGGACCTGTTTGGCATGTATAAAGATTCTTACGCCAGCCAAAATGTATATATTGATAAATTAGTATAAATGCCATTAAAATAGCGGAACACATAAGATATATGAACAGACTAACTGATTTTAACCAATCAGTTGAAGTGATCATTTTTTAGGGATATACAATTCTAAATAATTGCTTTAGGAAGGAGTGTCCATTGTCATGATCTGCCTGCCAAAGGAAAAAATGCTCAAATAATTATTTAGTAACTCCTGGCGTAGATCTTCACCCTGGCCAGCTGAGCTCCGGAAAATGCATAAGATAAACCTTTATTGATATAAGAATCTTTGGGATTAGCTGAAAAGAATGAGCTGGAATTAGGTACCTCAAATTCCCAGGTTCCTGAAGGTTTTAATTTTCCCGGAATGATCAGCGACATATGTCCCAGACCCTGCTGGTCTACATAAATGGCTATTACTGCTTTGGATTGATTGGCATTTTCCTGGGCCTTACTCAGTGCTTTCTGGTCGTACCCCGGACCTAATAAAGTCCAATGCTGATTACTTTCCAGAAACGCTGCCATTTCATCTACCACCAGGTATCTGCCTAATTTTTCAGAATAGAAATCATTGATTTGATAAACCAGGTTTAGTGATTTACCCATGTATTGACTACAGGGGTTTACGTGGAGGGCATCTTCAGCATTGCAGGATATACATTCGGTTAATAATTGGCTCAGATCCTGTTCCCAGTTATTATTTAATTTTTGACCATAAGAAATAGTGGCTATAAATAAAAGAATGGCTGCGCTAAAAATTTTCATAATAAGCTTTGTTAAACAAAATAATTTTTATGCTAAATAAAGCCATTAACCAGAATGATCAAAGAGGTAAATACCAGTATAGTGGAGTGATTATTACATGAGTTATAAATGTTAAAAAACAATTTAAATTAAAAATGGAACAGCTAAAAAATATAAACCTGTCCGGGAGTTACCAGGTGATTTAGCCTGATATCCCTGTCATGCACATCCTCTATAAGCTCGATTGGCTCCTCCAGGCAAAGGCCGGCTTTTACACTATCCGGTCTGCAATTGTTCAGGAATTCATCATAGTAACCTTTGCCGTATCCTATTCGGTTTCCCAGCCGGTCGGCCACCACCAGGGGAATCAGGATCATATCTATTGAATCCTCTTTACAAATGATTCCATCAACAGGCTCAGGAATTCCCCATTTGTTTTCCAGCAGCTTGGTATGCGGGGTAAGGTGAAAATGGATCATTTGATTGGATTGGGTATCACTTTTGGAAACAACTAATTTGATCCGGGGATGTGCTTCCCTGATATAATGAATGATGGGCCAGGTATTGATTTCCTTTTGTTTCAGGATGGGTAAGAAAGTGTGGATATAACTTACCTGGTCCAAATTGAAATGGTTTACCAACTGGTCTTTGATGTCCATGCTTTTCTGATCTATTTCCTGATCTGAATAAGCTTTTCTCCGCTCCAGAAATTGTTTTCTTAACCTTTGCTTATTCATCCCAAATGATATTAAACCTGAAGTCCAGCGGATCAAAATGATGTAAAAGAAAATCCAGTAATTCCGGACTGTTCAGGTAAAAATTTAAAAAGTTATCCGTTCGTTCCTGTAGCCCATCTCCGGGAAATAGCTTTTCCCGAATATTTTCCAATTGTCGTAAAGCTACCTCCTGCCTTTTTTCCTCAGCTTTTTTCAGCCTTTTTTCAATATTGGAAATCATTTTATCTACCTTATTTTCTTCAGCCCCAATAAATCCTTCCAAACTGGGATCAATCTCACGGGCTGCTTGTTTGATCTGATCAAAAACCTTATGCATGTGTTGAGATGGTTGATCCAACTGGTAGGTATTCAATCCATTTTGCTCCAGGTATTTTTCTTTCAAATCATTAATTTTCAAAAAGATTTCGCTGGTGGCCAGGTTGACTTTGTGGATCTTTTTGGCGCTGGTTTTATTAATCACCAGACCAAAATTGCGGGGGATCAAAATGGGGAAAGGAAGCTGGCAATGATCAAAAACAGGCTTTAATTGCATCCAGTAGGCAATTTCTGCCGGACCACCTATGTATGCCAGGTTAGGTAAAATACTTTCCTGGTAAACTGGCCGGGTCACCACATTGGGGCTAAAATGCTCCGGATGTGTTTCAATTTCCCTGATCAATTCCTCCTGAGTAAACGTAACAGAGCTATTTAAAACCTTATAGAAATCCTCCTCTTTAACCAATCTTTCCCGCAACTGGTCCTTCATATAAAAGAAGTTGATCTCACGTGAGAAAACCTGGTTTTTATATCCATTATCGGCCAAATCACGCGAGGCTTGTTCTACCAGGTGATTGGAAGTGTTTTCCAGGATATCGTTTTTCGTAAAGGGAATAAAAAGTTTTTTCAACCGGGGATGATCGGCATTCAGTATCACTAAACCCTGTTCTCCAAATAATTCATTCACCAGGTACCGTGTAGCAGTTGCAAGATTTTCATGTTCAAGATAAGCCTTTTCAAATATTTCTGGTTTTTCCGGCAATTCATCTAATACTTTATCGATACCATCAGTACTAAACCGTCCCACTGGTCCTTTCTGCTCAGTTTGCCAGGTATAGGTTTGATTAAACAGGTGAAAATGGTTGATCTCTGCAAAATCATGATCCTCGGAGGCCATCCAGTAAACCGGTACAAAATGATAATCAGGATATCTTTCCTGAAGTTTTTTACACAAGTTGATCACTGTGACGATCTTGTAAATAAAAAACATTGGTCCGGTAAATAAATTCAGTTGGTGCCCGGTGGTAATGGTAAATGTTTTAGCCTCAGCCAGGGCACCAATGTTTTTTCTCAGTTTTTCAGATTGGGGCAGGGGATGATATTGTTCATTCAACACCTGGGTTAATTCCTGCCTGATCGGTTCAGCCAGTGTTTTGGAATTCAATTGCTCTTGAAAATGATCCAGGTTTGGGTAAAGGTGATAAAAAGGTTTTAAGGCATCATTCTGATCGATATAATCCAAAAAAATAGGAGAGAAGCTATGGGTCTCTCCCAGGTTGATCTTTTCTAATTTCATGTTATCAAAATTTATCAAACAGTCTTGACTACATCAAAACCTGTTCTTTTTTTTTAAGTTCATTGGGTTTGGCCGGAGAACCATACAAATCAAATGCTGTAGCATGTTCTATTTTGATCAAGGAAAAATCACCCAATCTCAGAAAATGCTGGTCTGCCTTGATTAAAACTTCATTATCCACTTCAGGAGAGTCAAATTCAGTACGGCCGATAAAAAAATCACCCTCTTTGCGATCAATCAATACTTTCAGAATTTGTCCTGTTTGCTTTTGATTATGCTCCAGGGAAATCTGTTCCTGTACTTCCATTACGGCATTGGCTCTTTCTTGTTTCACAGAGGCTGGTACATTATCCTTTAAATTATATGAATGGGTGCCTTCTTCATGTGAATAGGTGAAAATGCCTAATCTTTCAAATCGATTTCTTTCCACGAAATCTAACAGTTCCTGAAAATCCTGCTGGTTTTCCTGAGGATGTCCGGCAATCAAGGTGGTTCTTAAGGCAATGCCGGGTACCTGTTCTCTGATCTTATTGATCAATTCCTGGGTTTTTTCCCGGGTAATTCCCCGACGCATCAGTTGCAGCATTTTGGTTGATCCATGCTGAAGAGGCATGTCCAGGTATTTACAAATATTGGATCTTTGGGCCATTACCGGCAACACATCCAGGGGAAATCCTGAGGGATAAGCATAATGCAGCCTGATCCATTCTATACCCGGCACATCAGATAAAGCCTGCAGAAGGTCTGCCAGTCGTCTTTTTTTATAAAGATC
The DNA here is from genome assembly GCA_051418075.1 of Candidatus Cyclobacteriaceae bacterium M3_2C_046. Taxonomy (GTDB): domain Bacteria; phylum Bacteroidota; class Bacteroidia; order Cytophagales; family Cyclobacteriaceae; genus JBPRGG01. Next base: position 40,649 of record JBPRGG010000056.1, on the reverse strand, counting down.
CAATCCGTAAAAAGTAGAATCCTGAGCAATCAATAAAATTTCCCGTATTCCGTTTTTAGCCATATTTTTGGCTTCCTGAACTAATTCTTCCAGAGGACGGGAGACATGTTTTCCCCGCATCAGAGGGATGGCACAAAAAGAGCAGGGTCGGTCACAACCTTCAGAGATCTTCATGTAGGCATAATGTTTGGCAGAAGTGATGATCCGCTCTCCCACCAGTTCATGTTTATAATTCACCTTAAATTTTTTCAGCAATAAGGGCAATTCATTACTGCCAAAAAAAGCGTCTACTTCCGGTATCTCTTTTTGTAAATCTTCTTTATATCTTTGAGATAAACAGCCAGTTACGAACAATTTGTCTATTATTCCTTCTTGCTTGGCATCGGCATACCTAAGTATGGTATCAATGGATTCCTGTTTGGCATTGTCTATAAATCCACAGGTATTGATGATGATTACATTGGCATCATCTTTTATTTGTTCATGTACCGCATTGATTCCGTTTCCTTTCAATTGGGTCAGCATCACCTCAGAGTCAACCAGGTTTTTTGAGCAACCCAGGGTGACAATATTCACTTTGTCCTGCTTTCTTCCTTTGGTTTTCAATCTTGATCAGTTTTATAAATTCCCAAAGTTAACAATTATCCTTTGAAATAAGTTTTGAGACGATTAAATTGCAATCAGTTAAAAATTATTACCATTCTGTCTGTATTCAGCGCTGTTTTTAATTTTCTAATTGTCATAGTCCTCATGTAATCATAGTATAGACAAATACAATGGCAGTCGGCCCGTCCGCGTTTGGCGGTAAAAAAAACGATATTTTGCTTTAGCTGCAAAATCGGGTATTGCCGGAACAAAATTTACTTTTCCTGTATATGATCATAAAAAATAAATAACTTTGCCCCCGAATTTTTTGATGCAGCAATGAATTATTTTCCGCGTTATCTGTTATTTATTTGTCTGGCAGGAGGGCTTGTTTTTTTAGCTTCCTGCTATGATGATTCGGACTGTGTCACTGAATTTGCCCCGTATATTAATATTAATTTTAAAAAAAATATCGATCGGCTGGATACAATTCCTCCTGTGCTAAGAATTGGTGCTATAAATTCTGACAGTCTCTTTTTTAACCGTGAGACGGATTCATTAAGGGCAAAGTATGTCCTTCCCCTAAATCTTTATGAAGACCAAACCCGCTTTTTTTTCGATTTTGCATCTTCTCAGCAAACATTGCTGGTGATTTACAACAGGCAGATCATATTGGAGAACCCAGATTGTGGATTGGTTAATATTTTTGACCTGGATAGCGTTAATACCACCTTTGGGTCAGCCAGAATCATTGAAGAGATCCCTAAATTTCCAGATGAAGAATCAAATGAAATAAACATTGAAATATTGTTATAAAATAGTATTACTGGGTTGGGTTCTGTTAAGTACTTATACTTCATGGGGGCAAAGTAAATTTCTGCCAACCGGGATCAGGGCAGGGTTTAACCTGTCTACTGCCGGAAAAACAATTACCCGCGATTTTATGAGCCAATATGAGGTGACGGGCGATATTGACTTTTATAAATACTTGTTGAACCTGGATCTTGGCACCGCTCAATTTAATTATGAAGAAGATGATTTCACCTATAATTTATCCGGCAGCTACTTCAGGACCGGCATTGATATAAATTTTGTTAACAACCTACCCAATAGCCATGCTTTATTTATGGGAGCCCGCTATGCCCGTAGTTTCTTTAATGCCTCGGTAAGTTGGGATCCTGATGATCCTTATTGGCCTGATCAAAATATTTCGGTAGAGGAAGAGAACATGCGGGCTTTTTGGTTTGAAATAGTTGGTGGGATGAAAGTAAATGTACTTTATAATTTTCATCTGGGTTTTACGGCTCGTCTGAAAATTGCCCGTAGTTATTATGGAGAAGATCGTCTTATACCTTATCGAATCCCTGGTTATGGACCGGCTGAAGTAGGATCGATGTGGGGCTTTGATTATTATATATCTTACCGAATCCCCTTCAGGAAGAAACCTGATGTAGTTGAAAAACTAAAAATTACAAAATAATAGCACCTGCATCCTGTTCAGGCAGATTAGACCCTTAGTTTTCCTTTATAATTTAAATCCCACGGTTAAATAGAAGTTTCTGCCATCTGCCGGAATGATACCAGGGCCGGGATATCCGGATGCACGTCTGGTAAAATACCGGGCATCCATCAGGTTGTTAATTCCTCCGGCCAATTGCAGAAATTGGTATTCATAATTTAAGGAAAGATCCATGACTTGGTAGGTGGGAATGATTCCCTCTACAGCAGATGGTACCACATTGGCTGCATTGGTGGCGTCAGAAAAATGCTGTTGTACATGAGCAAAATTAAAGGCAGCATTAAATTGTTTGTAACGGGCTTCAAGTCCGGTGCGTAACATGAATGGCGGAGTGAGTTCCACTTGATTACCTTCAATGGCATGATCCTCGGAATATATGTATTCCGCTTCAATCAAAGACAGGTTAGTAAACCAATAAAGCTGGAAGTCTTTCAAATGAAAAGGGTAAAGCAGGTTGACCTGGGCAAAGCCTTCAAATCCCAGATGTCGTGAATTCCCAGCATTGGTCCGAAACCGATAGACCCTGAAGTTTTCATCTCTTTTCAGCAATTGTCCGATCCTGTCCTGGTAATGAAGCCAAAAGAAGCTAACATCAAAATCATAAAACAGATCCTTTCCTCCCCTGGCCCCAAGATCGATATTATATCCTCGTTCGTCGCTGATATCAGGATCTACAACAATATTTTCATTATCCACCCGGATATCATTGAAATTGATGGACCGGTAGTTTTGCGAAAAATTGCCATAAAATTCAAGGTGTTCTGTTCTTTTATAACTGACTCCCAAACCTCCAAATATAAAAGTACGGGGATTGTTTTTATCTTCCGGAACCTGGAAAACCGAATCTCTGGCAAAACCAGTCACCGGATCGGGAACCAGCACCTGGTCCTGATAGTATCCATTGGCCCTGGTTACAATATGCTCAAGCCTAATCCCGGGGGTGAGGCTCCATTTGGGAGACAAATTGAAGATATGCTCGGCAAAAATGGAAAAGTTGTTGCCGGGAAAATCAAAATCTGACCCTTCCAGGTTTTGCGGATTCAAAAAACGAAAGTCTGCTTCCCTGCCATCAGGTCCCAATCCCTGTCTTCTATGGGTAAATCCCTGGTAAAACCTGGTGCCAATTAAAAGCACCATGGGATTATCACCCCATTGATAATTCCAGATCAGCCGGGATTCGTTGCCAAAATTGAAGAAATCATCTACAAAAAGATCCCTTTCCGCCTCTACATCCACCCGGTCTATTCTTTGTAAATTTCCTAAAGCATCTCTGCCTCCTATCAGACCGAAGTTCCTGATATTTATTCGAACCTGATCACTGATGCGATACTCCAGGATCAGCGACATCAGGTTCCAATTTACCTGAAACCAGTTTCTTTCCCGGATAGACTGCCTGGGATTCTGAGCAAACAATGCATCGGTCAATCCTCCCGGCTGCTGAGCCAGGTATTGCATGCCACTATACTGGCCGGTAATCTTCAGGTCAGGATTGATTTGATAATTCAAACTGGTGTAAAACATGTCCAGATCAAATCGGGAATTCTTTCGCCAACCGTTTCCCTGTTTATGCTGATAAAAAGTATAATAGTTAAATTTACCTACAGTACCCCCCAGGCTGTTAAAGCTGTTGAACAAGCCAAACGATCCAATAGTCTGACGGCTGCTGAATTCAATTTTTTTTTCTGCCGGACCTTCTTTCAGTACAAAATTCAATAACCCGCCAAATTGGGTGCCATACTGCAGCGATGCTGCTCCCCTTACTACCTGAATGCGATCAATCGCTTCTGCCGGGGGCGTATAGTAACTTTCGGGATATCCCAGGGCATCGGCACTGATATCATAGCCATTCTGTCTCACATTAAAATGAGCGGTTCGGTTGGGATCCAGTCCACGGGCACCCAATGCCAGTTGTAGTCCGGCGTAGTCATTCTCCCAGATATTTAACCCAGGCACCTTGGCATAGATCTGCCTGCTGTTATTGGTGGCCAGGTTAGCCGCTAACTGATCGGGCAGAATTACTTCTGTTTTTTTTGCTTCATAAATACCAGCTCCTTCTACTGCATTGAGTCGCTGAATATTGGCCAGTTTTTGCTCTTCATCTTTAATGATTAATTCTTCCAGGGTTTTGGATATGTCTACCAGTCTGAAATCAAGGACCTGCTCCTTATCTTCAATTTTTACCGTTCGTTTCTCCGTTTTAAAACCATAGAAAAAAGCGGCAATTTCATAGGTTCCCGGCGAAAGTGGTAATCGATAGGTTCCATCTGTCTGAGTGACCGCCTCTTGGGTGCCATTCACTACCAGTACCCTGGCCCCTTCCAGAGGTTTGGACTGATAGGTCACTTTACCTTTCAACACCGATTGCTGGCCCCATACCAGATGGGTTATCAAAACAAATAAAAGGATTAATTGCGTACTTTTTGTCATTGTTGTTGGGTTAAGAAGGGTGATTGGCGGTAAGGGATCACCCAATGGCGATGCCGGAGATCATAAGGTTGACGGGTCAGATCCACTGTGCTGTCCACCATATTTCTGCTACCTTCTCCATTAAGGCTGACATAAGCCCGGGCATATATTTTCGGATACTTTATGCCTTTTTGCTGGTAAATATCTTTCAGATAATGGGCAAATTGCAGAATCATGTCGGGCTGGGTGGCCATCATTTTTTCCTGCCATGGGGTCAGGTAGTCACTGGCCATTACTTCAGTCATAGTACCTTTTTCAGGGTCTTCCACCTGAAAAATGGTATAACCGGCCTTTTCCATTAGCATGACCCTCCAGGAAAACCTGTAACCCTGTTCCGTCCAGAATACATTACCCGGGTATAGCAGGAATCTCCAGGGAACCAGCACTTGAATAATAAAATGAAGTGTGAATAAAATGACCAAAAAGCCATACCTGAATTTTAAATTTCTTTTTTTGGGCGGTATTATGGAAGTCGTTTTAATATGAATACCAATAAATTTACCGGCTTTTTGCAAGAAGTGGATGAATTTCTGATGATATCTGGCAGAAAAGAATATGGTAGTAGAAAGGATCATGATAATAGGAAACATACCAATAGGAAAAAGCCACCAGGTTAGCAGATGAAAAATAATCACTGCACCATAGGCATAATTTCTTGTTTTTTTAAGCCAAAGCAAAAATGGAACAGCCAGATCATAAGCTGCACCTGACCAACTGAAAATATATGCAGTAATCTTTGACTCAAACAATGATCCAATTACAGGTAAATGACTGTGAGGTGGCAGCCAGATTTTCAATGGCATGGCCTCCAACAACCAGGCGGTATTAATTTTGGCCATTCCGGCATAAAAATATACCAGTGTCAGCTGGAGTTTTAATACATCAACAGTCCATAGAGGCACCGTTTTTTGTTTTAGATCAGGCTTTCTGATCAGGTCCAGGGAAAAAAAGGCATTTGCCGGCAGCCATATTATTAAAAAAGCTATAATGCTGACAAAATAATAGTGATTGAGGTAGTTACTTTTGTCTATTAATTCTACATATGTGAATAATACAAAAAACAAGCTGGCAGAAATCCTGTAGTAAAGGCCCAGGGTGATACCTATTGCAGCCAGCCCCATCAGGATAAATAGCAAATACATGCCATTTGGACCCATAGGCTTTACCCAATCAAAACCCCAGTAGGTAAAATAAAAATCAGGTTCAATATATAATTGATAGATCCAGCCCCTAACGGCAAAACGAAGGATACTGAACAGCATAATACCGCCAAAAAGCATCCTGAATACCGCCAATGGAGCGGCTGAATGGGATTTTTGTAAATAGGCTTTAATTTTATGCTTCATTTAGTCACCATCATTATCCTGGTAAGTGATCAATATACCCAAAGCAGAAGCAGCATCCACTTTTAACAAAACCACCAATTGCTGCAGCGCCTGATAAGCAGCTTCTACCTGTTGTGCTTGTCCTGTGACTGCCATAAACAAAGGATCGTTCACATTATCCAACAATGCATTAGCCTGATCAAATTGCTCATTGATAGTAATGGCAAGGGAAGTATTGTTATATTCTGCCTGCAATGCTTCCAGGTAATCGTGGATCCCGGAACCATCATTTTGTCCTTTTCCCAGATACAAATTTTGCAGGGCAGTTATGTTTTGGCTGGCCAAAGCCAGTGAAAAGCCACTGTATAATGCTTCTACATTATTAGGTATAGGGGTTCCTAATGATCTGATACCCAGCGGAATACCAATTTTTGCATCCCGGGTAAATCTTTCCAGGTGCTGAACATAAGCATTAAATAACATGCCCAGGGAGCTTCCAACATCAGTGCCATCCCGGTCTGTAAATTCCTGCAAATAATTTCCCTGCTGAGGCGACCATGCCTCTGCCACCGCGCGGGTACGCCCCAACATATCCTCCAGAATATCCTTTAAATAGGCAATTCTTTGGCTTGAAAGCCCTGATTGAGTATACTCTTCCAGGATTTCCTGGTTGGTGGAAGCCAGACCAAATAATAAATAATCCAGGGCAGGAAAACCTTTGGCATCAGTATTACTCAGGGCATCCAGATTGTAATTTTCAGATTGTATATTATTGTTGATCTGAATAAAATTGGCCGGGAAGGTATTCAGTGAAGTCCTGAGCAATTCATCTGCAGCCGGTCCAAAATCATAGAAACTGACAGTTTGCCATTTCAGGTAAGCATTTTTAAAATCAGACTGAACCTGATTCAGATTGGATTCATTGACATCATCAATGAACTGATCCAATGAGTTATCCAGGTTCTCCAAAGACTGAAGGAGTTGCTGATAAGAGGGAAGGATGATACTACCCCCCAGGTTTATCAGCATTTGTTGCCGGTCAAAATTTATGCTGGTTCCTCCGTTTTCATCGTCACATGATTGCCAGGTTAGCATACCAGCCAAAAGGAATAACAAAAAAATGACTATGGTTCTTGGGTACTTCATTTTATAATATGTCTTGAACTGCTTCCAATTCAGGATAAACATCAGTTAATATGGATTTCACCTCATTCAATCCAGACACATTAACGGTCCAGAAATCGCTGTTTGTCCCCATAGAACTATTGAGTATTTGGTCAATCTGGCTGTTAGAAATTTTCTTGGCAGGGTGATATTTCAAAGCCATGGCAAAATTATAAGCCTCTGACAATGCATGAAACAAATTGCCTAAATCATTGGTACTCAGATAATTTAATGAGCTGTTGATGTAGTGAATGGTGGCCGCAGCTGAAGCCAGTTCCAGATTATCATAAATGATCTCACGCTGTTCGTTTTTGATAACATGGTTATTTGCCGCAATGGCTGCCCTGCCGGTTAAGAAAGCGTTTTTAAGGTTTTCATACAGATCAAGCTGATCCGGGCTGGTTCCTAAAGCAGGACCGGCATATTTAGCCCAGTATTTATCCTGATCATCCCGGGGAAAAGTAACTGGTGCACCATAATAACCGAAAGCTTCATCCCAGTGATGCTCTAGTGGTGTATAGTTTTTTCCTTCTTCCGTTGTTTCATTTTCTACGTCTTCTCCTATTCTTTCATCTGTCAGGTATACATTATAGATCTGATGCAGAAAAGTGGCGCCCATCAGTCCTTTTTCAATAAATTGGGTAAATTCCCATCCTTTTTCATTGACTAAAATGTATTTGCCTGATGTGCCTCTTTCCAATAAACCTACTTTACCAGCTTCTGCCATTTGGTCAGAGTTGCTTACCACCTGGCTGGCCTGTTCAGCCTGGAGGAAAAGATCCTGGAACCACTGGATATCGGCCAAAAAGGTTTTATTTTCAAGTTGCTTGTCAGCCGCATTCAGATTGGCCTCAGCAAATGCATTATTCTGGTTCTTAAACATATCTAAAAGTTTCTGGGCACTAACAATTTGCCCCTGATCTCCTTTTGATAGTTCGGACTTCATTTCGGCCAGCATGTCCCTTCTGGTTAATTGTCCGGAATAATCCACAGAAGATTGGCCGTTCCTGGCAAACTCATAGTTTGAAGGGACATCTAAAACAGGGCTAGTTTCATTATCATCGCAAGACACTGTAAATAAAACCACCAGCAAAATCAATAGAGAATATTTGGTCATAACTGATTATTTAGAATTAATTTAAATAAAAACAAATTCAAAAGTAGTGGCCTTTTTTTTTAGTGTCAAGCATTATTTAGAATTATTTTAAATAAGCTCTTTAACTTATTGTTAATTAGTTGTTAATAGCTTTTATTGTGGTTAAAATAAAAACCGGTTACTCAAAAAATCACCAAAAAAAGGGATTGATTTAGGTTGTATATCCTTGTAAATTAGATACATACAATTTTACAACCTTAAACCCCATTATTATGAGTACAGAATCAATGAAAAGTACAGTTGTGAAGACCAGTGAAAGCTTTGATAATTTGGTAAACAACATTGAAGCAGCTCAAAATTCAGCAGTCATTAATCCTTATGCCCTGGCTGAATTGGTTGCCGGTCGCAGGATTAATTGGAAGGATCTGAAGGAAAGGCCAAAGGTATTGGAAGATATTTTACAAACACCTTACAATGAACTTTTTGATCCTAAATTTAATGGTCCGCTTTATATGGGATTGCAGTTGAATGAAAAACTTCAAATTGAGCCTGTACATCCTTCCTTGTTGGATGTTGAACTGGAGATGGATGTGAATGACCTGGAATTACCAGTGGATGAAAGTGTGCTCAATATCAACCAGCTATCAGATCTCGGTCCTATGTTCAATCAGGATGATATTGGAAAAATTAAAGTCATTCAGGCCAGGATGGTAGGGCAGCATCATTTGCATTTGACCTTAAGAATGCCTGAAAAGGAAAGATTGCAAAGACTGGCCCGGGTATTCAGCAAAAATTTGATCAGATCTATAGCCCGGGATCCTGACCAGAAGGGAAATAGTGAGGAATGGACTCCTCCCAACGGAACCTGGACGGATAAAGGCAGGTTCTTTAATGAAGCTGCCGAGTTTTTTGATCCAATACAGGGAGCGGTAGCCAATTGTTACTATATTGCAGCATTATCTTCAGTGGCCTGGGCTAAGCCTTATCACATTCAGCATCTTACCCGTGCTACCGGTCAAAATCAACAGCAGTTTACCAACATGATCCGGTTTTATAAACCAGACACCGATCAAATTGACCAAGAAATAGAAGTTACTGACAATATACCGGTTAATGCTTCCAATGGCAACTATATGTATTGCCGGTCCAGTGAAGATGGAGAAATCTGGCCAGCCATTTATGAAAAAGCTTATGCCAAACTCAAAACAGGAACCAACAGTGATCGACCAGATATTTTAGCCACCGGCTGGGGCGACTGTGTATGGGCCACAGCTCAACTGACCGGAGGAAAGAGACATTATTATGGTACCAATGGAAGATCAGGGGATGAATTATGGAATTTGGTCAGAGGCAATTCTATGAGTTACAAGACATTTAATCCTATGACTTGCTGGACCTATTCATCCGGTGATGCCTCAGAAAAGAAAATAATTTATGGCGATGCAAATATAGTGGCTTCTCATTGCTATTCTGTATTAGGCTGGGCTTATCGTAACAACAAAAAATATATTATTCTGAGAAATCCCTGGGGCAGTACGGAAGCCACTGTGCAGGTGCTTAATGATACAGTATGGTTATATGATGTAAGCTGGTGGCGTCCCATAAATCTAACCACCATTGATGGTACTTTTGCCATTGAAGCCAATGCATTTAAAACCTATTTTGCCGGCTTAGGTGTGGTAAAATAGAAAAGAAGATAATATTTTATTTAAGATCGTAAATAAGGCTGATTCATAAAGCACTGATTTCATAAATCTACTATTATTCATACACATACACTCTGGTCCCAGAGAAAACCAATTATATATTTAGTTGCTTTATGATCAGCCTTATTTTTTTGATTAAGCTGGATTTATTAAGTTTTTTCCTTTAAATTTTTAAAAAAAAGGAAAAAGATATGAATCGGCGTAATTTCTCCGGGTTGATCACTAAATCAGCTTTGTTAATGACTTTGGGTACTGGCCTGCCATTTCCGAAATCTCCAAACCGGGTAAAGTTTGGCTCCAAACTGGTGGAAAAATTTGATTCCCCGGAACAATGGATAAACATAATTAAGCGTCTGAATTTTACCGCAGCAGATTCTCCCCTGGCTCCGGGTGTCACTGATTCGGATTTGATCAGGGCTTATCGGGAAACAGCAGCTAAAAATGACATAATCATTTCTGAGGTGGGAGCCTGGAGCAATACCATCAGCCCTGAAACAACCACCCGTAAAAATGCAATTGAAAAATGTGTTAATGGTCTTTACCTGGCGGAAGAATTAGGGGCTAATTGTTGTGTAAATATAAGCGGTTCCCGTAACCCGGAGCATTGGGCCGGACCTCATCCGGATAATCTGAGCCAGGATACGTTTGACCTGGTAGTGGAAACGGTACGCCAAATTATCGACCAGGTCAGGCCGAAAAATACATACTTTACTCTGGAAATGATGCCCTGGTCCATACCAGAATCCATTGATACTTATGAGAAGTTGCTTAAAGCCGTAGCTCGTCCTCAATTTGCAGTACATCTGGATCCGGTAAATTTGATCAACAGTGTAGAAAAATATTTTAAAAATGCTGACCTGATCAGAGAATGTTTTACCAGGCTTGGTCCACACATCAAAAGTTGTCATGCCAAGGATGTTCATTTACAGGAAGATGTTTATATGCCCAATATCCGTGAAGTACGACCTGGAACTGGCAGCCTGAATTATCAGGTTTATCTGAAAAGCCTGTCTCAGTTAAAAGATATTCCCTTGATCATGGAGCATTTGCCGGACCGGAACCAATATAATATGGCAGCCAATTATATCAGACAACAAGCTAAACAGGCTAATTTATCTATTTGATCAAAATAATTCAAATGCTTTTATATTTTGGTTGGCTGTTGGTTACATCTCCGCAACCTTGTTTCAGCCTATTCACATCTTCCTGCACTACAAGCCGAAGCGGTAGTTGATGACTGGTTGGTAGATTGGGACATCTTTCCTCACAATCGGGCTGGGGATAGAGGTTATCCATCACAGGTTTTGTGAACAGGCAGGAGAGGGGCAATAGATTTTCATAAAATAATTTTTGTTTTACTTCCATTTGAAAGCGCATGGTAATAGAAACCATGGCCAGGAGAAGTATCAGGGTGAATAATCTACGTTGTGTCATAACAAAATAAATTTTACCGTTCAAAAGTACTCAGGATTAAATTGAAATGAGGTTAATAAGATGTTAATGATTGTTAAAAATTGTTAATTTGTGGGTCTTGATCCAAAGAGTAGGCAAAAAAAGATCAAGCAGAAAAAGAGCCTGCATCTTTCGCGGCATTACCTGCAGGGTTAATCTTGGCCTGGCACAAATTTTAAAATATTAATATTACTAATTATGATTAGTCTGGCTCTGTATTTGCCAGAATCCATTCTGTTTCTGTGAAATAACAGGCTTTATGGCAAAAAATTGTTCATAAATGGCATTAGAAATTATGAAAAATCCGCCTGATTATTCAAAAATTGATTGTTTATTTCGTTTTCAGTAAAAGCAATTTATGAAAACAGAATTCAATTTTAATCAGTTTATAGAGCTGATCCACCTAAATGAAGAAAGATGAGAAAAAAAGTATTGATAACAGGTGCCAATGGAGAACTTGGTAAGGTTGTGGTTCAGAAGCTTCATGATGAAGGTTTCCAGGTGGGCGCAGTGGTACGGAATATTCAACAAGCCGGCTTCTCGGGGTCTGTCAATACTTATCAGGCAGAAATTACCCGGCCAGAATCCGTGGAAAGGCTGATCAGCCAGGTACAGGCTGATTTTGGATGTCTGGATGCAGCGGTATTATTGGCCGGAGGATTTGGTATGTCTGATCTGAAAAGCTTAAAACCAGCAGATTGGCAAAACATGTTGCATAAAAACTTTGACTCTGCTTTATATATGGCTCAGGCTGCTTTTAATCAAATGCTCAGTCAGGAAACCGGTGGAAAGATCATCATGATAGGAGCAAAACCAGCCCTGGAACCGGGATCAGGCAAAGCTGTGGCGGCTTATGCACTTTCTAAAAGCCTGCTGTTTCAGTTATCCGATTTAATCAATGCAGAAGGAAAGAAAAAGCACATTGTCAGTACAGTAATTGTCCCCTCTATTATTGACACCCTGCCCAACCGGAAAGCCATGCCAGAGGCCGATTTTAATCATTGGGTTAAGCCCGGTGAAATTGCTGATGCCATTGCTTTTATATGTTCTAAAGGTTCCGGCTGGCGCAACAATATAATAAAAATTTATGGTAATAGCTGATCAATTCAGCATTTCAAGGGCTGTATTAAGGTAAAGAAATACATCTTCGGGGTGCTCACCTTGTTTATCGGATGCTCTTTTGTGGCCTAAACGTACCACTACGGCTTGTTTTTCAGGTATAACAAAAATATATTGTCCTAAAATGCCCCTGGCATAGGGTATGGTCATATTTTTATGGTGAACGATCCAGAATTGGTAACCATAAAAATTGACTGATTTATTGTCCTCATCTTTCAGATTTCTGGCAGGTTGCAAGGCCTCATGGATGAATTGGGATGATATCACTTGTTTCCCTTCCCATCTTCCTGAGTCCAGCAGCATTTGTCCGATCCGGGCGAAATCCCGGGCATTGGAATTGAAACAGCAATAGGCTTTTTCCATGCCATCTTCATGATCTAAACTCCAAAGGGCATTGTTTTTGGCTCCAATGGGCTGCCAGATGAATTTGGAGGCAAAATCACTGAGATTCATCCCGGTGGCATGCTTTAACAGTACGGCCAATACCAGGGTATTCCCACTTAAATATTTAAATTCCTGGCCCGGCTGATCAACTACCTGAAGGTCCAGCACCAGTTCTTCCAGATTATCTCCATAATATGCCTGAGTGGTCACAGAAAAGGGATTCCAGTAGCTTTCATTCCAGTTTAACCCTGAACTCATGGTCAGCAAATGTCTGATAGTCAGCTGGTTGTTATCTTTCAAACGATATTCTGGTAAAAAATCGCCCACCTTTTGATCTATGCTCTTTATATAACCCTGATCGATGGCCGCACCTATACATAAACCGACGATGCTTTTTGCCATTGAAAAAGAATTGGAATAGGAGTTTTCATCATACCCATCCCAGTATTCTTCATACAGGATTTCCTGATCCTGAACCACCAGAAAAGCCACCGGTTCCAGATCTTCAATAGCGTCCCGGTATTGGACGGGCAGATTGGTTATGCCTCCTTTTCGGATTTTCCAGGGACTGAATTGATTGGCCGGAACACTTCTATTACAAAAGATCTGGTAATCATCAATATTCGGGGTAGTATATATTAAAGTTTCAGCCAGGTAAGGGTAATTGCCAAAAAGTAATAATAATGAACCAACAAAAAGGGCGGTATAAATAAGTTTTTTGCTCTGTTTCTTTTTCATGAAAACCGGTAAAATTCGCAGCTACAAATTAGGACTTATATTTGATAAAACAATAAAAATTTTTGCTTTTTTGACTACAGAAATCACCAACAGGCGGCGGTATGTAGTAGTTGTTTGATACCGGACAGGTATTTACAAAATCGAACAGTTTGCCAACACTTGAATGGAGTATTAAGGCTTGTAACACTGCATTTCGAATGTGGCATATTTCTTGGATTTTCTGTTTTGCAAAATAATATGTGAGACATATGATCAGGAACTACTTTTTAATCGCTGCCAGAAATTTCAGGCGGCAGAAATTATTTTCTTTGCTCAACCTTATAGGTTTGGCCCTGGGTTTTACCACCACTTTATTTATTGGTATTTATATCTGGCAGGAAGTTAGGTATGATCATTTTCATCAGAAAGCAGATCGAATTGCCTGGGTCACCACAAAGATGCGTTATCACGGAGAAAAGATGGAGGTAGGGACTACTGGAACCAAAGTGGGGCCGGCTTTACAGCGCCAGTTTCCGGAAGTACAGGGTTATACCAGGTTATTTCGCAGCTCTGCTATTTTCAGGTATCAAAACAATTCTTTTGAGGAAGAAAATGTGGTATTTGCTGATTCTGCTTTTTTTAATATTTTCAGTTTTCCTCTACAAAGCGGAAATCCGGCCACAGCCTTAGCTCAACCCAACCAGGTAGTGATTACCCCCAAAGTAGCCGGCAAATATTTTAACCAGGAAAACCCATTAGGTAAGACTTTGCTTGTGAATGGCCAAAAAGAGTACGTGGTGACAGGTGTGGTGGAGGAGATTCCTGATAATTCTCAAATCAAGTTTGACCTGCTCGTTTCATTTTCCAGCCTGAATGCATTCAAAGAGGAGACCTGGTTTCCTGCCAACTACTACACCTATTTACTTTTAAAAGACGAAAAAGCCATTGCCCCGCTGCAGTCCAAGATCCGTCCATTTATGGATCAACAATCGGCCGAAACCGAAATGAAAGGAGAAAATTTTGTCACTTTTCAATTAATGCCATTGAAAAAAGTACATTTATATGCTGATCTTTCTCCCCTGGAACCTGTTTCTGATATAAAATATATCTACATATTTGGATTTGTAGCCTTAATGGTACTATTGATTGCCAGTATCAATTATATCAATCTGGCTACGGCTCGTGCCACAGAGCGGGCCACAGAAGTAGGTGTGAGAAAAGTGCTAGGGGCTGCCAAATTCCAGCTTTTCTGGCAATTTATGGGTGAAGCCATCATATTATCCTTTAGTGCGGCGCTACTGAGCCTTATCATTATTTATTTTGGACTGCCATATTTTGAAGGCATTACAGGTAAAAATATTCAGTTTACAGATATATTACCCCCTTTAGTATTAGGAAGTATCATCCTTTTGCTGGTTATATCTTTCCTGTCAGGCAGTTATCCGGCTGTGGTTTTATCCCGTTTGCTTCCTGCCAGAACTTTGAAAGGAAAATATAAAAATACATCTACAGCATTGTGGTTGCGGAAGGGATTGATTACATTTCAGTTTTTTATATCTATTTCCTTGATTGCCTGTACCATGATCATTTTTATGCAGCTGGATTTTCTGCAAAACAGTCATCTGGGCTATCAAAAGGATCATATTGTAGTGGTAAACTTAAGGTCCTCCATAGAAGAAAAGTTTGATGTTTTTAAAAATGATTTAAAGCAAAATCCTGCTATAGAAGCAATGACAATGGTTTATGAAACCCCCACAAAAATAGATTGGGGAGGCTCCATTAAAACACCAGCTATGGATGAAGCATTAACTGCCAATTGTATTCCGGTGGAACAAAATTTTCTGCATACCCTGAAAGCGGAATTGATTGCCGGAAGAGATTTTACCGGGGCAGATCAGGAAAAATCAGGTCAGGAATTTGGACCAGATGCGGATTTCAGCATGATCATTAACCAAACAGCGGCAGATTTAATGGGTTGGGAGCCGGAACAGGCCATTGGGCAAAGATTGGAGAATCCTTTACCAGGCACAGTAGTTGGGGTAGTCAAGGATTTTCACTATGCTCCCATGAAAGAAAAGATCGGTCCATTGGTCATAATGAATCTAAAGATGTATCATCAAATGCTGATTCGGATTGATGGCCATAATATTTCATCTACTTTAAGTTATATGCAGAAATCCTGGAAACATATAGCCCCGGATTTTCCATTTAATTATCATTTTATGGATGAGGAATTTGACCGGTTATATGCCAGTGAGCAAAAGATCAGTAAATTATTTAATGTTTTCACTTTCCTGGCTATCGGTTTGGGTCTACTGGGATTGCTGGGATTATCTGCCTATACCATAAATCAAAGGACCAAAGAAATCAGTATCAGGAAAATTTTAGGTGCCTCAGTCAGGCAGATTATCGGCTTGCTTTCTATTGATTTCATACAACTGGTGATGTTGGCATTTATTTTGGCCGTGCCGGTAGCCTGGTATATTATGAGTCAATGGTTAATGAATTATGAATACCGGATAGATATGAATATAATGGTTTTTTTAGGTTCCGGAGCCCTAGTGGTTCTGTTAACTCTTCTGGTATTAACGATTTACAGTTTAAAAACAGCCAGTCGTAATCCGGTTGAGACCATCAGGCAGGAATAGTTTTTGATTGTGGTGGTTGATTTTAATGGAGTAAATACATCTCGGAATAGAATAAATTGTATTGTGCTGCCTGGATCTAATGTTTATTCCAACTTACTCAATCCTCGGGCGGCGGCCAAAGGATATCAACAACTGTTCGATCTAGTCAAAAGCCGTAATTCCATACTATTCAAAATTCCACATTGATTTTAAGCTGTTGCTCCCGTTCATACCTTTGAATAGCTAACTCTAAAAGCCTGGTGATCAACGCTTGATATGGAATGCCTGTATGCTCCCATAATTTGGGGTACATGCTGATCTTGGTAAATCCGGGTATGGTATTGATCTCATTCACGTAGATTTCATTATTATCAGTAACAAACATATCCACCCGGCCCAGTCCTTCACAACATAACACCTGAAAGGTTTTTATGGCCATAGCCTGTACTTTCTTTACAATATCTGCCGGTAGATCGGCCGGAATGATCAGGTTAGCTCCCTTTTCATCAATGTATTTGGCTTCATAACTGTAAAATTCATGATGAGCCTGAATCTCTCCCGGAATGGAAGCCTCCGGATTTTCATTGCCCAATACTGCGCATTCTATCTCACGACCTTTTATAAATTCTTCCACAATTACTTTATGATCAAATTGGAAAGCCTGGGCCAGATAAGTCTTAAATTCGGCTTCATTTCTAGCCTTATTGACACCCACTGAAGATCCCATATTGGCCGGCTTGATAAATACAGGGAACCCCAGTTCATTTTTAACTTCTTCAGGATTAACCTGATCCTGTTGATGCTTATGGAATGTCATAAAACGGGCATTTCGAACGCCAGCATCTCTTAACAGCCTTTTCATTACATCTTTATCCATGCTGACCGCAGATCCCAGTACACCCGGACCTACAAAAGGAAGGTTAAAAAGTTTGAGAAGCCCCTGCATGGTACCATCTTCGCCAAAAGGGCCGTGCAGGATAGGGAATACTACATCCAGTGGATCCAAAGCCTGGCCCTGGTCCAGTCTGGCCAGTTGAGAGGAATCATCTCCCGGAACCAGGCCCAGTTTCTCACACCCGGCAGCCAGACGGATGTTTTTAGGATCGGTGGCATTGTCCAGGAAGGATTGACCGTATAATGCCCATTTACCGGATTTATCTATACCAATTAAAAAAATGTCAAACTTAGCTTTATCGATGGCATCTATGATACTTTGGGCTGATTGGAGAGAAACTTCATGCTCAGCTGAACGGCCGCCAAAAATAATTCCCACCTTAAGTTTCTGATTCATAGCAAAAAAATAATTAGGTTAAGCCCTAAAATTAATAAAAAGTTACCCATCTCCTTATGTAATCAGAATAAAAATTTCAACCAGAATATAGCTCCTTAAAATGCAATTCCAATAAATATTTATAAATTTATACCAAATTTGATCAAATCAGAATATCCATAAATTATGAAAAAAATAATGTTGATTTTTTGGCTGCTGGTATTAGCCTTCAGCTGTAAACAAGGCAATGATTATGAATTTACTTTTCAGAATCCGGAACTTTCCCCTGAAGAGCGGGCCAGAGACCTGGTAAGCAGAATGACGTTGTCTCAAAAAATTTCCCAGATGAAGTATGATGCCCCCGCTATTGACAGCCTGGGTGTACCAGCCTACAACTGGTGGAATGAATGTTTGCATGGAGTAGGCCGGGCCGGAGTGGCTACCGTTTTTCCCCAGGCTATTGGCATGAGCGCCAGCTGGAATACCGAATTGATCCAAGATATTGCTACTGCCATTTCTGATGAGGCCCGGGCCAAACATCACCGGTTTGCCCAGGCTGATAAAAGAGGGATCTATATGGGGCTAACTTTCTGGACCCCCAATATTAATATTTTCCGTGATCCCCGCTGGGGCAGAGGACAGGAGACTTATGGCGAAGACCCATTTCTGACTGGTCAGATCGCTACCAACTTTATCAAAGGCCTGCAAGGGGATCATCCTAAGTATTTAAAAACAGTGGCTACTTCCAAGCATTATGCAGTACACTCCGGTCCGGAGCCTTTACGACACACTTTCGATATTGACGTTAGTGAAAAGGATCTGTATGAAACTTATCTGCCTGCATTCAAAAAAACTGTGTTGGATGCCAATGTGCAGTCAATCATGTGTGCTTATAATGCTTTCAGGGGAGATCCCTGCTGTGGCAGTAATCCCCTGCTGACCAATATTCTGCGGGATGATTGGGGATTTGATGGATATGTGGTTTCGGATTGTTGGGCCATCAATGATTTTTATGAAGAAAATGACCATCATGTGGTTGAAACACCGGAAGCAGCAGCAGCCATGGCTGTAAAAGCAGGAACCGATGTCAATTGTGGCAATACTTATCCTTACCTGGAACAAGCCGTGGAACAGGGACTGATCAGCGAGGAGGAAATAGACCAAGCAGTGACCAGGTTGTTTAAGGCCCGTTTTCAGCTGGGTATGTTCGATGATCCTGAACTGGTTGAGTATGCTCAAATACCCTATGATGTGGTGACCAGCCAAAAGCACCTTGACCTGGCCCTGCAAGCCTCCAGGGAAGCTATAGTATTATTAAAAAATGAGGATAATATCCTGCCTCTGAGCAAGGATATTCAATCTATTGCAGTGATTGGTCCCAACGCCCATGATCACCAGGTGATGCTGGGAAATTACCATGGCACGCCTACCCAGATTAAAACAGTCCTGGAAGGAATAAAAGAAGAGGTAGGAAGCCAGGTGCAGGTAAATTATGCTGAAGGCTCTTTCCTGGTGGAAGGTTATCCCAGCCTCAAACCCGTGCCCTCTTCTGCCTTAACTCCTGAAGGAAATTCAGATAAAAATGGTTTAAAGGCAGAATATTTCAACAATGAAGATCTTTCTGGTGACCCTGAAATCGTAAGGACTGATACTGCGGTAGATATTTTCTGGTATGGAAAATCACCCCTGACCAATATAGAGGCAGATACGTTTTCAGTGAGATGGACCGGTGCTTTGACGGCACCTAAATCAGGCACCTACACCATTGGATTCAATGCAGCTCATGGAGCTACAGCCTATTTTGATGGTGAGAAAAAATTTGAGTTTTATAATGTCCATCACCCTGGTACCCGCACCTTCCAGGTCGAACTCGAACAGGGAAAATCCTATCCGATCCGATTAGAACTGATCAATCGGGGCACAGACCCCCAGGCTCATTTATTATGGGCTTTACCTGACCGAAACCTGGAAACCGAGGCATTGGCCGCAGCCCGGGAGTCAGATGTGGTGGTGATGGTGATGGGGCTTCATCCCCGTATTGAAGGTGAAGAAATGGATGTGAAATTACCTGGATTTGCTGGAGGAGATCGCACAGATATAAAATTACCGGAGATACAGACAGAATTGATCAGGAAAATTCATGCTTTGGGCAAGCCCACAGTACTGGTGATGATGGCTGGAAGCGCCGTTGCTTTCAATTGGGCCAATCACCATATTCCTGGTATTTTGTATGCATGGTACCCGGGAGAATATGGAGGAAATGCCATTGCTGATGTCTTATTTGGCAATTATAGCCCATCAGGACGTTTGCCGGTTACCTTGTATCAATCAGTGGAAGATTTGCCGGAATTCACTAATTATGATATGCAAAACAGGACCTATAAGTATTTCGAAGGTGAACCTTTATATCCTTTTGGGTTTGGACTAAGCTACACCACTTTTGAATATGATCAAATGCAAATGCCTACCAAAGTAACTGCAGAAAGCCCGGTTACTGTAAGTGTTTCCGTGGAAAATAAAGGGAACCGGGCCGGGGAAGAAGTGGTACAATTGTATGTCAAAGATCCCGAAGCTTCCTTTGTAGTGCCTGTTCGAAGCCTAAGGGCCTTTCAAAAAGTCCGTCTTGAACCTGGTGAAACCAAAGAAATAAGCTTTACCCTGCAACCTCAGGATTATGCCATGGTCAATGATGAAGGTAAGCTTTCCATTGAGCCGGGAGAATATATTATTAGTATTGGTGGGGAACAGCCAGGTTTCAGTGGGAAAAAAAATGCCAGCACCACTGATGTAGTTACCGGTGCTTTCCAGGTGGAAGGTTCTGCCAAAGTGATTCAGTAATATTGAAATTATTAACTTTATAGCGCTGACCAATTTTGATAAATGTTGGTCAGTGCTTAGCTTCCCATTGCTCCAGGTATATAATCAGGTCTTGCCAGGAAGGACTGTAACCATTTTGAACATAGGCCCCGGAGGTGGCCATCCCCAACAGCAGCATTTCTTCCGGGTTTAACTGCAACAAATGCCCCAGGCAAATGCCGGCATTGAAATGATCCCCTCCCCCTGTAATTATTTTAGGCTGTTCTACCAGCTGTCCTGGCAGTTCATAAATGCCTTCCGGGCTTACCAAAAGACTTCGGTCCAGGGGATGAATCACCAGGTATTCTATTTGAATGGCTTGAAATAAGTATTGGGCTAAATCTTTAAGTGAAGTAGGCTGATCTGGTATCTTATCTTGATATATAGCATACAATTTTTCTGCCTCATTTTCATTCAGGCCCAGAATTACCTTTCCCTGGCTGCCGTAGCTGCTGATAACCTGAATAATTGTCCGTACCTGTTCTGATGATTTGGCGCTCAGATCAGCCAGGTCAAAGAAGAATATTTTGTTATTTATTTCAGCCGGAAGGATGATCTGTTCAAGTAAGTTTTTCCACAGGGAGGTGCCATGAGAAAGGTTGCTCCAGTCAACCAGAGCGATCAGTTCAACTGATTTCAGATGTTTCACCAGCTTTTCCTGGTTTACCCGCTCAATAAAAGTAGTCCAATCCAGGTGCTCTATGGGGACAAAATCGGACAGGATCAGCTTGCCATCATTAAATTCAAGAGCAGAGCTTGTACCTGGATCTCCCACTGAATGGATCAGGATTTCAGGATGCATTTTCTGGAAAAGCGGGTTGATATCCGGATAGCCAAAAATGCCAGTAAGGTGAGTCTGCAGGTTCAGATGGGCCAGGGCATTGGCCATAATAGGTGCATTTCCTCCAAATTTGGTCTGCTGACTGATGATTTCCAACTCTGAACTTTTCCCTGCCGCATTAATGATGTACTGACCAAATTCTTTCATGGTTTGAAAATACCTGGTTTGTTCCTGGCTTTTATGCAACACGACTTTAAGGATATGATCCACAAATCCATCCAATCCAACAAAAGCTGAAAAATCTTGTTCTTTTTGGGCCTGAATATTAAGTTTCTGAATTAATTCTGAAATTAAAAATTTGGTTTGCATAGTAAACATTCATTTTATGCGCTAAAGATTTGCATTTTTGCAGGGAAAAACAAATTTCCGGAAAGAAATGGAAGATTACCCACGGTCCTTTAGCACCATAATGAGAGAAAATAGCAGGCAGGTTGTATTTTAAAACATAAGTAATTTCAGTTTCTGACAGAGACCTCTTATGCAAGGGGATAATATGGAGCAGAATGTTCTGGCTGTGGTACGCTGTCGGAACTACAGTTTCTTCCAGCCTGCAACAGAGATTCCTCACCATACTTTAGGTTCATCTTAATCAATGACCAGATGCTGTTAATAAATATTATTCGGGTAAAATCACAGTATTGATCACGTGGATCAATCCGTTTTCAGCTTCTATATCCGGGTCCAGAATGCTGTAGCCGTTGACAAACAACTGATCATTCTGTTCTGTAATTTCCAGGGGATTGCCACCCAGTGTTTCCAGTTGTTGACCCTGGTATAAATTGGCCGAACGGATTTCCCCAATCGCTATATGGTTTAGCAATACCTGTCTTAGCCGGTCAGGGTTGTCAATCAATTCCTGTTCTGTATTTCCCGGCATGGCTTCAAAAGCATTGCTGGTGGGAATGAAAGCAGTATAAGGACCAGCACTGTTTAAGGTATCAGTGATATCAGCAATTACAGCTGATTCCAGGAAAATATCCAGGGAGCCAACATTATCATATGCTCCTGCCACTACCAGGATATTAGTAGGATTTTCTTCCATGGCTTCTTCAGATATCGTGTTTTCCTGCATCACATCAACATCCTCAACCTGGCCGTCATCTTGTTCTTGGTTGGTTCCACAAGATGATAGCAGAACCATAAAAAGAGATAAGAAGGATAAAAAAATGTATCGGGCTTTCATAGCTAAATCTTTTAAAAAATTTCACTTCGGATTTCTATTCTTAGAACATATAAAACAGCTTATGGTTATGGCAGTGGTATAGGGTAAAGCATTCTATAATAAGTACTCAATATTTAAAATAATTCAGAGCCGGCACATCAGGAATCATTTTTACGGAAAACGAACCCACTGGCATCTGCACCATGATGATAATCAATAGTCAGATCCAATATATACATCACATGTTTTTTTTCTACTACCACCGGGATCCCTTCAATTTCATAAATGTTATCATGCTCCTTAGGATGATCGAAACCTAAAAGATAACCCATACCGCCACAACCAACGTTTCCCTTCATGCCTACTCTGAGGTAATAGTCTGCCGGAATATTTTTTTGAGACATTATTTTCCTGATTTCCTGCACTGCATCCGGACTGATTTTTACCGGTACTAGTTTCTCATTCATGGCTGTGGTATTAATTCAATGGTTAAAATTTTCTTTTTTAGAAGTAAAAATAAGTAAATTTGATGCTGTTTTATGCATAACATCTGAATCTGTAAATTAACTATGGAAATAGTCGTAGAGTTTGCCAAACTTTTAATTCCCGCCGGGTTAGTACTTTATGCCATGTATCTGTCCATACAATCCTTTTTAAAAAAGGAGTTGGAAAATAAGCTGGTGGATGTCAAGGTCAAGAGCGGTGAGATCATTTTACCTAATCGGTTGCAGGCTTATGAAAGGATAGCTTTGTTCCTGGAAAGAATTATGCCGGAAAATTTGATCTTGCGGTTGAATGATGCTTCATATTCTGCTCCCAAATTACAACAGATCCTTATTCATGAAATACGGGAAGAGTTTAACCATAACCTTTCCCAGCAAATTTATATGAGTGATGAAGTGTGGCAATTGATCAAAAATACAGTGGAAGAATATATTTCCCTGATCAACCAGTCTGCCAATGAACTGAAACAGGATGCCAAAGGAATTGATCTGGCCAAAAACATCTTTCATAAGATGTCAGAGCAAGAATTTAATCGTATAAATTATGCGCTGGCTCAATTAAAAGAAGAAATTCAGCAATTGTTTTAGAATTTTAAGGCCATTTATGCGTTGGTTTATACAAGTAAATTTCAACAATTTGTCTTAAAATACTATTTATAGTATATAATCAACTTTTAGGAATATGGGAAACTTTAATTTTGCCTCAGCCAAAAAAAAAGCAGGAAACATTGCCAGGGATCCGGAAAGGTTGCACCATTTAATCAGGAAAGCCATGGCGAAATTTCGAAGGTTGGAAAAAAATGAAACCGAAAGGCAGGATTTTGGCAGGAAGCTGAATACCTTTATCCGTATGTTAAAAGCTTATGTGAGAGGAGATTACCGGGTAATACCCTGGAAATCGGTGTTACTGATAGTAGCCGGTTTGGTATATTTTGTTAACCCCATGGATGTAATACCTGATTTTTTCCCAATCACAGGCTTCCTGGACGATATTTCGCTGATCATCTGGATTTTTAGTTCTATTGAAAAAGATATTGAGGATTTTAAAGAATGGGAAAGTATATATAGCTAAGGCTGAAAGATGTCTCATTCCTCTCCTGATAACCGCCAAGCCAGCCGTGCCGGTGTCATCTCCATTCTGGTCAATGCCATCCTTTTTGGGCTGAAATATTGGGCCGGATTGGTGACGGGGTCAGTAGCATTGGTAGCAGATGCCTGGCATACACTTTCTGACAGCATTAGCTCAGTGATGGTTTTGGTGGGAATCAATATATCCAATAAACCGGCAGACAAAGAACACCCTTTTGGACATGGCCGGGCAGAAATTATCACTGCTTTGCTGATAGGTGCAATCTTGGGATTTATTGGTTTTAATTTCCTGGTCGAATCCATTCAACGTTTGAAGTCCCAGAATGTAGTTAGTTATGGGCTAGTTGCTAAAATTGTAACTGTGATCTCTATTTTATTTAAGGAAGGTTTGGCTCAGTACTCCTTTTGGATTGGGCGTAAAACGAATTCAGAATCACTAAAAGCAGATGCCTGGCACCACCGCAGTGATGCCCTTTCCTCAATTATCATTTTAATAGGGATCTTTGCCGGAGGAAATTACTGGTGGATGGATGGTTCCCTGGGTATTATTGTTAGTGTGCTGATATTTTATGCCACTTATGAAATCTTATCCACCGCCATTCATAAGCTATTAGGTGAAAAGCCGGATGAACAAACCATCAACAAATTAAAAGAGATCAGCCGAAAGATCACTTCCCGGGAATTGTACCTGCATCATACCCATATTCATAATTATGGGAACCACCAGGAAATCACTTTTCATATTCGCCTTCCCTCTGATATGACGTTGGAGGAAGCCCATGAGATCGCTACCAGAATTGAACAACGTATACAGGAAGAATTGCAGATGCAGGCGACCATCCACATGGAGCCATTGCATAAAATCAAATCTTAAAGCAATTCAGCCTCTATTTCTCTGATTTCATCAAGTTGTTGCCTTTG
Source organism: Candidatus Cyclobacteriaceae bacterium M3_2C_046 (assembly GCA_051418075.1). Lineage (GTDB taxonomy): Bacteria > Bacteroidota > Bacteroidia > Cytophagales > Cyclobacteriaceae > JBPRGG01. The sequence goes on along the minus strand of JBPRGG010000056.1, from coordinate 15,847 downwards.
GCTGGAGATATATTTAGCCGACCAGGAACGGACTTCATCCAGATGGGCATATAGAGCAGCATTTTCGAACTTTTGCAATCCTTCCTGATAAATCTCTTCCAGTCGGGCAAGGTATCGGCTGTCGAATTCATTTTTAGAAAGAGAGGATAACTGATTTAACTGTTCCTGGTAAGCTGTACTCAAACTGGCTGGCAGCTTAATTTTTAAGTCACTGGCCAACTCTTCCAGATTTTCGGTAATACTTTGTTGATATTCGAGGTTTTTACTGGCAAAATTTACTACAAAATTAGCATATCCTTTTTCAGAAGCCATTTGCGAAGCCTTTTCTACAAATAATCCGGAATTATAAACCTCCAGCAAAAAAGTGGCATCCTCTTGCTTCTGAGGATCTTCCAGGTCGTTGATTTTTTCCAGGGCTTCTTCATAGGAAAGATCCCTCTGGCAGGAAAAAAAGAACAGGCCAAAAGTCAATAAAAAAGTAAATAATTTATATTTCATAGGATGAACAGTTACCGAAAATTTGTATTTTATGTAAATTTTGACTAATTTAATTGATATCTGTAAAATCAACCCAGGGTTTGAGCTTTATGTTATCAAAACAGCGTCTCATTCCTGTAAAGCCGAATAGAAAGTATTGAAAAAAAGAAAATACTTAAAGCAGGTAAAAATATTGTACTGGGCCATGCTGCTGGGAATGGTCATTGTTTTGATCATTTCTTTTCGGTTGAAAGGAATTTATAACCTGCGGGATGAAACACTGGTTGAGTTGCTGTTTTTTGTCATACCTGTATTGGCAGTGATCGGGGCTATACTCAGCATTTTGATTTACCGGATCATGATCAACAAAATAGAATCAAGCCACTCACTGGAATCGAAACTGAATGTTTACGCTCAGGCTATCCTGTTTCGGTTAATGGCTTTGGAAGGGTCTGCCATATTGTCTACCCTGGCTTATTTTTTAACCGGACATTATGTATTCCTTTGTATCATTGGGATAATCATGGGGATCTATATTATCAGCCGGCCTTGCCGTAGCGAGATGATCTCCGATATGAAGATAGATCCGGACCAGTTTGACCTGATCACCCCCTATAAATAATAAAAAAGCTGTTCCAAAGCCTGCCACAGGAATCAAATCCTCAGACAATTTTCAGAACAGCTTGTAAACTAAATTATGATATTGTATCCAGTTCCTTGGCAATAGAAATAGCCGCAATAGTTCCATCGGCTATGGCTGTGGTGATCTGGCGATATTTTTTACTCACTACATCACCTACAGCATACACATCCGGTATATTGGTTTTCTTATCTTCATCGGTTCTGATATAGCCCCAGTCATCTTTGTCCAGACCGTTGGAGAAAATCTCCAGGTTAGGCACCATACCCACAAACATGAATATACCATCAGCTTTCAGGATCTTTTGGGATTGATTTTTCAAATCTTCCACGGTCAGGTTCATTTTATCTCCTTCTTTGGCAAAACCTCTGGGTTCATGTTCCAGGAGAAAGCTTATTTTGGAATTAGAAAATGCTTTTTGCTGGGCCTGTTTATTGGCCTGTAGTTTGTCAAACTGATGTACAATGGTGATTTTGCTGGCAAATTTAGAAATAAAATCTGCCTCTTCGATGGCGGTGTTGCCTCCTCCCACCACAATCACCTCTTTATCATGAAAATACTTGGCATCACAGGTGGCACAATAGGATATTCCTTTCCCTTTTAATTCTTTTTCACCCGGTACGCCAAGATAACGTGGGGATGAACCTGTAGCAATGATAATCTTTTTGGCTTTGATGGTTTCATACTCGTCAATGATGATTTCTTTCTTCTGCAGATCCACTCTGCTTAGGTCTACCGCAACTTTATAGGTAATGCCATATTTTTTTGTCTGTTCAGACATATAATGAGATAGCATAAAACCTGGTTGGGGGTCAATAAAGCCAGGATAATTTGAAACCTGATGGGTGGTGGAAACTTGTCCACCCGGTAAGCCTATGTCTACCAGAATGGTCTTGATCTTAGCCTGCCCCAGGTATAAACCTGCAGTCAGTCCGCTGGGACCTCCACCAATGATAAGTACGTCAGTTTCAGTGGTGACAGGTTTGATCCTGGAGTTGATACGGGCTAATTTTTCTTCCGGTACCAGTTTGTTCAGATTTTTGATCAGGTCTGAACGTTTGATTCCTCCTGTCAACATTTGTCCGGCCGGCTGTCCCTGGTCATAGAATAAAACAGTAGGTGAACTCTTTATGCCTAATTTTTCAGCCAGTTCACGATTTTGCTGTCTGAATATTTTAATAAATTTTACTTCTTCTCCGTAAAGTTGGTTTAGTCCTTCGTATTTTGGCGCTAATGCTTCACAGGGAGGGCATTCTGTGGAATAAAAGTCTACTGCAACTTTCCCTCCGGACAAAACTTCTGTTTCAAATTCTGCGGCTGTGATTTCTTTCATAATTTTAAATATGTTTATATGTTTGAATGTTCATGTATTATAATAAATTTTTTTAGCAATTATTGTTCCAATTCAAAATAATGTGCCATTCCCAACTCCAGTAATTCTTTAACTGGTCTGCAATCTGGTGAATTCAAGCTTCCATGCTGGTTTTTAGCCACTGAAGCACATCCACCTCCACAAGCTAATTGTACCGGACAATTTTTACAGGCAGCAATACTTAATACATCCCGGTCCTGCCAATCATCGATGATATCTTCAACATGAGTTACGGTGGGATAAAAGGTGCCTAAAGACTCATCATTTTTACCCACTGTGGCAGTACAGGCATATATATGACCTGTGTAATCAAATGCCCATTCTGTTTTAGTACCCGGACAAGCATCATATAAAGGACTGGGCAATTCACCATTTTCGGCCAGGAACCTGCTTATGGAAAATGCCGGTTGGTGGAATTCCAGGATCTCCGGATGCTTCCGGATCAACTGAAAAATTTTTTCATACAGACTGATACGGTCAAAAAGCCGGCTTTGATCGGTCTGGCAATGATGTAACTCATAGTTTCTGCCCAATTGAGTCTTAAACATAGGATGTTTGGTCCAGCCCTGTTGTTTGGCAAAAACAGCCAGGGCAGGCAGATCATCAATATTTTGTTTATCCACTACCATCCGAAGGTTTACCGGGATCTGATGATTCAGCAGTGCATTAATTCCGCTTACGATCTGATGAAAAGTAGCTTGTTTATTTTTAAGAGCCCTCCTGGCGTTATGTACAGCTTCTGTACCATCAAGGGTCACCTGTATTTCTCTTATCTTTACTTGCTTCAGCAGCTCCAGGTATTTCCCTATACTATAGCCATTGGTCACCACTGCCAGCTCCAGGTTTCTTTGGTTGCATTGCCGGATAAAATATTCTATCTTTTCATAATAGCTCTGACCAGTCATCAAAGGCTCACCTCCAAACAGGGTAATATATTTTCTTTTACCGGCAAAATGCTTATCAACATATTGAAAAAAGGCATCAATCAATAGATGATCAAGCTGGGTTTTTTCTACACCATATTCATCCTGATAACAATAAGAGCAGGTAAAATTGCAACTGTAAGTGGGGGCAAAAAATATCTGGATCTCATCCTGATCCCGGTCATCCAGAAATTGCAAATACTTTTGCTGATATAATTTCTCTTCTTCTTTTTCATTTATCAGGTATCCTTTTTCTATAAACTCCTTCTGGTTCAGATGGATTCCCCGTCGGTAATTCTCAGCTGTTTCCGGATCCAGAATATCAGCCTGACCGGATAATAAATTGAGCAGGAAAAAATTCTCCGAATCCTTGATCTGCGAAAATATGTTATGTCTGGATAATCTCATCTGATAAGTCATTAATTTTTAGTAAAAACCAGGGGGCTATAAAACCCGCTGGTTTTTGATTTAATTAGTCATGGCATCCCGCCACAACTTTGGAGTTTTTAGCACAACATTGTGCCACTTTGTGCTCGCTCTTTTTTTGCTTTTTTACTAATGATTTCATAATTCATTGTTTAAAAAGTTCTAAAATTGATTAATCTTCACTAAAAAGGCTTAATACCAGCAATAGTGAAGCTAGCTACTTCTATTTTTCCTTTCGGATAAGGAGCACTTTCTTCAATGATTTTTATGTCTTTAAAACCTGTTTTATTCAATATTTCAAGATAAATGTCTTTCTCAATAGCTCCGGCCCAGCATTCTGATACTGCCACTGGGTCTTTTCGGTATTGCAAGGGCACTTCCTGTAAGGAGTAAATGTCACTGACTACAAATCTTCCCCCTTTTTTCAACAGGCGAAATACTTCAGACCATACCTTTACCTTGTCTTCTGCATGATTTAAAGTGCAATTGCTGATCACCAGATTGACAGAATGGTCAGGCAGGGGCAAATGCTCTAACTCTGCGTTTAAGAATTCCACATTGGTCACCCCCAACTTTTTTGCATTTCGCCTGGCTTTTTCCAGCATACCGGCTGATACATCAATGCCATAGGCCTTGCCTTTGGCTCCTACTTCCTGGGCCAGCCGAATCACATCTGTTCCTCTGCCACTGCCTAAATCCAGGCAAACCTCTCCCGGAAATGGATCTGCATAGTTCAGTGCGCCTCCACAAGACAGACAACAACTATCTTCTGCCAGTTCAGTATATCTTTTATCTATTTCCTTGGTATTCATATAGTACTATTTTTTTAATAATATTACGCCAAACAGCATTCCAAACAGGATGGATGACCAGGGGTTGCTGGTAATAGCACAACTTCCACCAGTGCAACCAATGAAAAAGTAGTAAAGATAGCCGGCAGCTCCTCCGATCAACAATCCTAATATAAGGCGTAAATCCTTCATACCCAAAAACAATTTCTTCAATTTTTCCATAATATGAACATATAATAATATTATCATATATTAATATTGCAAACTTACAGATGAATTGGATATATCCAATAGTACAGCCGAAAAAAAAATCTAAAATCTTTGATTTAATATTACATCTGGAAAATTGGTCCTATACACCTAAAATTTTAAGATTTTACCAATTATTTTATATTTGTAATCGTTTGAACTGATAAAAGGTTAAAATGGGAAACATTTCTTACGTACATGGCTTGGGAACCATTCCTCTGCTGGGTGAAACGATCGGTGAAAACTTGCGAAATACCGTACAAAAATATCCTGATCAGGATGCTTTGATTGTCTATGAACAAAATTACAGGGTTACCTACAGAACCTTCTGGCAGCAGGTAGAAGCTGTAGCCAAAGGGTTACTGGCCTTTGGCTTGGAAAAAGGTGACCGGGTAGGCATCTGGTCAGCCAATCGATTTGAATGGGTACTGATTCAGTATGCCACCGCCCGTATTGGTACTATTCTGGTAAATATCAATCCGGCTTACCGGACCAATGAGTTGGAATTTGCCCTCAACCAATCTGAAGTAAATTTTTTACTGGCTGCCAAAGGTTTCAGAGCCACAGATTATATTGCCATGCTGGAGATAGTAAGACCAAAATGCCCATCCCTGAAACAGGTGCTGATCATAGATCATGATTGGGAACAATTACTGGAAGCAGGACAGGATATAGGTGAAGATATCTTAACCATGGTGGAGAAAACCCTTCAATTTGATGATCCCATCAATATTCAATATACTTCCGGCACCACCGGATTTCCCAAAGGAGCCACTTTATCCCATCATAACATACTGAATAATGGCTATTTCATTGGCCAAACCCTCAAATATACTCAGAATGACAGGGTTTGCATACCTGTTCCTTTTTATCATTGTTTTGGTATGGTGTTAGGCAATCTGGCTTGTACCACCCACGGAGCTGCCATGGTTATTCCCGGAGAGGCGTTTGATCCTGAATTGGTTTTGAAAACAGTAGAAAAGGAAAAATGCACGTCCCTGTATGGTGTGCCCACCATGTTCATTGCTGAACTGGATCACACCAATTTTTCAAAATATGATTATTCTTCTTTGCGGACCGGAATTATGGCCGGTTCACCCTGTCCGGTAGAAGTTATGAAGAAAGTGCAATCGGCCATGAACATGAAAGAAGTTACTATTTGCTATGGCATGACTGAAACTTCCCCGGTTTCCACTCAAAGCCAGACTGATGACGAATTAAAGAAAAGGGTTTCTACGGTGGGAAGGGTTCATCCTCACCAGGAAATTAAGATCATAGATCCGAAAAACGGAGCCATTCTGCCCAGGGGCATCCAGGGGGAGCTTTGCACCAGGGGATATTCCGTTATGTTAGGTTATTGGAACAACCAGGAAGCCACCCGGCAGGTAATAGATGCCGGTCGCTGGATGCATACCGGTGATCTGGCAGTAATGGATGACCAGGGTTATATCAGTATAGTGGGAAGGATTAAAGACGTGATCATCCGTGGTGGTGAGAATATTTCACCCCGGGAAATAGAAGAATTCCTTTACAGTCATCCGGATATTTCTGATGTACAGGTGATCGGTGTACCCAGTGAAAAATATGGGGAAGAGGTAATGGCCTGGGTCAAACTTAAGGAACAAGCTTCTGTGACCGGAGAAGCACTTTATGCCTATTGTAAAGGAAAAATTGCTACCTTCAAAATTCCCAAGTATTGGAAATTTGTGGATGGTTTCCCTATGACTGTAACCGGTAAAGTAAGAAAAGTGGAAATGCGGGAAATATCTCTAAAAGAATTGAATCTGGATCAGGTAGCAAAAATAAAGACTGCCTGAAATTTTCCTTGTTTTTTTAGCAGTTTATAAATATGCCGCACCTTTTACAGCATTTATCCTATATTTTTTAAATGTAAATAGGTATTATGCTTGTCTGGTAGGATATCTTTGAAAAGTGTAAATATTTTTTGAAACAATCATTACTTTTTATTTGTATATACAGTCAATACCCTAACCTAAATTTTAAGCAACCAAAAACAAACTGATATGAAAAACCTGAATTTATTTTTTGCGGCTTTTTTTGCCATAGCCTTGTTTTCCTGCTCTGGAGGAGGTAATCAAACAGAAAATGCTGATGAAAGCTCAGACCCCATGATGACTCAGACCACTGAAGCCGATCAGGAACTGGAAACCCATCAGGTAGACCTAAACGCCAGTGTGGTGGAATGGGAAGGAACTATGCTGGGGGTATATTCTCACAATGGTACAGTGGAATTGACCGAAGGTACTCTTGAAACCCGGGGAAATGATATTGTAGGCGGGTCATTTGTAGTTGATCTTAATTCTATTACACCCACTGATGAAAACTACAACCCGGAAGAAGATAAAACCAAGGAAAAACTGGTAGGTCATTTACAATCAGACGATTTTTTCCTGGTTTCAGAATATCCTAATGCTTCTTTCAAGATCACAGGCTCCAGTCAAGACAATTCCCAGGTTATGGGAGAGTTAACCATCAGAGGAAATACCCATGAAGAAACCATTGAAAATGTAAACTTCGATCCTTCTACTGGTACAGCTTCCGGTACCCTCACCTTTGATCGGCAGAAGTATGATGTATCTTTTCAAACAGGTGCCCAGGATATGGTGCTTGCGGATGAAATAGAGCTTGATATTGAATTGAAACTGGCTGAAGACCAAGCCATTTAAATTTGAGAAAAGCTTATTGATCTGGAAGGATAGAAAGAATTTTATAATTCTTTCTATCCTTCTTTTATTGCCTAATCATTGAATTGGCTCATGGTTCTCTCCGGGCCTATGGTTCCAAAAGACAGGATCATTTCATTAGCCTTATGAATGAAAGAGCCAAGATCTTCAAATTCCTGCTGACTGAACCGGCTCAATACGTAATCTACTTGTCTGCCTTTGGGAAAATTGTCTCCGATGCCAAACCTGAGTCGGGGATATTGATTACTGCCAAGTATTTCCTGAATATTACCTAAACCATTATGACCAGCATTGGAACCTTTCAGCCGAAGTCTTAATTTCCCGAAGGGAAGGGCAATGTCATCAGTAATGATCAGGCAGTTCTCTACCGGTATTTTCAGTTCATTCAACCAGTATTTTACTGCTTTCCCGCTTAAATTCATGTAGGTGGAAGGCTTGATTAAATGAAATTGACGGCCTTTAAATTTGAAATCAGCTTTTTGAGCCAAACGGTCTGAATTAAAATTTACTTTTTGCTGGTCCGCCAACTGATCCAGCACTAAAAAGCCTATATTGTGGCGGGTAAGCTCATATTCTGCTCCGATGTTGCCTAATCCTGCAATTAAATACTTCATGCCAGTTCGATATAAAACAAAAAAAGATCCCATCTAGTAACTGATGGGATCCTGAATAGATTTTATAAAAGTGATTATCAAACCTCAGCTTCGGCTTCAGTTTCTTCCGCTGCACCTCCACCTCCACGCAAGGTTCTTGGTGTTTCAATAGTGGCTATGGATACCTGAGGACTGTTCAGAATCTCAAAATTCTCTTTTTTCACTTCACGTACTTTCACAGATTTTCCTAAATCCAGCTTGCTGATATCTATAGTGATAAATTCCGGGATATCATTGGGAAGGGCCTTTACCCGAATAGTCCTTAATTTGGAAACCAGTTTTCCGCCTTTCACCACACCTGGAGCAGTACCTTCAAATTTCACAGGTACCTCTGCTTTTACTGGTTTATCGTCTTTTAAAACCAGGAAATCAGCGTGTAAAATGACTTCACTGACAGGATGAAACTGCACCTCCTGCAAAATACATTTATAATGATCACCTTCAATATTCAAATCCACAAAATGTAAGTCCTGTGTATATACAAGGTCTTTAAAAAGTATCATGGGAGAGTAAAAATGAATCTGATCATTGTCACCATAAACCACACAGGGAACGTTACCTTCAGATCTTAATTGCTTGGAATGTTGTTTTCCGAGATTTGCTCTTTTATACCCTATAATCTCAATAGTTTTCATAAAATTTATTAGTTAAATGTTAAAAATTTGCATTACCATTAATAAACAACGAACTGATGGATTCATTGTCATGTACCTTACGTATACCTTTGGCAAACATGCTGGCTACACTCAATACTTTAATTTTAGGACTTTCCTTTTTCAAAGGAATGGTATCAGTCACTACCAACTCTTCCAGCTCAGAATTCTCAATAGTTTCATAAGCCTGCCCGGAAAGGATAGGATGGGTACAAATAGCCCTTACGGATTTTGCCCCCTTTTCCTTGATCAGACGGCCGGCAGCAGCCAAAGTGCCTCCGGTATCAATCAGGTCATCTACCAGCACCACATCGGCTCCCTCTACATCACCGATTAATTGCATGGAAGCCACATGATTGGCTTTGGTGCGGTGTTTGTCACACACTACCATATCTACCCCGAGGTATTGGGCAAAACTCCTGGTTCTTTTGGTTCCTCCCACATCAGGCGAGGCAAAAACCAGGTTGTCCAACTGCAGGGTTTTGAGATAAGGTACAAAGATGTAGGAGCCGTCCAGGTGATCCACCGGGAGGTCAAAGAACCCCTGGATCTGACCAGCATGTAGATCACAGGTCATTAGCCTTTCGGCTCCGGCAGCAGTGAGTATGTTTGCCACCAGTTTGGCTGCTATGGCTACCCTGGGTCGGTCTTTTCGGTCCTGACGGGCATAACCAAAATAGGGAATGACCACCGTAATATATTTAGCACTGGCCCTTTTGGATGCATCAATCATCAGTAACAATTCCATCAGGTTATCTGAAGGGGCAAATGTGGACTGGATCAAAAATACATGACTGCCCCGCACCGATTCAGTGAAGTATGGAGCCATCTCTCCATCACTGAATTTTTGCATTTCCAGCGCACCCAACGGCTTGCCATAATTTTGAGCAATTTTTCTTGCCAGATAACGTGAACTAGAACCGGAAAAGATCTTTACATCGGCCATATCAGGATAATAATTATCCGAACTAAATTTATTTCTGCTTTTAAACAAATTAATCCCGACCTTATTTTTTTGACCGGGATTAAGTTTACGTGTTTAAACCATTCTATTTTTATGATGAATAGTTTTGGTTGTCCGACCAGGGCTCGAACCTGGACTCTTCTGAACCAAAATCAGACGTGTTGCCAGTTACACCATCGGACAATTTTCCACCCTTGTTTTTGGGAGTACAAAAGTAGAATTTATTTTTATAATTTCTAAATCTTACCTTAAAAAAATTACTGAAAGTTAACAGATAGCTGTCAGGCTTAACCAGGAGGATGCTATCGAAGGTATTGCTTTCGCTTAAGTTCATCTGCCGTAACACCAATAAGATCCCGGTGTGAAGCATTCAGCACTTTCATATGACATCTTTGCAGCTGAACCAAGAAAAATTGCAGATGAGATGCCGTAATAATGTGGTCATATTTGCCGAAATAAATATTAACTGGTATTTGTTGTTGATTGATCAGATTGACCAGACGGGATGGTTTGAATCGAAGGGCTCTTAGGGCATTCCAGGTATTATATACCCTCCAGCGTCGGTAGCGGCTGTGCATCTGTGTTTCAGCAAACTTAATAGTGCTTTTATCAGCCAGTTTATATTTCTTTATCAGCTTCAACAGGAAAAAGAACAGGGAAGGGTTAGTAATCCAACTGCGAAATAATCGGCGAAACAGACCAGGATATACGGCCATGTCATACCAGAAGTTGTTTTTAATACCGTCAGGCGCCATCAGGATTACCAGATCTACTTGTTGGGGAAATGATTCGAGCAAGCTAAGAGCCAACTTACTTCCCAGGCTGAAGGCAGCCAAAGAAAACTTTCCAATCTTTTTCTTCTGGCAGAATTTTGAAAAAAACCAATAAAGTGCATCTTTTGTTAGAATTGGCTGGCCTAAATGAGTAAGCTGCCCGTGAAATGGCAAATGAAAATGATACAGGGTGAATTCAGCCCCAAAGATCCGGTCAAATTCCTGAAATTCGCGACCTGATTGACCAAAACCGTGAAAAGTGAACATGACTTTTTCACCTACACCTGACCTGATAAACCCAAAGGTATGATTGGAGTCATTAAACTTTTCAGAATCAATATCAGCTAACCGCTTATCAGATGTTTTTTCCATTTATAACTCAATTATACAAAAAGAAATATTATTCCCAAATTTTTACAGATCCTCTATAACAATTAAAAATACAAACCGTAATAGAAGGGTAATGTCAAAAACTTTAAAGAATTTAAAAGTTTCCTTAGTTTTGCAACCAATTTGTCGAAGATAGTGGAAGAAGTAAAGAGAAAAATATTAGAGGATGCCGAAAATTTATTTTTACGGTATGGGATCAAAAGTGTTACCATGGATGATATAGCCCAGTCACTGGCTATATCCAAAAAAACTATATATCAATATTTCAAAGATAAGAATGAAATAGTGAATACCGTGGCTAAAGTTCACATGGAAAAAGAGAAAAGAGAGATTGAAGAAATACATCAGCAATCAGGTAATATCATAGAAGAATTATTTCAGATGGCTCAGTGTATGAAAAAAAACCACCAAAGGATCAATCCCTCGGTCTTTTATGATTTGAAAAAATATTATAAAAAAGCCTGGCAAATTTACCTTGATTATAAAAACCGGGTTTTTTATAAATCTATTATATCCTCTCTCAACAGGGGAATCAGTGAAGGCGTATTCAGGCCCGATATCAATGTTGATATTTTAGCTACCATGCGGTTGGAATTAATTCAGTTGGCCTTTAATGATGAGGTTTTTCCCAGGGATAAGTTTGATTTTGCTCAGGTTCATCAGCAACTGGGTGAACATTTTATTCATGGTTTGCTCACGGAAAAAGGGAAAAGGCTGCTGTCAGCCTATTCAGCCAGTGTAGGAGAAAATAATAGTTTATAATCCAAGGAAAAACAAAATTTCAGAACCGATAGAAAAGCTAATTTACCGGTAATATTTCAGCTTTGGCCGATTTGTAGTTTTTCTGCCTGTAACTGTAAAGTAATTTTGAAAAAGAAATAATTAAATACTTATGATACATAAAATAATAAAAAGCATCTTTTACCGGATAAAATATTTATCAAGGAAAGTTTTGCCTATGATACTAATGGCAGTTTTCCTGATTCAACCTGGCCTTTCTCAATCCAATGAGGAGGTATTCAGTCTGGATCTTGAAGGTTGCATTGATTTTGCCCTGGAAAATTCCTGGAATTTGGAAAATAGCAGAATTGATGTCAAAATAGCCAATAAGCAAGTAAAAGAAACGGTTGGAAGGGGTTTACCCCAAATAGATGGGGAAGTAAGCTACATGAATAATTTTGCTGTTCAAACTGTGTTTTTACCGGCCGTATTCTTTGCCGATGATCCTTCATCTATTCCCGATAATGCGCCGCCAGTACCAGTAAGGTTTGGTGTGCAAAATACAGGAACTGCTGGCATTAGTTTGTCCCAGCTCTTATTTGATGGCTCTTACCTGGTTGGATTACAGGCAGCCAATACCTACCAGGAGCTATCCCGGCGCTCGCTTGAAGCATCTGAAGTAGAAGTAGTGGCAGCTGTAACCAAAGCTTATTATGGCGTTTTAATTGCCAAAGAAAGACTGGATCTGATCGATGCTAATTTTAAGAGGCTGGATACGTTGTTGTATGAAACCAATATTATGTTGGAAAATGGGTTTGCCGAGCAACTGGATGTAGACAGGATCAGGTTGAATTATAATAATATTTTGACCGAGAGAGAAAATACCCAGCGAATTTTGGCATTGAATTATGCTCTGTTGAAATACCAGATGGGTATGGGAGTGAATCAGACACTGTTGCTGGAAGGAAGTCTGGATGATTATGATTTTGAACCTTATAATGTGCAAACCCTGGAAGATTCCATGCGCTTTGCTCAAAGGAAGGATTATTCTGTGCTACAGACTAGTCGTGATCTAAGTTTGCTGGACCTGAAAAATTACCGCGTAGCCAACCTGCCCAAACTAAATGGATTTGTAGGATTTGGATATAACTCTGGTACCGACACCTTTGATGACCTGATGAATACCAATAATTGGTTCAACTACGGCAATTTTGGGGTGTCTTTATCCATCCCCATTTTTTCTGGTATGCAGCGGTATAATCGTATACAACAGGCAAAACTTGCAGTGGAAAAATCAGAAAATGACCTGAATGCCATGCAAAATACAATTTTATTGGAAATAGAGCAGGCTAAAACGGCCTATAATAATGCTTTGAACAGGCTGGAAACCACGGAGGAAAATATGGCGCTGGCTCAGAGGATCTATGATGTAACCAAAGAAAAAAATCAGGCCGGCCTGGGATCGAATTTTGAAGTGGTGGAAGCTGACACAGATATCAAAGAAGCTGAAACAAATTATTATTCAGCGTTTTATGATGTGCTGGTTTCCAAAGTAGACCTGGAAAAAGCGCTAGGTATTTTGTCAAAATAATATTGCATATAAAAAATAAAAATAATTAGAATCATGAATCAACTTTTAAGATATCTTTTAGTAGGGGTCCTGATCAGCACCGTTTCCTGCGGTCCCAATGAACTGGATCAAAAAAAGGCCCAGCTGAAAAAATACAAAAATGAAGTATTGGATCTGAATAATAAGATCAAAGACCTGGAGCAGGAAATTGCAGCCCTGGATCCACAATTCGCCAAAGCAAACAGGGAAGCCACTTTAATTACTACCACTCCGGTAAAAGTCAGCGAATTCGAGCATTTTATAGAAGTGAGTGGTTCAGTGGAATCAAATAAAAATGTTTCCCTGTCTTCTGAGACAGGAGGTAGTGTAGAGCAGATCACTGTAGAAGAAGGAGATCAGGTTCGTCGTGGACAGGTCCTGGTTCGCCTGGATGATGAAGTGCTTCGCAATACCATTAAGGAATTGGAAACTTCCTTGGAACTGGCAGAAACAGTGTATGAAAAGCGGGCCAGGTTATGGGAGAAAAAGATTGGCACCGAGATTCAGTATCTTGAATCAAAAAATGCAGTAGAAAGTCTTAAATCTAAATTGGCTACTACCCGCTCTCAGCTGGACAAATCCACCATCCGGGCTCCTTTTACCGGTAGTATCGATAAAGTGTTTATTAAAGAAGGAGAAATGACCCAACCAGGGCTTCCTTTGCTGCGCATTGTAAGCCTGGAAGATATGTATATTGAAGCAGATGTATCAGAAGCTTATATAGGTCAGTTTGATAAAGGTGATATGGTAGTGATCAGCTTTCCTTCTATTGATGCCACCTATACCTCCGAGATTACTTCAGTGGGTCGGGTGCTGGATAGAAACAACAGAACCTTTTCTGTGGAGGTAGCTTTACCCAATCAGAAAGATTTTATGATCAAACCTAATATGATTGCAATCATGAAATTGAAGGATTTTGAAGCGGAGCAAGCCGTTATCGTACCTACTAACCTGATTCAAATTGACAACAGAGGCGACTACGTTTATGTAGTGGATAAATCTGACAGCATACCTACTGCCAGGAAAGTCAAAATTGAAAGAGGTGTAACCTATAAAGATCAAACCGTTGTGCTTTCCGGGCTTTCCGGTCAGGAGGTGCTGGTAGATGAAGGTTTCAGAGAAGTAGCTGAAGGACATATTGTACAGGAAGTAGAACCAACCATTTAAATTAATTTCCAATTATGGAGAATTTAGAAAATACCCCCACACCTCAAAAGAAAAAATCGGTCAGGGAATTTGGACTGAGTTCATTGTCGGTGAACAATGGTACCAGTGTGATCATCCTGACCCTGATCATAGCCATTATGGGAATTACGGCTTATATCCGAATTCCCAAGGAAAGTTTTCCTGATATTGTAATTCCTACCATTGTGGTGAATACAATTTATCCCGGAAACTCTCCGGTAGACATGGAAAATCTGATCACCCGTCCCATAGAAAAGGAGATCAAATCAATATCCGGTATCAAAGATATCACTTCCACTTCCGTGCAGGATTATTCTGTAATCATAGTGGAGTTTAATCCGGAGGAAGATATAGCCAAGGCATTGCAGGATGTAAAAGATGCAGTGGATAAAGCCAAAAGCGAGTTACCCAGCGATCTGGATCAGGATCCTAATGTTACTGACGTGGATCTTACCGAGTTGCCGATCATGTTTGTCAATATATCCGGTGATTACAGTATTTCCGAATTGAAGAATTTTGCTGAATACCTGGAAGATGAAATTGAACAGCTTTCTTCCATTTCAAAGGCGGATATCAGGGGAGCTCTGGACCGGGAGATCCTGATAGAAGCAGATATTCATAGAATGGAAGCTATGCAGGTCAGCTTTTCTGACATCTCCAATGCCATATCAGCTGAAAATGTTACCATGTCCGGTGGAAACATCCTGGATAATGATTTTAGGAGGTCACTCAGAATAGATGGAGAATTTACCAACCCTGACCAGATTGAAGATGTAATTGTTTCAGATGAAAATGGCAAGATCGTATATCTGAAAGATGTGGCAAGTGTGAGGGATACCTATGAAGATCCATCCAGTTATTCCCGGTCAAGTTTATTACCGGTAGTGACCCTGGATGTGGTTAAGCGAAAAGGAGAAAATCTGCTAACTACAGCTCAGCAGATCCGGGATATTATTGCATTGTCCAAACAGAACCGCTTTCCCGATGATCTCAGCATTACTATTTCTGGTGATCAATCCAAATACACCAAAAATATCGTAGATAATCTGGAAAACAGCATCATTATGGGGGTGCTACTGGTGACTTTGGTATTGATGTTTTTTATGGGGCTCAGAAATGCTTTGTTTGTGGGTATTGCCATTCCATTGTCTATGTTTATGGCCTTCATGTTGCTGAATGCCATTGGCTACTCCGCCAATATGATGGTGCTTTTCGCCTTGATCCTGGCCCTGGGAATGTTAGTGGACAATGGTATTGTGGTGGTGGAAAATATCTACCGGCTGATGCCGGAAGGGTATTCTCCCATGCGTGCGGCCA